>NZ_JAKRFY010000009.1:0-221005 GCF_022347805.1 Pseudoalteromonas sp. Of7M-16 | reverse complement strand
GCTGCGAAGTGGAGCGCCATATTAACTGCTTCACTTTTAAAGTCAACTAGAAAATTTAATTTTTCTTAATTAAGCTTTCCGTTTAACTTTGACCTTCACCTTGGTTTGCGTTTTCTCTCGCAGCCCGCCGTGTCAGTGGATGCGCATTATAGGGAGATCCAAATTTGGATCAAGTGTTTTTTATAAAAAATGTAATTTAATAGATAAATATCAAAAAGAAAGTGGAAAGGTTAAAGAGATATTGATGTTATGCAGTAGGTTCTTTGAACGCAGATAAAGAGTTACTACTTTAATCTACGCTCTACTAAGTAATGGTTTAAAAAAGCTTTTGATATCAAAACTGACTAATGGCCAATTGCCACATCATAGAAATAATGTTTACGCTTTAATTTCAGATCACCGTTTGTAACTATTTCCATTGCTCCTTCACGGTCTAGGGTAACATTAAAGTCGGTTATGCCTCTTTTAACATTTAATTGCATTTCAAGTTCAGCTTCTGACCAAGAATTTCCAAATCCAACTCGTAGGTCATCGAAACAATCAACTTCTTCAGATAATCTATATGCAGAGCCCGGAAAAATCTGCGTAAGGGTCAATGCAAGTATCTGGTTTTCTTGGCATAAGAACGCAAACATTGGTGTATCTGTTTTATTAATAAATGTAACGGTTACCTTAGCAGACATAGCGTTTCCCTCAAACTGGATAATCTATGTGCAACTATAGGGATATTAGGATTAAATGCAATTACGGGGCATTACAGCATGCGTGTAACAAGTGTTTTTATAGTTTTAACGGATATCATTTTCAGTTTATAGAAGTACGTTTTATACAATGTACCTAGCAATCCGATATTTAGTTCTAAATTACTTTAATGGCAAGTTTCCATATCGTACTTAATTAAATAATCATGCGTAGCTAGCATATACTACCAATGCTATTGTTAAATACATTAATTAAATAAAGTATACAATTTCGTCGATTAATGTAAGTTTTTTAGAAAAGCAGTGTTACTCTAGCGCCACATCAATCCTATCAACCTTAAATCAACCGCGAACATTTAAGCCTGATCTTTCGATTTGCGAGGAAAATAATGTCCACAACCGTATTAGACACTTCATCAAAGGACACGAGCGTCATATTTGCCCTGATAACAGCGATGCTGATATGGGGTTCGAGCTGGATATCGGGCAAAATTATTGCAGATATGGCTCCTGCAAAAGTCACTGTTTTTTATCGTATTGCACTTGCCACACTCAGTATGCTGCCCATTCTTTTGTTTGTAAGAAAAGCCAAGTTACAAAAATTATTTTGCTCTAAAAAAGCCATCTTGTGGTCATTACCAGCAGGCACCCTAATGGCGATGTATAACCAGTTTTTCTTCCTCGGCTTGCTCGACGGATTACCTGGTAAAGGCGGCATGCTAGTTACAACTACCAATCCAATATTTACGATTATTCTTAGCACTATGATTTTACGTATTGCTTTATCTACTAAGCAGGTGTTGGGATGTATGTTAGGCTTAGTTGGTGGCTTATTCATGATTGAAGTGTGGCACTTCGATACCGCACAAATACTGGCATCCGGTAATGCTTACTTTTTACTTGCATCATTAACTTGGGCCTTCTTAACGCTTATCAGCAAGCAAGGTACAAAATTTTGCGATTTTCTTACCTTCAGCACGTTAATGTATTTTTGGGCAACTCTGTTAAGTTATATTTTTGCTTATGATCTGTCACCGATACAAAATATCACGAGTTACTCTGCCACCTATTGGTATCATATGTTTTACCTGTCGATTATTGTTGTCAGTATTGCCACCAGCATTTTCTTTTTGGCAACACAGCAACTTGGCCCAAGCCGATCAAGTTCATTTATTTTTATCGTACCAGTAACAGCTATGGGTATGTCCATTTGGTATTTTAACGAGTCACTCAGTTTAACAATGTTTCTTGGTGGGGCCTTCGCACTATGTGCAGTCTATCTTCTTAACCAGCCAGTAAAGACAGAGCCAAATACAATAACTAAATAGTTACTTTTCGGGTGATGATATCTTTAAACATCACCCAATCAGCTAACAAGCTATAAAATGGGTAAGTAAAAGTTGCGGGCCTATTACCTTCGAAAAAAAAGTGCCCAAACCACGCAAAGCCATAACCAAAAAGAGGGAGAAGTATCAGCAACGCCCATAGCTGCAAGATGATGCTCACAAAGAGTGTAACAAGCACTAGAGCTGAGCCGATAAAGTGCATTCGTCGACAGTTTTTATTGCTATGCTCCGTCAGGTAGAATTGATAAAACTCGTTAAAACTCGCAAATTGCCGTACCATTTTAATACACTCCAAATATTAGGCCCTTGAAAGAGCCTAATATATGATTGCATGCTAATTCAATTCAGATTTATCACACCCTCTTTTCGGTGTAAATACAGGATAAAAGCTTGGCAGCACAAATAAAGTCAACAATGTCGAGCTAACTAAACCGCCAACCACTACTATCGCAATGGGTTTTTGCAGCTCCGCTCCAACACCTTGCGACAATATCATAGGTATCAAACCCAATGCAGATGTCGTTGCAGTCATAAGTACCGGTCGTAATCTAGATGTTGCTCCATCTAAAACAGCCAACAGCTGCTTCTGACTATTGCACCTCGCATTGATGCTTTCGATCATCACCACGCCATTTAAAATCGCAACCCCAAATAACGTAATAAAGCCAACAGAGCTGGCAACTGATAAATATAAACCAGAAAAATAGAGCGCAATAATTCCCCCGGCAATCGCTAGTGGAATATTAATTAAGATAAGGACAACTTGCCTCACAGAATTAAATGCTAGGAACAACATCAATGCAATAAGCAATATCGACAAGGGAACTATCACTTGCAAACGGTGCTGCGCACGTTGTTGACTTTCAAATTGTCCTCCTATCGACACGGTATACCCTGCAGGCAGATCGACTTTTGATGCAATTTGCTGTCGAACATTGGCCACAACACTCCCCATATCCTGCCCTTGCACATTCGCTTGTATGACTACACGCCGTTGCACATCATCACGTCTAATTTGTACTGCGCCAGAACTCAGCTCAATATTTGCTACATCACCCAACCTGATCCATTCTCCCTGCGGAGACAGTAAGGTCATCTCGGCAATGGCCTGTGCATTTTTACGAAATTGTGATTCCAACCGTATATAAATATCGTAACGCTCGTTACCATTGACGATCTGGCCGCCCCTCTTCCCTCCAACACCATCATTGATAATTGACATCACATCTGAAACTGACAGACCATATCTTGATAAAGCCTGCCTTTTAGGGGTTATCAATAACTGCGCTTCACCGGTAATTTGTTCCATGGCCACATCAGTAGTCCCCTCCACTTGACTGATTGCTCGTTCGAGTTCAGCTCCTTTTGCAGCCAAAACCTCAAGGTCAGGGCCAAATAGCTTAATTGCCAGCTGTGCTTTAACACCAGAAAGTAATTCATCAACGCGCGTTGCAATTGGTTGTGAGAAATTAAGTAATACCCCAGGGAACACTTCGAGCTTCTCTTTCATCAGAGCCTGTAATTCTGTGCGACTATGAGCACTTTGCCACTGCTCAATTGGCTTTAACCCAATATAAATTTCTATATTATTAACTGGCTCCGGATCCCCACCAATTTCCGCACGCCCTATCCTGCTCAGCGCGTAAGTGACTTCAGGAAATGCCAATAACCTTTCTTCTATTTTGGGCGCCACGCTCAGCGCAGTATCTAAACTAGCAGATGAGGCCAGCGTCACACGTAAATTTATGGTCCCTTCTTCTAGTTCCGGCATAAACTCAGTACCTATCTTTGATGCTAGAAAAGCACTGAGGCCGATTAAAACAACCAAGGCCGCTAACAATACTCGCTTGCTAGACATAACTCCTAACAAACTTGCTCGATAAACTGTCTCTAAACGTGTAAATAATTGATGAGTTCGGGGCTTAAAATTTAGCCGATAAGCAATGCAAGCCAATGCAGGAACAATCATTAAAGCCACTATGATCGCAAAAACAATCGCGAGCATAATGCTCGTGGCCATAGGTTCAAACATTTTAGCTTCAACTCCTTCGAAACTAAATAGAGGCAAAAACACAATTAAAATGACCAAAGACGCAAAAAAGATCGAACGTGCAACTTCCTGAGCAGCATTACTTACCAAGGTAGTTATACTCTCTTGGTTTTCCTTCGCTTTGCCTGCTCGTATATTAAGCTTTCGCACAATATTTTCGATCATGACAACAGATCCATCTACCAACATACCGATTGCAATGGCAACGCCGCCCAGTGACATTAAATTGGCTGACACTCCCATCCAAGTCATGGTCATCATCGCCAACCCAATAGACAATGGGATAGAGATAAGAACCAATAGTGTTGCTCTTATATTCAATAAAAATAGCGACAATATAAATGTGATGAAAACAAACGCTAACCCAAGTGCTTTGACGACAGTTGTTACGGCTTGCTCTACTAAATCAGCTTGATCGTAAAAAGGAATTAGTTTTACCCCCTTGGGCAGCGCTTGCTGTATGTAATCAAGCCTTTGGTGGATCGCGTCTATCGTATCTTTGCTGTTTGCACCACTTCGTTTAAGTACGATGCCAGAGACCACTTCCCCCATAGCACGCATATCTCCAGAGCTATCACGGCGTGTCATGGTAACAGCACCTTGACGTATCTCTGTACCAAACCCAACACTTGCTACATCGGCAATTGTAATCACTGTACCATCGACTACCTTAACGGGTACCTGCTCAATCTGTGCAATACCTTGCTCTCCACTGGCATACCAACCTGCGCCCCTGATCACTAACTGCTCCTGCCCTCGGTTTATATACCAGCCACCCGCATTCACATTGTTTTCATCCAACGCAGTGTTTACATCTGACTGACTCAACTGATATGCCAATAACTTTTTGGGATTTAAATTGACTTGATACTGTCGAACTTCACCACCAAATGACAGTACATCCGTTACACCATCAACTGGCATCAGTAACAATTTTACAAGCCAATCATTGAGACTTCTCAATGCCATTTTGTCAAAGCCAGCCCCCTCTTCTGAAACTAGGAGATACTGAAATACTTGTCCTAAACCAGAAGTATTTGGCCCCATCTTTGGTGTGCCAGCCCCTGTAGGGATCAATTCTTTGGCATCTTGCAGACGTTCAAATACTAATTGTCTGGCGAAATAAATATCCACGCCTTCATTGAACACAACAGTAACCCCAGACAGCCCTGTTTTAGAGATAGATCTCACCTCTTCTACATCTGGCAATGCATACATCACGGCCTCTATCGGAAAGGTGATCAATTGCTCAACTTCTTGCGCGGCAAGCCCTGGGGCTTCTGTATTGACAACAACCTGTGTGCTAGTTACGTCAGGAAAGGCATCTAAGTTTATTTTCTGAACTGAAAAAATACTCGCAACCATGAGTATGATAACCGCAATAAGGACTAGATATCGATTATTGACCGCCCATAAAATAGTATTATTTAGCATCATCTTTACCCTCAATGGTTATGCGGATCAAAGCCACTTTTAGCGAGCTCTGAAGCAATAAAAAATGCGCCCTTAACTGCAATACGGCTACCACTTGGCAAGCCAAACACAATACGCTCTTCATTAATTTGAGAACCTAAACGTATTTCGGTTGGTAAAAACGACGCGTCGGGCTGTTCAACAAAAACAACCCAATTTTGCTCTTCATTGCGCATTACAGCCGATTCAGGCACTAACATTGCTTTTTGCGCAGAGGGAACAAGAAAGTTCACATCGACAAACATGCCTGCATGCAATACATCGTCTTTATTTTCGACTGAAAGCCGAATGATTTTAGTCCGTGTTTTGGTATCTATGGTGTGTGTTTGCTGGATCACTTTGGCAACGTATTCGTAGTTTTTGAAAGAAACTAAAGCAGTCGCTATAGTTTTTGGTTCAAGTTCCGCTTCAACAGACAACTTGGCCTCAACCCAAAGTGTGCTTTCATCCGCCAATAACATCAGTGCGCTTCCAGCAGAAATTCTTTGTCCCTGAGAAAACTCATCCTTCAACACAATGCCTGCTTGTTGCGCAACAAGCGAGTATTGTCCCAGCGTATCACTGGCTGAGGATTGTAGTGACTTTATTGCCAAGTCACTCAGTCCTAATGCAACAAGTTGTCCGTACGCCGCGCTGTATTTGGTTTTCACGGCAACTCGTTCACTCTCACTGATAGCATTACTCGCCAGTTTTTCTACTCGCTGCCAATCACTTTTTGCCAGCAAGTAGTTAGCCTGAGCTTGCGCCATGTCATGGCTAAACAAGGTAACTAACTTTTGCCCTTTTTTAACTTTTTCACCCAATATTACATGACGGCTCACCACCACTGACTCTGTTCTTGGAGACACTATGTAGCTGGTATAGCCATTCGCTTTTACTTCTGCAGGTGCGTAATAACTCTGGTGAAACTCTTTTGGGTAAATATCAGCTACTTCAATGCCAGCTAAAAGACGCTGTGCTTTAGTTAGAGCAACAGTGTTTATTTCATCTTCCAACCTAGTGCCATGTTTATGCGTTTCTTCATGTTGATGATCATTCGTAGCATCACCATGACTATCCACTTGTGCCGAGTGACCATGCTCCGACGACGCGGCTAATATACTTTGGCTGTGTATACCAAAAAGGAAAAGCATGAGTTGCAAGTATCGTTTTGTCTTAATATTCATTAATAAAACCTCCAGTTGCCAACCTCAGGCTAAGTTACATAATTCATGAGCCCGGGTGGCAAAGTCATGCACAAAATAACACCACCTCCATTGACATATGGAAGTGTTGTCGGCATGACAAAACCACGTGAATAAACATTCACGTATTTCTTTACTTAGTCTTTGCTGCCAGATCTGGCTTGGGGTATAGCTCTCACTAAGCGTTTAATTTATACGCTCGCCGTATTTATGCTGTAGGCAACGCTAGACGAGCTAAAAGTTAAAAGCTTATGATAAAATGGGAGGTTTATATTTTGACTCGACTCTTTTACGTATCTGCGCGTCAGGGACTGTAAAAGTACTTAAAGTAGTTTTTAAAATGGTATTTGTCGAAGGTTGAACGGTTACCCAAGAAGTGTGACTTCCTGAACAGTGACCGCAATGGTGGCAATCTTGAATGGCGTGTCCATGCTCATCTAGTTCAACCACAGTAGTTACACGTTCATCATGCTGATGAAGGTGGGTGGTTTGCAAATGCTGTGCGTCAACTAAATGGAGATCTGACAACGAAGCAACCGAAGATACTGACTGCAAAGCAATCACTATCATAAGCATAACGTTGACAATTATTCTGACACTCAAGGTAGCACCTTAGCATTATAAATGAGCTGATAATATAATTAGTGCAAGTCATAATGTCAATTTTAGAATTTGAAAAAACCCTGTAAACCATTGTTATGTAATAACATTAACAACAATCCGTTGCCAAATTTAAAACAGTGCTAACGCTTTATCATGGTTCAATTAATGTTCTTCATACCATACCAACTCGTTGTAGGGATTAGCTTTTAAACTGTTTAAGCGGCTTTGCATTGAGCCCACGTGCACTTCCAATTTATGACCATCAGGGTCAAGAATGTAAAGAGACTCACCTTCACTTCTATTTTGCTGCCAGTGTTGTAATTCCAGACGTTCAACCTTTTGCCGATATTCGATGAAATTCTCTGGCTCAATGTTCAATGCAAAATGTGTATAGTCTTCTTGTGCGTTTAATTTACTACTGGGCTGTTCACAAATACTAAGACACAGCCACAATTCCCCAAAAGATAAATATGCGCCACTTTGCCAACGTACATGTGCAATCGCCCCCAAGTTTTGATAAAACTCTATGGAACGCATCAAATTGCTCACTGACAGCGTAATATGATTAATGCCCGTGATCATCTCACCCCTTATAACTCTTTGCTCATAACCAATACCTGATAGCCTTTTGATTCGGTCTCAAATAGAGGCTTAAACCCCAGCTCACAATACAAACCTCCTTGCAAATGCTCGGTTTGCAAATAAAGCGTCTCGATGTTCGCCATTTTAGCTTTATCCAAAAGATAACTAACCAATGCAGTGGCCAATTGCTTGCCTCTCGCTTCGGGGGCAACATATACCCCACCTAACCAATGTTCGTATTGCGGATACGCTTCCATTTCTCGAAGCTTTAGTTCAGCAGCTGCAACCAGCTCATCATTTTTAAGTGCAATGATACTTAGGGGTAACTCGCTTTTATTTAAAGACTTTTCTAGCTTTTCAGTTAATTCAGATAAGGAATAGCGGCCACTGTGCTCACACCATTCTTTATAGTACCAAGCAGCCACAGTCGGTAAATACTCTGGTTTATCTGCTAAATAGTAAAATGCCAAATCCTTGTTCATATTGACGCCTTTTTATTTTTTACTCTAGCCACTTATACATTATGTAACTGTCAACCAAACCTAAGTGGCGGTGTCGATAAGCTTTGGGGATAGTTCCAATGATCTCGTAACCTAGCTTTTTCCAAAGTGCGACAGCAATTTGATTGCTTGACACCACAGAATTAAACTGCATGGCTCGAAACCCCAGTAATCGTGCCTGTTGTTGTGAATGTTCACATAACTTTCTTGCCACTCCCTTCCCACGCGCCTGCGGCGAGACCATATAGCCGCAATTACAGATGTGGTCACTCGGACCCATCGCATTTGCTTTGAGGTAGTAGCTCCCAATCACTTGTCCATTGTCTTCGTAGATAAAAGCTTTGAGCGGTTCTTCGCACCAAATCTGATATGCAAGGTCTTCATCCATTTTAGGGTCAAAGGCATAGGTTTCTTGCTGTAATATAACATCTTTAAATACTGGCCAGAATTCTCTAAAGTCTTGTTTTGTCATCGCTCTTATCAATTGAATACTCCTTAACGGTTAGACAGCTTTACACCGTCATCTCAAGTTTCAGACAGAATAATAATGTCCATAAACTCGATACAATCGCAAGGGATAAATCAATAAATAATATTTAGCAATAGGTAGGTAAGTGCACAGCCAATTTTGCCGAAGAAGGCTGTGCACATTGAAGTTAAGCTTGATTTGTTTTGTGCTGCTGCAACCATCTATCTAGACAATTTGCAAATTGTTGCTTTTCGCTTTGGCTCAATGGTGGTGGTCCCCCAGTTTGCACGCCACTACTTCTTAGAGTATCCATGAAGTCACGCATATTTAAGCGAGCACGAATATTTTCTGTGGTATACATTTCCCCTCGAGTGCTTAGCGCCAGTCCACCTTTTTCAATAACTTCTGCTGCCAGAGGAATATCACTGGTTATCACCAAATCACCCGCAGACATGCGTTTTACAATTTCATTGTCAGCCACATCAAAACCCGCACTCACTTGCAGTTTACAAATATACGGAGAAGGGGGTGTCTTTAAATACTGATTGGCAACCAAGGTCACAGTAACCTGTGTCCGTACAGCGGCACGAAACAAAATTTCTCTAATTACGACAGGACAGGCATCTGCATCAACCCATATGGCCATAAACTCTTCCTCAAACACAGGTGTTTTCATTAAACTAAAATGATACGTGCTTTTTAATCGACTGAAAACACCTAGCTATGTCAAAGAGTGAACTTTGAAAGTAGTACTTCTTGTTCGTGAGATTGTTGCGCAAGCTCTTGGCTCGCTTCATATTGCTGGCTCGAGAAACTATCTACTTCTACACTGATATCATTAATATTGGCGGTATTTTTATTGATCTCTTCAATGACCACACTTTGTTCTTCAATGGCCGTTGCAATTTGAATATTACGATCCATGATATCTTTCACCGATTCGGAAATCTCGTTCAGCATTTGTGTCGCATGCTCTGTTTGTTCAACACATAGTAACGTTTTGTCCCGACTTGCTCCCATCGCGTTTTGCACTTGGTTTGAAGATACCTGAATTTGCTCAATCATACTTTTGATTTCGGTTGTGGACTCTTGGGTTTTTGTCGCCAAAGACCTAACCTCATCTGCTACCACAGCAAATCCACGCCCCTGCTCACCCGCTCTCGCGGCCTCAATTGCTGCATTTAATGCAAGTAAATTGGTCTGCTCTGCAATCCCATTGATCACCGATAGGATGTTCTCGATGCTATGGCTATATTCGGCTAGCTGCGTACTCATAGCGTGAGATTCATTAATCTCTTCAGACAGTGCCGATATTTCCTTTTTCGTTTCTAAGAAAACCTGCTGCCCATCGCGCGTTTTGTCATTTACTGTTGTAATAGAACTGGCTGCATTTTGCGCACTGCCTGCGATCTCGCTAGAAGTCGTACTCATTTCATGCATGGCGGTTGCCAAACTTTCCACTAAACCAACTTGCTCCTGCAAACGAGAACTAGACTGTGTCGCCAACTCTCTAGCCGCGTCACTACTTGATACCACAATGTCCGTACCATGTTTCACTTGCGATACAAGTTGATGTAATGAGCCTAAGAATATATTAAATTGCTGTGCCACCTTGCCGCACTCATCGTCATTTTTTATCGTCAAACGCTGCGTAAGGTCGCCACTGCCTGAAGCTATATTTGTTATCGCAGCCTCAAGCTCTTTTAATGGTTTCAACAAATGAATAGCCAATGTTCTAATCGTTAAAGAACCTAGCACAATGGCAATGACCGCAATAATAAATGTATTGACCGTCATTTGGTTTAACACTTGATAAACTTTATCTTTATCAAGCATCACCGCCAGATACCACACGTTTCCATATTGATCATCCAAAGGGTAGTAATACACAATATGCTCTTTCCCGCGAACCTCTACCTCAAGCACTGATTGCATTTTGGACAGAGACAAGTTTGGGGAGATATCCCGCAATGTTTTACCATTCAGTTCTGTTTGTTGATGCGAAATAATCTCGCCTTCTTTATCAACTAAAAATGCGAAACCAGTATTGTCAAAATCGACTGCATTGATACTGTTGGCAATCGCCGTCAAACTTAAATCACCGCCAATTACCCCTTTAAATTGCCCTTGATAGTTAACCGGTGACACCACTGAAAGTAGCAATTCGCCCGTCGCGGCATCAACATAAGGGCTAGTAAACACTGTTTTACCTTGCTGTTTAGCCAGCGTGTACCAAGCGCGCTGCCTAAAGTCGACACCAGGTGGATTTTGACGATTTGGATTATTTGATCTGAGTCCAGTTTCTGTTTCAACCGTACCAAATGCCAATAAAAATGAGCTACTAAAATAGGGAGTGTTCAATGCCTTTTGAAAATTTTCTACGCTAAAATCAACGTCTAATTGCGTTTTAACTAAATGTACTTGCGCAGCCTTTTGAGACAGCCAGTTATTAATACTTATTGCGAGCAGTTGCGTCGTATCCGCTACATAAGCTGCTGTTTTTTGCTTCATTGAATTGTTGATAAACCAGTATGTGGAGCCACTGAACACTAGGATAATAATAAACACCACCAGCGCAGAAGCGACTGAAAACTTGGTTCTAATCTTCATAGTTGTTCGCCAAAAAAAATCAGTCATCATCGAAAAGTGTTGTCTATAATTCGCTTTATCGCAACTAATTGGTTTAAACACTATGAAAACAGCGAGCGGCTCTCCTTTTGTTCTTATACTCCTTTGCTCTTCATTTGCTTACCCGGTTTTTGCAAATGATAACCGACCTGTCACAATGGAAGACATTAAAGCGCTAGAAGCCCAGCTGGCTGAGCTGAAACGACGATTTATAAACCAAAATCCCCAACCTAAAGATGTGGCGAAGACTGAGACACCTGCGCCAAAGGTTAACAAAGAGGCCAAAACTCACACCCTTGATGTATATGCAACCATGCGCCCAACGTTTGGCCGAATTGAAGATAGAGGTGAAGAGCAATACGATGTACGTGATGCCCTGTCTCATGCTGGCGTTAAGGCCACCCATAGGTTTAATGATGACTGGGCCGCAGAACTGCATGGCGAATGGAGTATTGATGTTCAAAATACCGGAGAGTTTGGCCGTTCACGCCGTGCTTACACGGCCCTTGTTACGCCTGTAGGACGCTTTGGCATCGGTAAGCAACGCCCTGCGCAATACCTGTTTATTGCCGAGTACGTCGACATATTTAATCATGCAAATAGCCCCTTTGCGTACGATGTTGAAAGCCTCTTTTTTGTCGATAATCTAATTAGTTATCGCCTTGATACAGGTCCTATTACTTTTGTTGCTGTCGGCCAATTTGATGGCGATAACAATGACAATAACAATGACTTATTTAATGCGGGTGTCAGTTATAACAAAGACGGTTTACACGCTGCGATTACCTATCAAATGAATGATGTATACGACCAACAAGTACGACTCGGCGAAAATTCTCTGTGGGCGGGGTCTTTGGCATATGAGTTTACCGATAGGTTTTATGCCGCAGTGTCTTATCAAGATAAAACCTATGAAAGAGAAAATGTTGAAGATAGAGATGGCTCAACGCTAGATTTGTCATTTGCCTACAAATTGAATAAGTACTACAAGCTTAAAACTGGCTACTTTGATTTTGACGATGGTTATAATAATAGCGATCCAAGCAATCAAAGCTATGACGGGTACAACGTAACTTTGGAGTGGCTACCCACCCCACCACTGCGCGTACACTTTGAATACCTAACTAAATCTTACACCAACAACCAAGATTTTGACTCGCTGTCTGTTGGTTTTAGGTATGACTTTAGAACCTCAATCAACTATTGAAATTGCTAGTGCCTTTACACTTTTACGCAATATGTAAAGGTACTTACACTCTCAAACGTGCCCTTTTGAAGCACAATACCATTGAATTTAGATTTTTAATCTCTATTCTATTGGTCACTCTTGTCCATTATTAGTAGTCAGCATGATCCAATACGATGCACCACAAACCGAAGAACAAGCAATAGAGATCCAGACATCCTTCGCCGACAAAGTCATTACCTCTGATAAATTGGCGCATATAGACACAATTGCTGGTGTCGATGTTGCTTATGATGAAGACAGTAACCAAGTTGTCGGTGCCGCTGTACTCTTAGATGCAAAAACGCTTAAAGTGATTGAATCCTGTAGTGTTGTAGAGTCGATAAGTTTTCCTTATATTCCAGGGCTTTTTTCTTTTCGAGAAATACCACCACTTCTCAGTGCTATCAACAGGCTTTCTGTATCGCCCGATTTAATTGTCTGCGATGGTCACGGCATAGCACACCCAAAGCGCTTTGGTATGGCGAGCCATTTAGGCGTTCTACTTGATATACCAACCATAGGGTGTGGTAAAACCAAATTAGTAGGTGAATATCAGATGCCAGATAGCCAAAAAGGCAGCTGCGCGGATCTAATAGATGCTCAAACATGTATTGGAAAAGTGTTGAGAACACAAGACGGTGTTAAGCCTGTATTTGTTTCAATTGGTCACAGGGTAAGCATAGATACAGCGATAGAATGGATAAATAAACTCACTCCCAAATATCGCCTCCCGGAAACCACACGACAAGCCGACCAGCTAGTTAACCGCTGCCTAAAAGATTTGCTTAGCTAAAGCATCAAAAAAGGCCATGATATCATCATGGCCTTAGCGTTTTTGATTATAGCTTTGAGTCTGTTTATTAAGGTTATTGCCAAACGGCGGTTACTCTCACCATAAGTAAATGCCAATAACCCATTGATATATAATTTGTTAGGAAAATCCTAACTTTAAATTAAGCCCACCAAGTTAATAACTTGCCAAGCTCTTCTCCTCTTTGTTTACTGCTTAACTTCGCTAGTTCCTCCAAGCCCTGCTTTCTTTTTACGAGTGGAAAAAGTATCAAAGTAAGCACAGTAAATATAAATAGAAAAATCATAGCTGAAATAACAGACAAATATATTTTCTTAAATAAGAGCTCATCTTTAAAAACAGTACTGCTTGCTGATAGCAGCAAAATAAATAGCCAGAGTTTCACCACGAAATATCTTATCATTGACCCCAAAACAATAGGGTTCAAGACATTAGATTTTAAGTAATTTACTACCATAACTCTCTGAGCCACTCATGAAGCTGATCTGCTACAGGAACAGGTGAAGCGGTATCAATAACATTTTTAACGGCAGTTGTTAACGGATCCTCTTCAGTCAGACCGCCTTTAATTGCACCTGCGTAGCCGGTTTGCGCGGCTCCTGTCACCCCCATGGAAATCCTAGCACCGACCGAATCAATCTTGCCAACACTGTTTGCGCCGGAAATCGCCGTCGCCAACATTTTGGCTCCATTAGCGCCGACCGCCCCTACTAAACCTTCTACTGCAACTTCCGTAAATTTAACTTCACCGTAAATTGCATCGGAGAAAGACATCTCTTGGCTTGCGAGGTTCTTTGCCACTTGCTGACCATAATTAATGGCCGCAGCGCCAAGTCCAGCTCCTACCCAAAGTGGTAGTTCACCATCTGGATCAGTAAATTTATATGGATTGTTGTTTGCATAAGAAAAACGATTAAATCCTTGTACAATATTACCAATACCAAGATGCCCTGCAGCATCTACAGGATCATTAGAATAAAAGCGACCAATCACGGGATCATAGTAGCGAGCTTGTGCATAGTTGAGCCCCAAAGATTTATCGTACATATGACCTGTGTAGCCTACTTCATCCTCTTGCGAGTTCAAGGGTTCACCAAAAGGCATATGACGCTTCACTCCAGATTTAACTTTCGTGAGATCTACGCTGCCATATTTTGCCACCAGTAAATTATCAAAATAAACATAGTTAGTCCCAGCACCATCTAACGAGCCTTTTTCACTAAAAACCAACCTACCGTGAGCATTGTAAAAACTAAAACTTTCTTTACCATTTGCAGTGGTTTTAACACGCTTTCCATGGCCGTCATATACAAAGCTAGTGCCGTTTGCAGTGATCATACGACCAGCCGCATCATAGGTCATATTATATGCGCCGTTATATAGAGTGTTGCCTCTCGAGTCATACCTAAAACTGCCATAGCGGCCGCTCACACCAGTTACCTTAGATAGGCGATTATTTGATGCATATGTGTAATTGAGATTTCGTCGACTACTCGAATAATGAGAAATATTACCTAAGTAGTCATAGTCTACGTCGATATTACCTAGTGCTGAGCCGCCTCGGGCATAAGTCAAGCGGCCTTCGCTGTCATAATTCATACCTGAGATAGTAAAACGACCATCTACATAGTCTTTAATCGACTGAATATTATGCTGATCGTTGTAGCCATATTGATAGCTAACAAGCGCTCGACTTCCCTGCTTATAACTCAAGCCTTTCGGTAAACCAATATCTGTGTGCAAAGACAAGTCGTACTTAACCCCGTTTGCATACTCAAATTGTCTGGGTATACCATTGGCGTGATAGTAGATATTCTTAATTACGGCCTGTTCCAGCTTACCTTGTTGGTCATATATATTGATTGACTTTGGCGAGCCTGTTCCACTTAGAGCGTACTTTACAACCGAACCATCTGGGTATACCAATGACTCTAGATAGCCAGATTTATTATACTCGTAGTCTAAAAATAGTGGCGTTTCACCCTCGATATAAAGTTGCTCATCTTCCGCTAAATGCATTGAATTGTAATTATATCGCTGTGTTACTGAGCCTTGACGAATAGATAGTGTATTGCCTGCAGCATCGCGCTCAAAGTGCACATCATGTGTTCCCGATGGGTAATCGATCAGCTTTAAGTTTCCGGCATTATCGTACTTGTACTGTGTCGCACCAGACGGCATAGCTGTCACACAACTCGTATTAGCAACACCTTTTTTAGACCATAGTTTTTTACCCGTCACATCATATTTTAATAATTCGTTGCCAGTATCTGCTCGACGAATTAAACACAAAGTGCCATCAAAACTGCTGTATAATCTGCGTTCTATAAATGACTTACTACCATGAGACTTTTGAATATAATTAATACGTCCAGCGGCATCCTTGTCAATGTTTGTCGTTGACTCTTTAGTAACAACTTTTAGAAGCTCGTCATAGGAAGGCTTCCCAAACGGCTTATACCAGCGACTAACCTCAAGCTCCGTCCCACCATTCTCGGTAACTTTATTTCCTTGTTCATAAGCAAATAACCTTAGTCCTTCTTGGCGTGTTTTACTAAAATATAAGCGTCCGAGGTGGTCGTATTTAAATACATCTCCATCGTTCTCATTATTAGAGAAGCTAGGCAGGGAAGAGAAGATCTGTCTATTGTCTGAATCATATTTATAGGATTGATAAATATCTTTGGAGCCACCTAACATACTGGGGTCAGTTAGTTTCGTATGTACCAAACGGTCATATGTATCATAGTGCTCTTGCACTTTTAAGCTATAACCACCATTACATTTTTTCGTGTATGTATTCAAATCACAGTTATAAATGGTACGGCTGTTTGAGTTATTGTTCCACGCAATACTCATATCTTGCCAACTGCCATTTATTTGGTCTACTGGAAACTCAATACCTACTACCCTATTTTCACCATCATAGTAATATTTACTAGTATTGCCGTTAAAGTCCGTCGCTGACGTTATATTTCCCATTACATCAGCAGTGTAATGCTCATCAACCAAAGAAGTACTGTATGGCGCATAGCGACTAACTTTTTGAGCGATACCCGATTTATAATCACTTAGCTTTTCAATATATTGACGTCCAGTATAAGAGTTTGATGAATGGGTAACTTGCGTTAAATTGCCTTCATCGTTATAACTGTTAAACCGTTTGACCACGCGGCGATATTTATTTTCGTACGCAGGCAATAGCATGTTTGACCACCTCCCACCGTCTGATGAAAAGCGCCTAAATTCAATATAACTTAGGTTATGATAATTATATCCGTCTTCAGACACTTCATAGCTTTTATGCTGCTTCAAATGCCATTTTGCAATATCATGATTATACAATCGTTTAACATAGTGGGTCTTTTTATTATTCAATAAATACTCTTGCTTTTTTGATGTACCAAAGCTATCAAAATCTGAGTATTGTATTTTATAGATATCAGAGTTAGTTTCAGTTACCTCTTCTTTGATATGTGCCATTCGAGTTGTTTGCTCAAAATTTGCATTGCGATCGTAGTTGATTGAGCCTAGTTGATCTGAGCTCCAATAATCAAATTTTTTGGTACTCAACAAGCGATTATTGGACTTTTTACGCGTCTCAATGGCGAATGTTCTATTTTGAAAGGGACTTTTGTTATCTCGGTTTATAAAGTACTTCTTATAGTAGTCTTCAGGTCCATCCACTCTAGTCCACTTAAAGTAGAGTTTATCAATATTACTAGGCGCTGATCCCTCAAAAATATTCGAACCGTCTCTTGAATTTAAGCCAGAAGCTTCGGAATAGGTGTAGTTCCATACATAATTTTCAATACCTCCATTTAAGTTAGCATTGATAATCTTCACTTCTTTACTTTTAATACTCAGCCGAGAGATACAACGCGGGGTGCTACCTTCGATATTACCAGGTGCATTAAATATAGAGTCACCTCGTTCGCTCATAATAAATTTAGCAGACGATTTATTCGGATGCTGCACTGTCATTACAGTTTCATGAGTAGCGTGGTAACACCCGATTGGTGAAACAGGCGTTCCACCTGCAATGATTAAATCAGCAGCCTCCGCATCTATATAATCTGTTGTATAATGCCATGATCGGCCACTTGGGCGTATCAGCTCAATACTTAACGGGCTATTCCAGTTCTTTTGCTTATAGCGAACAATTGTCCACTTACGCTTGTCGCTCGGATTCTTTTGATTATACCCTTCAATGGTGAAAGCACCACTGTAACCACTGCGCTGATGCCCCCCCAAACCGGACTTTACTTCCAGCACACGCCCATCACTGGCAATGGTTTTACCTTTTTCATATTTCACCCAGTTGCCAAACTTATCGACTATTTTCGATAACCTAAGCTCAACTCGATTTAAATATGCCGGGTAGTCATCTATATTATAAATGGCAGTTCCCCACTCATTTAAGGTCGTCGTATGTTCCACCTGATTAAAATAGTATTTATCGCCATTAGGTGCATGCGCAATAAACCCTTCTTTGCCACTTTCTGTGTAACAAGAGACTAACCAATTATCATTGGTAAAATAGCGATAAGAAGATTTTGCTTCTGCCCAGCCGCCTTTATTCGCTATTAACCTAGACTGTGTGCGACCTGGAACATAGAGTTCAAACGCCCCTGTCATTGAGTGAACAATTCGCTCTTTAGTTTCTGTTCTGTTCTTTACAATATCTTGTGAACAATACTTTCCGTTTTGCCATGATATTGGCATGGTCGTAAAGTCCTTACTGGACATGTAAGTGAAAGATATTCTAGCTACATCTCGGTACCAGCTTCGGTGGTAGGGATAATTGGTATCATATCTATATCGATAATCTACAGGTAAATCAAAGTTGCCGGGCAAGCTAATATCCGTATTGATAAATGACACTGTACCTGCACCCGTGTCAATTTTATCTGTGAACATATCGTGATTTAATTGCTCTACCTTTAAAACATTGCTTAAATCATTACCCGTCATAGCACTGGAGAATTGGCTAAGTCTAACCCCCTGTACTTCAAAAAGATCTTCAGTTGTAAGTGCACTTAACGTTGTTGCTGTAACAATAGAGCCCACAACTAAACTATAATTTATAAATTGCTTCACAGCGTACTCTCCGCAACTGGACTGCCTAATATATCTGGATGAACAAATATAATTGATTTTTTAAACGTTAAGCTTGAGCTGGCAAGGCCTGTATTTTTACAGGAAATATAGTTGCAAGCTGAGATGCGAACTTGATGATACTGCTTAAACTCATTACCTAATATAAGCTCAGTACCTTCAACTATTTTTATGTCAATCCAATCACCTGATGTATTTTTTGCCTGTATTAAAAATTTACTCGCATGCTCTACATCATTCCAAGACACTTTAATACCGCTGCTTAACTGCTGTTTTTTTAAACCTGTTGGCGCTTCAAAAACACCTTTTGGTATCAGAGGAATGACGGTAAAAACTTTACCTGAGTGTATGGGGATCCAAGTTGTTTTCGCATTTACAAATGGACTTAGAAAAAATATTAACAGTAGAAAAAACTTCAACCAATATTACTCCTTAAAATTAAAAAGCGAATAATAATGATTTTTTTCTACGCGTCAAAAAAGCGAAAACTCGTTAAAAAACAAATGTTATAAACAAATTAACAACACTATCAAAACAACTAATATGAATTATCAATTTCATCGAACCACAATTAAACAACTTGATTTTTACGCAGTTTAAAAATAGATAAATAGCGCATTTTAATGTAAATAAAAAATATAAATTAAGTGGTTTTTAAACAATAAAACTACTTTTTATTTTCTTTACGCCACGCGGCTGGCGTTTGACCTAGATGCTTTTTAAACTGGCGAATAAAATGTGTGGTGTCACTCCAGCCTAATGTTTCAGCCAACTGACTTACAGGTAAAGCGGTATGTAATAGCTGAGTACAGGCTTGGGCCAATCGTTTTTCAGTGATCCATTGTCCTACTGTATAGCCTGTTTCTCGCTTAAATAGGGTCGCAAGATATGGCGGGCTAACATGCACAGCTGTACTCACTTCGTTTAACCCAATAGGTTGTAGAAAATTAGCTTGAATATAAACCAGTGCGCTTTCAACCTTTGCATTATATTGGGTTTGGTTTGGCGCCAATGCGCCTGCCTGATTAAGCTCATTTAATAATAGAATGACAAAGCTGCGCTGGACTTCTAAAGTGAGCTTTCGTTGCTGTGCCACCATTAACTCATGAAATAACGTGACAATAAAATCACGTCTATTCTGCTGGGTTTTACGTGCCGGTAGTTCGCCCCTTTTGACACTTTCAAACGGCATCATTAAGTCACTTGATGTTAAATTTAAACAGTCAGGACAAAAACTCAGCCACAAAACCTGCAACCCACTCCCCTCTAGCAAGGAATGAGGGACACCAGGCGGTACAATATTAAACATGCCGGGTAAAACCTGAAAAGGAACACGATGAGCAACGGTCATTTCGCCTGCCACGATATATGTGAGCACACACTCTGCGTGTGAACCATGCTTTTGTTCAACAAGTGTATCTAAAAACGCCTCCCCAACTGAAAGTGCATGCACCTAACATCTCCCAATATCCTAAAACAAAGAATAAGCCGATTATCAATTAAAACTGTCAATTTTTAACGGCTATAAACCTATCTAATATAGTCAGCATATTAAAAAACGCAGATTGATAGGTGTATTATGATTGAATCTACAGAGACAATAAACTTTTCCACAGCCTTGCTTGGCCTCACGTTACATATATTGATTTGGGAAAAGCTTCCTGACTGGGGCACTTGGTTTACTGCCCTAATCCACAAACTACCTAAACCATTAGCCTACCTCTATGAAGCTTGGCAATGTCCCTACTGTTTTGGGTTTTGGATCGCATTGTGTCTCCATGGCATCACACAGCAATTTACGCTACCAGGTTTACAAGTTATGCCGGGCGTTTTAGGTATTGCCGCAGTGCCAATTGCATGGTTTTTAGATGCCCTTGTTACCGCGCTATTCATTTATGTAGGTAGCTTGCTGTTAAAAGCACTTGCAGGTCCCGCACTATCGGGCCATCAGCAACTGATGGCATTTAAACAGTCACAAAAATGAAAAGCTGACTAACATTAACGAATATAGATTTAGTGGGCGGTCAAGGTTGGCTTGCCCATGGAGCGGTTTAATTATGACGCCTTTGTTTCAAACTTCGAGACTAGATTTCTATACCTGCAGCGCCTTACTGGAAACCCCCGAATGCGCTGCATCCATCGTAAAAATACTCACGCCTTCTGTGGTGTCATTTTTGCCACAAGATTGGCAGTCTCCACCACAAGATTGCGACGCGCACCATTGGCTTAACGGCAAATTAAAAGAGGCTGAGATTTACATCGCAGTGCCTAAGTCATCGCCTCTCAATTCAACCTTCCATCCCATAGGACTCGCCATTGTACACAGCGAACAATACAGTGCTCATCTTGGCTATTTAGTTGCCGAGCAAGATTGGGGAAAGGGATATGGCACCGAATTGCTGTCGGGCGTAATGGGTTATTTAAGGCAAAACACACCAATTAAAACAGTGCACGCAGGTGTTGATCCTAATAATCTTGGTTCAATACGTGCCCTTGAAAAATGTCGATTTGAATTAGCACAAACGTCAGTAACTGGAAGAAATGCCTTTTATATCCATCGTTTTTAAACCATGCATAAGACTTGTGACAAACGCTGCCATTTGGTACTTTCCCCCGCAATACCGTATGTTTAGGAATACTTTTGGACGCAATCAATCGCTCGCTTAATTTGACAGCTGATACACACGCCACGATAGAACGGCTCTACCAAAACTATTTGGCACTCGATGATGATTATAAAGCGCTAGTTCAGGTGCTCGCCGTGGTGTTTAAATCAGCTTCGACAATCAAGATTAAACAAATATTGAAGCGATTAGCAGAACAAGGATTCATCGCGCAAGGCAGACCAGCGTCAGCGCTAAGTTCAGAGTTGACAGCGGTGCTTGAAAGCAAGCAGTTGGCACAGTGTGAGCAATTAAACTTACGCATTAATCCACTGGTTGCGAATCTTGTCACACAACATGTTCAGAAGCTCGGGCTATTATTACCAATTTTAAAGTGTGCAGAAGAATATATACCTGTACTCAATGCCTATGAATGGGAACGAGATCCAGAAGATGAAAACCGCCTGACACGTGACTTTTTGTTTCTTGGCCAAATACCCAAAGCAAAAAACCGTCTCGCATTTAACAAGAACCCACAAATGGTCAATGTTCACAACAACGCTGCGTTGGTGCATTTTGTGTTTTTCCCATTTCAGCTAGATACATTTCTCGAACTCCCTGAAGATATGCAATACCAAGCTTTTGCTGCTCTGCTATCTAATCAAAAACAGTTTGGTATGGACCCGAGTGTGACAATTGAGTTGTTAACACAGGCACAAGTGCACAGCCCGAAAAATCGTGATCTACGTTTACTATTGTGTGAAAGTTTGTTACTGATGAACAATACCGAGCAAGCGCAACTGCTCATAAAAGCAAATGACATAACGAGTTACGGCCAACAGCTTAAAGCCTGTTTTTTACTTTTAGACAATCAGTTGAAAGCGGCGTGCGAACAGTTTAATGCGGCATTACAAGCACAACAAAAATACTCTAAAAAGAAAGCGCCTTACCTTCATGGCTTTTTTGGCTGGTTGCACTTACTTGCTTTGATGGCATCTGGCACTAGCCAAAATAACCATATTGAACAAGCAATGACGCTTGCTAGCAATCAGCTCTCAGACAAAAAAGGTACTAAAGCAAATTACTATATCGGACAGCTATTTGAGTGCTTAAGTGAGTCTTTACTTACTTGCGCACCATTTATCACACAGTTTTCAGAGCAGGAACGAGATTTACAAGACAGCCCTCTAAATTTTTATGTATGCCAGCTTTTTTCGCTGTTTGCTTTGTACTGGTGCAAACAACCGATTAATGATTTGCAGTTAGAGCGATTGACGTTATGCCGCGCATTTTTTGATACAGGTCGGCTCAACATCTTGTCTGCTATGGCTAATCAGCTACAAGTAGAGACTAATTCTACGACATACGATACCCATATAGCGCTGAATTTTCCTAGGCTCATCAAGCAGCAATCTGAGTGGGACTTGGCGTTAGACAGATTACTAGCTCTTGCGCCTGCACATATTTCATCGGAGCAAGACAAGGCACAAAGCACAGAGCGGTTAATTTGGCTTCTCGATATAGATAAAGATAATGTGTGTTTCACTGCAAAAATACAAAAGCAACAACAAAGCGGTTGGAGCAAGGGCAAAGCAGTCTCCCTTGAAACCCTGCATTTAACCCATCAAGAGTTATCATATCTAACATCTTCGGACCTTAACATAATTGAAGCCATGAGCGTTGAGCAGCACTGGCAGCACACGCATTATCACTTGCAGAATATCAATGCACTTCGCGCAGCCGTTCACGCCTCAAACATCTATCATGTGAGCGATTTAAATGAACCGATTGAAGTGGCAGAGTCACCCGCTCAACTCGCTATTACCGAGTGCGGTGATCAGCTACTTTTAAGTCTACCGGAACTCCCCAATGACTTTGCAAAACGCAGTACGGTATATTCGATAAAAAAAGACTCTGAATATAAGTATGTATTCACTTACTTTGAAAAACCGCACTTAAAAATCGCCAGTATAATTGGCGAAAACGGACTGCTTATTCCCAAGCAGGCTAAGCAAAAACTCATTTCCAGTATTGCGGCCATTGCGCCATTGTTAAATATTCAATCAGATGTGAGCGATATTGATATCGGTCTTGAGACAGTTGCAGCGCAGCAGCAGCTGGTGATCAATGTCAGTCCGTACCAGCAAGGTTTGGAATTTCACTGCTTGAGTATGCCCTTTGGCGATGCAGGCCCCGCATTTCACCCCGGGGTGGGCAATGCAAGTATCAGCACAGAGATCAATGGCAAACGCATTGCCACAAAGCGAAACCTAGTAATGGAACAAGAGCTACTAGATAGCCTAGATACACAATGCCCCGCTTTTTTAGCCATGGCAGACAACCGGCTTTGCATTGCAGACCTACAAGATGCCCTGTGTGCACTGGAGCAGCTAGAGCTTTCACTGCAAAAAACGCCACCACTGGCGGTCCAAATTCGCTGGCCAAAAGGGAAAAAAATACAGCTCTCTCCCACTTTAGAATCACAGCATTTACAACTGGCTATCTCTAAGAAAAATCAATGGTTTGATCTAAATGGAGAACTGCAAATCAATGATCAACAAGTGCTAGATCTTAAAGAACTACTCAAACTTGTTGAGCAAAGTCATGGCCGATTTGTGGAGTTAGACACACAGCAAGTAATCGCACTGTCTCACGCTCTTCATGAGAAACTTGTTCAGTTAAATCAAAGTACAGAGCAAGGTCGGTTTCACCCCTTAGCCAGCCCAATAGTCTCTGAAGCCACCACAGGCATGCGCATGAAAACACTCCATGCGTGGGAGCAGCAATCACAATTAATGCAGCAGGCGAACACTTTAGAGCTCGCACCGCCAGCTGATTTACAAGCGACGCTTCGCGACTACCAATTGTCAGGATATGATTGGGCCATGCGACTTGCCCATTGGGGCGCAGGAGCCTGCCTCGCCGATGATATGGGACTGGGTAAAACGTTGCAATCTCTCGCAGTCTTGCTATCGAGAGCACGCAAAGGGCCGAGCTTAATCATTGCACCGACATCCGTGTGCTTTAATTGGCAACAAGAAGCACGCAAATTTGCCCCAACTTTAACATTAAAAATGCTTGCGCACTTCCCCTCTGGCGAAAAACGCCACGCGCTATTTTCAGAGCTTCGAGCCCATGATGTTGTCGTTGTCAGCTACGGATTACTGGTGCGCGATATTGCATTGTTGAAAGAAATAAACTGGTCATCTATCGTTGCCGATGAAGCGCAGGCTATTAAAAATCCACTCTCACAACGGGCAAAAGCGGCTTGCGCGCTAAAAGGTGAGTTTAAAATGATCACAACAGGCACACCTATTGAGAACAACCTAGTTGAGTTATGGTCGCTCTTCCGTTTTGTAAATCCAGGGTTACTTGGGAATTTAAAACGCTTTTCAGAGCGTTTTATTCAGCCAATAGACAATAAAGATGAAAAGCCCATCGCAGCGCGCTACGCACAACAAAATTTGAAAACCCTATTGCAGCCGTTTATCTTGCGTAGAATGAAACACCAAGTACTCACCGAGCTTCCTCCGCGTACCGAGATCAACGTCCCGATACAACTCAGTGACGAAGAACAAACCTTGTATGAAGCACTGCGGCAGACGGCGATCGCGAATATTGCTGAAGCCAATGAACAACAAGATACTGGGACTCAGCATCTCGCGATGCTCGCTGAACTGACCAAGTTGCGCCAAGTTTGCTGTAACCCTAATTTAGTCGCGCCAGAGTTAAGTCTCAGCAGCGCAAAATTGGCAAAACTTGATGAGTTACTATTAGAGCTCCGCGACAATGGTCACAAAGCACTGATATTCAGTCAATTTGTTGGCCATCTGAAATTACTCGAAGTACATTTGCAAAACCGCGGGATCAGATATCAATATTTAGATGGCTCAACCACAGCGAAACAAAGGCAAGAAGGTGTCAACGCATTTCAGCGCGGTGATGGAGATGTCTTTTTGATCAGCCTTAAAGCGGGTGGATCCGGATTAAATTTGACCGCAGCAGACTATGTGATTCATATGGACCCTTGGTGGAACCCCGCTGTCGAAGCGCAAGCATCAGATCGCGCACACCGCATTGGTCAATCGCGCCCCGTAACCATTTATCGTCTTATTGCACAGAACACGATTGAGGAGAAAATCTTAGCCATGCATGAGCAAAAGCGTGATTTGGCACACCAATTACTCAGTGGTCATGATGCGATTTCCAAACTATCAGTAAAAGAAGTGTTAGAGCTACTCAAAGATACGCTATAACTCAGATTAAAATGGGCGAAGACATAGAACCAAAGGTTGTCTTTGCCCCTAATTTAGCCACTATTCCAGATACATTTTCACTTAGCATGTAAGATCTTCATACTTTTATTGTTGAAATTTGATTCACTTATTGAAACAATAAACAACAAAATAACAATGATTTTTATTTACATGAGCTTTCTCGCTATTATCCCTATATGGATAGCATCTTTGCTGCTATACCTATCTAGCCCAAAACAGCGTCTGTTGGCTAACCCGATTAATAAGTGGTTAGGCTATTTGGTGGCGCTTGCGCTTTATCTTCTTGCAAATGCCCTTTTCGCACATACATTCCCACTTGTGTCTGCGCTTTTGGCGAGTCTGGTGGTTTTGATGCTAGGGTTGGTCTCTGTGACGATTCTGTCAGGTAAGTCTAGACGTTTATTTATGACAACATCCGTGCTTCTCATTGTCCTTTGCTCAACAGTTGGAGGTTTTGTCTATGTGGCCTAAATCAATACTTGGATTTATTTTTGGCTTACTGATTTCTATCTCTATCGCACTCAATACCAACTTAATTTTGCCGTTTGAGGAAGACACTCGTCTGCTCATAGGCCTTATTTTAGGCTTTCCTATATGGGCTGGGATCATGGTTTGGGTATATGCCTTTGAAACTTCACTTAAGGCGACTAAATATTTGCTATTAGTGCTGCTTCCATCCGCACTCCTCAACGTAATATTAATGGTGTAACACAATGAAAAGCCAAACTTTAAAGTCTCTGACTAATGCACATGCCTGGATTGGCCTGATCATTTCATTTGTTTTATTTATTGTGTTTATTGCCGGTTCTATTAGTTTGTTCCGTGAAAACCTCGATACTTGGGAAAAAGTCGCATTGATTGGGGAGCATGCGCCTCACAGCCAACAAGTGTCTTATGATACTGTTATGGCAAAACTGGACGAGCAGTATCAAGTTGATACACACCATATTTTCTACCTGTACGAGCCAACAGAGCGCAATCCGTTCATGCAGGCTTACTTTGCCGTCGACCTTGAAGAGCCCCATCCTGAAACTGGCGAAGACCACCAAGATATGAGCTTGTTGCTCGACCCGGTAACTGGCGATGTTATTGCCCCCGCGAATAGCTTCCAGTTTGCCAATTTTGTCTACCACCTCCACTATGATTTGGGTATCGGGCGCATAGGTCTCTATTTTGTCGGCATCATCACATTATTCTTTTTTGTCGCCTTACTCAGTGGTGTGGTGATCCACTGGCGCAAACTGTTTAAAAATTTTTACCAATATCGATTTGGTGCCAATAAGGATAAATGGCTCGATGCCCACAACTTAATCGGTACCATGGGACTGCCATTTCATATCATGTATGCATTCACAGGACTGGTTTTTAACTTAGTCATTGTCTATCAAATTTCTTACGCCCTGATCTTGTATCAAGGCAGCCAAGAAAAAGTGCTGCAAGCGGCAGGGTTTAATGAACCCCATATTGAAGAAGCAGACACTCGCATGGCAATGACGGGCATAGACGAATTGTATGTCAGGGCTATGGAGGAACTCGGTGATGTCACACTTAGACGCATGATGATCGAGCATTTTGGTGATGAAAATGCAGTATTGGTTTTTATGGCAAAAAGTAACGATGAGTTTTCCAATGAGGTGGATGTACGTTATACCCTAAAGGATCAGAAACAAATTTACATTACGCACGATAACTACGACAACAATTTGCGTGGGGGCCTTGCCACTATTGCCAGCCTGCACTTTGGCGATTTTGCAGGTTACGGTATGCGTATTGCTTTTTTCATTCTTGGTCTAGCTACCGCCTATGTAATTATCACCGGCAACCTGATGTGGATAAGCAAACGTGCCAAACAAAAAAAACAGAGCCAGCGTAGCCTTGCTTTTGTCACTCGTTTAACATCGGGCGCGTTTATTGGTTGTATGATTGCAATTGCGTTAGGTGCTGTTGCAGCCAAGGTATTGCCGATAGACCTCGAAGATCGTATGGCGAGCATTCATACCATCGTTTATGCAAGCTTCTTTGTCTGTACTGTCATCTCATTGTTTATCAAGCAACAACCTCAATTCTGCCAATATACGCTCAAGTTATCCGGGCTTGTCTATGCACTTGCAGCGTTGGCAAACTTACCGAGCTACTTACAATATGGCAGTGTTTTATCAAACACAGTGCTAGTAGATTTATTTATTGTCGATTTCATGTTCATTACAATCGCGAGTTTGTGTTGGTATAGCGCCCAGAAATTTGCGAAAAAAACAAAGCAAGTCCAACAAGACATCGACCAAGTTCAGGGCGAACTGTCAACTAGCTAGTAACAAACGCCTCACTTCGAAACCATACAAGTCCAGTGTCTATTTATCTGGACTTGTATGGGTAGCCTAAGATAAACACACTGTTATGTGAATCATTTATTACTTGGTATGATGTTACCTGCGTTCAACTCTGCTAACAACTTCCATGAGCTCGTCGTTACCAGCGCCAAAGTCCATATTACTAAACCAACGACCAAATAAAGCGCATTATTTACACCGATAAATAGCAACACAGCCACCACACCAAACATCAGATATGTCAGCAAAGATAACAGGTAAATCTTAATAGCACCCGACACTTGAACACTGTACTTTGACTTGTCTCTTAGCTCTATTTTCAACCCCCGTGCAGTGATCACAAACGCATAAAGCGCAACTAGAAACAGTGGTATGGTTGTACCTAGGAGCCCAGCTTTAGGGATCATGAAAATAAGTGAAAAAACCACCAAATATAGAAATGCTTTGAAAGTATGTTGCGCGAGGTGTTTTACGCGAACACACTCGGGGTGATTTAAGACTTCGTGGCGCAACGAGAGGCTAACAAAGAGCAACCCGGCAAACGTTGCACTTACTTGAGATAGTACGGAATAAAACTCATGCCAAACTTCTATCATTGAATGAAAATCCATCACTACGCTTTCCTTCGATTATGCATACCCGGATAACATCCTAAAACAAAATTAACCCGAAAAAAAGAATATAAATAGAAACAAATTCAATGAGATATAGAGAAAATACAAAAAGCAGGCACATTGCATGCCTGCTTAAACCTCTTTTACAGTGCCTCCCCTTCCCTATTAATGGCATCAAACTGATGACCATCTGGCCCACCATCTCTTGGCGGGATCAAGGCATTGATCTCATTACTGCCTGCAACGGCTTCAGGATCTGTCAAAGCACGTAAAAATGCCGCCAGATAACCTACTTGTTGAGGCGTAAAACCGCGAACAATAGCCTCATCGCTCCG
The DNA here is from genome assembly GCF_022347805.1 of Pseudoalteromonas sp. Of7M-16. NCBI lineage: Bacteria > Pseudomonadati > Pseudomonadota > Gammaproteobacteria > Alteromonadales > Pseudoalteromonadaceae > Pseudoalteromonas > Pseudoalteromonas sp. Of7M-16. The sequence continues at coordinate 192,156 of NZ_JAKRFY010000009.1, read as the reverse complement.
ATCGGATGCAGCTCGATTTTGCGCATTTAACGCCAACACATATTCGCCAGCGTCACCAACAACTTGGGCACATTGCTCAGCATTTAAGTGTTGAAATTGCGCCAATCCACATGTTTCATTTTCACCATAAAAGCGTTCTAAAGAGCCTGTAACATCAGAATAGTGCTCAATAACCCGCTCTAAAGTCGTAAATACACCTTTATCTCCATACGGCGCGGTGATCCCCACATTGAGCAAACTTGGCATTCTAAACTGGTTTTTAAAGTTGCCATCTGCAACACCATGAACACCAATTTGTGGGTATAACGGACCTCGCGTACGTTCAGGCGTGAACATCACACCATCATGACAATTGGCACACCCAGCCCCGGTGTAAAAAAACATCGCACCGCGTTTTTCGGCCTCGTTAAGCTTTTGACGTTCACCGTCAATGTAATCAAAAAATGGATTATCGATAAACATAAATGAAGCCTGATAAGCAGACATAGCGCGAGCAATACGTAAAAAGTTTACTTGTTCGTCACCAAATGCGGCATGAAAATAGGGTTTCCACTCCTGTGAAAGCCGCTGTGCAATAAACTCACGATAGGCTTGAGGTGACTCAAACCCTGACGGATCACCCATTTCAGCGGGTGCAGTGATAGGAAAGTGTGCCTGCGCCATCAAAAGGCGTAATGGATCGGTATTTTCCACCTCTTCATTCATCAGACGTGTAACTGTCAGTTCCGGCGTTTGTATATCCGCAGTCGACACGGTACCAACTTCACTGTCACGATTCGCTTCTCGTAATCTCACTCGTTGATCCCAAAACATACTGTCTACCCACAGTGCCGAGTTACATATTTGAGGTGAACTGCGCCCTACTGATGGTACAATCTGGCCATCCGTTCTACCGGGCCCCATCACGTCAGGATCATTGGCATTGACGCCCACTGACAAAGATAGGCCATCACTGCCACAACTTTCTGCAGGATGATGGCAGGATGCACACGATGTATCGAAATTTTGACTCAATGCTTTACTAAAAAAGAGCCTTTTTCCTAACTCAATCAGTTCACTGTCTTCTTGACGACGGTACCGCGCTGCATAAGCTTGCATGTCGGCGAGCCCCTCTCGCAATGTATAGTGTTCGATCAGCTTATCCATACAAGTATCAAGCTCTTGTTCTGGTATCGCATCAATATCATTGGTACCACAGTGGTCCACCAGCCTCGCAATACCCACTCTGATCACAGAGCCATTGCGCATACCTTCGTTGTCATCGCTTTTCAAAGTCCTCACACTGTCGATGTTAGAAGGCAGACTGACTTTTCTGCCCTGACCTTTAGCAACAGCAACCACGTGATAGGCATGCTCCACGTTTGGACTTGCAGAGGTGTCAATAAAAAAGGTCATCTTGGTGCGGCCTACTCGCTTTCCATCGCGAAAAATGCGATATCCGGTGACACCCTCCACATCTTTTGGGGCCTGCCAATTCAGCCCTACTTCAGTGGCTGAATGAACCTTGGCGATCAATTGCTCTGGCGCAGATACTTCTATTGGGATATTTGCTTGCACTGTAAATGCCCCTATAAAAATGGGGATAAGCACAAGTTGATATATCGAGCGACGGTAGTTTTTTCCAAACATTGCAGTTCCTCCATAACGACTACCAAATTCTTGTTGGGGTTATGTCGATGGCCTCACTTTAGACTGAGATGTTATTCATTTTCATCCCTAAAATGAAAACAAATGCATCAAAATCATAGGATTAGATTTAAATCAGGCCACCAAGTCAGAATATGCGTATGAAATAAGGAAAGAATATGAACAAAACCAATTTATTTAGTTTTTTTGTATTAGATACATAAAATAATTTAGTAGTAAAATCCTAATTAATTCTACCAAGTTTACATAGGCGTGCTAACGCGACTAGTAATCACCGTACTTAATGTGAAATAATTACCTTACTTGGAAACTTAACCTTCATAGATTGTTAAATGGAATTAAACTATCAAATTGAGTCTGCTTTCTTAGTGATATCTTTACTGTTTGTGCTGACACTCGCCCCTGCAAAAGCCACTGTGCGCTTTATTGGCGCAGACTATGGCAGCATAATGCGCTGCGCGCTCGCCGTTTTTATTGCTACAATTACGACACTTTATGCACTTAGCACATTGAATAGCCCACTCAGTCTGTCGCTATCTTTTGTATGGCTGGTATTCCTTTTTAATCGCATTTTGGGGCTATCTAAATCATGGAGTAGTATTTTCACTATCTGGTTAGTATTGATCCAACTTGCTGTACTCCATACCTTGAGCCGATATGGAATAAATTGGCAATAATCAAACACCATAGCTTCTCCCTATATTGATATATAGAGACATAACCATCATTTTTACCTTCATGACAACTTATACCCTGTGATTATCAATCATACAACAAAGCGACTCCTCACCAGCAAGTCACCGTTAACTTTGTGCCTTTCATTAAAACCAGTAATTAATTGTCCGGCGTCCGCTTCATTTTACTGTCCGCGTACTGTCCGGTGTCCGTCCGATGCCAAATGCAAACTCACCACAAAACCAATAAAGTATAGAAAAAACAAAGAGATAAAAATTGGCACAATGATTGATATGTAAAAACAAACGACATAGATTCAAGGAGCCGGACGCCATGATCCGCAATACATCACAACAGGATAAAGTAATAACGAAAAAGCCCACCGCGAAAAAGTGGCTGCTAGCAGGGCTTGGAGGCGTAGGGTTGCTCAGCGCTGTCGCACTTTCACTTGAAGACTTTTCGCAACTGCTATCCGCAGAGCAAGTGGTTTCAAGTCAGCAGTTAAAAACAGCACAAGTGGTCAGAGGCGACATGATCCAAGACATCCGGGTAGAAGGACGTACCCTCGCCGCGGTGAGTCCGTCACTCTACGCCATTGCTTCAGGCACAGTGACATTGCATGTCAAAGCTGGTGACACCATCACTACCGGACAAGCGTTGGCAAGTTTAGATAGCCCGGAGCTTCGCAACCAATTGTTGCAAGAAGAAGCCACATTAAGACGCATAGAAATGGAAGTAAAACGCAAGCAAATTGCTATCAAACAGCAACAACTCGACAACACACAAAAAATGGAGTTGGCAAAAGTAGAGCTTGAGGCTGCACAAAGTGAAATGGCCCGCGCAAACGCTAGCATAGAAAAACAAATTATCTCCAAGCTAGAGTTGGAGCAAACCATGGTTGAACTCAAGCGCGCAGAGCTCAATGAACGCCATGCTATCGAGAGCTTGAAGCTATCACAAGAACAGCTCAACTTTGAACTGCAAAGCACCCAATTGGATTTAGATAGGCAGCGCCATCTAGTCGCTGATTTACAGCGCCAAGTGGATGCGTTAACACTCACTTCTCCACTCAACGGTATTGTAGGCAACTTAAACGTTCAGCAAAAACAACATGTACAAAGAGACAGTGAACTGATGTCACTGGTTGATTTAAGTGAATTGGAAGTGGAAGCATATATTCCCGAAAATCTCGCAGATGAACTGGGCATTGGATTGAAGGCCAAAGTGCAAATAAATAACCAGTACTATCTTGCAACACTGATGGCCATTTCACCTGAGGTCGAAAATGGTCGCGTATCAGGTCGTATTCGTTTCGACCAACAACCAGAAAGTTTGCGCCAAAATCAACGCGTCAACGCCCAGATTATCATTTCCCATAAGCAGAATGTACTAAAAGTGGAACGCGGTGCATTTGTCGAAACCGGCTCCGCAAGCACAACCTACAAAATTGCAGATGGCAGCGCAGTTAGGACACGCATCACATTGGGTGCAAAAAGTATCAGAGAAGTAGAAGTAAAAAGCGGCTTGCAGGCTGGTGATACCATAGTAATATCTAGTCTCTCCCCATTTGGGCAAGCTCAACAAGTCATTCTAAGCGAATAAAAATAAAGGAAAAACCATGCTACAAATGAATAATATCAGCAAAATCTATCGTACTGACTTAGTCGAGACACATGCTCTAAGTGGAGTAAACCTCAGTGTTGAAGAAGGTGAATTCATCGCAGTAACTGGTCCATCGGGATCAGGCAAAACCACCTTTTTAAACATTACTGGCCTGTTGGAAACGTTCGAAGAAGGACAATACCTTTTAGACGGAGAAGATGTCAGCCAACTCACGGACAAGCATTTGTCGAAGCTCAGAAATGAGAAAATAGGATTTATTTTCCAAGGTTTTAACCTCATTGCTGACTTAAATTTATACGACAATATTGAAGTGCCACTCATTTTTCGCGGGATTAGCCGACAAGAACGTAAAAAGCGTATTGAAGAGAGTCTAGAGTTGGTTGGTTTAGGTAGCCGCGCAAGCCACTTCCCAGCACAGCTTAGTGGCGGGCAACAACAACGGGTTGCCATTGCCAGAGCGCTGGCGGGCAAACCTAGGTTTTTATTGGCGGATGAACCGACAGGTAACCTAGATACCATGATGGCTCGTCAGGTCATGGAGCTTCTACAAGAAATAAACCGACAAGGCACCACATTGATTATGGTGACCCATGATAATGAATTGGCACAAAGAGCACATCGCAACATTCAGATCTTAGACGGTCAGGTCAGCGACATAGCCAAAAGCCAATTGACTGATTTAGCGGTATAGGTGACCCCATGAAAGATGCACTTCACCTTGCATGGCAAGGATTTAGACAAAAATCAAAACTCACGGCGCTGATGATAGTGAACTTGGTGATCGGCATTACCTTACTGCTCACTATGGGAACCATCATTGACCAAAGTGGTCGCTCAGCGATGTCTCATAAGCTAGATGTACTTCAGCACCTTAGCCTCAATTTCATGGATGCTGAGTTTGATAGACGCCACCCGCTAAGAACGCCACCATTGACCTATCGCGATGCACAAGCCTTGTCTGATGCATATGAGGCAAATGACATCTCACTGCAAAGCTTAAGCTTTAACTACACCACTTCATTTGTTATCGACCTCGATGACAACAGCGCAAGACCTCTAGATGCAACAGGCTCAGCAGTCGACCACCGCTTTTTTGAGATGATGAACACGCCGTTTTTGTTTGGCAGCGCTTGGAATAGCAATATGGATGACGCCAATGTCATCGTGCTTGATAAAAAAGCCAATGATCACTTATTTGCCGGGGCAAACTCTGTTGGTAAGTTTGTGATGATTAATAACCAGCAACTAGAAGTTGTCGGCATTGTTGACTTATCTCAGCACACTCACCGCTTTCAAAATATTAGCTTTAGCAATCGAAATAATGACATGGCATTTGTACCTATGGATTACGCTCTAGCAAATAACTTGCCCAGAGTCGGTTATATGCCATGTATGACCAAAGATGAAGCTCTGCGCCCTGAGCTTCGCCAAACCAATGTCACAGGCTTGAAAAGTGCCGAATGTGGCTTCTTACATGCTTGGGCGCAAGTCTCATCAGACAGCAGACAAGCACAAGTTGACGAGCTGACCCTTTGGATGAGGAATTACACTCAGCAACAATCGACTCTAGGCCGATTTACCCATAGTGAACCTTATTATATTCAATCGTTAAAACTCCTTCACGACACCATTTATAGCTTTATGGATTGGGAACGAGTGTATTTAAATTTTGCTTACTTACTGTTTGCTATCACCTTGGTGAACACGGTTGGCATTTTGCTGGCAAAAAATCAACACAGAGCCAAACTGGTCTCCCTTTACCGAGCACTCGGAGCGAACCGATTGTACATTGTAAAACTACAAATGATTGAGTTACTTATTGGCGCCACCATTGCCATCATATTAGGCCTGATTGGTGCCCAAATTGGCCTTTATGTCATGTATCTTCTGGCCATGTACCAAATGGATTATGTCGGCGTAGCAGAGCAAGTACAGCGACTTTACAGCATGGATATGTGGTTCGCATTTAAAGCAGCAATGGCCATCTATATCACTATTTTAATCGCGGGCTTATTTCCGATTATCGCAGCCAGCCGTATTGCTCCCGCATCTCAGTTAAGAGGATAAGTTCATGGCGATTAAACATATTTTAAAACTCATTTTAAAGCATAAAAGCATTTCGTTGTTGATCACATTACAGATTGCTATAGCGGTCACCATTGTCGGCAATACCAGCTTTATCAGTTATCGTACATTACAAAATTGGCTTGTTCCTTCCCATATCGCGGAAGAACAAATTATCAATGTTTACACCCTTGTATTTGACAAAAACCTTGATACCGGGGCACTCATCGAGCGGGATTTACAACGTCTTAAAGCCTTGCCAGGCGTTGAATCTGCAAGTTATGCGGCCAATGAATTGGTATTAGCAACGGTAAATGGTCGCAACTTTGCAAACAATACGCTTGATACAGACAATCAGGGAGAATATGTTGCGCTTTTTGCCCAAACACAGGGCGGCGTCGAGACTTTGGGTGTCAACATAAGCCAAGGACGCCACTTTTATGATACCGAGTATATCTTTGGCGCCGCAGCTCAAAACCAAAGAGCCAGCGTGGTGATGATAAGTAGTGCCTTAGCAAAGAAGCTTTTCCCGCAACAAAGCGCCCTTGGTCAAACGGTCTATTTGCATAGTGACCGCGCGCCCTACCAAGTCATTGCCATATATGACGATATGATGTTAGGTGAAACCGCAGTCTACACCAATAACTGGTATCACTCAGCAATTTTACCCGAAGCGCATTACGGCCGAAACAGCCAAGTAAACTACTTGGTGAAAGTGACACCAAACACAGATAAAACCGTACTCGAGACCATTGAGGACATACTGTTTGAAGAAGATGGCCGAATAGTACAGCAAGTTGAGTTTGCAGCCCGAGCAAAGAAACGTTTGTGGGATGGTCGCAGTACCTTTGCTTTTATTATGATGGGGATCAGTGGCATTGCTATTTTGGTTACAGGAGTCGGGATCATTGCATTAGTCTCCTTCTCAATATCTGTACGTAAAAAGGAGATTGGTGTGCTACGAGCTTTAGGTGCAAGCCAATCTAGGGTAATGCAGACACTACTCATCGAAAACTCAATATTAGCCATTGTGGGTATTATATTGGGGCTATTTGCTGCGCTGTGGCTAAACCAATATTTTGTCACTAATCTCCGGATCCAAGGGCTTATTGTGCCTTGGCTGGCAGGCTTGGTAGCCTTATGTGTTTGGTTACTTAGCGCCACAGCAGTCTATATCCCTGCTAGAAAAGCAGCTAGAATAGCACCTGCACAGGTTACAAAAACCAGTTAAATAACAAGCCGGTACATTTGTACCGGCATTATAAATGATAAAAATATGCAAAATAAAATACTTGTGATCGACGACAATCAAGATGTAATAAAAGCACTCAAGCTATTATTTTTACTCAATGACATTGACTGTGACGGCGCGACAACACCTGAACAAGGGCTCGAACTATTGAACAGCCAAGCCTATGATTTAGTCATTCAAGATATGAATTTCAGCCAAGACACCACCTCAGGTGCGGAAGGCAAAGTACTCTACCAAGAGATCCGAGCGCTCAACCCTGACTTACCCATTATTTTATTGACCGCTTGGGCTGACCTAGAAACCGCAGTGGAGCTCATCAAAGACGGGGCCGCCGACTATCTAGAAAAACCATGGCGGGAAGAAAAACTACTGGCATCTGTCAATCAATTGCTCGAAATGTACCGGCTTGAAAAAGCACAATTTCAACAGCAAAAACAATCGAGAACACGTACTAATAAACTAAACGAGCAGTTTAACTTAGCAGGTCTTATTTATGCTGATCCTGCGATGCTCAGTTTACTGGAAGTTGCAACACAAGTGGCCCACTCAGACGCCCCCGTCCTCATTACGGGACCTAATGGCGCCGGAAAAGAAAAAATCGCCGAAGTGATTGTCGCCAATAGCGCCTACAGCAACAATGCATTTGTTAAAGTCAATGCAGGTGCGCTGCCAGCAGACCTAATTGAGGCTGAGCTATTTGGCGTAGTCAGTGGTGCATACACGGGGGCAACAAAGAGTCGTATCGGCCGATTTGAAGCGGCCGATGGCGGCACCATCTTTTTGGATGAAATAGGAAACTTACCACTTTCAGGGCAACAAAAGTTGCTGCGCGTGCTGCAGACCGGAGAATATGAACCTGTTGGCAGCAGCCAAACCAAAAAAGTCAATGTCAGGGTACTTAGCGCGACCAATGCTGATTTAACTGCCGCGATTGCCAGTGGCGTATTTAGAGAAGATCTGTATTACCGCCTGAATATGATCGAATTAAAACTCCCTGCACTAGTAGACAGACCCGATGATATTATCCCGCTAGCAGAGCACTTTCTGCAAGGCCATAAACGGTTTAGTTCAGGCGCCATCAATGCACTAAAACGCCATACTTGGCCAGGCAATGTCAGAGAACTGCAAAATGTCGTTGGCCGTGCACAATTGCTGGCTCAGAGCGAACTCATTGAAGCCTCTGATTTAGGTCTCAAACCCAATCAAACGAATTCTTCAGCTAATACAGGACTATCGGCACAGGACATTCAAAGTGCCTTACAGTCACACGATGGTAATGTCACACACGCGGCAAAAAGTTTGGGCTTAAGTCGCCAAGCAATGTATCGCCGTATGGACAAATTCGGGATAGCACGCTAATGAAGTATAATATGGGCTCTTTAGCTGGAAAAATGTCATGTTTTGCAACGATATTCATCCTACTAGCTACAGGCATTCAAGGCACACTATATGTTATTGAAGCGCCTTTTTTAGTCGGTTTGCTTATATCACTGCTTATCACACTGCCACTGGTATTTTTTAGCTGTGAATATATTTTTCAGCAGCATAAGAGAACCATAGATACACTCACGAACGGCCTTAAAAGTATTCATGACAATGACTTTTCAATCCGTATTTCCGAACATCAACAGTCCGATTTAAGTACTGCGGTGAGCATGTACAATAAGCTCACCACGCACCTAAAAAAACAAAGACAAACACTTAATCAGCGAGAAATACTGCTCGATAGCATAGTGCAAGCGTCTCCGATGGGGATAGTGTTACTCGACCCCTTCAAACACATAGTGTATTTTAACAACGAGTCTACACAGCTTTTAAAGTCCTCTAAATTGGATGGTATGACCTTGCATCAATGCTGTGAAAATCTGCACCCCTACTTACAAAAGTCCATTGCTCAAGCTCAGTCTGGCATGATCAGTTTCGAACAGGACGACACCAAACAAAGCTACTATTTGAGCTTTAAAACCGTCACATTCAACCATCAACCACACCAATTAATGATCTTAAAAAATGTCTCCCAAGAGCTCAGCCAAGAAGAGCTCAATATGTGGAAAAACGCTATTCGCTTGATAAGTCATGAGCTAAATAACTCACTAGCTCCTATTAGCTCATTGACATCGTCCGCAAAAACAATGCTAGCGCAAAATAAACACCTCGAATTACTGCCAGATATTTTGCAAACCATAGATCAAAGAACACTGAACCTCAGTGAGTTCATTGCACAATATGCACGCTTTGCACGCTTGCCCAAACCTAACTTACACTATCACCCACTGAAGCCTCTATTTGATCAAGTTAGAACTTTGTACTCTTTTGAACTGCTCGCTCCACTACCTACTGAGCAGGCCTATTTTGACATGACGCAAATAGAGCAGGTATTGATCAATATTTTAAAGAACGCCCATCAGTCAGGTGGCGATATTGCACAGGTAGCAGTTAAAGTGGTTAAAGATTATGACCGATTACGAATTGCAATTGTTGACCGAGGCACAGGCATTGTAAATGGCAACCTCCATCAAGCATTGCTGCCTTTTTACTCAACAAAACAAGATGGTTCAGGTATTGGACTCAGTTTGTGCAATGACATCATTCACGCCCACCAAGGTCAAATAAAGTTGAAAAACCGTGCTCAAGGAGGCCTGATGGTTGAATTTGATATCCCATTGCGAGAGACTAGTTAATACAAAAGGACTTACGCTACTAACACCGATTTTAGGTAGCTTTCTCACTAAGGTTTCAACATGTTATCACATACTAAGTTTTGGATTGGTCTCAGCGTAGTTACCTTGATGGGATGCCAATCTACGCAAACAAACAGCAAGCCGGCCGTGAAAGCAATCGCCCCATGTTGGCTGCAAAATCCAGTTTTTGAAGATCAAATTGGGTTCATTGGCACCGCAGCCCCCTTCAGCGCGACTAAACATGGTTCCATTGTCGCCAGCAGACAGCGAGCAGCTGCCCTGCTTGCTAACTTCCATGGCTTACCTAACCTAGACAATCAAATTGAATCGCTTTCAGTAGAACAAAAGCACCTTGTTTTAGCAAATGGTAGGGAGATCTACTTTTCAGATCCCTATATCACTTCAGACACTTTATACATTTACGCCAGTACGCACCCGATTAAAGCGCGGCAAGCCTGTGAGGCGATAACCTGCAAGTTCACTTTGTGCGAACCTAAGTGGTTATGTAATGACGACAACAGCGTTATTGGAGCCAGCTATTACACTGCATTTGCTCATCAACAACTGCCTATGACAGCAGTCAACGCACAAGCACTAGCTGGATACCTAACGCAAACGCGTGTGAATATGCAAGAGCGTTACGAAGAATCATATTCGCCAGACCATCACCGCACACATTTTTCGCGCCAAGGAGAAGTCAGCGGCAGTGACTACCAACTTCCGCTTATTATGACCAATAGCTGTCAATACGGCTCAACCTTGTTTGCAAATTACCGTATGAGCGACCATCAGCAGGAGAAGGTTACTCGTCAATCATGGCGAGAGATTCACCAATATCAGGGAAGAAGCGTTGTTATGGGCAATTTCGGAGAAGATGGGACTATAGCGCCAGATAACCTGATAAGCAGCGCGATAAAGTACGCCATCCGTGATGCATTGGTTGAACTTGCTAAAAACAAAGGGATCACGGTCTCGGCAACCAGCACGCTACTTAATCAAGATGGACGGTTTTTTCTCAGTGATACCCAATTTGATATTAAGCAAGTTGTTAGTGGGCAGCTACTAGATTTGCAAGTTCAGTATAAAAATGGTTTTCCAGTTGTTTATGTGTGGCTACTAGAAGGTCATTCTTAAAAAAGCACCACACCGAATAGAGATTGCTTTACAAATACAATAAGGGTCATCAGACCCTTATTGTATTGTGAGTTTAGCCACCACACATCAAACTTAATCCTTTACAACTGTATGTTGAACTTTCATTCTCTAAACCAGAAAAGTCTAATATGCTGTAACCGCCGTCACTAGGTGCTGATTGGCTTTGATTAGTGGTATCACACTCTCCTTGCTCACGCCACATATTGGGCGCTAAGATTGGACTGGCCCCTTTGTTCCAATAGTGAGCACTATATATCTTGCCTTGATAAGTCACCTGCTCTCCACCTTCATAGGATTTGTTGTGATACCATTGCATTGGACACGCTGGTGTTTTCCCAGACTGTAAATAGGCAAGTGCTTCTGCAAAATTTGGTAAACCATGGCCGTAGACACTATCTTTACCAGCAGCACCTAAATCATGACTTGTCGATCTTAACGCATTAATAATTTGCGCTCGATCCCAGTTGGGGTTTTGGGACCACAACCTCGCGATACCTCCGGAAATAATTGCCGTTGCTTGCGATGTACCGGCTCCCACAACATAGTCACTATGATAGCTTCTGATAGCCACAGACATATTTGAGCTATCAGTGACCACTGGCCACTGATGTACCAGTAATGTTGGGAATTCAGTATAGTAATCAATTCCTCTTAAACGTCCATTTGGATGTTGAGGGTAGTTAATCAGCAATACTTTACCACCTTCCGCAATACAGTTCGTTTGCGCACTGCTTAAACTCTGACGCGTTTGATAAGACAGGGTGCGCTCGGTCATTTGCTGCTGAACATCTTCTGCTGTTAGCGTATATACACATTGCTGAGGGAGCGAAGTTTGCATCGAATAGCTGCTCAGACCCACGTCGATCTGCGTATACTTTAACGCATCTGATACTGCACCACTGTGTTGAATAACCACATCTTGCACCGCATAATGGCTGCGATTCGCCGTTGAAAGTATTTTGCTGCCAGGGGCTACAAAATCAATATTTGGATTGGTTGGTGAAAAAGCCGCAATATTGCCATCCGTTTCCAAAGCGCCTATCGACAACACATTGTGATATGAAGCCGGGTAATGCAGTGCATCGTTGTACTGACCTTGCAGCTTCTTCTCTCTTGAGCCGTGATTTCCTGCTGCCGCTACAAAAATAAGACCACGATCGTAAGCAAGCCGATCAATGACGGACATGGTCATCGGTGAGAACTGCTCACCACTTAACGACATATTGATGACCTTAGCACCTGAATTTGCACACACTTCAATGGCTTCGATTAGATTCCCACCCCAAATAGCTGAGTTTCTTCCATTGGCGGTTTTGATCAACTTATGGACTTGTAAGCTAGCTCCCCCCTCGCTCAGTGCGCCCTTTACACCGATACCATTATTTTGTGCGGCAATGATCCCTGCCATATGTGTCCCATGGCTCAGTGCATCTTGATCCCAAAAGCCTGCATATACACTATGATAACCATGAATATTGGCTGGCAAGTCTGGGTGACTGCTATCTACACCAGAATCAATAACACAAACAGAGATGTCGTTGGATGCCGAAGGTAGTTTACTTATTGATGTCGCTCGTAACCAATATGGCTCCAGCTCACTGTGTGCCAGCACATCGAGACTATTTGCAGTCGCTTTATAATAATCTAGAGAATTACTACTGAGAGATAAGCCGTAATCAGCTTCAATTGATACTCCGTCTAACTGAATTATCTCACTCACCTGTTGCTGTGATAATACCCCCTGAGCTATGAGTTTTTCACCACTTTGGCCAATTACCTTTAAAGAGCCAAGAACGTTTTGAGAGAGCTGCCCGTGCTTGTATTGTACCAGATATGCGCTGTCATTATTTGATGCGTGTGTGCTCGCACAGAGCCCCAAACCAACCAACACACTCGCAAAAACTGCACTTCTATTAAAAAAACCCATACTAACTCCTAGCTAAGCGATATTTATATTTTTTATATTTTCCCTAACCCATTGTTAATACTGAATTTAACTTTTACATTTCCACGATGCGAACACGTCCTTTAATGCAACATAACTTCTCACACGTACATATATCCAATCACTTAAAGTTAAGCTAAGCCATTACCTATTTTGTAACAGTGCTTCCTTTTGCTTACATTTAAGATAATTGTTAAATTCGAGATATACCTATTCAAGATCTTTCACAAAAATGGATAAATTACGCGTAAAAATCAATCTGTCCTACTTCACTTATACCAGTTTTTTACCCAATTCCAAAGCCAGATCTTGAACAGAAAACAGGCTCCTTTTCAATTTAAACGCCTATTTGATTAAAAAATAACAAAATGAACCACAAAAAACTCATAAAATTTAAAAAAAAGTAGATTTATTAAAAAATTCATAGTAAGCGAACTTAATTTATACGTAGGGTATTAACGTTTTCGAAAAAGTCGTGTAAAGCAAATCAAAAAGTTTCGTAAATATGAATAATATTCATTAGACTTGTACCCTTAGCAGGTGTAAGGATTTTTTTATCGCAATTGTTATTTTTTACTGTGATTTAACGTTTTAATAGGGACAGCGGCGTAGACCATGACATTGTGAGCGTGCTTGACACGATAGGTAAGCAATAACTGAAAATATTGATGATCGTGCGATCAACGATTTACTATAAAGAGCTAATAATAATGCACATTCTTCTATCTGATAAACGCTATACATACAGCCCTAAATTCAGATTTATAAAACCAAAAGATCGCCAAAAAGTAAAAGTCAAATTTGCCAACGATTTGATACTCGCCTTAGGCTACAAGTTCAAAGAACAGCGAAATTATTTTGCCATGGCTGCTGAAGCCGCTTTCATGTCCCTCAATCCGCTCGATAGGCAGCAAAGCCAATTTTTCATCGAACTCGATTTGGTCACCAGCAATCAAGAAACTGTTAATTTACAAGAGGACAGTACTAGCGTCGGTCTGGGGTATGCACTCAGTTGTGCACTGGCTTATCGCACACATTTGGGAAAAAACACTCAACTTACCTCCACTTGTTTCGCAACAGGGGAAGTGTCCCCCAGTGGTAATGTGCACAGCATAGGGCATATAAACAACAAAATTGAAGGTGCGTTATACGCAATGACGCACCGTCACAGTGGCCCATTTGTTATTTTTTACCCTGCACCGAATCATGGCGAAATTGACCACAGCCTTGTTCATGAAGTTGAGCTACTTGGCGGCCAATTATGTCCAATAGAGCACATTAATGAAGCACTTCAAATACTGTTGGGCGATGAGTACGATGGTACACAGCAATCAGGGTCGTTGACTTTTAAAGGCTTGCGTAGCTTCGAGCCTCATGATGCATACTATTTTTTTGGTCGCGACAAACTGACTTCAGATTTACTGACACTACTCGACGAACGACCTAGTTTAATCAAGGTACATGGCGTATCCGGCAGCGGTAAATCTAGCTTAATTAAAGCCGGGTTGCTTCCTGCCGTTGCCAAGCAAGCAGGCAATGTAAAGTGGCAAATTGGCTTACCAAAAGACTTTGAAAGTAGCGCGGCACTGTTGACGCATTTCATCAAGTCTGGTGATGCGGGTTTTGAAACTGTTTTACAAACAATGTCAATCAGCGTCGAACAGTTTGTTGAAGAACTGCTGAAGTTAAACACAACCTACCTAGACGAGCTTTCGCTGCACCTTACCGCTCATAAAACAACCTACATTTGGTATATTGATCAATTCGAAGAAATTTTTGAAATTGAACCAAATAACCGCTTGTTACACAGCCTATCATTATTAGGTGAGCACACCCCCATATCAGTGATCACGAGCATTCGCAGCGAGTACTTACACAATACTGATATGATCGGCAGGGACTTTTATGTACCACATAGTTTAACTGCCGAAGACTGGTTAAAAATCATCAACAACCAAGCGATTGCGCTGGGCATTGAACTAGAAGAAGGGCTTGCCCAAACTATCCAAACTGAGGCCCTCAAACTTTCTCATGCGTTGCCGGCGGTCGAGTATCTATTGGCACAGATGCATGCGCTGGCCATAGACAGCGATCAACCCAAAGTCTTAACCTTCTCTCAATATAACCAACTTAACAAACTAACTGGGGTTATCTATCGACAAGCTGAGTTTATATTGGGGCAGTTTGAGCCGCTAACAGAGCAGTTTTTCGAACTCTTTATTGGGGTCAATATCAATGGTACATGCTATTCGAAGCACGTTGACTTTCTGGCGCTAGAAAAAGAAAATCCGCAATTGTTAGAATTGGTGAATGCCCTCATTGAAAAACAACTTGTTATCCGCCATCAAGTTCATAAATTACCTCCCTATGTTAAGTTAACTCACGATTGCCTAATTACAATTGCGGAAGAACTCTCCTTAGATCAACAGATTTGGCCGCGCTTTTTTATCTGGTTAAGTGCCAGAAAGGAATACCTACAGTGGTTTCATGGTGTTGAGGCAAAATACAAACAGTGGAAGAACTATGCTGCACAACCCGATGAACAAAACAACTTCACGCTGGGCAAACATGAGCTACAAGATGGCACAAAGTACTTAAGCCAACCTGGTACCATCAGCCTACAGGCGGTTAAAAACTATATTCTCGCCTCACAGAGCTTTTACCAAACGGTGCTTGAAACACAAAACAAAGCACAAAAAAGACGTTTATTTACCACCAGTATTTTATTTGTCTGTGCCCTGAGTACCGCTTCTTTTGCTTATTATCAAAAACAGCTTGTTGTTGCCGAGCAGGCCAAAACAACGCAAGCACTCACTCATTTAAAAGACAACGTACTACTAAATATAGATGCAATCGAACCGATACTGGCGCAGTACTTACCCACTTTTCAACGTAAATACTTAAACAACCACATATCGAAGCTGGTATCAAGCGTTGATGATATCCCGTTAGAAGATATCGATAAACTCAGGTTATTACTAATAAAAGTAAAGATTCTACGCCAAGATGACTCGACGCATATCGGCGAACTCACTGAGACCTTAACAAAGTTAGAAAGCAAAATAGCGCAAATTGGAAATGACGATCCTAAAGAGCTGCAAATCGCAATGTCGTTCAATTATGAGTTTGGTGTCCTATTAATAAAACAAGGTAGGAATGACGAAGCCAAACAGTATTTAGACCGTGCACTACAACAAACTGAACTACTTCCAGCAGATCCATCATTGGCACTTGCCAAAGCGAAGATAATTTCACAGCTCGCATTTATGGCGTTGTGGGACGGCGACCTGCAGCTAGCTGCTCAAAAATATAATGAAACCTTGCAACTACTCGATACGCAAGTGCCAACACAAAGTCTCGAGCAAGCTTTTAACGTACTCAGAGTCAACACTTTCAGAAACCTCGCAAAGACCGAGCCTTCGGAGCAGCAAGCCAGCGATTGGCTATTGCGCGCGAAAACAGCCCTTGAAAAGCAGCTTAAGAATGATCCAAATCATCTTGTTTCACAATATAACCTGTTGAGAATTTACATTAACCTTGCTGAAAACAGTAGCAACCTTGTAGATGCCGATAAGTACTATGATCACGCTGATGAATTAGTAAAACTCTACTCTATTAAAGACCCAGATAATGTCCATGTACAAGTTGCTCAACTTTTATTGGCAAGCCGTTTGGGCAGTAGAAAGTTAGCACAAGGGTATCTAGTTGAAGCGCAAGCGCACTTCCTCGAAGGCTTAGATATAACCAGAAAGCTACGTGTATTGAATGAGAATAACATTGATTGGCAAGGACATAGCATCGAACTATATATGGCTTATGCAAATTATTTTTCACAGACCAATCAAACACAGCAAAGTACTCTGTACTACGAAAAAGCCCTTAAAGCAGCTCAAAAGCTCTATAGCCAAAATGAAGACAACCTAGACTTTGTCAGCCTCTTACAAGGCGCACACTCGAAAGTAGCAATACACCTTTACAATCTCGGCGACAAAAAGTCAGCACAAAGTCATTTAGAAAAAGCGAGAGCATTTGCACTTCGTTTAACGCAAGTTCATCCAGACAATGAAAATTACCAAGTCAGCTACAGGAAAAAGCTGTTTAACCTAGGCTACATCGCTTCTGAGGTCGGTGAAATTGACAATGCGTGTGACTACTTTATCAAAGGTAATGAACTGTCAGATAAATTCTTGTCGTCACATACCAGTATTCAGTGGCAAAAAGCAAAAAATAAGTTTGAACATTATATAGAATTATTAAAGTGTAACTAAAATGGCAACAACCCTTGATAACATCAATTAGGAAAACAAACACAATATGCTGAAACTTATGGAAAAGTTGTTATACCGCAATCAGCAGTCAGGCTATTCCTAATAGAGTAATAGAAAATGAATGATGAAAGGGATACAACAACAATTGAAAGGGGGTATGGATGTGGTTTGACAACAAACAAGCCGTACAAGAAGCGTATAAATTTATTAAGTTTTTACTTCGGAAAAAATCGATAACTGATCACAGAATCGACACCGAAGCACTTATTCAAGAGACATTGTTAAAAGTGATTAAAGCAACTAAACAAGAAGCCAGTAATGAGATTGAGCCGGATAAAGACACTCAAAAGCTCAATGCACAAACTGACTTTAACCATGTCTTAAAAGCTTATACATATAAAGCCTTTGAAAGCGTCTATCTCGATATGGGTAGCAATGTAACCTATCGACGGAAGTCGGCATCAGAGCAAGCTAAATCACCTGATGAGGGGCGCTCGGTGCAAATCGTCCACCTTTATGAAAGTAATAATAGCTCTGATGGCTCAAATAATATTTATGAGCTAATGCCAAGCGATCAGCCCTCGCCAGATCAGGTTGCAAAAATGGATAGAAATGCACGGTTGTTTATCAATTTACTACTAGAAACCATAGCCCAAGAAGAAGACAAACAGAAGCAAGCCCTTTTTTACGACTTTTTTACGCTGTCTTTTCGACAGAATGCGCTTACGCAAAAACAGCTTGGTGAACGTCATGGCTTTAAAGGCAACGCTGCAATCACCTACATATCAAGGTTTGTAAATAAATTATCTAAACGTGTTGAAGAGTCAGGTTTAAGCCTAGAGATAGGTAACAACCCACAGACAGACTTCGACATATACTTTCTCACTCACAGCAATAAATTAAACGAGACAATATCAGTATGAATAAGGTTAAGATCACAGACAAGGTATTAGAGTCGCTTGAAGATCACCTCATTGCAAAATCAATTACGGAGTTTGAGCATGAAGAAGAGCGTGCTCTTTCTCCACAGGAAATCGCAATAGTTGAGCGAATCTACAACCAACACAAATCAAAAGAGCTCGAACCTAAGCCATTGAACTTTGAAGTGCAATTGTTGGCCGCAAGCCCTGAGCTCAGCGCATCAGATAAACCATGGTGGGATTTTGACACTATTATCAATGATACGTTTCAGCTTGCGGTGTTTAGCTCATATGGGCAAGATTTGAGTGAAGACGTAGACTTTGAACTTAATCCTTTAAAAGGCAAAGAGCGTGAATTCAATGACTACTTTGATACCTTTAGAGGCACTAAACAGGGGATCCGTATTTACTGGGCTAAAAATAGTCGGCAAGTTGTTATGGAAGGTGAGCTTGTGCACTCTTTTGAAGGGGATTGTGTAAGTGGCCACGGGAAGATCATATCAAGCGAATATTTCGGCTCTGGTCACTTTAAGCTCATGTTAGAATTTTTCTCATTGCCTAATTAAAAGGGATTGTTAGGTAGATATTGCGAAAATACTGACTTAAATATTGTTTTATTATTACTTCTACTGGCTGTGAATTATCCAATCAGCGGGCTAACCCCCGTTGATTCTTCACGCTTCGAATCCCTCGCGTGCCACCAACCTCTTGGCCAAAAATAGCATCAGATAGCAACAGCAGAAATCTCAGCTTATACATAAATCTATAGTGCGATAAGCTTAGCGAAACAACTAAAATAAAAATCGAAATAATAAAATGGTGCCCGGGGCCGGACTTGAACCGGCACGCTGTTACCAGCGAGGGATTTTAAATCCCTTGTGTCTACCAATTCCACCACCCGGGCATCGGATGTCTACATAAGCAGAAAGTGTGGAAGTAAAATGGAGGCGGAACCCGGAGTCGAACCGAGGTAGACGGATTTGCAATCCGCTGCATGGCCACTCTGCCATTCCGCCAAACTCTAAAGAGAGTTGGAGCGAGTAACGAGGTTCGAACTCGTGACCTCGACCTTGGCAAGGTCGCGCTCTACCAGCTGAGCTATACTCGCATTTTCACTTGAAAACAAGTGGTGCCCGGGGCCGGACTTGAACCGGCACGCTGTTACCAGCGAGGGATTTTAAATCCCTTGTGTCTACCAATTCCACCACCCGGGCATCGGGTTTTTGCAAAAGCCAACCTTAAAGTAAAGTTGGAGCGAGTAACGAGGTTCGAACTCGTGACCTCGACCTTGGCAAGGTCGCGCTCTACCAGCTGAGCTATACTCGCATAATGGTGCCCGGGGCCGGACTTGAACCGGCACGCTGTTACCAGCGAGGGATTTTAAATCCCTTGTGTCTACCAATTCCACCACCCGGGCATCGGGTTGCTTTCGCATGTGGATTTTGTTGAGAAAATGGAGGCGGAACCCGGAGTCGAACCGAGGTAGACGGATTTGCAATCCGCTGCATGGCCACTCTGCCATTCCGCCGATGTATCAAAAGTTGGAGCGAGTAACGAGGTTCGAACTCGTGACCTCGACCTTGGCAAGGTCGCGCTCTACCAGCTGAGCTATACTCGCAACATGTATTCAAAGCAATATAAAGTGCTTTAGCTACATTTCGTTTTGATGACTGTTGTCTCTCAACACGGACGCATTCTACAGAACTTCTTGATTGCGTCAATATAAAAAATGAATGTTTTTAACTGTTTGCTTATTTTTTATCTAAACCGTACTCTAATTGCTCAATATCAATTAAGATTTGAGCAACTCTCCTTTAGCAGCAAGCAAATATTGCAGCATAGACACTATCGTTAATACTGTTGCAGTTGCCAGTAATACGTAACTCAGTACCAACATCCAAGTTGAAAACTGCCAAATTAGTCCAATGATTGCCAACATCTGAGCAGCCGTTTTAAATTTCCCCAAAGAAGATACGGCAACACTCGCCCGCTTTCCTAATCCAGCCATCCACTCTCGCAGAGCTGAGATAACGATTTCACGGCTAATAATCACCACAGCAGCAAAAGTGATCCAAACATTTTGATAATGTGCTGCGATGAGCACCAATGCGACACTTACCATGACTTTGTCGGCAACAGGATCGAGAAAAGCACCGAATGGCGTTGATTGGTTTAACTTACGAGCTAGGTACCCATCTAATATATCTGTTACCGATGCCAGCCAGAAAATAAAAGCAGCGGCAAAAAAAGCCCATGAATACGGCAGATAAAACACCACAGCAAAGACGGGGATGAGAAACAACCTAAATGTTGTTAACGTGTTTGGAATATTCCACATAACTACTTAAAGAATTCTTTTTCTATATGTTCGCATGAAGTATCAAGCTTTGTCATGCAAATGGTTAAATATCTTTTCAGCCAACTGCGGACTGATCCCAGGCACTTGCCCTATTTGTTGTATATTTGCCGATTTAACGCCTTGTAAACCTCCTAAGTATTTAAGAAGCGCTTGTCTTCGCTTATTACCAACACCGCCTATCTCTTCCAATACGGACTGTGTGCGTTGTTTTTGCCTTTTATTCCTGTGTCCAGCAATAGCAAAACGGTGTGACTCGTCACGAATATGCTGTATTAAATGCAGCGCCGGAGAGTCACTTTCTAAGTTAATTGTTTTTCGACCACCATCAAACAATAGCGTTTCCAGTCCCGGCTTACGACTCGTGCCTTTTGCCACACCAATTAACATTGGGATCTTCTCTAATTGCCAATCTTCAAAAAACGCCTCAGCCCTTGCCAGCTGACCTTTGCCCCCATCTATAAAAATAATGTCAGGCACTTTGGATACATCTGTCACTTTCGCGTAGCGCTTATTTAAAGCAAAGTCCATGGCTGCGTAATCATCACCAGGCGTGATCCCAGTGACATTATAGCGACGATATTCTCTTGTATTGGGGCCCTGAGCATCAAATACAACACATGATGCAACTGTATTTTCACCCATTGTATGGCTAATATCGAAACATTCCATGCGATCTATGTCGGCTAAACCTATCGCCTCTTTTAATAAGGCATAGCGTTTACTGATCGCATCTTGAGTGCTTTGCTTAACCATAATACTATTTAAAGCATTTTTATTGGCAAGTGCCAGATACTGAGCACGTTCGGCCCGAACATTGATGCGCAGGTGCACTTTACGCTTGGCGAGTTGAGTCAAGGCTTCTGTGAGTGCATGCCGCTCAGATAACTCAAATGGCAATACAATGTCGTTAGCAATTCGCGCATTGGAGCCATTCGATACGTAATACTGACCAAGAAAAGACGTCAATATTTCATCTTCGCTTGAGTCTCTCGGTATTTTCGGGAAGTAGGTTTTGCTGCCTAGTATTTTGTGATCGCGGATCATAAGCATATGAATTGCTGACAGGCCATTGCGCTGCGCGTAGCCAATCACATCCATCTCAGCAAAATTACCAGCGACAGATTGCTGTTCTTGCATTTGTCTTAATAAGGCTATTTGATCTCGATATTTAGCTGCAGCCTCGAAATTAAGCGCCATACTGGCCTGTTCCATTCTAGACACAAGCGTTTCGATAACAAGATGTGACTTACCACTTAAAAACTGCCTAACCAGATCAACCTGCTGAGCATACTCATCATCTGTTACCTTATCGACACAAGGCGCAGAACAACGCTTTAATTGGTGTTGTAAACAAGGCCGGCTACGGGCGCGATAATAGGCATCTTCACACTGGCGCACTGGAAAAATCTTTTGCATTAACCTGAGACTTTCCGACACTGCCGCACTACTAGGAAATGGCCCGAAATACTCCCCTTTTTGCTTTCGTGCACCTCTGTGAAATGCAATTCTGGGGTGTTTATGATCAGTGAGTAAAATATAAGGGTAAGACTTATCGTCACGCAGCAGAATATTGTAACGCGGTTGGTATTTTTTAATTAAATTGTTTTCGAGCAATAATGCTTCGGTTTCTGTATTGGTCAGCGTCACTTCAATGTGGACAATATTACTGACTAACACCCGCGTTTTACTGTCGGGAATATTTGCCCTAAAGTAGCTACTTACTCTTTTTTTAAGGTTTTTTGCTTTACCGACATAAATAACCTGGTGTTCGCTATCATACATACGATAAACACCAGGCTCTGTGGTCAACGTTTTCAAAAACGCTTTGTGGTCAAACTCTGTCATTCAAATAGATATGATCAACGAGAACTATCAATATCAATCATTTTATGACGAATAGCGAGGTGCGTTAGCTCAACATCACCACTTACGTCTAATTTCTCAAACATTCTATAACGGTAGCTATTCACCGTTTTAGAGCTTAAGTTGAGCCGCTCTGCAATATCTTGTGCTTTTTCACCCTTTGTGATCATTAACATGATCTGTAGTTCTCGATCTGATAGAGATTGGAAAGGGTTTTCATCGACCTTACCACTGAACTGTGCCAACGCTATTTGCTGCGCAATCTCAGGCGCAATATAACGCTGTCCTGAATTAACCGATCGAATTGCATTGATCATCTCATCTGGCCCAGCACTTTTGGTTAAATAGCCATGTGCCCCTATCTGCATAACTTTGCTTGGGAATGGGTCTTCACAATGTACCGTGAGTACAATGACCTTAACATCTGGACAGTAACGACAAATTTTCTTAGTCGCTTCTAATCCACCTATGCCCGGCATATTCATGTCCATTAATACGATATCGGGTTCATTTTGGCGGCAAAAAGTAACCGCTTCTTCCCCAGTTTTAGCCTCTCCGACCACCTTGAAACCACGCACATCATCTAAGATGCGTTTGATCCCAGTCCTTACAAGTTCATGATCATCAACTAAAAGTACGTTAATCAATGGAACATCCTCACGCTAGCCCTTGGTAAAAAATCTTTTCTGATTCGCTTTGCGAGATTAACATATAATTTCGCAAAGCATAATCAATTACATCATGCCAACCTACAAATATACGACTATATTACTAGGTTTGATTTGGCTACTCTCCTTTTTCAGAGAATCGGTTTACCCACAACGCAATCACACCGTCACCTGTGACATTACATGCTGTACCAAAACTATCTTGTGCTAGGTAAAGTGCAATCATCAAAGCTATCGCACTTTCATCAAATCCAAGCATCGAGGTCAATAGGCCCAATGCTGACATAACGGCACCGCCTGGCGCACCAGGGGCAGCTATCATTACAACACCCAGCATGAAAATAAATGGCAACATTTCTAACAGTGATGGGACAGCCATCGTTGGAGATAAAAACATCACTGCCATTGCACAAGTTACGATGGTAATTGTCGAACCGGACAAATGAATTGTAGCACATAAAGGAACTGAAAAGTTTGCTACTTCTTCAGAAACACCGTTAGCCTTACTCGCTCTCAACGAAACAGGAATGGTCGCCGCACTCGACATAGTTCCAATCGCAGTGAAATACGCTGGTAACATATTTTTGACCAACTCCAAAGGACTGCGTTTTAGCATCAATCCAGAAACAACAAACAAAGTTGTTAACCACAACCAATGCATACCAACCGCAGCCACAAGCACCACACCAAACGTGCTAAGTGTATCAACAACCGTGCCAGCTACTGCCATCTCGGCAAATACACCTGCGATATAAAAAGGCAGCGCAGGAATAATTACTTTTGCCAACAGAGCATCAATGACGTCACGGCCTTGATCGACAACATCTTTCAACTGGCCTAAATTTAGCTGGCTGATGCCAATACCAAAAATAAATGCAGCAGCAAGTGCAGTCATCACACTCATCAGCGGCGGAATTTCTAGTTGAATATAACCTTTTAACTCGGCGCCTTTGGCAGCTTCATAGGCAACACTCCCCTCAAAGAAGCCCGTTGCAAATAATACCAGTAACACGGCCAAAGTCCCCGCGATCACAGTAGAGCTGTATGCAAAGCCGACCGTTTTACCTAAAAGGTGTCCCGATGTCTTAGGTAAACCGGCAATACCTGAAGCGATAAAGAACAAGATAATCAATGGAATTGTAAAGCTAATTAGTTGGCCTATTATGACCTTAGCCGTATATAACAGCTCGGTCAGACCTAAAGGCAAGTACAAACCTGCCAAAATACCGCCCACAATACCGGCGATGAGTTTTATTATTAGAGACATAGTTTGTCCGATCTACATTTAAACCAAGCCCCTTTTTATCATGTTTTTACCTCTTAGGTATACAAATTCGATACTTTAACTTCAGTTCGTTCACCTGAGTTCACCCGATATTAACGCAACTCAACGAGAATGAATTGTTGCTTTAAACTATTATTATTAAATTAACACCCCTTAGTTTCTGCGAATTAAACCATCTATCATGATTAGAAGTACCAGCGTTTTATGCACCCTGCTATTGTCAGCCACTGCTGTTGCCGCGCCACAGCCTATAGAGATCCCGTTTATAGACCAAGCAGCCACTATAGATGGCAAAGTTGAGGAGCCACTTTGGCAATCTGCTAAAGAAATACTCATTGATAATGTCACTTGGCCTCATGAAAACACCACAAGCCCAGTTACAACAAAGGCTTTAGTTTACGAAAATGGGGAAGCGTTGTTTATCGCATTTATTGCAAAAGACCCTACACCGAAAGAAATAAGGGCGCACTATCGTGATAGAGATAAAATCTGGAATGACGACCTTGTCGGACTCAAAATCGACTCGCTAAACACAAGTCAAAATGCCTATCAATTTTTTGTCAATCCGCTGGGCGTCCAGATGGACTCGATTGAAAACG
This sequence comes from Pseudoalteromonas sp. Of7M-16, assembly GCF_022347805.1. Classification (NCBI taxonomy): domain Bacteria; kingdom Pseudomonadati; phylum Pseudomonadota; class Gammaproteobacteria; order Alteromonadales; family Pseudoalteromonadaceae; genus Pseudoalteromonas; species Pseudoalteromonas sp. Of7M-16. The sequence goes on along the minus strand of NZ_JAKRFY010000009.1, from coordinate 167,152 downwards.
AGCTAACCAAAAATGAAAATTCGTCTTGGAATGGCATTTGGTCTAGCAAGGGGGAAATAACACCTGATGGATACCGTGTTGAAGTTAAGATTCCATTGCGCGTGCTTAATTTTAACGATTCACAAGGCACCAAACACATGGCTATGGAGTTCCTGCGATTTTTACCAAGGGATGAAAGGCTACGTATTTCCAACATGCAACTTGACCACAATAACAGCTGCTGGATCTGCCAAATGCCAGCAGTGAGTGGGTTTGCCACAGCTAAACAAAGTAATAACTTAACAATCACACCAGCACTGGCCATTGCACACACTCAAACACGTGACATTGACGACGCTGTCGTACCTGACTTTGAAAGTGATACCAACTACGAACCTGGCCTTGATGTAAAATGGGCTGTTACACCTGATACCACTTTAAACTTAACTGTCAATCCAGACTTTTCTCAGGTTGAAGCCGACACTGGACAGTTAAGTGTTAATAACAGCTTCAGTTTATTCTTTCCTGAAAAACGCGCCTTTTTCTTAGAAAACAGCGATTACTTCTCTTCTCACTTAAATTTGGTGCATACGCGCAATGTATCTGCACCAGATTATGGCGTCAAAGCTACAAGTAGCAAACAAGGGCACACATTTGCCGGGTTTATCGCTAATGACGATTCAACACACGTGTTAGTACCCGGTAATTTAGGATCTAGTATCGTTTCGCTAGAACAAAAAAGTGAAAATGCTGCGCTGAGATATCGCTATGATGCCAATGACCAATTATCTATTGGCACAACAGGCACCATCAGGCAAAGTGAAGATTATCGTAACCAAGTCTTGAGTATTGACAGCAAGTACCGCCCAACCAAACACGATACGATTAAGCTACAAGCCATCACGACCGATACCCAGTATGACCAACACTTTATCAATGAAGTATGTGATGACGACCCTATTGAGTCTTGCGAAATTGATGAGAGCGTTTTAAGGGTGCAAAACCACGACGATCAGCAAGGGTTGGGCTATTACGCTAGCTATGAACACAATCGCAAATATTGGCGAGCATTTGGTTCATACCGTAATTACGACGCCGCACTGCGCGCTGACTTAGGATTTATTTCGCAGGTCGATTTTAATAAGTTTGTTACCGGGTTTGAATACCGTTGGTACGGGGACGAATCCAACTGGTGGAATCGCGCCAATTGGTACAGCGACTGGGATATTAGTCATAATGAGGATGGAGAGTTACTAGAAAAAGAAGTGCAATCAAACTTCAAAGTACAAGGCCCACTTCAAAGTATTATTCAGGTTGGCTTTGACCACCGTAAACGTACAGGCCAACGACATGATGAAACGCGATTAAACATAGACGGCAACACAGACATGTTCACTGAAAATTTCCAGTGGATGTATTTAGAAATGAAACCAAAAGCAGGCGTATTCGCAGGCCTTAGATTGAACACAGGCAATAAATTAGATATTGCTAACAATCGGTTAGGACAGCGATATATCGTAAAACCTACTCTAGACTTCAACCTTGGCCGCCACTTCGAAGTTAAACTGCGCCACACCTACGAACGCTTGGAGCATGACGGCGAAAATGTGTACACCGCGAATTTATCCGATGCACGTTTTACCTATCAATTTGGTATAAACAGTTATGTGCGCTTGGCAGTTATCAACCTTGATATAGAACGTAATCAAAAAAAATATATAGATGACGTCGATAGCCGCTACAAAAAGCTCAGCACCCAGCTTTTATACGCCTACAAATTAAATCCTGAAACTGTACTGTTTGTAGGCTACTCTGATAGTGGCTATCAAGATGATGATTTAAGTGATATCACCAAAGATAATAAAACCTTTTTCGCCAAATTTAGCTACGCGTGGCTACGTTGATGAAAAGCCTTGCTAATTACCCAAAGTAATTAGCAGTGCATTTTTTATTCGTTATAGCTATAAGCTTTTTTAATATATCATATAGCCATTCTTTACTTCTTGTTTTGCTACAGGATCAGTAAAGTGTGGCTATATTAAGTGTTATACACAATAGTCCTAAGCTCATTCAAGGGAACATTTATGTCTAAAGTATTTTCAGATAACAGCCTAGCAATAGGCCAAACTCCAATTGTTAAACTAAATCGAGTAACTGGCGGCAACGTATACGCCAAAGTTGAATCTCGCAACCCGAGCTTTAGCGTAAAATGTCGCATTGGTGCTTCTATGATTTGGGAAGCTGAAAAACAAGGCCTATTAGGAGATGGTAAAGAGCTAATCGAGCCAACTTCAGGTAATACAGGTATCGCCCTTGCATTTGTTGCAGCATCACGTGGCTACAAACTCACTTTAACTATGCCAAATACAATGAGTCTTGAGCGTCGTAAGTTACTTAAAGCACTAGGTGCAAACTTAGTACTGACTGAAGGTGCAAAAGGCATGAAAGGCGCTATCGAGAAAGCTAACGAAATTCTTGAAAGCGACCCTCAAAAGTATGTTCTTTTACAGCAGTTTGAAAACCCAGCAAACCCTAAAATTCACTTTGAAACAACAGGTCCTGAGATCTTTGACGCACTTGAAGGTAATATCGACTACTTCGTAGCAGGTGTTGGCACAGGTGGTACAATCTCAGGTGTAAGCCGTTTCTTGAAACAAGAAAAAGGCCTTGATGTTAAATCAATTGCTGTAGAGCCTAGTGACTCTCCAGTTATCTCTCAAACGCTTGCAGGCGAAGAGGTTAAACCAGGCCCGCACAAAATCCAAGGTATCGGCGCAGGCTTTATCCCGGGTAACCTAGATTTAGAACTCATTGACGGTGCAGAGCAAGTATCAAACGAAGATGCTATCGCAATGGCACATCAGCTAATGAAAGACGAAGGTATTCTTGTCGGTATTTCATCTGGTGCAGCAGTTGTTGCGGCTAAACGTATCGCCGAAAAACCAGAAAACGCAGATAAAAACATTGTGGTAATTTTACCAAGCGCTACTGAGCGTTACCTATCTAGCCCAATGTTCGCAGATGAATTCAGCGATCAAGAACTAGTTCAATAAACTGCCAAATATATTTATGAAGGCCGGTTTTAAACGGGCCTTCATTTCCTATCGGATAATCCAGATAATCTCCTTCGCCTTTCCTCATATTCTTACTAAACTAAATAAATAACGACAATATGGGTGCTAACTCACCACCACTGGATGGTTTACCTCCTGAAACGCTGTGGTTGAAGCATATTGTTACTCAGTTATGGTATCCGTAATATACAAAATCTGTTTAAGTCCAGTCTGTGTTTATTTGACTTGGGAAAACCAGAATGCAGCAAAATATATGCATAAGGAATTTAGTAAAATGAAATTAGTCGTAGGCCTTGTCATCAGCTATCTCATTCTGTTTACACCTCCTGCCAGCGCAAGTCTACAAGTGGGCTTTTTTAAATCAGGACAATATCAAATGATTGTCGGTGCGCCCCACGAAAACGGATACTTGTTTAGTAAGAACCCAACAAAAGAGCAACTGCATTTGGTCACACTGGACTGGCCTCCCTATATCGGCGATCAACTTTGCAATAAAGGCTGGGTATTTCAATTTACTATATCTCTGCTTGTTGATCAGGGATACCCGGTGTATGTCGAATTTTTACCTTGGGCAAGAGCTGTTAAAGCTGCCGAGTCCGGTCGAGCAGATATATTGTTCCCAGAATACTTTATTGAAGATGCATCCCCTTCTGACAACTATGAGGGGAAAACAAGACGTGAGTTACTCGCATTATCCAATGCCTACCCTGGCGGAGAAATTGGTTTTATCAAACGTCGCGGCGAGCGGGACTCATTTGAAGGAAATTTAAATGCGCTTAAGGGCACTACCATTGGCGTAGTAAGAGGGTATCAAAATACCCCTGAATTTGATGCAATGATGGACAACGGAGAGTTTGTCATTGTCAAAGCAGTTGATGACCTTCAGCTCGTTAAGCTATTAGTGGGAAAACGGGTCGACCTCATAATTGGCGATCCAAAAGTTCTGCGCTTTACGGTTAGTTACTCTAACTTATCCAAATCTGAAAAAGTGACTCTATTGCGAGCTCTTGAAGATGTTCAACCCGCGCTTCGCTACAACAACTTATTCTTCGCATTGAGCAAAAAGAAACCTCGCTGGCGGCAAGTGCTCAATGACATCAACAAAGGTCTCTATATTTTTAATAATAGTGGCGAGACTGAGCGTATTATTGAAATGGGGAGCTCAGAGTGTTATTAAAGTTTCTCTAAGCTCTTTAACAAAGAGCTTCCATAGAACCGCATGCCAACACAATCGCGTGTCACCTGACAGTATTTTTTGACTATAACTTTAACTTTCGGTAGATGGCTGATACCATGTACCCATATTAGGTCACACCTAGTATATCTATAAAAATAAAAAATATAAAAATATAAAAATAAAGGATTAAACATGAAAAAGCTTTTCTTCGCCCTTTTGGCCGTTTCCTCTTCAGCCCTGTTTACGACAAATGCGCAAGCATCAACATCTGGTCCAAAGATTGATAACCTGTACCCAACTTCATTTTACTTAAGGGGCGGTGATGGCCTGTATGTGGAGTTTCAGGCTGGTAGCATGCCTGGATGCAGTCATGGCAGAGGCGGACGCTTAGAGAAGTCAAACTTTAACTATGATCAACTGTACGCTTTGATGCTAACCATGATGACAACAAAGTCTTTCTCAGGTCGCATCATTTTCAATGAAACGAGCCACAATGGTTGGTGGAAGTGCTCAATTTCAGGTATTGAAGCATTCCCACAATAAAATGACCGTTTTTGACATTTTTTTGTAAATTAAAAGCGCCTCGAAGCGCTTTTAATTTATACCTATATACTTGTGAACTTGGATCGATAATCGCCAGTTTTTCTTAACACAGGTATCAATGGCTAATTTTGTCGCCTTCGCCTTTTGGCTGATCGGCTGTAAGTAAATAAGTTTAGGCCTAACCCCTGTTTGTTCAAACAAACCTTCTAACTCATCAATATGTTTTTGCATTGCAACTGGGTGCTTGATTTCATCCGCTCTTTGCATTGCAGAGGTCAGTACATCGTATCCACCACGCATATTAATTTTCGGTGATACCGTGACCCAAGTCTCTTTTGGAACCAAAATTTCAAATGTACCGCTGGTTTCAACTTGCGTCGTGTACCCCGACTGGTGCAATAGCTCACACAGCTCATTTAGGTCATACATACAGGGCTCACCACCGGTGATCACGATATGCTTAGCCGTATAACCTCGCTGTTCAAATTGAGTAATGATTTCCTGCGGCGTGGCATTAGCCCACCACTCTGAGTCCGCTTTTTTCTCCACCGTTTTGTCCAAACTCACTAGATAAGTCGGATTCACATCCCATGTTTGCTTTGTGTCGCACCAAGCACACCCAACAGGGCACCCTTGTAAGCGAACAAAAATAGACGGGGTACCCGTAAAGCTTGCTTCACCTTGGATGGTTTCAAAAACTTCATTAATTTTGTACAAAACAGCTCCAAACTACTCAATATATTTTGCGAAAATAACCTGCTAAAATTGTCATTTTTTCAGCGGCCGTGTAGTATATCGCGCCCTGAAGCAAACCTCTATTAAAATCGAGGCAAAACCTGAGGCATTTATCCGAGGTATCTCCAATGAGCGAAAAAGTCGTTGTTATCTATTCTGGTGGCATGGATTCTTACACCGTGCTAAACAAAGCCCTACAAGAGGGGCATGAGGTTTATGCGCTATCTTTTAACTATGGACAACGACATGTCAAAGAGTTAGAAGTAGCCAAAAGTGTCTGCGACAGTTTAAACGTAGCACATAAAATTGTTGACATATCTGCAATCAACCAACTTCTTGCTGGTTCTTCACTTACCGATGACATTGATGTGCCAGAAGGCCATTACGAAGAAGAGAGCATGAAGAGCACAATCGTGCCAAATCGTAATATGATTTTGCTCTCGCTAGCAGTTGGTTATGCAGTTTCTTTGAAAGCTAACAAAGTATTTTACGGCGCACACTCAGGTGACCATGCTATCTACCCCGATTGCAGACCTGAATTTGTAAAAAAAATGGACGATGTTTGCCGGATCGCCAACTATGACGAAGTTGAGATTGTATGTCCTTATTTAAACAATTCGAAAATTGATATTTTGACGGATGGTTTGAAGATGGGCCTAGACTATCGCCATACATGGACGTGTTATAACGGCCGTGAAAAAGCATGTGGTAAATGTGGCGCGTGCCAAGAGCGCTTGGAAGCATTTGAATTAAATAAAGCGACCGATCCACTCCCGTACGAATAAACGTCAACTGCTATGCCCAAAATTAACTTGGGTATAGCAGCTTCTGGGACTTTTTACTTCATTCATCCAATTCACAACCTGCATTTCTTCTTACATTTAATCTGACACTTGTCACTATACTCAACACAAAATTCAACTATGATTAAATCTAATCAAGTTATGGAGATTGATCTTATGTCAGGTACTACAATGGTATTTTTAATCGTACTTGTGAGTGTTGGCTTTGGTGTTATCAGTGACTTATATAGCAAGTACTTAAAAGCCAATAAACTAAGTGGGTTAAATAAACAAGAGAGCGACCAACTAAAGAACGAAATTGCACAATTAAAAGACCGTGTCGCCGTGCTAGAAAAAATTGTCACCGATGAAGGCTACCAAGTAGATAAAGAAATCAAAGGCCTTTAGCGCTTCCTGCACTCGCGCATTTATGCCATACCATCGCAAGTTTTGACTCTAGGCGAGCCGCTAATGTGCGGCTACGCCAAACCCACCGCTAAAAATGTGGCACAATGTGTATCTAACTCCACCCTAAACAACCAAGCAAAATATCCTATTCATAAACTTAAAAAAGTTGAGAATGTTAAAATACAGCACTCAAAAAATTAATATATTTAATTTTATTAATAACTTGAAAGCGGTAGGTAGCGATGTTTTTCTGATAAAATAGCCAAAGGTTAGAAGTTATAAACTATAACAAAATTGAATTTAACGACGCATAAATTACTCTTTAGTATCCCCCCTCCATAGAACAATCAGTCTCATTCATTGAGCTATTCATATCACCGAAATCAACTCGCTAGGATATACCATGTTAAAACCAAGCTTCTTGGCAGCGTCAGTTAGCCTGATACTCGCTTCTGCACCTGCTTTCACCATCACTGCGCAGGCATCTTCAAGTCAGTCTCCTGAACTAAAGCCAGAAGTTATCGAAGTAACAGGAACTCGACGCAGTTTACGTAGCATTGCCGAAAGTACAGTACCTGTCGATATCATCGGCTTGGACGAAATTAATAGCTCAGGTCAGTTGGAGTTAAGCCAAGTACTGACCACCCTTATTCCTAGTTTTAACTTTCCAAATTCACAGCTTGCCGATGGCACAGATCATGCCCGCCCAGCTGTTTTGAGAGGTTTAGCTCCTGATCACACACTAGTATTGATCAATGGCAAACGCCGCCACTCTAGTGCACTGTTAAACCTTAATGGTACTGTCGGACGAGGTTCATCAGCGGTTGATCTCAACATGATCCCTACAGCGGCAATTAAGCGCATTGAAGTGCTTAGAGACGGTGCAGCAGCACAATACGGTTCGGACGCCATTGCAGGCGTTATCAACATTGTATTGAAAGATGCGGACAGTGGCGGCTCTATAAACTTTACCTATGGTAAATATGACACGCAAATGGCCGGTGCAAAACAACTTGAAAGCGCTTATCAAGATGACCAGGGCGACCTTGCATTTAACCTAGCACAAGACCGACGCATAAGTGACGGTAACACAGGCACTCTGAGCGGTAACATCGGCCTACCTTTAGGCAAAAATGGTTATATTCACCTCAGTGCTGAAGCGCGTAATAAAGCCCCTTCAAATCGCTCAGGTTTTGACCCAAGAGAGCAGTACGCCAGAGATGAGCAAGGCAACTTAGACCCAAGAGAGTTCGAGGCCGAACGTTATAACCATAGATTTGGTAAAGCTGATATTGAAGATGTCGCATTCTTTTACAACGCAGGTTATGACCTGTCTGACACTCTGTCTGTTTATTCATTTGGCAGTTACTCAGAACGTGAAGGTAACTCGGGCGGCTTTTTCCGTCGCGCTAACGACAAAAGAAATGTCGTCGAAATTTATCCGAATGGCTTCTTGCCACAAATTACAACCAAGGTAGATGATTTTGCGTTGGCAATTGGCGCAAAATCACATCTGGCAGGATGGGATTTAGACAGCAGCGTAAACTATGGCCGAAACCAGTTCAATTTTGGTGTCACCAATAGCTTAAACACGTCAATGGGCACAACGAGCCCGACCGAGTTTGATAACGGTGCACTCATTTATGACCAGCTTACGCTCAACTTTGACGCTAAGAACAGCTTTGATTTTGGTTTGTATGAAGAAGTATTTATCACCATTGGTGGCGAATACCGCAATGAATCCTACCAAATTGAGGTTGGTGAAGAAGCGTCTTATCTGACTGTTCTCAACGCTGATGGCACTCCTGTTGCCGCTGGCGGCGCACAGGTTTTAGCAGGCTTTTCGCCGGCAAGTGCGGTTGATGAATCTCGCCATAACTTTGCACTATTCACAGAGTTTGATACGTATCTGAACGCCGACTGGAACCTAATTGCTGCTGCACGCTATGAAGATTATAGCGACTTCGGTTCTACCTTAACGGGTAAACTTGCGACACGCTATGCTATCAATGATGCTTTGTCTTTTAGAGGGGCTATCAGCACAGGGTTCCGAGCACCTTCATTAGCACAATCATCATACAAGTCAGTAGCAACAGTCTTTGAAAACGGTGTACCAAATGAAGTCGGTTTATTCCCAGTCGATACCCCGGCGGCACAAGCACTTGGCGCACGCCCTCTAGATGCAGAAGAGTCCGTAAACATGACTGCTGGTTTTATTTATACATATGATGCATTTAGTTTAACTCTTGACGCTTATCGCATAGATATAGACGACCGAATTGTACTATCAGAGAACCTAAGTGGTGACGCCGTCGAACACATTCTAAACAATGCCGGAGAGCATAATGTCCAGCGCGTCAGATACTTTACAAATGCCATCGACTCGCGCACTCAGGGTGTCGATATCGTCGCCACTTACAACTTTGATCTAAGCACTTTAGGCAGTCTTAATGTAAGTGCGGCACTTAACTTAAACGATACTGAAGTGACACGAGTCAAAAACAATCCAGCAGAGCTTGCTGCACTAGGTGATGAGTACCAATATTTTGCGCGTAGAGAAATTGCTCGCTTTGAAGAGGGAACGCCTCAAGATAAGCTCAACTTAGTTGCAACATGGCAGTATCAAAACTGGACTGCGATATTAAAAGCAACTCGCTACGGTGAAACAACAGATTCCTCAAGTACAGTCGAAAAAGACGAAGTACTAGAGGCAAAATGGATCACCGATTTAGAAGTGGCTTATCAGTACTCAGAACAGTGGCGCTTTGCTATTGGTGCAAATAACTTATTTGATCAATACCCGCAAGACACGGTTGGTAATATTGGGTTTAGTAACTTTAACCAGATCTTCCCATATTCTGCTTTCTCCGCTTACAACACGGATGGCAGGTTTGTATATGCTAAAGCCTCATATAGCTTTTAAATAAACGCCCCCTGTCACCTGTACGCATGCGTATCGGTGACAGGCATTTCCTCTCTTTCCAATCACTGCTTCGCCCCACACACAGATATTCAGCCAGTCTAAAAAACATGCTTGCCTTTTATTTTCCTTTCATGGTATTAATAAATTAATGTCACCTAAATTCACATTTACCAATAAAGTATTTAAGTGGTAATAAGGCTGAATCACCGTACTATCAGCCTGGTGAATAATAATGACATTACTTAAATATAAACCTAAGAAGTAAGTACAAACAAAAAAAGAAGGATATTTATTATGAACTTAAAGCTAAATAAAAAAAGTATTAAAAAATTAACGTCAGCTAAAAATGCACTACCTAAAGGCGCTACGCCACAAGTAGCTGGTGGCTTTGAGATGAGTGTTGATCTGTGCAATACAGATGGTGTTTGCTGGACTCAACAGCGTCCAGGCCAACCATGTGGTATTTATACGGGTAACTGTCACTAATTATATTTAGTGTAATAAAAATATGTGCGCACTAAAATGGAGCTATATCGATATTTTTTGCGCACATGCAAGCTAACCCAGCCGTACAGTTCCTATATTAAAACCAATCACAGGTAATACCCTTTCACCTTATTAAACCAGAACTTCACATCTAAAAAGTAAGATCCATAAATAACCAGTTCATTCCAAGGTGATTAAAGACCTCAAAGCAACTTTAATACTTGAAAAGAAATATAAATTTAGATAACAAATAGATAATGAAAAATATGTACTGAACGCTTTGTGCGACAAAGTTTTTATTGAAAAACATGTACCTATTTAAATTATAAATAACTGGCTTTTGTTGCAACCAAGATGGGCCAATAAAGTTTCTCCGAGCAAAAAAAATAAGCCGCATTTTTCGCGGCTTAGCTATTATTACCAGTAATGGATATATGAGTTTCTATAGTTCAAGAATTTATTTTGATATTTACATGAACCAATCGCGCGATACTCTTCACCATAGAATCCTGTGTAACGATGCACTTTAACTAACTGCCATCTGCAGTTGTCATTAAAGCTTGGATCACTTGATGACCATGCGAGCGCCTGTCCTGAGGCCATGAGTAGCCCTGCTAATACTGTACCTTGCAATAACTTATGCATGCTTAATCTCCTTAATGATTAATATGTCCGTAATGAAAAATGTTTAACTAACATTGAAAAACTTCGCTTTGTACTTTTATGGCCCTGTTCAGATTTTGACTTCTTGGACCAACTCCATACCATCGACAATACGTACAATTTATTATCGATCATCACCACTATTGAACTTATTTCGACGCCAAACACACATTGGCTACATAACACTGCTGGTCCATACTGCGCCACAATGAGCAAATAAACAGATGTACCTTATCGCTTCTTTACTGCCCTGTGTTTTGACGAAATTCCACATCAGTATTTGACAAATTAAACCCCTGCATAGTCCGCGCAATATAAACAGTCACTTCATCCGTTAATGGGTCTTTTTCTATCATCATAGGTAACGCCCCATGACCACCAGCTTGTTCATCCAGCGCGGAGCTTAAATCCATAGATAGCGTACGCACCTCGTCATCACTTGCCACAAAAACACTGATCGCACATTGATTACTGCGGCATTTTGCACGCTCGAACGGGTATATACTTAATCCGTCCGTGTCGAAAAGTTCAGTGAGTACTTGCTCTTGCGGCATCGCCCACTCTTCATCAATGGGCTCTTGTGCAAACATTGTCGCGATATTTTTATCAACCCGCTCACGTTGAGACTGGATATAAAGCTCAATGTCTTTGATAGCTAATGCTGATTGAAGTTGAGAAAAGCGCGCTTGTGATACATGGATATCTTCGTTAGGCGTGAAAAGTTGCGTCACGCCTATTTGCTCCTCAGGCAGAGAAAATACATTTGACTTTGTGCCATGCTCTGAGGAGGTCATGCTGATGGGAGCTGGGCTTTCACCCTCTAACGGTACGCCATGCTTAACTGGGACTTCGAGACATACACCGTCAACTTGATTATCAATGTGAGAGTCGGCTAGAGCGACTGCGCTCTGACGATTCGTTAAAGTATCGATAAGGTATATACTTATGAGTAAGAGAACTACGTATTTTATAGAAATTTTAGTCTTTAAAATTGCGTCGATTGTGGCCATTAAATATGCATTACATTTGGTTACCTCTTGCCGTTTTATACCGCAACAGTACAAAAAACAACCAGCAATGCAATTATTATGAGAATAGTATTGGAAGATGCGTGATTTAGTATTGTGTAATTATTCTAACGCCAATGGGTATCTTTGACTCTGGATTAAGAATTAGCACTAAAGTATTCATGGGTTCCATGCGCTTCTATCGCCATCGATAAGTTGTTCAAAGCCAGCGCATAAACAGCTTCTCGCATACCGAGGTTATCAGCTACATGCAAGGACCACGCTTTTTCAAATGCGTTGTGTATATATTCTGACAATTTTTTCGCGACTTTGTCTTCACTCCACTGCATTCCCTGACGATTTTGGCACCACTCAAAGTAGCTTACAATCACCCCTCCTGCATTGGCTAAAATATCTGGGATCACCAACGTATTTTTAGCTTTCAAAATGACATCGGCTTTTGCACTAATTGGCCCATTAGCGATTTCGACGATTGTTTTTGCTTTGATTTGTGCTGCGTTGCTGTCGGTGATCACCCCTGCGATTGCCGCTGGTACTAAGATATCGACATCGAGCTCTAACAGTGCCTGATTGGAGAGCTTGGTATGCTCTATCAATTCACATACCGAGCCTTCACAGTAAACAGCTTGAAGTTGTTTACTGTGCTGCTTTTTGAACTCAATACTTTGAATGTCCAATCCACCTTCTGCGTATATGGCTCCTTGAGAATCACTGACGGCGACAACTTTATAACCCGCTTGTTGGAGCAGTTTTGCGCATTGCGCACCACCATTACCAAATCCTTGTATGGCAACCGTTTTTTTATTCCTCTGCCAGTCAAGTTTACTGGCCAGTGCTTCAATACATAAAAACGCCCCTGTTCCTGTTGCGGTATCTCTACCACGACTACCGCCAAAGACGAGCGGCTTGCCAGTGAATGCCGATGGGGATTTACAGCGCGTAATGGTTTGATATTCATCCATCATCCAGCCCATGATCCGCTCATTGGTATACATATCCGGCGCAGGGATATCTGTATCCGGGCCAATGAAGTCGGCCATTGCGCGAACATAAGCACGGGAAAGGCGCTCTATTTCAAGTGCAGATAACGACTTTGCATCAACGGCGACGCCCCCTTTTGCCCCACCAAATGGCACATTGACCGCGGCGCACTTGAGCGTCATCCAAAGCGCCAAGGCTTCAACCTCACTTTGGTCGACATCCAAATGAAATCGGATCCCGCCCTTTGTTGGTCCCAGCAAATTATTGTAGTGGCAGCGATAGGCATTAAAGTAGGCTGTTTTCCCATTGTCTTTACGAATGGACACGTAACAAGTTAGGGTGCATAAAGGCTGACTTAAAGCCTGAAGTGTATCTCTAGAAATGTTTAGTTGATTTGCAATCGTCGCGAGCCGCACCAGTGCATCTGCCAGTATATTTTCCGCCATTGTAGGCTCCAAATGTAGGCTGTGATACTCAAACTCTAGCTCTCACTGGACGACATTTCTAATTATGTGATGAATATTCTCAATATCTTAACTAAAGGTGGGTCGATATTTCTGCAATAAAATGACTCGGCTTTTTCGGAGACATGATATACGCCTGACGCTTTGCACGAGTCAGGGCAACATAGAATAAACGCCTTTCTTCTGCATCTGGATAAGCTTCCAGATTGGGCAAAAAAGCTTCAACAAGCTCATCGTTTTTTCGCTTTGCTGGGACTGAGTCACTATCAAGGCCTGTCAAAATCGTGTAGTCAGCTTCTTTACCTTTTGCCGCATGAAATGTCATTGCACTAATATTCAAGTGTGTGTACTGCTCATTCAACAATAACAAGGCTTCTTTTGACGGCAATTGTTTATGATAACGCGCCAAAATCATCACCGACACGTTACGTGCTGAGTTGCCCGCTATTTTTTTAATTACCAAAGTGAATGAGTTCTCTGATACTTCTGGGGTGATCAAAACGGATGGCTCATCAGGCACGCTTTGTGCTCGCACTTGTTTGACAATTTGCTGAGGGTTTTGGCAGATAAAGTCACTGGCTAAATCTAACAAATCTTGACCATAGCGAAAGGTTTTATCCAATTGCATCACAGTCGATGGACCAAAGTGCTGTGCAAAATGTGTTGTTAGTGTGAGGTCAGCACCACTGAAGCGGTATATAGATTGCCAATCATCCCCAACTGCAAACAGGTGGCTACGAGAGTGTTGGGCAAGAAGTACTTTCACAAGTTCCGCACGCACAGGGGAGATATCTTGAAACTCGTCCACTAAAATATGAACCCAGGGGCTTTGAAACTGACCTGACTTTACATACTTAATCGCTCGGCTGATCATATCGTCATAGTCAATGCTCTGCTCATTGGATAAATACAACTGGTATTCAGTCAATACTGGACGAAACACCGCCAATACTGATTCATACTGCCCTTCTATGTGCTGCATATTACCTACACTTGCAGCCTGTTTATATAAACCTATCAGTTCACTAAACAGTCGCACGACACGTGACACAGACGGCGAAGCAAAATCAATTTCGGTATCACTTTTTACCAATTTAAATTCTGACTTTAGTAGCGTAAGAAAACGTGTTTTAAACTCTTGATCTTGGCACAGAGACACCAGTGTTTCATGTATAAACTGTCTTTTTTGCTGCTCGCTATTAGACATGTTTGACAATACTGGCGCACGACCCTCTACCTCCGTTAGAATAAATGTCCCAAGGCTGTGAAATGTTCGGCATGTGGCATCAAGCCTTGCATACTTTAAGCGTTGATGCATTTCATCTGCTGCGTCTTTGCCATAGGCTAACATCAGTATCTGGCTACTCTGCGCAATTTTTGACGCCAACAAATAACCCACTTTGGCAATCATCACACTGGTTTTCCCAGTGCCTGCACCGGCAAGCAATAGTTGCCTTTCATCAACCACCACACAGGCTCGACGTTGTGCAATCGTTAGCGGCTGTGCTGCTACTGAATCAAAATAGGCTTCAAAGTCATGCAACTGCTTTTTAATAAAAGCTTCCCTGAACTCATCGATATCCTGCTGCTGCCAGTGATGTACTTCTTCTAGTGTAAAACGTGTTTGACCTAGATGGGGTTCAAACCGCTTGTCTAAAGACCAAGTTAACCAATACTGGGCTAGTTCAGAGGTCATCCGCTGCGCAGCCGACAAAAGACTGTGTGATAAATAGCGCTTTTCCAGCAATGATTCTAACTTCAAAATACTTTGCTTTAGCTTGTTCACATGGGAGCTCAACCACAACTTTTGCAGCTCAAATTGTGCAAGCTCAATGTCACATGCCTGAATACGTACTTTAAAGCTCGCATCGGCTGTGAAAACCTGTATTTTTGGCGTGATCTTACCGTTGAGTATAACGGGGGGCTGAGATTGTGACTGCCACGTATACAGTTTTTTGACCGATTTAGTCTCTATTGAAATTCCTTTAGCAGAAATCGCCATGGCGCTAACGCCATCCATAATTCGAGATAATGTGTGAACAGTAAACTGCATTCAATCTTCAGCTTGAGTCGAGTGTATTGCAGAGTGTAGGGGAATCCAGCAAGGCTGTCATTGAATATTCATTGCGAAAAGCCAAATTTAAAGAGCGCTTTCAACTCTCTACAAAAGTGAAAAGGCCAGCATAGGCCGGCCTTATTGTTAAATTAGTCTAGCCAAAAGTCTTTTCTGAACTTTAAGCCAAATTCACTTCGGTCATTGCTGCGCATCACACCAACAAAGCCAGCTTGTTGCAAACGGCCAACATCATATACTTCGTTAAATACATTCTCACCATATAAGGTAATTTCTGTATCGCCTTCGCTGTTAGTATAAGAAAGATTGAATCCAAATAGCTCACGAGATTCAATGAATTCATTTGGGTTATTCACTGACTGGCCCTGCATATCAGAACGGTAAGAGTAACTTGCATTCACAGCAACCGTCGCACCTGAATCAAGGTCCATAAAGTATGAAGGGGCAACCATAACAGTCCAACGCGGCGTCAAAGCTGGTGCATTGCCTACCGTGATCCCTTGCACACCCTCATCAACATGCGTGATTTCAGAGTCTAGATAGCCCACTGAGCTGCGAATACTAAAATCATCTGTCACAGCGACTGTTGTTTCTAGCTCGATACCCTGTGCGCGTGACTCACCGGCATTTTCAATGTATGTATTGAATCCATTTGACGGGTCATTAAATGGCAATGCCAAATCTGTGTAATCTGTGATAAATACCGCAACCATCATAGACACGCGATCATGAACTTGGCCTTTAAAGCCGACTTCGTAGTTAAGCGCTTTAGTTTCATCAAATGACACAAATGCGTCTGCACCACCAAATGGGCGCGGCGGGAAACCACCACTTTGATACCCTTTTTGTATTTGAGCATAAACGTTCATATCACGATTTAATTGATAGGCCGCGTTCACATCCCAAGTTACTTCATCAAACTCAGCTTCTGCATTCTTTGCAAAGTAAGTGAAGTCCGCTTTTGCATCCTTTGAGTCTTCTGAATATCTTAAACCACCACCCAAGCTTAACTGCTCGGTAATGTCGAAACTCGCATTAAAGTAGGCTGCATAAGAGTCGGTTTCTTGTTCAATACGGAAAGAGCCCGGTGCAGCTGGCGTATTGAATGGCGAATATACGTAAGGTGCCGATGCTGTGAAGCCATCTTCGTTAAAGTAGTACAAGCCCGATACAAAATCCCAAGAATCAAATGTACCATTTAGCTGAAATTCAACTGAAAACTGATCCGCGCCACCCTCTTCAGGAAACTCTGACAAATGAAGTGGCGTGCCATCATCATCAAGGCCACCGGTGTAATCAGAACTGCGTTTGCTGGTGATAAACTTAACCGCGTAGACATCATTTACCTGCCAATCTGCGATCACTGATGCACCCCAACCAGAATAATCAGTGCTTTCAATACCAGCCACTGTTGATCCTAAATCATCAGGGTTGTCTGGTAACATGCTCTCTTTCAGTAATGGGAAGTCGCCATTGTCAGGGTTATTTGCATCAAGACCGCCTGTTACCTCAATTGTGTAAGGAGATTGTCCTGATTCGTTATCTACCCCATCAAGGGCTACATTTAAACTAAAGTCACTGCTTGGCTGCCATTTAAGCGCCAAACGACCACTCATTTCTTGTTCTTCACCAATTTCTTTTTCAGGGTTCGCTAGGTTTACCGCATGGCCAACACCATCGCGCTCTTTATAAGACGCGTTAGC
Organism: Pseudoalteromonas sp. Of7M-16; assembly: GCF_022347805.1. NCBI lineage: Bacteria > Pseudomonadati > Pseudomonadota > Gammaproteobacteria > Alteromonadales > Pseudoalteromonadaceae > Pseudoalteromonas > Pseudoalteromonas sp. Of7M-16. The sequence goes on along the minus strand of NZ_JAKRFY010000009.1, from coordinate 150,132 downwards.
TGCAAAGCTCCACTGGTCATTGATGGTTTGGTTTGTGTAGATATCTCCACCAAGTCTGCCTCGAGAGCCTACTTTCGACTCAACGCGAACAATGTCTTCACTGCCTGGCTTTTTAGTGATGATGTTAACTGCACCACCAAGTGTATTACGACCATATAGTGTGCCTTGTGGGCCACGAAGCACTTCTACACGCTCAATATTGGGCAGTGATAAGTTAGACCCCATTTGACGGCCTAAGTAAACACCATCAACATAGACACCCACGCCAGGATCTGTGGTGATAACGTGATCTTGAAGACCAATACCACGAATAAATACCGAAGCATGTGCGGCATTACCAACACCATAACGAGTGATATTTAGATTTGGAACAAATTTACCAATGTCATCTAAATTGCTCATGTTGCCTTTTTCAATAGCTTCCGAGCCAATAGAAGTGATCGCGGTTGGTGTTTCAAACAGGCTTTCAGTACGTTTACGTGCTGTAACTTCAATTTTCTCAAAAGTATTATTTTTAGCCTGAGTATCTTCAGCTGCAAAGGATGGTAAGCTCACTGCGGATAAAATCGCAGCACTAAGCGCAGATAGACCAACGCGTGGTAAAACTGTTGTCATAAAATCTCCAAAGGAATCGCCGTGTGTGTATTCAGCCTGAGGGAGGCTGCTAGCTTATGCTGTATAAAAAACAGACATAAAAAAAGATGCGTAATACGCACCTCTTTCCTCTGGAAGGTTATTATACCCAATAAATGATAAAATCTAAATAAAAATTTAATGAATATTTTTATATGCAAATATTTTACCTTTGAAAAACACTTAATTTATATAAACTGCACTTTCAAAGACAATCATTTACATCTCCAAACTCGCCATTCACTGCGTGCTCTGCCAGACTGAGCACGCGCAGATTTTATACTAAAGTAATCTTGTGTTCGCTAAGTGCCTTATCCATAAACTCGCAACTTAAAACGCCATAATCTCAACCTCATCGGCAGCTTCAAGTTCTTCATCAAGGGCTGATTGCGAGGTCGCAAGTGCCACCAGTTCAGCCTGTTGGTGAATGGTTACTGCGCTAAACAGCTCCGCAAGTTGCAACTCAACCGCCAACTGACTTTCTATATTTTGCAGTAGTTGATTCACCAACAATGAATGCCCACCTAAATTAAAAAAACTGGCTGTACAGCTGACTTTTTCGCTGTCCAAACCCAGTAACTCAGCCCAAATATACACCAGCTTTTCTTCAACTTCCGTAGACGGGGCGACATACTCACCATGTAAATTGCTACTTTCTGGGTCGGGCAATGCCTGTTTGTCAATTTTTCCATTTGGCGTAAGTGGCCACTCTTCAATAAAAATCAGTATGCTGGGCACCATATATTCAGGCAACTGGGCACCCAATGCCGCTTTTATGGCGTCAATCGAGTCCGCATTACTTGCTTCTTTGCTGTGCTGTTTTACATACCCGACAAGTTGCTGACTGTCCGCGATATGCGCTGCCACCACTTTTGCAGAGTGCACACCTGTGAGGCGGTGCAACGCACTCTCTACTTCAGCCAGTTCAATTCGGAACCCCCGGATCTTCACTTGGTCATCTATTCGCCCCATAAACTCCAAGTTATCATCTGCTAAATACCTAACTAAATCGCCTGTTTTATAAAGCTTTTTAGAACTACCTTTGACGTTATGGTCATAATATGGGTTATCGATGAAACGCTCAGCAGTCAAACTTAGCCTGTGTAAATAACCTCGTGCAAGCCCTTGTCCACCAATATAAAGTTCCCCTATCGTTCCGTGAGGCAGAACCCTCTGTGCCTCATCAAGCACATAAAACTGCGTATTTTGAATCGCTTTACCCATGTGGCAATACGACGTATCGAGGGCTGCAATGGCAGACCAAACGGTCGTCTCAGTTGGGCCATACATGTTGAAGACCTGACTGTCAGGACATTTATTGTGGAAAGTTTCTAACAGCGTCGGAGATAGGGCTTCTCCGCCACACAACAGAGACATTTTAGCGCTGCTTTGCCAGCCGAAATCGAACAAAGATTTCCATAAACTCGGCGTCGCCTGGATTAATGTGATGTGATGGTTTGTAATTAATTGGGTGATTTTTTCTGGTGTTTTGCGCTGTTCATCAGTGGCGACGATGAGTGCTGCACCTGCACCCAAAGTGACGTAAAACTCCAGAACATGAATGTCAAAATTAATGGAAGTTTGCGCTAATACCTTATCTTCACTAGATACCGATAACGCATCACACATACCTGAGATGAAATTCGACACTGATTGGTGCTCTATCATGACTCCTTTGGGTTTTCCGGTAGAGCCCGACGTATAGATAACATACGCGAGGTGTTCTGAGTTTAGCCCCAAAGTCCGTTTATCAAGATTGCGAGTATCATAGTCGACCAAAAAGTGATTCGATGTCGTCGCAAAGTCATCTAGCTCCACGACAGTCCCCTGATATGAGGTAGACAAAGATTGACCGCCAATCGTATCTGCCAGTACCACTGCGAGCTGGCTATCTTCAATCATATAGTTAAGCCGCTCTTCGGGGTAAGTCGGATCCAAAGGAACATACGCCGCCCCCGCTTTCATTATTCCGATCATGCTAATAACCATTTCTAAAGAGCGGCTCATACAAACACCTACCAAGGAGTTTGGTTGTACGCCATGATCGCCAATTAAATAATGTGCAAGTTGATTGGCCTTGTTATTCAATTCACCATAGCTCATTGAGCTGTCATGACAAATCAGCGCAACGGCGTTAGGTCTGGTATTTGCTTGGAGCTCAAAAAATTCGTGTATACACTGACTTTTTGCGTGATCAACCCAGCTGTTATTGATGCCAAGAATCAAGTGCTGAAACTGTTCATGATCAATAAAGGGAAGATCTTTCACTGCATAAGCAGCTTCGTCGCATATCGCAGAAAGTATCAGCTCGAATGATGTCAACATGCTCTGAATGGTCGAACGCTCAAACTGTTCAGCTGAAAAATGGCAGCCCAGATTCATACCGTGATAAGATTCAACCATGTTGACTGATAAGGGCACTGGAATATTTATCGGCATAGAGCGGCATTTACGAAGCGTACCTCCGATACGAGCTAATGCTTGGCTATCTCCGAGCCACTTTTCATAACTCACCACCACATCAAAAGCAGGGGCCGTGCTGTCAAAGCGAGTAAATAGGTCGAGATGCTGTTTCCCATCCACCTCATCTAATGACTCCAACAGCGCATCCCGTACAGCCCCAAGAATGATATCAAGGCTGGAATTTTCATCGACAACATGACGACTGCCAATAACCGTGTCAAAAGCCCCTAACATCTCATTTGATAAGCTGCTGCGACGAGTGGAAACCACATGACCTACATGCCAATCGGCCAAACCCGCTTTAACTAACATCACATCAAAGGCACATTTTAAAACCGTAAAAGCGGTTAACCCCTTTGATTGCGCGAACTCCTTGAGCTTACGAACTTGATTTGCGCCTATGTTGTGCTGTTCAAATAAAGTACACCTATCTTGCGGGTGCTCACTCTGAGCCAAATCTGCCCGTGTAAGTACGTCACCTTCACCCGCATGCGCATTTAATATTTGCCCCACAGGCTCTGCCATACTTTTGGCAGCATCTGGTTCCACAAGGCACGCTAAATATTGCCGCTGTACAGGTGTTAAGGCACGCCCCAAATCACGGACATAGTCTTCATATATCGAACAAAACTCTTTTAATATGATTGCTTTGCACTCTGGCTCAGCAATGGCACTGTGAACACGCAGTATCAATACACTGCCCGCGTCTTCGCATGCGCCGTCACATACAACTAACGATGCGCCAATAAGGGGCTCTGACGCGAGGTCGAAGCGCTTATTTTGCTCGGTACGTATTAACTTCTCAACGAGCTCACTATCCAACAGCTCATCCGCTGACAGGTTAAACTGTTGCAACGCTATCGCACTTTTTGGTGATACGTGCACATGCACTTGTTCGCCACTTAATACGAACCGAGTTCGAAGAATATCATGGCGAGCAACAATCGAATTTAGCGCTTTTTCCACCAACGTACTGTCAATCTGAAAGTCAAACTCCAATACCAGCGCACTATCTAAAGGTGCTTGCTCAGTCAGTGGACTTGCCAAGCTTTTTAGCACTCTTTTTAGGCGTGATGAAAGTATCCCATCAGATAGGGTGTCGCTTATTTTAGTATTCATTATTGTTTCTTTATTATTGTGATTATTTAATGAAATTTAAATCGTAAATACACCCGCCCCGTACTCTCCCATGAGTAAGTCGGCAAGAGGCTCATTTGGATTGTCTAAGGCAGCTTCCAATAAATTGCAAAATTGGTCATGCATTCGTTCAATTCTTTCTCGTTTGAATAAATCGCTCGAATATTCCCAATTGCACTCCAACTTACCGAAACTTTCAACAACGTATAACGACAAATCATATTTTGAAATGTTATCAGCAACCTGCTCTTTTTCTATACTGAGGCCCTCTAAGTCCACACTGTGATTTTGCATATAGCTCATGCTGCTCTGCTCAAACTGAAAGGCCACTTGAAATAATGCGTTATAGTTCAAATTGCGTTTTGGATTTAACTCGGTAACCAGCTGACTAAATGGCAAGTCTTGATGGCTAAAAGCATCTAATGTAGTCTTGCGCACTTTGACAAGTGCCTCACTCAAGCTCTCATCGAGGGAGACCTTTGAACGTAACACCAGCCGGTTAACAAACATGCCAATAACGTCTTTCAGTTGATGATGACTGCGATTATTGACCGCTGTGCCAACACAAATATCCGTTTCATCGCTGTACATAGACAATAGTGCTTTGTATATGGTCAATAAGGTCATAAATAACGTGCTGTCATTTTTTCTGCTAAAACGCTCCAACGGTGAAATTAAAGCATCGGGAAACGCTAGCGCCAAGGTTTCCCCGCGATATGATACCTCGGATGGTCGCGGGTAGTCGGACGGTAAAGACAGTAATTCAGGGGCACCTTTGAGCTTTTTCAACCAATACGCTTTTTGTTGCTCAATGGCGCCGCTATCAGCATGGGCTTTTTGCCAAACGGCAAAGTCTCCGTATTGAATACTCATCGCTGGCAGTGTAGCTTTATTGCCACACTGTGCACTGTATAGACTTATCAGATCACGCATCAAAACAGGGAATGATTGACCGTCTACCACCATGTGGTGCAGAGTCAGCATCAACCTATAACGCTGTTCGCCAAGTTCCACAAGCTGTGCTTTGAAAAGCCCTTGTGCACTAATATCAAATGGATACAAAGCATGCTCGGTACTTAACTTCTCAAGCGCTTCTAATTGTTCACCCCCGTGCAAATGTGCCAGCGACGTTACGGTTAATGGAGAATAGCTGTTCAGTAAAGTTAATTTTGGCTGGCCATTGACGGTAGGAAAAACTTGACGGAAAACGCTGTGGCGCTCTACCAAAGCAATGAAAGCCTGCGTCAGGGCTGGAATGTCCAGCTGACCTGTCATCAGGAAACTATCATGAATATTGTATTTTGATCCGCCTTCAATTTGCGAGATAAACCATAGGCTGCGCTGCGCAAAAGAGGGGACCCACTGTGCCTCTGGTACAGCCTCAATAGATGATATGGTGTTGTTGGTGGCATTTTCACACCATACCGACAGTGCTTTTACCGTTGGCTTTTCAAAAATCACGCGCAGTGGCACATCCATATTCATACTTTTTTGCAACTTCATGCGCAACTCACTCGCTAACAAGGAGTGCCCACCTAGACTAAAAAAGTCTGCTGTAATACAAATACTTTCCCGATTTAATAACTCTGAGAAAATGCGCAAGACTGTTTTTTCAGTGTCACTATTTGGCTGGATAATATCTGCCGTACTTGGAGCAAAGCCCGGCGCGGGTAAAGCGAGTCGATTAAGCTTGCCGCTCGGGGTCAGTGGCAGCTCGGTCATTCGTACAATTGCAGCCGGTATCATGTAGTCAGGCAAAAACTTACTAAGTTCCTCTTTAATGTCGACATCAGTTATGTTGCCATCTCTCATTTTTACATATGCGACAAGCAGTGCGCTGCTGGCAACACCTTTCTCAAGCTCCTTTATCGCAACAGCCGCAGACTCTACCTCGCCGATATTCATCAGTGCAAATTCAATCTCGCCAAGCTCTATTCTAAATCCTCTTAGTTTGACTTGTTCATCAAAACGACCTAAGAATTCAATTGCACCATCTTTTAACCGCCTCGCTCTGTCACCTGTTCTGTATACACGTGTTGGATGGCCATTTATTACAAGTGTAGGAAACCGTTCTGCGGTTAATGACTCATTATTTAAATAACACATCCCCACCTGTGGCCCACCAATATACAGCTCACCACTGACGCCGATTGGGACAGGCTGCTGCCAAGGATCAAGTACATGTATTTGCACATTCGGCATTGCAAAGCCAATGGGCACCTTTTTATCTGCTCTAAGTTCATTAAAGCGCCAGCCAGTTACATGAATCGCAGCTTCCGTAGGACCATATAGATTGACTAACTCAACCCCTTTGAGTTCGGTAATAGCTTGCGCTTGCAGCGCATAGCTTAACTCCTCGCCACTCGTAAAAAGTAGTCTTAAACCTGCTAACTCTTGGCCCTTAATTTCTTCCAAGAACAGTCTAAGCATGGCTGGAACAAAATGCACAACATTGATCTGTTCGGAGCAAATGAGCTGATAAATACGCTGCGGATCTTTGTGCGCTTCAGGCTCAGCTAACACCATTGTCGCCCCTGTGGTCAGCGGCCAGAAAATCTCAAAAATAGATACATCAAAATGGACAGGTGTTTTTTGCAGCATTCGTTCCCCAGCCTGCAATGAATATTGATGCTGGATGCCGTGCAATTTATGACATAACCCCTTGTTATGGTTCAAGACCCCTTTTGGCCGCCCAGTTGATCCGGAAGTGTAAATGGCGTACACAGGTAACTCCGGCGAGGCGCGATTTAACAAGGTGGTGGAAGGCCAACTCTGCTCAGTTGCGATCTGCTGTACTGTGATAGTCGAGCTTGCCAAACTATGACATAAATGTGTTTGTGCTAATACCAGAGAAACTTGTGCATCGGCCAACATAAAGTCCAGCCTTTGCTTTGGCAAACTGGGGTCTAAAGGCAGGTAGCAGCCGCCCGCTTTAACAATTGCCAGCATGCCGATGATCATATCCAGCGACCGCTCAGCATACAAACCGACTATCTGCCCGGGCTGAACGTCTTGAGATGTCCGCAGGCAATGCGCCAACTGGTTTGCCTTTTCATGTAGCTGACAATATGACAATGATAACTCACCATATTTGACGGCGATATTGTTCGGTGTCTGCTCGCACTGACGCTCTAACATATCGAAAAGCGTTTCATTGTTTGGACAAGCCAAATGCTGGGCATTACTTTGTGTGATCAATTGTTGCTGCTGGTTGTCCAAACTAAAAAATTGATGCATCGGTAGATCCGGGTTATTCAAAATACCATGCAGACAGCTTTCAAAATCGCGATCTAAAGCTTTGATTGTGGCTTCTTCAAACAAATCACAGTTGTAAGTCCACTCAAACTTACACCCATTTTCGAGCTCCCAAATATAAAACTCTAGATCAAACTTGCTTGGCACCTCTGTGGGAGCATTGTCTTCATCTATGGCCGATGTTACTTTCAATGTCGAGGAGCTCAGTACATCGGCCGGACCTGTTCTTTGACTCTCAAGAGAAAAAGTGATTTGTACCAGCGCATTATGAGCCATAACTCGCGGTGGATTCAGAGCCTCGACAAGCATATCGAATGGAACCAACTGATTTTCAAAGGCCTTGTGTAAGACCTCGGTAGACGATTGCAAAAACTGGTTAAAAGACTGACCAAGATCACACTCAGTTCTCAAGATAAGCGTATTGGTAAAAAAGCCAATCAACTCTGCCAGTTCTGGCCTCGCGCGGTTTGCATTAGGCGTCGCCATAACTATGTCTTTTTCACCGCTCCAACGACTGAGCACTGCCGCATAAGCACATTGCAAGACTATAAATAAGCTAACATTGTTACGCTCAGCAAACTGCTTAAGCGCAGCATAGCTTTGTTCACTAAACTTTCGACTGTACTTCTTGCCATTTAAGGTTTGTACTTCTGGCCTTTCGTTATCCAGTGGCAATTTGTGCACCGCAGGTATGTCAGCAAGGTGTGCCTGCCAGTACGTCAATTGTTTATCCAATTCCTTGTTCTCAAATTTGGATTCCATCCACAACGTGTAATCGGCAAATTGAATGGGCAATGCAGGTAATGGGTTGGCCTTACCTGAACTATAAGCAAGGTACAATAAACCGAGCTCTTTGTAGAATATCTCAAACGACCAACCATCCGCTGAAATATGATGAATATCAAATATAAGAACATGGCTTTGTGCGCTTAACTTGAGCAGTTGCGCGCGAAACATTAAGTCTTTGGACAAGTCAAAAGCAGTATTGATATCTTCCACATAGTGTTCAACTACCGCATCGTATTGCTGTTGTGGTGTTAAAGCAGTGAGGTCAACCAGCGGAAGTGAAAATTCGAAAGAGTCGTAAATACATTGATGAGGCTTACCGAACTCGTCAACTTTGATCACCGTTCTCAGGGCTTCATGACGTTGTATGATCGTTTCTATTGCTCGAAACAGCGCACTTTCATTCAACGCCCCCTCAAACCGCAAAGTGCCTGGCATGTTATAATGGATACTTGTGCCTTCGAGCATATCTATCAACCACAGTTTGCGCTGTGCATTGGACAACGGAAGTACGCTGTTTGACGTACGTTTGGGAATTTTGTCTAGTTTGGTAAAGCCCTCTTGCTGGAGCTTCAACAAGGCGATGATATCTCCTTTGTGCTTGAGTATTTTTTCTTTTAACGCAGCGGTTAAAGCCCCTTCAGGTGCCTTTAACTTAAGTTTACCCTGTTCCTGCGTTAATTGAATTCCCAAGCTTTTCAGCTCCGATAATAGAGATACTGTCATGTTGTTCATTCTTATTACCTATTTAATTATTTTTATTATTTAAAGTATGAAAATTGGCATCAATAAGCTGGTCGGTCCCAATCGATGCTATCTCAAGCCTCCAATCTATAAGTAGGTTGTGCCATTGAGTTAAATTACATGACTCAACTCCCTCTTACTCGATTGATTGGATTGAATGTCGACTAAACGCCCACGCTGCATTGTCAGCAATTGATCTGCTTGAGAGAAATACAATTCATCGTGGCCAACTACAAACACTATCTTGCCTCTTGCCTTTAGCTCGGGGAGTAATTCGGTGTAAAAGACCTTTTTAAATTCTGGGTCTTGATCTGCTGCCCATTCATCAAAAACATAAAGGCTTCGATCTTCTAAATAGCTCACTAACAAGGCCAATCGTTTTCTTTGTCCATCCGATAAACTAATTGTCGAAAACATGTCGCCTTGCAAAGACACCTTGTCATGCAGGGCCAACTTTTTAAGATATCTTTCAACCTTACCTAAATCATCTTGTGCAAACCCATATAGCTTGGTAAACAGGAAAAAATCGGTATAGATTGCACTGATGCTTTCTCGCGCTCGCCATCTGTTTTCTGGTGTGATTTGAATATCATTAAAGGTTATTTCACCTTTTGACGCGCCATAGTGGTTAGAGATTAACTTGGCTAAAGTTGACTTGCCGGACCCGTTTCCGCCGATGGCAAAAGTGATCTGCCCGCGTTGCAGCGTAAAGCTCACTGGCCCGAGATTAAACCCTTCTTGCCCTGGGTATTGATAACACAATTCCTTGATATCAATTCGGTCACACGGTAGTGGCTCATAATTTTCGTTCACTGGCTCTTGAGGCATCTCATTGATCAGCACATTGAGTTTTTTAAGTGCAACTACCCCCTGACTATAGGGCATTATTGAATTCATGATATTGGCCAAAGGCCCTATCAGATATAACGTTGCCACCACCACACTGACTAAGGTTGAATTGGAAAGTGAATAGTAGTTTCCTGCCGCATACACAATGACACCAATCGCGAGAAATCCAACTAAGTTGCCGTACTGAATTGCCATGTAAAAAATACGTCCTCCCCACAACTGCATCTCTACATAGCGGCCCTCTGCGGTGATCAATCGCTGATCTCGGTATTCTTGATATCGTTTGTGGTTCAGCTTTAACTCTTTGGCCCCGTAAATAAAACCCCTCACACTTTCTTGAATATCATCATAACTATCACGTGATTTTGCGTAAAACTTTTGTCCAAACATCATTGGGATACGATATGAAAGTACACCAAATAAAATGACTAACAATACGGTCCACAACATGTGCACATCGAGAAAAGCGATATAACCGAGCACACCTAGCACAACACTGATGTTAATAACAAAATTCGGCAAAGATGCGGCGCTGCCCGCAATCGTTGGCACATCCATTGTAATTGCGGAAATAAATCGCGAAGGTCCTATTTGCTCAAGTTCCTGAATAGGGAGCCTGTAGAGACGATCGCTCATATATACACGCAGTCCACTGGCTGCTTTGACCACAACACCTTCTAATAGGATCTGTGAAATGGCTCTTAAAATGAGCGCCGCTAAGCAAACAAAAAGGAAAGCTATCGCAAATTTGGGTTGAATGATTTCATAACCCAAAACGAACACTTTTTCTTCCTCCAAAAAATTAGCCATGAGCGCACTTTCGACACTGACAGACGCCAATATTAAGGGGATCAATGCCGCATAAGCCAACCCGCCTAACACGCCCGTAAGAATTGACAGCAATACGCGGTTTTCTCCTTGCATGATTAAAAAGTGAAAGAGCCCTTTGTTTATTTCTTCTATTTTATTGTGCCGAGGCATCTTACTTTTCTCCCGTATCCAGAGTTTGACCTAGTTCACCTTGGCCTATCGATACATATTCTCCACGCTCAAACATCTCCACCATATCTGTATAGTGCGGGCTAAACAGGTGCCCTGATTGCCCCGTATCGAGAATAAATTGCGTATCGGATAGCGCACCTAAGTCGATTAACTGTCGATAAGTTGCCCCCATGTGCTTAATGTAACCTTCATCTTTTGAGTACGAGCCACCAGCGACATTTACCGTGTACAGTCCCCCTTGAGTGGCATGTTCCTGATTAAAAAACTTTGCTAAAAATGGATGTTGTGAAAAGGTTGAATGCGGGATCGTCACCTTGTGCATATCCTGCCATTGCCACGACTTTGGGTTACCCCCAAGCATCAATTCAAGTTCATCTTTTGCATCAATCAAAGACAGCTGAGCCATTTTTTCGCAGCTTTCAATTACCTCTGTGGTGACATCGTCACACCAAGCGCGATGCGCGCCATTTATTACAGTCGCAATGAATTCAGCTTGATAGCTCGCACTGAGACCATCCAAAACGGACATCCTATTGGGGTAGCTAAATTGCACCTTTAATTCATCACCGATGATGCGACTATTAAAGTGCCGCGACCATACTCTGAAAATAACCGCCCCTGCGCTGTGCGCCGACATTTCCATGTCCCAGTCTTTTAGTACATTAACCAACTCATCCTGCGCCGATGTTTTTGCAACCGATTGAAGCAAAAACGCCACCACTTTTTCAGCGTGAATTGCATACACATCTGACTGAATTGCTGCCATATCGCCAAGCGACAACTTGTTATTTTCTTGAATATGCTGGGTCAGCAAATCACCAATGCGTTGAGCTCGAAAATCTGGTTGCCAATTGTTGGATATGATATGGGGATAAGCGGGTCCATGCATCTGGTTGTTCGCGGTAACTAGGATCCCCGACTCTGGGTTAATTTGTTGTGGCATCTCTTCAAATGGCACATAGCCTTGCCACTGATATTGAGCAGTCCACCCCGGCACTGGTAACTGACCATTTGCATCGTGACGAATTGGTATCTTACCTGCGGTAAATAGCCCAATGTTATCTGCAACATCGCCATACACAAATGCCAGTGCAGGTGCATGATGCTGCTCAAGCGCAAGGCTAAATGCTTGCTGATCACGCGCGTAGTTAACTTCTAAAAAGCTTTGCAAGCTGGTATCAACCGGATCCAATACCGACCATTTCAGTGAAAAGTGACGATCGGAACCAAATACATCGCTCAGCAAAGGGCCATTTGAGGTTGAACGCACCTGCCACTTTAAGGGTTTATATGGCGCGCGCAAAAACTCCGGGAACTGCTGAGCGACCGCTATTTCTTCAACCTTGATATTGGCTTTAAGCCATGCACCTTCGTACTCAAAGAGGTTTTCATTAACCTGATGTTGGCGCTCCAAATAAATGTCTTGCACGTCTGCCGCTAAGTTGACCCCAGACCATGCTATATGCCTATTGTGTCCAAAAATAACTGCCGGCACACCTGGGATTGTCGCACCTGTTACATCAATAAGATCCCCTTGTAATTTTGCCAAATAAAAAGTTGTTGGCAGCTGTAATCGCAGGTGTGGATCGCCACTCAATATTGGAAGACTTGACTCGGTATGTCGACCAGACACGACCCAAGCATTACTACCAACGCCCTCCCATGTAGAATGATATTGACGCTCAATCTTTTTATAAAATTCGCTAAGTGCAGCTAACTCTTGCGCTGATGCTGGCATATCGTGCGCAGGAGCAATATTGATCCCCAATAATTCACGTGCTTTGCCGCTTCCTAAATGCTTAACTACAATCGTGTTCGATAACTCCTGTTGATAATTTGCGCCTAAATTCATCGCCATTAACTTAATTAACAGCAGTGAGTCAGACTCAGACCAGGGATCGATGTCAATGTCATAATAATAAAATTCAATCGGCTTCACCTTAAGTGCCGATATCCCCTGATTCACCCCATCTGCATATGCGTTCAAAATTGCACGCGTTTTGTCGGACAGGCCATTTAACGCCAGCTCTGCGGCCGTATTTAAAGCCAAAGTTCTCATCAGTTTGTCACTAGGGAGTGCAGAGACTCCCAGTATTTCAGCCAACCGTCCTTTGCCAAGCCGACGTTGATAGTCCATTTGCCACAACCTATCTTGTGCGTGTGCCAGACCCAGGGCAAAAAAAGCGGCCAAATCTTGTTTTGCAGAGATAGTTGGCACTCCCCACTCACTTCTGGAAATAACGGCGGTGCCATGCTCACCTGCCACCTCAACAACCGAGTTGGCAGTTGGCATACCTGAACTTAACCAAAGATACATCGCCAGACATATTGCCAATAGGGGAAATAAAATCCATGCACTCAGCCGTGATAGCAGTGGGTGCTTCTCTTTTAGTGAATTAAACAAATCAATCACCTCAATAACTTGTCGCTGTCACGCAGCGCTTAAATTCAATCGAATTGTGTTTTGTACCATGCACAATACACTGTCCATTAAGCCGCACGGCTAAGTAAACCCGCCAAAGCCGCTATCGATTCGCTTCTAAAAAACTCTTTGAGCGTTACCTTTGTTTCAAAAGCGGCATTGATTTCATTAACAATCTTAATGGCTTGCATCGACGTGCCTCCCAGCTCAGTGAACCTATCGTTGATACTGATTTGATCCTCTTCCAGTACCCTGCGCCAAATGCGGTTCACATGTTTTTCCAGTGGCGTTCTCGCCCCGACAAACTGGCTATTCACCTGCAATCCTTTCAGTAATTGCTCTGTATATTCAAAGGGTTCTGTCTCTAAAACACTGCCGATGTTGTAATATCGTGGGACCATGTAGTGAGGAAGCCTGCTGCGTAAGTAGCGATATAAATCAGACTTGGTGAGCGCTGCACTGGTTGCAGCAGTTGCAACTAACACATCACCTCCACTGTGACTGCGAACGACATCGACTTTGGATGCCAACACATACCTATGCGTATCCAACACACTTTGTACTTCGATTAAGCTGGTAGGTCGGCCGTTTATTATCACCTTTTGCTGATTGTATTGGTTTATTTCCAACTCCCCACTCGCCAGTCTGCGACCAATTTCTCCGCTTTTGAACAACCGTTCTGTGGTGCAAGGATGAACGACAAATCGCGTATCTACTGTCGATGCTTTATTCCAGTATGCATCCGCGACGCCGCACCCGCTGCGATACACAGCGCCGTTAACTAGTTGGGGGCAGGCTTCTAATGCCGAGTTAAAAATATGTACTTGTTGATTGCTCAATACATTGAGTTTGTTTGCCTGCCCTTTTTTGCCATAACACCTTAACAGCGACCAACTCGCCGCTTCGGATGGCCCTTCAAAGCCATATATCAATAATTGGTCATTCCATGTCTCTATACGCGTTAACAGCTTCTGGTCTATGTGCTGTGCAACCAAGCACAGCTTATTGAGGGCTGTTGGCAACGTGACATGACTGCTTTGAAGGTACGCTAATAAAGCGGCCATTTTGTAAGGCGATGAATGCCAAGTCGTAATATCATGGTTACGGAGTGCGCGAGCCCACGCTGTTGGACTCTTTAGGTCTGCCTGATTGAGCATCACCACACACCCACCGCTGACTAAAGTGCTAAATCGCTCGAATATCGAATACTCACAATCAAACTCAGAAACCGCAAGAGTCGAGTCTTCATGGGTCACTGACAATTGTTCGTTAACATCTAATATTGAATTTATAATGCTACTTTGTGTGATTGGAATGCCTTTAGGCTCTGAGCCACATTCATCGGCTTCAAATACAATACAGGCTAAATCATTTGTCTTTGCAGCCACTTCAAGACTGATATTGGCGCTATCGGTGAACTCCTCTACTATGACCTGAGTAATGCTTGAGCATTCAACAATCTCTTCAACCAACATCATGCTCGCACCAGATAAGGTTAAAATTTGTTGCTGACGCCGAGTTGGCAGCGAGGTATCTATGGGGACAAAAGTGAACCCCGAGATCAGCGTCCCCAGCACAGCTGTGATTTGCCGCCAACCTGAGCTGATTGCAATGGCCACAATGGCATTGCTTGCCAGTTGCGCATTGTTTAGCAGTTTGGATATTTGCAATGCATCACAGTACAGTTGCTCAAAGGTAATTGAATCCGTGCCGACTCTGACCGCGGTGGCATTTGGACGGCATTTAACCTGCTCACGAATAAGTGAGACAAGTGAATGTTTTTGATAGCGGTCACAACGCTTGCCTTGCCGCTGTGCGATTAGTTCATTTTCATGGTCCGTTAGTAGCGGGACTGCACCTATTTTAAGCTCAGGCTCACTGCATAATTTAATCACAAGCTGTTTATAGTGATTAGTGAACTGTGCAATGTAGTCTTCATCAAACAGCGCAGTATTGTATTCAAGCCTCAAATTAAAACCCGTGGGCTCGCGCTGGACAAATAAGGTCAAATCAAATTTTGACGTGGCACTTGATATCGGGATTTGTGTCATTGTCAGGCCATCCAGCTCTAGCGCCACAGCGGAAGGAAAGTCTTGATAGACCAACATAACTTGGAACAGCGGTGTGTAACTCTGGCTCCGGTTTGGCTTAAGATGTTCAACAACTTTTTCAAACGGCGTACTCTGATGCTCAAAAGCCGTCCTAATAACACTATTCACGTTTTGCAATAGCGTCGAAAAACTGACTGATGGATCAACTTGGTTTCGAACTACTAGGGTATTCACAAACAAGCCGATGTTTGATTCAATTGATTTAAGCTGACGATTTGCCACAGGCGTACCTACAGCAATATCACAAGCATTGGTATAGCGATTCAATAGGACATTGAACACCGACATCAAGGTTACAAATGTCGACACTTGGTGTGAACGACTGAAAAGCTCGATTTGGTCGCGAACTTCCATCGCCAACGAGTCACGATAAATACTGCCCTGTTCGGTCAATACAGCTGGTCGCTCATAGCACGTTGGCAGAGGCAGGTAATCAGGCAGTCCAGTCAAGGACTTAGCCCAAAACGCCAGACCTGACTTAATTGCATCGTCTTGCGCTGGCTGGCGCTGCCAATGGGCGAAGTCGTGAAACTGTGCCTCAAGTGCTGGCAACGGAGCTTCTGAACGATAATAGTGAATAAACTCTTTTTTGATTACCTCTAATGACCACCCGTCGGAAACAATATGATGCATGTTTAAACAGAGCACATAGTTTTCATCGCTCAGTTTAAACACCTCAGCTTTGAAAAGGTTGCCTTTTTCCAACTCAAAGGGTTCGCTCGCAAAATCATACAAAGCAGATTGTAGCTGCGCGTCGGTGACGACCGTCACCTCTATGTTCAACGCAAACTGGGGATCTATCACTTGTCGCGGCTGGCCATTTTGCATAATTATGCGGCTGCGAAGCACAGCATGCCTGTCAACAATTGCCGCAAGAGCACGGCGTATTGATGCCATACTAACCTTGCCTTTCAGGCCTACAGCCACAGGCATGTTGTAGCTGGCTTTATCCGCTCCCTCTAATTTATCTATAAACCACAGGCGCTGCTGAGAATATGACAGCGCAATGCCCTTGGCTAATTGCGTTTGAGACACCCTTGAAACTTCGCTTTTTTGCGATGATTCACTTTGAAATGCTTTTTTTTTTAGTTGAGCCAAAAAGTTGTTCTGTTGTTCTTTAGACAACCCCGAGAACTTGCCAACTAAGTTTTTATTATTTTTCATTTTTTTAATTCGCATTTAATCTGATACTACACAACTTTGCTTAAGCCACGGTTTGCATCCGTGGCTCAATCCCCCTGCTACAGAGCTTTACAGCTTTGCTACGGGCTACCAACAAGCTTTAAAACTCGCTCTCCTGCGGCATCTCTTGCATCGCGATAGTCAGAATTTTTTCCGCTAACGCCCTAACAGTCAAAGCGTCAAAAAACGCTTTTAACGTCACTCTGATACCCACATGCTCCTCTATTTCCGCCACAATTTTTACACTGAGTAATGAATTGCCCCCGAGCTGATAAAAATTATCTTCTACGCCCACCTGTTCTAGCTGTAATACTTCTTGCCAAATATCAACTAAAAGCACTTCTAACTCGTTCTCAGGTGCCATATAGTTTGCCGCTCTAGCTTGCTCCAAAGCGATTGAAGGATCAGGAAGGCGCCTGTGGTCAAGCTTTCCAAGCTCGGTTCTTGGCAGTTGCTCTACAAACACATACACACTGGGTTGCATATACTCATTGAAGATACTCTGAGCATGCTGGCGCAAAGTGCTCTCTTCTTGAGCTTGTGTTTGCATGTCACAGCTCATTACCACATAGGCAACTATGTATTGCTTTTCTGCACTTTCTTGATGCAAACGAACAGCGACATCTTTTACGCTTTCAAGACGATAAATACCGTGCTCCACTTCGGATAAATCAATACGGAAGCCATTTAAATTAACTTGGGAATCCTTTCTTCCCAGTATAATAATATCTCCATTGCTAAGCTGCCTTGCCAAATCCCCAGTGCGATAGAGTCGCTGCTTTGCAGAAGAAAACGGGTTGTCGATGTACTTCTGCTCAGTCAATTCACTGGCATTTAAATACCCTCTGGAGATTTGATCGCCTGCCACGTATAGCTCACCTTTACCACCGCTCGGGACTGGGTTAAGGGCCTTGTCTAAAATGTAGATCTGAGTATTTGTTAAAGGCTGCCCAATCGGCGTCGTGAACGCGCCACCTTGGTAGTTTTTAGGCACTGTAAAACAGCTCACATCAGAGGTTGTTTCCGTTGAGCCGTAGAAATAACTGAGTGTCATATTACTGTGCATAAATTGCAGTTTAGAAACCAAGGTATGGTCTAAAACATCTGCACCAATAAACCAATGTCTGGGCGGCACCAAGCGAGAAAAAGCCAGCTTATCGTAGTCCAAAAGCGTTTTAATATGCGCTGGCGAGGTGGCTGTGAATGTCACCTTGTGTGTTTGCATTGCTCGCATAAACGCCGCGGGCTCATTCAGTGCATTCTGCTGCAACACAACCAATTGAGCCCCAGCGCCGAGCGCGAAACACACCTCTCGTTCAGCGCGTACAAAATTAAATGGCGTACAATGTAAAACAACATCAAGGTGGCTTGCATTAAAGGTTTCTATCATCCACTGAGTTCTATTGATCATCCCTTTGTGGATCCCCACCACGCCTTTTGGTTTTCCTGTTGAACCTGACGTATAAATCACATACGCAGCATCTGTGACAGAGACTGGCAAGTCTGGATTTTGATACTTTTCCGCACTCTCAAATAAATTGTCATCGACAATTATCTCAGTCAGCTGCTTACCACTATTGACTGACTTAGTTGCTTTATCTGCGAGCATAAATTTAGCATTTGAGTCTGCCAAAATATGTTCGCGACGCTCGCGCGGAGTCGTCGGCTCAATGAGCACACAACAGACACGCGCTTTTAACCCGCCAAGAAACGCCGCAACCATTTCTACCGAACGCTGCATACAAATGGCGACGGTACTTTCTGGTGCTAAGTTGTGTGACAACAGCGTGTGCGCAATCGCATTTGCCATGTGATTCAATTCTGAATAAGTGACTCGCTGTTGTGCGCAAACAACCGCAATTGCATCCGGTCGCACAGCGACTTGTCGTTCAAATAATTGATGCACACCTTTAACTGTGAGTGAAGCCTCTTGACCATTTGCCACTGCCAGCTGTTGCTCTGCATTATCTCTTCGAGGTAGCACAATTTGATCAATAGACTGCTCTGAATCATGAGTGAGCGACGCAATAATTTGCACGAAGCATTTTGCCAAATACTCCACCGTATCTTGCTCAAACAGCTGTGTACTGTAATTAAAACGCAGCCACACTTTTTCTGAGCACTCCACTACAGTAAGTGCTAACTCAGCCTGTGCAATCTGGCTTGGCGCTTCATAAGATGAAAGCTCGAGCCCATGCAAATTGATATTTGCGCCACTTGTTGCCAAAAAGAACTCACCCACTGACTTAAGGTCGGGCGCTTTTTGCAAGGAAAATCGTACGTTAGGGAATATATTCGCGGCGCGCAACGCGTCTCTTAACTGCGGTAACTCAAAAATACGTTGTGATGGATAGCACTTGTTTTCTAAAACTGATAGAAAAGTGTTCTTAACACTCTTAAGCAAGTCATTAAACTGCATATCTCCATATATTTTGGTACGTACAGGTTTTACATCGACGAAACATCCAGCCACTTCAGCACAGTCAACCATAGGTCGCTGAGAGATCGGCGTGCCAACAACAATATCCTCATTGCCCATAAACTTGTGAAGCAAGACATTAAAAGCACTCAATAGCAGCGTATAGGGTGTCACTCCCTGGCGCTTTGCCAGTGTATATAGGTCGCCGCGCAGTCTATCTGGCAGTTTCACGTCGAAGTTACCACCTTCAAAGTTAAACACTTTTGGGCTCTTTCTGTCCGTGGGTAATTCCGTCACCTCTGAGAATCCCTCGAATTCTCTATGCCAAAAACGCGCCGACTCTGCATACTCTTGCTGCATGCTATCGCTTGATTGCCTGTGGCAATAATCAAGGTAGCTTACATCAGAAACAACTGGCTCTGGTTGCTTGCCAGCTAAGAGCAATGCATAATTTTTTGCTACCTGCTGTATGCATTTTTGTATAGACCAGGCATCCATCGCAATGTGATGTGCCACAAAGTGGAACAAAACAGTCCCGTTATTTCTAGCAAATATCGTTGCTCTAAAAACCGGGCCGTCTTTCAAATCAAACGGTTGTGTAGCCAACGCCTGTATTTGCGCATTTAACGCTTCACGACTCCACTGTGTAGCATCTTGATAAGCTAATACCTCTTTGAACTCACACAGAGGCTTTACGACTTGTTTGGCCTCACCTGACTGCTCTTGATATACGGTACGCAGAATCGGTTGCTGCGCAATTAAAGTATCAAATGCCTGCCTAAAAATATTGATGCAAAACGCCTGCTCAGATGTACCTCTGATTAAAATTGGTAGCGATAAATTCAATGCAGTAGTATTGCTGGACTGATTGTCAATCTGCCAGAACATAGCCTGATGAGTTGACAACTCACCATTTGCTTTGGTCGCTGAGAGCTCTGTTGGCACACATTGAGAGTACTGCTCATCAACTTTCGCTTTCAGTGCACAGAGGTCATCAACCAACTGCCCTAAATTTGACGTATTTAACAACTTTTCCATCGGGTAGATGACGCCAAGTTCAGTTTCAATATCATATTGCAACTGGGCTGCTTTCATCGAGTCTATGCCATAATCTAGTAATGGCCTATTGCGTTGTGCTGATTGCTCAAAATGTAATTTCAACCAGTCAAACATAAAGTGCTCAACCACAGTATTGGGCTGCCAATGCGGGTGTTCATGGCTCCCCTTTGACGTGGTGTTTTGCGTCTTGTTCAACCCCTGATACTGATCCTGTTGATAATTTGCTTTGCACAGTGAGCGCCTCACTTTACCACTCGAAGTAATCGGGACTTGTCCTGGCTTCACTAATAACACCTCGATGTGCAAATCAAAGGTGCTGTAAATAGCCTGCTTGATACTTTTCTCTAGCTGAGCGAAGTTCACTTTTCTCAATGACGTGCGTTCTACCTCCTGTATAAGCACAACATCGGGTTGGCCACCTTGGAGTGATGATTCACCGACAAACGCAATGCCTCTGGCTGGTTTTAATGCTGCACTGACTGATTGCGCTGTGGCTTCGAGATCCTGAGGGTAGTAGTTTTTCCCCCTAAGAATAATCAAATCCTTTAACCTGCCTGACACAAAGACCTGCCCATTGTGTACAAAACCCAAATCACCAGTGCGCAAAAAACGAGCTTGATAGCCGTCCAATTGCGCGTAGAACGCTGATTGACTGAGGGCTTTTCGCTTCCAATAGCCAAGACCAATGCTGTCACCACTCACCCATATTTCACCAACTGAACCATCTTCAATTGTCGTGCCTGAATCTGGGTTGACTATTTGTAACGTCACGCCAGCTTCCACTGCCCCACAACTCACCAGTGAACACGTATCGTCGTCAGGTGCTGATTTGATCACTATATGGTGGTCTTCTAGTGCGCTTCGGTCCAGATGTACAACTGCTGGTTCGGCTGCTTTTTCAACACCGCTGACCATTAAAGTAGACTCAGCTAGGCCGTAACACGGATAGAATGCCTGCCGTTTAAAACCACAACCTTTAAATGCCTGATAAAAGTTTTCAAGGGTCTGTGGTGAAATGGGTTCCGCACCATTAAATGCTACATCCCAAGAGCTTAAATCGAGTGTTTTTTTATCCGCCTCACTGACTCGCTGCACACATAAATCAAAGGCAAAATTTGGTCCTCCACTCGTGTTAGCCTGATATTGGCTTATGGCTTTTAGCCAACGAAGCGGATTTTGCAAAAATGCAGCTGGCGACATAAGGATCGACGTCGCGCCCATATAAACTGGATGCAGTATGTTACCTATTAAGCCCATATCGTGGTATTGAGGTAACCAGCCAACGACCACGGACTCGTTAGTGTGACAAAACTTAGCTTCAATCAGAGACTGGTTGTGCAGGAGGTTACCATGACTGACCATCACCCCTTTTGGATCCCCTGTAGAGCCCGATGTATATTGCAAAAAGGCTAATTTATCTGCATCAAAAACGGGCTCGGCCCAGTTATTTTCCGCGCTGTCATCAAGCGAGTTTGTGGTGATTAGCTGAGGTTTACCTTGCTCGTCGTCTGCAAATAACCATTTGTTCACAGACTCCACACAAGATGGGTCGAGTAAAATGGCTTGAACTTCTGCGTCATTCATAATGCCGCGTAATCGTTGCCAGCTTTCAGCCCTTGCTGATGGCAAATAAACAGGCACACTGGCGACTCCAGCATATAGGCATCCAAAAAACGCTTTAACAAACTCAAGCCCCGGTGAGTACACTAACATCGCACGTTCAACGGTGCCGCACGCCTGCAAATTGCTGGCAATTGCACGCGCATCTTTATCGAGCTCTCTATAAGTAAGTGTTTGCGCTAAATCCTCACCATTTTTTAAAAAGCGATAGGCGCATTTTTCGGGCTGAACTTCAGCATAATATTTAACGATATCAACAAAACTGTTTGCTTTTTCTTTTACATTAAAACCTGTGCTTATAAGTGAATTCAATGTCATTGCTTTTCCCTAGAACCCCGCCAAATAACAACCACAAATCTGTTATTAAAATTGAATTTGAAGCTGGCCTTATTCGTCGTGGTACAACTTAATGGCATAGAGCAAAGTACTTGCACATAAAAACTATGCCTGTCCTTTGCTACTGAACAATACATAAACTTGGTTGATCAATTCGTATGAAAGACCAAAGCCGGTTTTGTATTCGCTATTTTGTATGTGTGATAACTTGTTATGAGCGTCGTCAATGCCGCTGAAGCAAGTCCGATATACACAAACAATGAAGGTTCCAGCGTGATTCGATAACTAAATTCACTGAGCCAACGACTTGCAAACATGTAAGCAATAGGCCAAGCAAGCAAATTAGCAAGCAGTAATAGTTTCAAAAAGCCGAGATTAAATAACACAGTGATATCCCATGCAGACGCGCCGACCACTTTACGTACGCTGATTTCTTTTTTCTGGTATTTCGTTGAATACGACACCAATCCAAATACGCCAAAACAAGAAATTATGGTTGTTACAATAGCCAGTGCGACCATCACCACACGATAGCTCTCCCATTGCTCAAACCCTCGTGCCAAATCGTCCTCGATAAATGTTCTAATAATTGGATACTGTGGATAGACGCTATTCCATGTGCTGTCGATATGCGCCAAACCTTCAGCAATCCCACTTTCAGACAACTCTACTGATGCATGGACAAAGCCATTAGTCTTCACCAAAAACAGGTAGGGTTTGATTGGCCCATGGCCTGCAAGCATATGAAAATCTTCTACAACACCGACAATTTTAAAAGAAAAAGGCAAACGAGAAGGCTGTATTCTATCTATGCTTTGGTTGATGGCCTCATTAGCACTGGCAAATCCAAGCTTTCGCATAGCCAATTCATTGATGATGATATTAAATTGACTTGCACCACTGTCCGGCCCGGGGTCCACCAAATCAGACGGGTGATCTTTAGAAAATAACCGACCAGCCAAAAGCTTTACGTCATAGCTTTCAAAGAATCCGTGGTCCATATCAAGTCTGTTCAATGAGATGGCGCTTGTTTCACTTTCTCCTTTGACGGCATAAGTGCCCATCAAATTGTAATCCCGTGCCGGAACGCCCGTTGAACCACCGACACTCAAAACATCAGGATGTTTTTCAAGCTCAGCTTTAAGCGTTTTGTAGTGGGGAGCAATATCGGTCCAATGGATATTATCAATCACCACCACATTTTCTTTTTCAAACTTTAAGTCCATATTTTTCATAAAGCTGACTTGTTTATATATGATCAACGTCACGATGACTAAGCCAACGGAGACTGCAAATTGTAATAACACAATTGCCTTTCTCACCCACATTGAGCCCTGCCCAAACCTCATCATACCTTTGAGTACATGTGCTGGTTGAAACTTAGATAACATAAACGCAGGATACGCGCCTGATAGTAAGCCGGTGACCAAACAAAGAAATACGAGCCACCCGATTTGTCCCATATTGCCCAATAAATCTAGCGCCATAGATTTTTGTGTCATGGCATTTACAAGTGGTAGGAAGTAATAAGTCACAATGAGCGCAAACAGTAAGGCAAAAAATGCAAGAATGAGTGATTCAATTATAAATTGAGCAAAAAGATCCCTTCTGCTGGCCCCTACAGCCTTTCTGATCCCCAGCTCTTTGGCACGCTCCGCACCTCTGGCGGTTGCCAAATTCACCACATTTGCACACGCCATCAATAAAATCGCCAGCGCCACCGCTGAAATAATATAAATTATCTGTAACCCTTTGCCGTCTTGTGCGAGTAGGTTAATACTGGCGATGGGCTTTAGTTTAAGCTCGACTTTAGTAGAGAGAGCCTCCGGTGCATTAGCAGCAACAAGCTGAGTAATTTCCCGTTCTATTGCATCAGGATCAGCCCCCGCTGTTAACTTTAAATAACTGCTTTGGTTTGCATAGTCCCAGTTTATTATGCGATCGCCATACATTTGTTTGGCACTATCCATTGATGCAAATAAACTAAAAGTGAGGTGAGAGTTATTCGGGATGTCTGCGATGACACCTGAGACTTGCATTTGATGTTTTCCATCCAACCACACCATCTGATGCAATGCGTTGCCACTGGGAAATAACTTGTTTGCCATTGTCTCTGTGATGACAACAGAGTTCGGCTGCTGGAAGGCACTTGCTCCATCTCCTGCCGTGAACTCCAAGCCGAAAACATCTACGACACTTGGATCCGTAAATAACAAATTCTCATAAAATCGGTTGTCATTTGCAGAGACCAAAAAGTTAAAGTGACCAAATCGCGTTGCACTTTCAACTTCAGCTTGGTTACTCTCGATTAAAGGAACTATTGGCCCAAATGTATATTGTGTGTGAGTCCGATCGCCATTGCTATAGCTGCGGTTCATCTCGACTCGGTATATGCGCTCTGAATCCTGCCAAAATCCATCGTATTCAAACTCATCATTAACATACAGTCCAACTAACAGAACACAGGCAAGCGCGATCCCCAAACTAATAATATTTAGCAGAGAATACAGTGGGCTATGTATAAGTCGCTTAAGTGAAAAAACTATCGTATCTACCGTCATGAGTCACCCAAATCAGCACGCAATACTTTGCTCAAGAGAGCCTGAAACCAGTTTGCCGTCCAACAAGGTTAAAATTTGATTGGCATATTGGGCATGTGCTTCTGAGTGGGTCACCATGATCACCGAAGTACCTGTTTTATTGATATCAGAAATCAATTCCATGATCTCTCTACCGAGGTTGCTGTCTAAATTACCTGTTGGCTCATCGGCAACGATTAGCTTGGGCTTATTTACTAAAGCGCGTGCGATTGCAACGCGTTGCTGCTGTCCTCCTGAGAGTTGTCCTGGATAGTGCTTGATACGATGATCCATGCCGACTTTTTTCAGCATTTCTAGCGCCAGTTCCCTTCTTTTTGCCTTGGGCATTTTGTGATACAGCAAAGCCACTTCGACATTTTCAATCACCGACAGCTCATCGATCAAATTAAACTCTTGGAAAACCACACCTACATGCTCTTTTCTTATTTTGGCAAGTTGGCTTTCTTTGTAGTTTGCGATCTCCTCGCCCATAAATTCATACTTCCCTTCAGAAGGCGTATCCAACATGCCTAAAACATTGAGAAGTGTAGATTTACCACAACCAGACGGCCCCATGATTGCCATAAACTCCCCTTGAGGCAGAGAGAGATTTATATCACTTAAAGCCGTTGTTAAGATTTCGTCTGTACGATAGTGCTTTGAAATATTTGTTAGTTTTATCATTTGAATTCTATCAGTTTGTTATATTAGTTTTTGACACAAATTGAACAATAAAATGTCGCATGAGCTTGCGTTTCGCTATCAAACAAGCCCTCCATGATCAACGGTAATCCAACTATGAATTACTCGAGGATCACAGTTTCCGAGTCAAGGAAGTTTGCATACGATGAAGAAATGATTTTTTCGCCAATTGCCAATCCAGAAATGACTTCGACATACCGATCGTTTTTACGACCTAATTTGACATGTCTTTTAATCGCAGTGTGATTTTCAGGATCCAGTACAAATACCCACTTACCGCCCGTATCCTGATAATATGCGCCGTTGTGTACCATCAAGGATGATACAGGCTCTGAGAGTTCGAGCTTTACAATGAAGTTTTGACCGCTCGTAATGTCTGTGGGTTGCTGATCAGAAAACGTTAGATCAACTTTAAATGTGCCATTGATAATTTCTGGGTAAACTCTATCTACAACGACCTGATATGGTTTCCCTTGGTATTGGATACTGCCTTTTACATTCTCTTTGACTTTAGATATATAAAACGAGCCAACGTCGGCGACAATTTTAAACCTGTCGATTTGATCAAGTTTGCCCAAGTGCTCACCTTGTGACTTTGATTCCCCTAGTTTGATATCTAAAGACGTAACCTGGCCAGATATGGGTGCCTTCACGACTAGGTCGTCCAAACTCGCTCGGATTATATTTAAATGCGCCTTAAGGCGTTGCTCACTTTCTTGAAGCTGCTGGACCTTTTCACCTCTGACACTATCTTCACTTTCTTGCTCTTGTCGGATAATCGCCAATTGGTTAGTTTTAAACTCTAGCTCTTCTTTAACCGCTTCAACGTCATCTGCACTAACGTGCCTCTGACTAATCAAACGCTGATAATTTTTTAACTTACGTGTCAGCCGTTTTATATCGTATTCGATTTCGTTACGTTCTGTTTCAAGGTTTAGGCGTTTGCTGTCAATTGAAAGTCGAGTATTTGTATTAATATCTAACTGCTCACTGACTCTTGCCTCTTGAGAGTAAACTTGAAGTTGAAATGCAGTATTCTTGAATTCAATGATTTTTTGTCCAGCTTCAACAAAGTCGCCTTTTTCAACATATAGTTTATCGACAATGCCACCTTGTATCGCATCCAAGTAAACTGTATTTAATGATTCAGCAGCACCACTCACTGGCGCCACATTTTCAAAGCTACCTTGTATAACTTTTGATGTAGTTACCCTTTCAAGCTTGACCGACGAATAATCACCTAAGTTATATTCATTATAAAAAACAACTGCACCACCTAGCAAAATACATACACCAAGCACTTTGCCAAAAACCTTCTTATAATCGGTTTTCTTTTTAACTACCACATCCATATAACAACCACCCAAAACACAAAAATTAATTTTGTGCACATTTATTATTTTTATTATTTTTTATGGTTACTGCCGTTTTATGTTCAAAAAACGGCAGTAACTTAGCGTAAAGTTAAGTGACTTTACTTTATGGACTAAAGCTCAAATTCAATTAAGTTTTCGTGCTCTAAATCAGTCTCGCCATTTTCATTTTGTTCAACAATGTTAACACTGTCGATCAGGGCAGAAATTGATTCTACACTACTATATTCAAATATCAACTTCGTCTTTATTTCAAAACCGAACTCAACCATTAACTTATTTACAACATTAATTGCGAGTAAGGATTGCCCCCCTAAAGCAAAAAAGTTAGAGGTGACACTAATGGTTTTTAAGCCTAATACCTCAGCCCAAATATCATGGACAATTCGTTCGGTCTCAGTTCTCGGCGCAATATATTCTTGTTGCGTTTCTTTCAATTTTAATTGGAGAGCCCCCTTATCAATCTTACCGCTTACAGTTCGAGGTATATCATCTATTACCGTATATACATTCGGGATCATATATGCAGGAAGTTGATTAATTATTGCTTGTTTTACATGGGTAAATAACTGCTCTTTATTCACAGAATTTTCAAGTACTAAATAAGCTACTAAATATTGCTCTGCACCTTCTTTTTCTGCCACTACAACGGCCTCTTTAATCCCCTCAAAGGCATTTAAGCAGACATCAATTTCGGACAGCTCAACTCGCAAACCGCGTAATTTAACCTGTCGATCTTTACGCTCTAAAAACTCCAGTGATCCATCAGGCATCCAGCGACAAATATCTCCGGTGCGATACCAGATATCCTTTTCACCTTGTACTAATGGGTTTGATATAAAGCTTTTAGCTGTTAACTCAGCATTATTTAGATATCCTCTCGAAATCCCGGCGCCACCAGCATATAACTCTCCGGGCACGCCAATTGGCTGAGGTTGCTGGTTTTCATTTAAAATACACAAAGCCATATCATTAAATGCAGTCCCGATATTACTGATCCCCAGCTCAATATCTAGCTGAGATATCTCTCGAGCTGAAGCGTACACCGTCACTTCAGCAGGCGCCCAAACATTAAAGAAACGGGGTCTATTTTGCGCGTCTAGTTCGTACCATGGTCTCAACATTTTGAAGTTCAAAGCTTCGCCCGCTAGGTTCACGTTCACCAGTGACAGTGCGTGACTATTAACGTCAAATAGCGATTGCAGTGTATAAAATGCGGAAGGTGTCATAGACAAATGGGTGACCTTTTCATCGACTAACAGACGATAAAGATCGCCCATATCTTCAATTAAGGTCTCGGGAATGAGCACCAGTTGCCCTCCATGCAGTAGACTTCCCCACATCTCCCAACCGGATACATCAAATACATACGAGTGGAATGCACAGCCAATATCATGTTCGGTTCGTTTCATGGCCGCAGGGCAAGCATCAAATAAACGTGTCATATTACGATGCTCAATCATAATCCCTTTGGGGGTCCCTGTACTGCCTGAAGTATAGATGATATTTGAAAGCTGAGACGGTGAGACTTTTATATCAAGGTTCGCTGGCGAGTAGTCCGAAAATAAGCTGCAATCTTCAGTTAATACCGTACTTATTCCTTGCAGCGGATAAGCAAAAATGTCTGCTTCGCGAGTCAACATAAGTTCAGCCTGTGCTTCGCTTAGGATTGCTTCCGTGCGCTGCTGCGGAAGGCTAGGATCGATGGCCACGTAGGCTCCGCCCGATTTGAGTACAGCTAAAATTGCAATATACATTTCAAACGAGCGGCCCAAGCACAGTGCAACCACTTGCTCAGAAACAATCTGGTGGCGCTCAATCAAGTAATTAGCCAAACGGTTTGCTCTATCATTTAACTCAGCATAAGTGAGCGTCTCGCCATCAAGCTTTAAAGCGATAGCACTGGGAAATTGCGCTGCGATTTGTTCAAATTGTGTGTGCAAACACCGCTGAGACTCACTTTCCAAAACACTCGCCGTCTCACAACTGCTAAGCTTCAGATCAGCTTGCTGCTTTTCCACAGACGCAGTAAACAGTGTTTTTAACTGATGTAGGTTTGGCAGATTATCAAGAACAAGTGATTCATCAACTCCAAAATCGACAAGACAAGCAATTTCATTCACACCACTGGCCGCTATCTTTTCGACAGTTGGCTTACAACTATCCACCGTGCCCAATAAAGCATTTGAATGATAATAACGCCTAAACGCGCGTTCGGTAATCGCATTGAGTTCATCAGACTGATTTAAATCTCCTGATAAAACCATATCTGCAGATTCACCAACCAACTTCGCTATTTCCTGTGGTGATCCAGCCGAGGTAACCAAGTAGCGTTTAAATGGCTCCTTCACGTGGTCAAAGATCACCGCTTCATTGTCAGCAATAAAGGTATGCGCCAGGAGTGTAACTGTCCCGTGCCCTAAATGACCTGCCTTTTTCCATGCATCACGATATGCTGCAACTTTACCAGCAAGATCATCAAGAGATTGGCCAAGTAGATGAGTTAAGACATTTTGACCCGCTTGACCAGCTCTAACAAACGCGTCGACATGGCCCGCAGTGGTCGTCCAAATCGGTATCTCGGCTTGAATAGGGCGAGGCCTGATACTCACCTCTTCGGTTTTGCCGTTACCCGAAGGCATTTCAATCGTCTCACCTTTCCACAGAGATTTGACTGTTTTTATCCCCGCTTGCAAATCATCTCTGCGACTTTCATACCCTTGCGGTGCCAACACGAAGTCTTTTGGAGACCAACCAGCTGCAAAACCAAGCCCAATTCGGCCCCCTGAAATATTGTCAATGACCGACCAATCTTCAGCTACTCGAACAGGGTTGTGCAGGGGTAATACACAGCTACCAGCTCTAATTTTGACCCGCTCAGTCATACCCGCAATGGCTGCCGCGGTGATTGCAGGGTTGGGGAACAGACCACCAAATGCACCAAAGTGTCGCTCGGGGGTCCACACCGCTTCAAATCCATGTTGATCTGCGAATTTAGCGCCTTGCATCAGCAGGTTGTACTTACCCACACGGCTGTCACCGGCATCGTTCGCAAAAAAGAACAAACTAAAGTTGACACTTTTTTCGCTCCCCTCAACCTGCAGCTCACTTGCTGTTAGTTGGTTGTATACGGAGTGAGACAAGCTGCCCTCGTTATCCGTATGCCAGTCTACATACTGGGCTGATTTTTCTTGCTCAGATAACATCGGCAGCGCTCGGATCGTCTGACTTGGCTGCGCAATAATACTTGATAGCAAACATTCAAAGTTGTCCGCCATTCGTTCGATTGTATCGGCTCTAAACAAGTCTGTTGCGTATTCCCAAACGCACTCGATCCCCGTATCTAACACTCTAAAATACAGTGTTAAGTCGTATTTGCTAAATGGCGCCGTAAACGGCACACTCTCAAATACCTGAGCTTGCTCTTCGTCAAAGTCGCCTCTTCCCCCACCGACAGTCTGACTTTGATCCATATACACCAATTGTATCTGTGCAATGGGCTCGTAACTCAAACTGCGACTTGGATTCAATTCATCAACTAAGCTTTCAAAAGGCAAATGTGCATTGGAATAGCATTTCAGTAAGTTTTGCTTTGTTGTAGCTAAAAACTCAGAGAATGTTGGATCACCCGTCAAGTCACTGCGTAATACTAAGGTATTGACAAAAAACCCAACCAACGGCTCCACTTCTTTTTGCAGTCTATTTGCAACTTGAAAACCGACAATAATGTCATCTTCGTTGCTATAACGACCAATAAAGGAAGAAAAAGCAGCCTGCATGGTCATATACAAGGTTGTCCCTTGTTCTTGGCTCAAACGGTTGAGCCCGCCAAGCACGTTATTGCCAATGGTCTTAATGTACTGTGCGCCGCGATAGCTTTGATACTTTGGTCTGGTAAAATCGGTTGGTAAATTGTTTACATCAGGGGCACCCAATAAGTACTCTTTCCAAAATTCAATTTGATTTTCCAGCTCATTTTGCGCTAACCAACGGGATTGCCAGTCGGCATAATCAATGTATTGAATTGGAAGTGGTGGCAGATCATGGGCTTCACCTTTAGTATAAGCGAAGTATATCTTACTCATTTCTTCAACAAGAATATTGACCGTCCAGTTGTCAGAGCAAATATGATGCTGACTGATACACAGGATGTCGCGATGCGCATCAAATTTGATCAATAATGCTCTTACCATCACGCCATCTTCTAGCAATGTAGGCTCCAACAAAAACTCGTCAAATAATGCTGTTGCAGCATCCATTCTTTCTGACTCACATACATCACTGACGTCTCGAGTAATTATCTCTACATCGCAATTGTCCGTAATTTGCTGTACTGGCTGACCATTTACGTTGCGGTAGCGCGTTCTCAAGATGCTGTGTCGATTGACAATTTCAGACAGCGTCTTCTTCATCGACGCAATACATACATTTTTAATAAATACGCAAAAGGCGTTATTGTATGCGGACAGCCCATCTTCCAACTGAGAAATCATCCACAACCTTTGCTGCGAAGTAGACAGGGTTGCTAGCTCGGTTTTGCCCGTAGCGTAAATAGGAGGTAGCACGAGGTCGTGCGCGCTTGCATCTCGCTTTTTTTGAATTTCGTCTGCTTGCTCAGCAACCGTCGCCAATGTGAATATGGTATCAATGGACAACTCAATCTCGAAGGTCTCCCTGATCTCCGAGATAACTCGAATCGACATCAAAGAATCAACGCCCAAGTTTAGTAAGTTGTCGTCAATTGTCAGTGTGTCATTCGCAAGATATTTTGACCAAATAGCCAATAGCTGACTTTGTGTGCTGCTCAATCCAACATCGCTTAAAACCAGACCAGCTGGTTTTTCAAGATGTTTATCTGTATGAGCGCCCTCATTATGCGCTTGGCTAGATTGCGACGCCGTATTGGCGCTGCCTATGCGCATTAACTCCGGCGCATAATAACAAGTATTGGCGAAAGGATATGTTGGTAGCGCGACTCTGCAACGCTGCTCTGCATCATAAAACTTTGCCCAGTCAATATCGTAGCCCGCCAATTGCAATTGGCTTAGTGACGTCAGCAAAGCGCTGTCAGTATGTTGAAGATGCTGTTTTGCACTGTGCGTCGTTGCGATAGACACCGCTTTTACACCACTTTCAACCCCATTTTGCGCCACTAGCTGAGACAATGTATTGCCCGGTCCAACTTCGACACAAATGACATCGGGATCCTTGAGTAATACCTGTACACAATCTGAAAACTTTACGGTGTGGCGCAGATGTTGCTCCCAATAGAGCGGCGTTTGAACTTGCTCGCTATCAGCCCAGTCGCCTGTCAAATTAGACAAAAAAGGCGTGTGCGGTGCATTCAGTGTAACACCTGACATACATGCTCTAAAATCGCTCAATATCGGTTCTAGGTGTGCACTGTGCATGGCATGAGAAGTATGCAATTGAGTCGCACTAATTTGCTGTTCTTGAAGCTGGCGTTGCAGCTGTTGAATTAACGCAGTATCGCCTGACACCACAACTCTTTGTGGTGCATTGAGCGCAGCAATAACAAGCCCTTCACAGAGGTAGCTCTCCACATCTTCTAGCTTAGCAGCGACTGCCAACATGGCCCCCTCTTGCATAGACGCAACCAACTGGCCTCGTTTTGCAACAATAGCCAGTGCATCTTCATAACGCATCACACCCGCAGCACACGCCGCAACGTATTCACCTAAGCTATGACCAAGAAATGCCTTTGCATCACATCCCCAGCTAGTGAATAGCTCAAACAACGCATATTCGAATATAAACAGTGCTGGTTGCGCATACTCAGTCGCAATCAATTCGCGGGCTTCGTAATCATTGTCGGGGTAGAACACCTCTTGTAAGGCAACGCCCGTGCTTTGCTCATACAGCTCAAACCCTTTTAACATTGAGGCTCTAAATACAGGCTCTGTGTCGAAAACATCCCGCCCCATATTAATGTATTGAGCTCCTTGACCTGGAAACAAAAAGCACAATGTCTTTGTCTTAGACTGATCTACCTGAGTGTGTTTGGTTTTACCTTGTAGTTGAGTCTTCAAATCATCGAGGCTTTTCGCCACAAAATTTGATTTGATTTTCAAGTTTTTCCTACCAAGGTGAAGGGTATATGCAATATCGGCAATGCTCGCATCTGGATTTTTGGCGATATACTCTGCCAAGTTGTTTTCCATTTCGACTAGGGCTGCGTCTGTATTAGCCGATAGCGAAATAATATGCTCATCTCTTGATGGGCCGGAATAAGGTAGCGCTTGATGACCCTCAAAAATAACGTGAGCATTACTGCCGCCCAATCCGAACGAGCTCACACCCGCACGCAATGTTCCGTCAAGCCCGCCATCCCAATTGGCACTGTGCTGATTGACATAAAATGGACTATTTTCAATATGTAGCAAAGGGCTAGCCGCAGTGTAATTTAAACTCGCTGGGAGCGTTTTATGCTGCATAGATAAAATGGTTTTAATTGCACCAGCAACGCCCGCCGCTTCGCCAGCATGACCTATATTGGATTTGACTGATCCGATGGCAATACGGCTGTCCTCAACCTCATCAAAAACTTGTTTAAGTGCGGAGATCTCTATTGGATCGCCTATTTTAGTTGCCGTACCATGGGTTTCTATATACTGAATAGAATCAGGGCTAATTTCAGCCCTTTGCAATGCATCACTGATTACCTGAGCTTGACCACTCACACTGGGGGCTGTAAATCCTACTTTGTTTTCGCCATCGTTATTGATGGCCGAGCCTTTGATCACTGCAAGAATATTATCATTGTCTTCAACGGCATCTTCCAATCGTTTAAGAACTAAAACGCCGCAGCCTTCTCCGGGCACGGTGCCCTGCGCCAACTCATCAAATGGGCGACATACGCCATCTGGAGATAGAATCATATCCTCTTGATACAAATAACCTTGCTCTGCAAGTGCGCCAATGTATACACCACCAGCTAAAGCAATATCACACTCACCTATATTTAAGGCTTGGCAAGCTAAGTGAATGTTCACCAAGGAAGTCGAGCAAGTGGTATTATTTGAAATTGCAGGTCCAGTCAAGTTCAACTTATGTGATACGCGAGAACACAAATATCCAGGTTCATTCACACTCGCCAATGCGTAACCATCTGCCATTGATGTACTTGCTAAACTTTCATCTACTTTTCTCAGCCAACGTGTATTGCTACTCGCCCCCGCGTATAAACCTATGAGTCCATCATAATTTTCACTGGTATATCCGGCATTCTCTAAGGCTTCCCAAACCACCTCGTGAAATACACCAAACTGTGGGTCCATGAATTGCGCTTCAGCGGCGCTATAGCCAAATAACTCTGCGTCAAAGCATTTTTTTCTCGCCACAAAACCCGAACGCTTGACGTAGTCAGGTTGTGAAATGGTGCTTTTCTCTAACCCCTGCTCAACTAACTCGCTTTCCTCTAGATCTTTAATACCTTCTGTACCTGAGTGTAACAACTGCCAATATTGTTCTATATTTTGTGCAGCAGGGAACCTGCCTGCCATTCCTATGACGGCGATTTCTAATCCGTTATACTCTTTCATATCTCAGTCCCAGTTTTTATTTTTGAATTGTTTTTATTAAACTTTTTCCTTGCCAACATAATTCGATTTTTCGCGCCGTCTAAGTTTTTGCGCTTAACCTTATTGACATTCGACTTGCTCACAAATTGACTTAGCTGCCCGACACTCGGGTACTGGAATAAGTCTGCAATTTGTAATGATGTATTGAGTTGATGATTGATTTCTTTACATACGGAAATCGTGTTTAATGAGTTTCCACCCACTTCGAAAAAGTTATCATCAATGCTTAATTCATTGATGCTTATACCCAGTTCCTTGCTCCAAATCTCTAGGATCACTGTTTCGACGCCGCCTTTTGCCGCGACACGCTTGCGACTTGAAACAGGCTTGGCCATCAATGCTAAACGGTCCACTTTGCCATTGGCTGACAGAGGGAAGGTGTCAACGACCGAAATGGCACTCGGTACCATGTAAGCTGGTAGTTCGAGCTGTAAGGCTTGGCGCAAACTGTTGATAAACTCAGGGCTATTTTCATTGCCATGGGTAGTTTGGACAAACGCACACAGCACTTGATTTTCAGCACGTTCTTTGACCAGCACCACGGCATCATGAACTGATTCAAGGTCTCTCATTTTGGCCTCAATTTCACCGAGTTCAACCCGCATCCCTCTGAGTTTTACTTGGCTATCTAGTCGACCCAAAAACTCTATGCTGCCGTCGCTGAGCCAACGCGCCAAATCACCGGTGCGATAAGCCTTGTGTTCAACACCTAACATGTTCAATGTCACAAATCTCTGGGCGGTCAATTGCGCCTGCTTTAAATACCCCAGACCCACTTGGCAACCAGCAATATATAGCTCTCCTTGTGCTCCTTTGGGCGCCAAATTACCCTCTTTATCGAGGATCAACAGCTTAGTATTGGCTGAGGGGTAACCTATGGGCACTCGTTTGTCTTTTCTCAAGGTGTTGAAATGCCAATACGATACTTCAATTGCCGCCTCTGTTGGCCCGTACTGATTAACCAACTCAACGTTTTCAAAGGCGTTAATCGCTTGTGCTTGAAGTTTATAATTCAGCGCTTCCCCGCTGGTCATCAGTAGCCTCAAAGACTTCAATTTAGAAGTGTCTGCATGATTGATAAACAGCTGCAACATCGAAGGTACAAAATGAATAATCGTAATGCCGTGGGCTACTATGGTGTCCGTCAAATAGTTTGGATCAGACTGCGCACCTGGCTTGGCCAATATCAAAGTACCACCAGATGTGAGTGGCCACAGTATTTCTCCCAAAGAAACATCAAAGCTCATTTGCGTTTTCTGGAGTATTTTATCATTCGGTTGCATGTTGAATTGATGCTGCAAAGTATGAAGCCGATTCACCAAACCTCCGTGGCTATTTAGCGTTCCCTTTGGCTTGCCCGTTGAGCCTGAAGTATAAAAAGCATAAGCCAAATCGGAAGGCGCCACCTGTACTTCACTCGTCGCAATATTCTCTATTTTGCATGTACCAAACACGCTGTCTTGTAACTGCATGTGAGCCTGCTCAAACTCATCTAGTAACACCAGCTGGCCCTCATAGCCTTGTAGAACAGATTGAATATGGGCGTGCGTCAATATCAGCATTGATCCAGAATCATCAATCAAGTACTTCAATCGGTCTTTAGGCAAACTCGGTTCTAGCGGCAAATATGCAGCGCCCGCTTTGAAAATGGCCAGCATGCCCACAACCAACCCAATTGAACGTTCAGTGCATACCCCAACCAATGCAGACGGTGGGAGCTGTACGGTATTTATTAAATAGTGTGCCAGTCGGTTTGCCCTTGCATTGAGCTGCGCAAAAGTCAGTTCAGTGCCTTCATACGACACAGCGATAGCATCTGGGGTTTTCGTGACTTGTAACTCAAACAGTTCATGAATACACAGCGAAGGGGAGAAATCCACAGCGGTATCATTTAGTTCATTGACCAGATGTTGCTGCTCTTGCTCTGATAACATCTGCAATTGACTAAGCGGTGTGTCAGACAGTCCTTGGTGCTGACTTAACCCAACCAGTAAATTGTGTAAGTGCTCACTCAGTTGTTGAATATACGCGTCTTGAAATAAAGTCACGTCATAAACCCAATCGATGGAGATCTCACTGTCGCTGATCTGAATATCAATATCTAAATCAAATTTCGTTTGAACACTTGTCACTTGAAAAGGCTGAACATCTATATCCACAGCCGCTGTCGAATCAAACAGTGACGCACTATGGATACCAAAGTCATTATTAATGGTTAGCATGATTTGAAATAGAGGACTGTGAGCTGTACTTCGCGGCACTTTAAGCTCATCAACCAACAGCTCAAACGGGACATCTTGATTAGATTGCGCTTCCATATGCACCGCTTTTACATAGTTGAAATACTCACCTAATGACCCTTTGTTGGTATCGACACGAAGCACCAAGGTATTTACAAAACAACCAATTAGAGCCTCTACCTCTGGTTGGAGTCTGTTCGCCACAGGCGTACCTATCACCACATCCGAGTCATTGCTATGACGAGCTAGCACCAACGCGAGTGCACCGTGAAGCAACATAAACGGGGTTAATTGATGGTGTTTAGCCAAACCAATGAGTCTGCTACTCGTCTCACTGTCCAAACAGTGTGTCACCTTTTTTCCGCGATACGCTTTAACTTGCGGACGTGCTGCGCTCAGCGGTAGGCTATGCGTCGCAGGCAGCTCAGATAACTTACTTTTCCAATACGCCAATTGTTGGCTCACAGCTGGTGTATTGAGATTATTGTGCTGCCAATTGGCGTAATCACAATACTGCACGGTAAGCTCTGGCAATGGGCTTGGCACGTCATTTAGGAAGGCGTGATATAAACTAAAAAACTCTTTCATCAATAACTGAGCAGACCAACCGTCAGAGGCGATATGATGCATATTGAGTACCAACACACCTTTGGGACTGTCGCCTTTAACAACCTCAAAGCAACTGACCCTGAGCATAGGCGCTTGCTTTAAGTCAAAAGGTTTAGCCACCTCATCATCGATAAGCGCTTGGATGTCTTGACGATTATTATCTCTCTCAATATGGTGCATCTGGTGTGATAAATCATGAACCACAACCTTGAAGTCCACCTCTGTCATAGGTATGACATGCTGATGTACCTCTTTTCCCTGCTCTTTGTAAACCGTTCTCAGAACATGATGACGCTCTATAATGGTCGCAAATACCCGCTCCAGTAAATTTAAATCTAGCTTTGATGTATATTCCAAAGCCACAGATATATTGTACTGAGATGCCCCACCCTGTAATTTATCGATAAACCACAATCTGTTTTGTGCAGAAGATAAAATGCGATAACTTGACGCTCGCTCAACAGGCACTATATGACGAGATAGAGTCTGCTCAGTGTATAAGTCACTCGGTGTTTTTATGTGACGATTTATGCGCCGTTCAATCATCGCTGCCAAGCTGACCAAGGAGTTTGATTCAAATACGCTCTGAACCGGCAACTCAACCTCAAACTGAGCGCGAATATGTGACACTAAGCGAATACTCATCAAGGAGTTTCCACCAAGCTGAAAAAAGCTCTCGGAGGTACTCAACTTGCCTGCATCTATGCCCAGAAGTTCAGCAAATATCGCCACCAATTTTTTTTCTGTCTCGGTGGTTGGTGCAACATAATCCCGAGCCGATGCACCTAAGTCAGGTAGCGGTAAGGCGCGGCGATCTACCTTGCCATTATTGGTCAATGGCCATACATCAACCACCTGTAATACACTTGGGATCATGTGATCTGGTAATTGTGCCAAGAGCTCCAACTTAACTTTTTTAACCCAGTCAAATTGCTCACTCTTTTTCAATTGATGCACAGGTTTGATATACCCGATAAGCTGCAGTTCCCCAGCCAACTCTGAAGCTATGACCAATGCTGAATCAATATCCGGGTGATCAGTCAAATGTGCCTCAACATCTCCCAACTCTAATCGAAATCCGCGTATTTTAATTTGCTGATCTTCTCTTCCAACAAATACCAGATTTCCATCATCCAGATAGCGCACCAAGTCCCCAGTGCGATACAAACGCTCGGAGCTAGCAGAGTTGTTATGATCATAAAATGGATTTGGGATAAAACGTTGTTGGGTCAATGTCGGCAGGTTGAGATAGCCTCGCGCCACCCCTTTGCCACCAATGTATAATTCGCCTATCGCACCGTAGGGCAGCAACCGCTGCTGTCGGTCTAAAATAAAATACTGCACATTCGCATTGGCACATCCAATATGGATTTGTTCACCATGGGTAACATTTCCTCGTGAACTGTATATCGTAATTTCAGTAGGGCCGTAGTAATTGTAAAATTGGACACCTAGCGCTCGCCATTTTTTGACTAACTCTAAAGAGCAGCTTTCCCCACCCGTCGCGACTACTTTAAGAGATCGATAAGTATCTGGCTTTATAACTTCGAGGATAGAGGGTGTCATAAATAAATGGGTGACATCAGCGTAAGATTCCAATTCTTTTTGAAAGTCCAAAGATGAGGCCAATCTCAATTTCGAACCAGATGCCAAAGCACACCAGTAGAGCCATATTGCCGCATCAAATGCAATGGAGGTGGCCTGATAAAATACATCGTCCGGCTCGCCGTTAAATGGTGGGCATGTCGTACTATACAACATGGTATTTGTCAGGCCCGCATGGGAAATCATCACCCCCTTTGGCTTCCCTGTGGAGCCCGAGGTATACACCACATACGCAAGGTGGTGATTGTTTAAACCCAGCGTTTCTTTGGCAATATTTTGAGAGCTATAGTGACTATACAGCTGCACATCATCCAAATCGATAACATCTCCAGAAAAGCCTGTTAGCGCGTAGTGCGCTTTTCGATGGCTAACAATGGTCGCCAGCGAAGCATCCTCAAACATATACTCGAGCCGCGTTCGAGGATAACTCGGGTCTAGTGGAATGTAGGCCCCCCCAGCTTTCAAAATCCCCAATATTCCTATTATCATTTCCAATGAACGCTCAGCGCACAGTCCAATCAGTGTGTTTGGTTTTACGTCATGCTTATGGACCAAATAATGGGCGAGTTGGTTGGCGCGCTCGTTAAGTTCTTTGTACGTCATACTTTGTGTTGCAAATATCAAAGCAACACTATTTGGCCGAATTTGTGCCTGCTGTTCTATTAACTCATGAATAAATGGCGCATGAGGATACTCCAGCTCGGTGGCATTGAGCTCGGTTACTAGGTAGTGAGTTTCTTGCTCATCGAGCATGGGCACATCATGTGGAGAAATACGCAAGTTGGATACGCTACTCAGTTCAGTGAGTAAACGACAAAAGTGCTTGTTGAATCTCTTGACTGCCTGCTCTGAAAATAGGCTTGCGTCATAAATCCAGCTTACTTCCATACCTTGCTCGTTAATATTGAGCTCTACACTCAAATCAAACTTAGCCAACACTGAGTCGAATTGGCATCGTCTAATAGTCACACCAGCCAACGATTCGTTTAACCCATCAGCGCCATTGCCAAAGTTGTCATTGTTAACTGTCATCGCAATTTGAAATAGTGGGCTGTGGCTGGTGCTTCTTGAAATATTTAGCGATTCGGCGAGTTGCTCTAGCGACACATCTTGATTTGCCTGCGCCTGTTGGTGAACTTGCTTGATATGTTCAAAATAGCTGGCAAGTGAATCTTGGTTTGTATCGACTCGCAACACCAAGGTATTCACAAAGAATCCGATCAATGAGGCCAATTCTTTTTGAGCCCGATTTGCCACTGGAGTACCTATGATAATATCAGCGCTATTACTGTGCCGAGCAAACATCAGTGACAATGCACTGTGTAACAACATAAATGGTGTCATGCCATTTTGTTTTGCTAGAGCGTGTAAATTATTACTTATCGGTGCAGGCACTGTGTCTCGAATTATACCACCTACATATTGCTTTACCGCAGGCCTAGGGTGGCATAGTGGTAAATTGTGCACCACAGGCAGATCATGTAATTGCTGAGTCCAATAGTCTATTTGTTTATCCAAGCGCTTGTTGGATAGCGACTCACGCTGCCAGTATGCATAGTCTACATACTGAATTTCTAACTCTGGTAATGGCGCTTTATTGCCTTCAATCAATGCCTGGTACAGAGTAAAAAACTCTTTCGCCAACACATCTATGGACCAACCATCTGATGCAATATGATGCATACTCAACGTCAATACAGCGTAAGCCAGATCCGTTTTGAAGTAGCTTACACGTAACATCAGATCCTCTGACAAATTGAACGCTTTTTGTTGCGCTTGCGCGGCCAACTGGCTGACCAACTGCCGTTGCTTTTCCTCACTATACTGAGTTAAATCTTCACAAGTTAATTCAAAGTCGACTGCAAAATTGGGTCGAATTGACTGTTTAATTTCACCATCCTGCTCAATGTAAACAGTTCTGAGTACTTCATGTCTGTTGACAATGGTCTTGAATACTTGCTGCATTACAGCAATGTCCAAACTCGGTGTCACCTCATATGAGACCGACATATTATATTGTGAAGACCCCTCGTGAAGTTTATCAATGAGCCACAAACCCTGTTGAGCGAAAGACGTCGGATGCAGCTGCTGTGCTAAATCGCCTCGTGCTATTTTTTTTATTCTTTTGTCTAAGGTCTTGTCCGTTAGATAGTCAATCAATTGATTTTTATTATCTTTAATTAGCTGAGCAATTTCAGGGCTTATTCTGCCCTTGGGCGCTTTGGCTTTCAAAACCCCATCGTCTAAATAAATACTCACGCCCAGCTTTGTAATTTTTGAATATACTTCCTTCACTTTTACCTCAAAACTTTTGATGCTTATTTCAATCTGAGATCAAATTAAACGCGCTTTCCCTCAAGCCTCCCAACACCAAGTTACCTAGCTCAATAACCTTAGCTTCCCAACAGCGCTAAACTTGCAAACAGCCTAAATGCACTGTTTTGAAGCTGTTGTTCTAGACCAAAACACGGCAACAATTACTTTCTGTTGGGGTATCTACTTTATGATTGAACAATCCTTGGTACTTGCCATTGATGCTTCTTGCCCTATGGCATGTACAGAAAATAAGTAAGAAGTGGCCGAGTACCAATAAGGCCACTGTAGGAAAGTTACACCCACCAACACTATCAATGCATATCGCTCATTTATATTTGAGTGACATGCCATCTACTTAGAACGGTCATTTCTTTATCGAAATTAAACATACTTTTTCAGCGACTTTGAACACAGTGCAAAGCCGCTCTGCTACTTCACTTCATTAACTTTCAAAGTAGCAACCAAAATATGCGTCATGCAGATTGATAATATTGATGTGTATTAAATGTCTATTGGCTCAAAACTACGTGCACTTAAGAAGCCTGGCCTACTAGACAGTTTTTTAGGTACATTGGAAACCGCATTGTAGGTAATAATCATGATCCTTCTGTCAGAAGCTGACATATTATTTGACGATGCGTGTATGACCTGAGGATCAAAAGCAAACCCTTCACCAGCTGCGCAAGTGACAAACTCATATTCACCATCGGATAATACGTCTTGCATAAAAGACTTTTTGACTTGGAACGTGAGATTAGATGACACGTTTTCCTGCCATACATTACTACTATTACCGCTAATAGATTCAGATACATTACCGAGTTTATGGCTGCCAAGGACAATGCAAAGCGGTCCGTTAAGCATATTCACTTCATCAAGAGGAATGGCAATATTCACCATATTTGGATGTTCAATATGGTCAAACTTCTGCCAAAAGATAAAGTCCTGGTGCCATGGCCAGTTGGCCCCTTCAAAAGCCAATTTTTGATTTATTTTAAACTGATGAACGTAAACCTGTTCACCCAACACCTTTTGTGCAAAGCTGACAAGTCTTTTATCTTGGGCTATGTCTCTGAAAAAAGAGTCATACAGGTGTGGACCGTGTATCGCTCTGATGGTGTCCGTACCCTCTTCAAAAACAACCCCTTCACTAAACTTCTTAGAGTACTCAGAAACCGCCTTAGATATTTGGTTTATCTCTTTTTCACTAAATACCGGCCCCAGCTTGCTGAACCCACTATCCTTTACGTTTAGCACTTCTAAATTCATCTATAACCTCTTTTTTATTCGTTATTTTTGGTTAAGTTAGCAAATTAATTTCAGCCCAACTTCGGCATAAAACTTGGTAAAATGCACACAATGCGCAAAATACGTCGCCTAAGCACAACTAAGCTGTGCCGCTGCCTTTTCAAACTAAATTATGTCGTCACCAAAAAGGCCCCTTCCTAGTCAATCGCCTTAGAGATGTTTGACACTAAATAAAAAAGCTCCCTACTTTTTCACTTATTGCTAAATTTTCAGTTCAATTTTTATCGTTAATATTTATTTGCCCAACGTGGTGTATGCACCTACTTTTAACCTTTTGGTTTTATCGGCTCGACCACGACTTTTCATAAAGCGCGCTATAAAGTTCTCAATATCAACATATTGCAAACATAGTGACATTGAAACTCTACAGCCACTTCAACGTATTTTTAAAGTCTGCTTCTGCTAAGAACCTGCCTGAGCACTTTGTTGCGAAACTCTCTTGGCGTAGGTACTTTGACCTCTATACAGATCGGTAAACATCAGCACAGCCTCACCGCCATTGTTTTCGAGGGTAAAAAAGTTCCCACTGCACTTGTGGCTATAAGAGTTGTTTTCTCTTAACTCGATGACTTCTTCACCGCCCTTTTCAACCAAAATTAAATCAGCGCCACTGCGTTTAATCTCAAACCGCTCCCCATCGGTTTTTTGATAGTGACCCAACAGCGCAATTTCTGCTGGCTTATCTGCGAGGCTGACTCTGGCAGGCAGTAGCTTGGTGTACTCAGCCACCATATGCAAAGTTGCCGGGCCTGGGTGAATTCCCTCATCGTTAGAAAGGCCGACAGCATGAATATCTAACTCTTTGAAATACGCACTCCATGACGCATAGCCTGGCACACGGCCTTCGTGAAAAAGAGTTGGCACTCCAAGTACATCATTAATATTGATACCCAAGCCATAGTCGATTTCTGTGCCATCGCTTAATTTTGCTCTTCTCATCATCCTCAAGTAAGAAGATTCGGATAGAATTTCGCCTTTGTGCAGGCTCATATAAAACTGACTCAGATCTGAAACTGTGGCTGAAATTGCACCTGCAGCATGCATCCAGGTCCTACTTACTTTTTCTGGGTAATATAACTTCTTAGGGGCGTTAGGCGCTGAAAAATAGCCAACCGTTTTATGTTTAGATGGCTGTTCAAAAACATAAGTGTTGTTTAGCTTTAAGGGCTTAAATATTCGCTGCTCTAAAAATTCACGATAAGTTTGACCGGATACTTCCTCTATAAGCTTACCCAACAGTATGTAGCCGGTATTTGAATACTCGTAGCTATTCAAAGGCTCTTGGTAGGGTT
Source organism: Pseudoalteromonas sp. Of7M-16 (assembly GCF_022347805.1). NCBI lineage: Bacteria > Pseudomonadati > Pseudomonadota > Gammaproteobacteria > Alteromonadales > Pseudoalteromonadaceae > Pseudoalteromonas > Pseudoalteromonas sp. Of7M-16. The sequence continues at coordinate 106,489 of NZ_JAKRFY010000009.1, read as the reverse complement.
TACGTCTTGTGATACTTTTAATAACACGGTCAAGCCCCCTATCTCGGTGCCACAACCCCCATACTCTAGAGTCACTTAAGTAATCAGGAAAACCCGCTATGTGTGACAATATTTGGGCAACCGTTGCATGTTGATACTCTTTTGGAATTGACTTGACATAGGTGCCAAGTGGCGTATCTAGGTTGATCTTTTTTTCTTCGCTGAGAAGCAAAACAGCCACAGCGGTATAAGTCTTTGTTATCGAACCAATATCAAACACGCTTTTTTGACCAAGAGGCTCTTTGGTAGAGACATTTGCGAGTCCAACCGCCCCTCTATACAACACTTGATTGCCCTTGGTAATTTGAATACTAGAGCCTGCACTATGTTTATTGACATAACAGTGATGGATCTCAGAAAAACTTGCGCTATACACAGGTGCCACAACAGATAATCCCGCAGCTACGGTACACGCTTTTAATTTTTTGGATCTAATTTTCAGAGGTTTAATTCCCATATTCTGACCTATTAAACAGATTGAAAACCCGAAGGTGCTGACATGCCTACGAGGATTTTCCTATTTCCCTCATACGGCTCTCTGCCATGACTAAACCGCGTATTATCAATTAACATCAAGTTATGCTTTTCCCACTTAAACTTAATTCGCAAATCTTGGTTCAAGTCGCGGATCAGCTGTAACTCAGACTCATCAATTTCACTGCCATCGCCAAAGTACACATTTCTCGGTAAAAATTCTTTACCCAAGCTATTGATCAGGCTTTCCTTCATATCTTTACCAAGGCTAGAAACATGAAATAAATGGGCCTGGTTAAACCACACTTTTTTGCCTGAAACCGGGTGGACAATTGATGCAGGATTTATCTGCCAAGTTCGCAATCTATCACCGGGTAACCACTCAAAATCGATGTTCTTTTGACGACAAAATGCTTCCACTTCTCCCTTGTCGGATGTTTGAAACACTTCTTGCCAAGGCAAATCGACATCTGAGTAGTTCCTGACATATTTAAGCTGCTTGGACTCAAACTTGTCTCTTATCTCTTGTGGAATTAGATCATATAACTTGCAGCTATCTGCAATCGGCGTTTCCCCACCTACTGGCGATGCTTGCATGCACAAAAAACCGAGTCGCAATGGCCACTCATTTGAATAAGCATTTTCATTGTGCTGTAAAATAGTTTCACTGGCGTGATATTCAGTGGCCGTATAGATATTGCCCTTCAACCCTGTCCTTGGAGTTGAGCGATATTGATACTCTAGCAGCGGCCCTTGAAAAATGGTTTGCAACAATTTTGAAAATTGCCCAGTACTGACCACCTTCAAGCCTTTGATTAACACTGCGCCATTGGTTGCCACCAACGATTCTAGTTCGTCGCGATTTCTCTGTGCCCAATCCAAGGTTTTTTCGCCTTGCAAGTCCACGTTGAGTACAAGTGGTTGACCTTCAACTTCAACTAAGTCATTCATTGACATCAATCCCATGTTTATCTCCTAAAACTTAATTTCACTTTTGCCGCATAAACGCTCAACAGGAATACCTTGTGCCTGACAAAATTCCACCATTTGCATTGATTGCACTATCTGCTCAGAATCATCGCTATAATCAAGGCCCATAAAGTAGTTGTACCAAGGCTCCAAACCTAAAGCGTAAATCCACACATTTTTAGGTTTCAATGCATTGGTGATTTGAGATGCCGTTTCAAAACTACTGCCATTGAGTCGGCGTGACTCTTTTATATTTCTTGGCACAGCTTCTGTGAATAGAGCCCCATATAGCCATGTAAACGGCGCACCGACACATTCCATGCCAATTGCCATTAAGTCTAATTCCCCAAAATAAGCGCTTAGCTTTTCATACATGATGGGTTCTAGGTTAGAAGAGTCAGCACCGGCATATATTTTTTTACCGTTAAGCTGGAATAGCCAGCCCGTCTTACTTCTTATATTCAAATCACCATGCTCACCCAAAAACGGAATGCCAGTAATGCTGCCGTCAGGAACATCAATCACCTCTAAATCATCAATTTCAATTACATCAAACTTTAATTGTCTGAGGATCATTTTGAGCGATGGGTCTAACAATGAACCGCCATTGTTTTTAGGAACTAGGATACGACTTGTCTTGTGTCGAAGCTGTAATAAGGTCTCTAAGTTGACGTGATCTGAATGATTGTGCGTCAGGCAAATGTAATCTATTTTTTCCGGCAGTTGCGCAAAGCCAATCGCTTGCTCGCGATTTTTTGATGTGATATTGGCCACAACGGGATCAACCAATATGGACACATTTTTTGTCTGTAACAGTAGACCGGCATGACCGATATATTTAACAGATGTTGTCTCTATCTCTTGTGCTCTGTCTGCTGGCGCTTCGGTAGTGAATAATTCGAAAATATTTAAGCCACCTGTACAGTGCTTGCCTTCAAACAAGGCTTCAATGTCTTGTTTAGAAATTGGCTGAGTCCGTGTTTTAAACAAGGTATCCCAGAATTCACTGTCAAAGGGTTCACTGATATGGATATGGTCCGTATCTGGTAGCCTTGGCGTGCTCAGAACAAACGGCCTTTCCATCTCCTCATTTAAGACACCTAAAGACACCGATTGCAGATCTTTTCTGTAATATTCACTTTGATAAACCAAGCCCTCTATAACACGGAAACTCGGGTTGTGGTTACTGTCCATGACCAGCTCCACATACCCTTTAAGAAGGTCAGGTACCTGTTTGTAGAGCGGCTCTAAAGATTCACCACTGACGTGTTGCTTGAGCATGGCGTTGAGGGATTTCAGCGCATCAGCCAGCTCACCAAAGAGCGCATCTTCTGTTTCAAATTTATTGATCAGGGATTTTATATCTTCTAGCTGCTCTGCTTTACAATCGACAAATTCCCCCCCACCCGCGATGGTCTTATTTTCGTTTGCCATAATATGTAACTCATGGTTATTGGCAAATGACTTCATCAACCTTAGGTGAGTTTTGTTCATATATAGAGCATACTGAAACGGAGATAAAAGGTTTGGCCATGCGTACCAACTATTGACTAATGGCTCAACATAAACACTTTCTCTTAAATAATACTTCTGTGACATTTCCATCTCTTTATATTTATTATGCGGCTGGTGTGCAATTTGCCACCAGCCTTTTATTATTTTGACTTAACGTTACAGTTCCCAAACATCTTCTTCGGCATCACTACTGTCATCTGCACGCTGGGAAATTAGCCCCTCTTTGAGTCGCACTGCGGTATCTATGACTTTTACAAGCTCAGAAACCACTGGCTGCTCAAGAATTTCTTGTAAGGACAGCTCTATATCAAACTGATGTTGAATAGAAGTGTACATACGCGCTGCTAATAGCGAGTGACCGCCCAAATCAAAGAAGTTATCTTCAAGCCCAACTCGTTCGATTTGCAAAAGCTCTTGCCATATATTGCAAATTTGATGTTCTAGCTCATTCGTCGGTGCAACATAAGTTTGCTCACGATGAAGTAGTTGTGGCACTGGCAATGATTTACGGTCAACTTTACCATTCACGGTTAGAGGCATTGCTTCCAAGCTAACATAATGATTAGGCACCATATAGTCTGGTAGTAATGACGCCAAATGCTCCTTGAACTGTGGCTTTTCAATATCCTTTATTGCAACAAAATATGCAACAATATTTTCAACACCATTTAACACACGAACATCGACAACAGCCTGCTCAACACCATCCATTAACATGATTTTATTTTCGATTTCTTCTAGCTCGATTCTAAATCCGCGGATTTTCACTTGTGTGTCGGCTCTGCCAACAAAACTAAACTCACCCGAAGGTAAAATACGTACAAGGTCACCCGTTTTATAAAACCTTTGCATAGTGCAGCCTGGCAACGTCATTTCGACAAACACCTTGGCGGTCAATTCCGGCGCATTGATATACCCCCTTGCTAGTTGATCACCTGCAAGGTAAAGCTCACCAATTGCCCCCACAGGACAAGGGTTGCCATTTTCATCTATCACAGCAGCTTGAAATCCTGGATAGACATGACCCAGACTGCGAGAATGAGATACAGACCAATCACTTGACATCGCCGTTACTGTCGTTTCAGTGGGACCATATTCATTGATTAAACGACAATGTTTCTGCCATTTTTCAACTGTCGATTCTGGACACGCCTCACCACCAAGGATGAGTGTTTCCAACTTAAACTCACTTTGCCAAGACAGCGATTCTAAAATCGAAGGGGTTAAAGAGATTTGTTGCACTTCAAAATCCACCAACTGTGTTGATAGGGACTTCTCAAAGCTGCCCAAGCACAAGGTGGCGCCTGAATACAAGCTGCTCCAAATGACACCAAGACCTGCATCGAATGCCGGGGACAATATTGACATGACTTTTGACTGTGGTGGCGTACCAACCAAGCTGTTATGATTTTGTACAAAACTAGCCAAAGCTAAATGCTCAATCATCACGCCTTTTGGCATACCAGTCGATCCTGAGGTATGAATGACATAGGCCAATTGCTGCTTCTGTACTGAGACCTGGTTATCAGGCCCGACGTTCTCTACCTCAACATTTTTGGCGTATTCAAATAGCTCGTCCAAGTTAAACTGTGCAGCTGACAAGTGCTCAAAAGGATGTGCCGTCGACGGACACACTAGATACTCTGCACCACTAGATTCGATCATTTTCTCAACACGCTGAGCTGGCAACCTTTGATCAAATGGTACATATACAGCCCCCATTTGCGACAGCGCAACCATTAACACTACATTTTTTACCGAATTCTCAGCAACCACACCAACTAAGCTATTTTGCCCAACACCTTTTTCATGCAGTGCAATAGATAAGGTATGCGCTGCTGTAACAAGTTGTGCATATGAAAGTTGCTCAACGCCATCGGTTAATGCCAACGCATCCGGCATTTCAGCCGCAAAACGTTTAACAGACTCATGCACTGCAATAAATGGCGCACTCGTTTCTGTCACTTTGACACTACCCTCGGTTACACTTGCTCTTTGATTTACAAGTGCTTGTGCAACTTCTAATTCAGGCGAAGACAACATGTTTTCTATGATCAGCAAATAATTGTCGCTCATTTGCTGAATCGTTTCGGCTTCAAAAAGATCAGTGCAGTATCCCAGTGAGAAACCTATCTCATCTTCATACTCCTCAACATCTAAGCTTAAATCTAGCTTGGCGACGAGTTGTTCGGCATGCATCGGGGAAATTTCAAAATCTGTAGTCTCCAATGCGTCAACCTTGTTCGTATTCATTGAGAATATGACTTGAACGAGTGGAGCATGTGACACACTGCGGGTGATATCCAATTCTGAAACTAACTTATCAAATGGATATGACTGATGGGACTGAGCAGCCAAGCTTGTCTGTTTAACTGTTTGTAGCAAAGAATCAAACGAAGACTGCGACTCAACACCCACTCTCATCACAACAAGGTTTACGAAGAAGCCAATTAATGGCTCAACTTCTTTGCGGTCCCTATTCGCTACTGGCGTACCAAACAAAATATCTGATTCGCCACTGTAACGATTCAACAGCACAGAGAACACAGTCTGCAGTGCCATTGACAGCGTCACCCCTCGGCTCTGACAGAATGCCTTGAGCTTATTTGTTTGCGCCTGATCAAGCTTAAATGGCACTGCGCTTCCGGCAAATGACTGTCGCGCAGGACGAACTTTATCCGTTGGAATTGAGTGAATTTGTGGACTCCCAGCAAGCGCCTCTGTCCAATAGGTCTGATCGGCAAGGTATTGCTGCTCACCTTCCCACGTACGCTGCCATACCGCATAATCTTGGTACTGTACAGGCAGCAGGTTGAGCTCGGCTTCACAATTGCGCTTTTTGGCCGCATAAATGGCATTGAACTCTTTCATCAAGATGCCAATTGACCAACCGTCAAAGACAATATGGTGGAAACACAGTAATAGCGCGCCACTTTCAACATCTAAACCGTTTGTGAGCTTGACGTAACTGGCTCTAACCAGTAGGTCTTTAGCAAGGTCAAACACCTTTGTGGCATTTTCAAATTGAATTTGCGCTACTTCATGCTGGCGAGCTTGCGCATCCAAATGACTCAGGTCGACTCGATGTAATTTAAACGGTTGAGCATGTTCATAAGTGATCTGAGGCTGCTCGTCCACCGTCACAAAGTTACTTCTGAGCACCTGATGGCGCGCAACAATTTCGCCTAATGTCTGCTCAATCAGATCAACATCAAATTGGCCTGACACTTCAAAAGCAAGCGGCATGTTATATTGCGAACTGCCTTGGCCCATTTGGTCGATAAACCAAAGGCGCTCTTGTGCATGTGTCAGTGGATAGTGCGTCATATCGAGTGATGCAGGTTGAATTGCAGGCGCAAAGGTCGCCGCATCGGCTTGCTCTATCACTGCACCTTGTCCTGACAAAGAGGATGCATCAAATATTTGATGAAGCGAAATCTCAACGTTAAACGTCTCTCTAATTGCGGTTATTAGCTGTATTGCCAGCAGTGAGTGACCGCCTAACAAGAAAAAGTCACTATCTTGTGTAATAGCTGCCAATTCCACTTCAAGCAATTGTGCCCAGATGTTTGCGAGCTGGTTTTCTATTTCACCTACAGGGCCAGACGAACTGGCTTGCGTTGAGTGTGCTTGCCATTTTGGTAATGCCTTTCTATCGACTTTACCATTGGCAGTTAATGGCAACTGCGCTAAAAACACATACTGGCTAGGGCACATATAGTCATTGAGCTCTAACGCCAAAGATGCTCTTAAACTACGTTCCAGCTCCGCCAAATCCATATCAATGTCACAAGCAATATAGGCAACAAGGTGTTGAGCCGCAGTATCGTCTAACATCACATGAGCAGCAGAAATGCTTTGATGGCTCAGCAGGTGATGCTCTATCTCGCCTGTTTCTATGCGATAACCACGTACCTTCACTTGCTCATCAACTCGGCTGATAAACTCAAGATCGCCGTCATGCCTGTAGCGAACAATGTCACCCGTGCGGTAATAAGTAAGCGCTTTGCTGGTGTCATCGGAAAACTCAATAAACTTTTCTTGGGTAAGCGCTGAACGATTCATATACCCTTTAGTAACACCTGCTCCCCCGATATACAGCTCTCCTTTAGCGCCTTTGGGAACGGCTCTACCGTCTTTGTCCAATACGCGTAGAACAGTATTGTGAATTGGCGTACCAATTGGCACTGACCCCGCCGTTTGTCCTGCGTTTTCATGCGCTAAGATTTTAAATACAACACAACCTACGGTCGCTTCTGTCGGTCCATACTCATTGATAATACAGGCGTTTGGCATCACACTGTTGCGCCACTGCTCAACAGTACCCCAACTCAAATTTTCACCTCCAACAATGCACATATGCTCAACCTTTGTCTGCGACTGGCCGTACAACTTGGCAAGTGCATTTAAGTGCGACGGTGTCAATTTAAACAACATTGGAGATGCAGCGTTTGCAATAAATGCGGCCAGTGAATCTAGCTCGCGACTTCCCTGCTCAATCAATACAACTTCTTTGCCGCATACTAATGGGGTAAATAGGCTGGTAATCGTCGCATCAAAGCTCAGAGACGTACTCACTACAGCACCTTTTACGCCATCAAAATACTGCGACGCTGCATAGTTCAAGTAGTGGGCTAAATTAGCATGTGATACGGCAACGCCTTTAGGTTTACCCGTAGAACCTGAGGTGTATATTACGTAGGCCGTATCTGATGACTGGATTGAAACCTTTGCGTCCTGTAACTCTTGCTCGGAACATTGATACCAATCTTCATCAAACAGCTCATCATCGAGCATCATGAAGTCAACACCGTCTAGCGGCACACTTTCAATAGTGTGTTCATCCACCAACATCAATTCCATGCCACAGTCATCAATAATATGATTAATACGTGCACTGGGCGTTTTAGCATCAATGGGAACGTAAAAGCCACCCGCTTTTAAAACAGCAAGCATGGCAACCGTACTCTTAACACTGCGCTCCATGCAAATACCAACTGCTTGGCCAGACACCAAACCCTCATCTTGCAATGCAACGGCTAAGTGAGCCACTTTTTTCGCTAAGTCCTGATAATTCAGTTCGCCGTCCTCTGAAGACACAGCAGGTGACATCGGTAATTGCTGTGCATACTCTGCAACCTTGTCGTTTAGCGTAAAGAATGGGATAGACTCGATACCACTTTCGCTTTCTTGTAACGCTTCTTCAGCTGCATCAACTGCTAAATCAATATCACATACGCGCGCTTGTGCCTTTTCAACAAGCTGTAGTAGTACCGCCTTAAGTTGTTGACCCACAGTTTCTATATCAGCTGTGCTGTATTGCCCCAAGTGGTATTCAAATCGAATCGATAAGGTGTCGCCTAAATGCGCTATCAAGCTCAGCGGGAAGTTAGTGCGCGCATAAGGCTGCACATCGGTGATCACCAAACCAGCATTATTAACATGAGCACTCACATCTTTAATCGGGTAGTTTTCAAAGACAATCACACTGTTGTACAACTCACTGACAGCATGGCTATGAATGGCCGATTGAATTTCAGTCGCTGAAATAAAGTTATGTAACTCACGCTGACTCAATGCATCTCGTTGAGCAATTAAGAAATCACTGACCTTAACCGTGTCATCAACCTCGGCTCTGCAAGGTAAAGTGTTGATAAACAGTCCCACCATTTTGTCTATATTTTCAAGTGCAGGCGGTCTTCCTGCCGTTGTATAGCCAAAAGTCACTGTATTCTCTGAACTGTAACGGGATAGCAAGATAGCCCATGAAGACTGCAGCAATATATTCACAGTTGTCTTTATTTTTCTCGCGAACTCAACAAGAGACTGTGTTTGCTCCGAGGTCAACTGTAAAGCGAACTCTTCTTTCGACTCTGCTACTTTAGTAAGATCCATCAATGGAAGCGGTGTTGGCTCAAGATCATCAGATAGCTGCGCTTGCCAAAAGGTAAGCGACGCCGCTTGGTCCTGTTTATTTAACCACTGAATATAATTTTTGTATGGCACAACAGCTGGCAAGGTCACTGGCTTGTTTGTTAATTCAGCCTGATAAACCCTAGCCACCTCTTGAAACACCATGCTCATAGACCAACCATCCATCAAAGAATGATGGTGTGACCAAATCAAAACATAGCCATTTTCGCCCAAGTTCAGTAAATGGAATCTCATCAGCGGTGCATCAATGATGTTAAATTTGGTGTTTGCATCTTGGCAGCGAATTCGTTCTACTTCTTCTTGTTGTGCTGCTGCATCTAAATGAACAAGTGACACTTCGGACCAATTGAGCTCAACTTCATGCTGAACTAACTGATGGCAATGCCCTTCCTCAAACCCTACAAATGCAGTTTTAAAAATATCATGTCGATTTGCGATGTTATGCCATGCCGACTTCAATGTTTCGGGTATCACATGTTCAAAATCCAAACGGATCTGTGTTATGTAGGCGCCACTGTCCAGTTCACTATGGAACAATAGACCTTGCTGCATGCCTGTAGCTGGGTAAATATCTTGTACATCAAATTGAGACTGCCATTGTGTAAGCTTTTCAGCCGGAGCCAACGCCTCAGGGAATTGCTCGCTAATCGATTGCTCACCTAACGATGCAATGCAGTGGGATATAAGTCCTTGCAAGGCCTGTTGAAGGTAATTTGCCAACAAATCGGCTTGCTGTTGGCTAAAGTCAGATAAGTCAAAATTGATATTGAATTGCATACACCCATTAGTAACCATCGCAACTAAGCCCAATTTATAAGCCAGAGGTCGATTTCGGCTCGCACTATCACCTGTTGATTCCGCAGCAATGGAGAAAAACTCACCATCAACAGTGACATTGTCAAACTGGCCTAAATAGTTAAATTGGATTTTTGCTGGTTCATAATCACCCAACTCTTTTGCGAGGTCACTGCCCGCAATCACACCAAAACCAATGCCGTTTTCCGGAATATCTCGATAAGTATTTTTGACATGATTGATTATTTGCTCATACGTACATTCTCTTAAACTTTCCTCAGAGGCACCAAGAGCTACAGGGTAAATACTGGTAAACCAACCAACTGTCTCGGTCAGATCCAAGCTGCTATTGAGCGTTTCTCGACCATGCCCCTCCATATCTATTAAGAATTGATTCCCTCCACTCCACTGATGCAAAGCAATTAACAGAGAGCTCAACAGCAACTCGTTCACTTGCAAGTCATACTTTAAAATAGCCTGCGTAGTCAGTTGTCGAGTTTCTTTTTGAGTCAGGCTAATACGAGCTAGTGACTTTTGAACTTCTCGCTCTTTTATATCACACACTTCGTTAATGGGGAGAGGGCAAGTCTGCTTTGAAATAACCCCTTTCCAATACGGTAATTGCGCTGCCATACTTTCGTCAGCTGCATGCTTCTTAAGAAATGCCCCCCATGCTTTGTAAGAAGAGGATTTAGGTGCTAATTGGACACTGTCAAATGCATGGAACTGTGCAAACACAGCTTCAATATCAGACAGTAAAATACGCCATGACACACCATCCACAACAAGGTGATGTATCACAACAAATAAACGCCCTTCCCTTTCGTTATTGACATCCTCTATATAAACAAACTTCGCCAATGGCCCAGACAGCTCAAAACTTTGTTGATAGTTATTTAAGACTGCTGTCAGTTGCTTTTTATCGGACAAATCAAGCTTTTCAACCGCATACAATTCACTCAATGACTGAGCCGTACTCACTTCATGATTCGCTTGCCAAATATTGCCGTCAAGTTTAAAGCTTAGCCTCAATGCATCGTGACGCTCAATCAGTGCTTCAACAATTGCAGTCAGTGCACTACTATTAAATTCCGGCGGTGTATTTAACAAAACAGCTTGGTTGTAATAATCCAGCTCTATCCCAGAGTTTAAAAATGCCCTTTGAATTGGCAACAGTGGCATCTGACCCTCTACTGCTTCTTGAGGTACCTCAAAGCCTTTATTTGTCGTCGCTTCACGCGACAATGACCGTATCGTTGAATACTCAAACAAGTCTGCCACTGTAAAGAAAATGCCCTGATGACGCGCTTTTGCAGCCACTTGGATCGCAAGAATAGAATCACCACCTAACTCAAAAAAGTCAGCTTGCACATCTAGCGAGTCTGGAGCAACCCTTAACACCATCGCCCAAACATTACGCATTTGTGTTTCGAGGCTTGTGGTAGGTTCTGTTATCTTCAAGCTGGATTGTATGCTGCTAATGTCGGGAAGCGATGCAACATCTACTTTCCCGCTTTTCGTCAATTTAAACTCATCCACGGCTACGACAATTTTAGGCAACATGTAATCTGGCAAGTGTTTTTCAAGATTCTGACGTATCTGATTATCTAGCGACATGCCATCGTTCGCAGCGTAATATGCCACCAGCACAGTTTGCTCAGAGCGCGCAGTCTCTGTGGGCTTTACATAACCGAACAATTGCCGACGACCGGCAACTTCTTTTGCCAACACTAGCGCAGAGTTTACATTCGACAGCTGCGCTAGCTGTGATTCAACTTCCCCTAGTTCTATCCTAAAGCCACGTATTTTTACTTGATCATCTACGCGACCCATAAATTCTAAGTTGCCATCAGGTAAATAACGGACTAAGTCTCCTGTTCGATACAATCGCTTCGAACTACCCGGTACGCTTGCATCGTAATAAGGGTTATCAATGAAGCGCTGCGCAGTTAGCTCAGGGTGGTTTAAATACCCTCTGGCCAACCCAGCGCCACCGATATACAGCTCACCTGTCACACCAAAAGGCAGTAGCTGCTGAGTGTCTGACAACAGCAACATACTGGCATTGTCCATCGCTTTACCAATTGGGATAGTATTGTATGCATTTAAAACACCCCGAGTAATCGAGAAGCTCGTGCAGCCGATTGTCGACTCAGATGGACCATAATGGTTTACCAATCGACACGATGGGAAGGTTTCAAGACACTTTGATGCCAAGCCGTGTTCAAACGCCTCACCTCCTACAATAAACACATGCTCCGTATCAACTTGCTCGCCATTAAATTGGTCCAATAAAAGCATTAAGTGAGAAGGCGTCATTCGCACTAACCTGACCGAATCGCTACTGAGTGATTCTTTGACACAAGGCGCTAAGATATCTTCTTTACCGACAAGTTTTACCTCGTCACCATTAAGTAACGGTAAGTATAAACTTGGCAAACTCAAGTCAAAGCTCAGCGATGTGAATATGAGAGAACCCGCCACATTACCATCATAGTAATTGCGTTTATTTACAGACATGTAGTCCACTAAATTACGGTGTTCAACCATCACACCTTTTGGTTTGCCCGTAGAGCCCGACGTGTAAATCACATAAGCCAAATGAGTTGGCTCAAGCGCTAAAGTACTCAAGTTGGTCGTGTCATACTCAGCAAAAAGCTGATGATCACCCAGATCAATCACAGTACCAGTAAATGTGCTATCTAATACTTCAGTTGTCTGCCCTTCACACAACACAACCGTAAGACCTGCATCGTCAAGCATATGGTTCAATCGCGCTTGCGGATAACTCGGATCTAACGGCACATAAGCACCACCAGCTTTCAATACACCCAAGATACCGATGACCATTTCCAATGAACGCTCAACACATAAACCCACTAATGTATCTGGCTTCACGCCATACTGAGTCACTAAACAATGAGCAACTTGATTCGCACGCACATTCAACTCAGCATATGTTAAGTGTGTCTCTTCAAATGCCACTGCGATTTTATTAGGGTTGGCTGCTACCTGCGATTCAAACAATTCATGTACGCACTTTTCCTCTGAATAATTTGAGCCTGTGTCATTGAGTTGCGTTACTAGCTGATAACACTCAGATTGAGAAAGCATAGGCAAGCTGTGAGGCTCTACCTCACCATCAGTCACCGCACTGAGTGCAGTCAGTAAGCGACAGAAATGTTCATTTAATCTTGTGATAGCGGCTTCATTGAACAAACTCACATCATACGTCCAACTTAACCCAACCCCCTCATCATTGATGCTTACATCGATATTTAAATCGTGATCTGCTTTGACCATTTCTCGCGCGCAGTCAGCTAGCTGCGAGTGTTCTGTGTGTGTTGAAAGCATAATCTGGAATAACGGGGAATGGGCCGTATCGATAGGCACCTTTAACACCTCAAGCAAACGCTCGAATGATACATTTTGATTAGACTGTGCAGCCAAATTGACACTTTGAATATGTGCCAAATACTCTGCCAACGTCTTATGTTTTGTGTCGACACGCAATACAAGTGCATTCATCGTGCACTGCTGCGCAGACTCCAAGTCGGATTGAGTTTGTTGTACTACAGGAGTTCCTATTACGATATCTGAACTATTACAGTGTTTCGATAAAAGGAGTGATACTGCACCATGGATCAACATAAATGGCGTTAATTGAAACTTCTGAGCCAATTGTTTTAGCTGTTGTGCAACTGAACTCGGTAAATTTCCGCTTACTACCGCACCTTGTTCCTGCTTGACTTCTGGGCGGGGGTAACTAAGTGGTAATCCGTGTACAGCAGGTGCATCATCTAATTGAGCTAACCAATATTTAAGCTGACTGTCTTGCACTTCTTTGGTCGAGCTTACCTGTGGCACGTGCGTTTCACTGTCCACCTTTTCAAGCGCTAATAACGCTTTTCTGTCTACTTTGCCATTTGGCGTCAATGGCCATTCGTCCACCTTCATCAATACACTCGGTATCATGTAATCAGGCAGCGTATCGCCAAGCTCTAACTTCACTGAACTGATAAAGTCACGATCCGTACTCAAACTACTTTCGGCTGTGGCTACAAACGCAGAATTTACCCCTTTAACCGCCAAAATTTGATGCTTTATTTCATTTAACTCAACTTTGTGTCCGCGAATTTTCACCTGTTCACTTTTACGTTCAATGAACTCCAATTTACCATTGGCTAGATAGCGAACCATATCGCCAGTGCGATAGAGTACAATTTTTTGGCCGTTTACCGTCTTTTCTGTAAACATTTTCTTGGTTAAATCAGGTAGGTTTGAATACCCTGTTGATAAACCCGCCCCGGCGATAAACAACTCACCCACAGACCCTAGTGGCACGCGTTGTAGGCTACCATTCAAAACAAACAAAGATGTGCCAGCTACTGGTGAGCCTATGGCCACACTCATTTGATCACTATTCGATGGAGTCTCGGGCGAGATCACCTCAAAACAACACCCGACAGTTGATTCTGTTGGGCCATACTCATTGATAAAGGTTGCATTTGATAGATGCTTTGAGCGCCACTTATTGATAGTTTTCCAATACAGTTCCTCACCACCGATAACCAAGGTGTGTGCAACAGGACTAGAGAATTCACTGAGTCTTTCTGCAACCAACGTCATTTGAGACGGCGTCATTTTAAACACACATGGCAGCTGACAAAATTTCAAAAATCCCGCAATTGATGCAGTATCATTATCATCATCTGCTAAGAAATTCACAGTACCACCAACGGTAAGTGGGCCCAACAAGCTGGTGATGGTTGCATCAACACTTAATGTAGAGCTCACTAAGCTTTGTGTCGCGTTATTAAAATAATGTGATTTAGCATGTGCAAGATAGGCACTCAAACTAGCGTGTGAAACTTCAACCCCTTGTGGTATGCCCGTAGAGCCAGAGGTGAACAGCACATATGCTATTTGCTGTAAACCTGGTAGAGAAAACGGCTCATCATCGGCGAAATCTTCTAACCAATCATCTTGTGTAATATCTCCTTCAAGCACAAGCTCAGAAACACCTGCAACATTAAAAGGCAATACTTGCGATTCATGAGAGATAATTACACCAGCCTGCATTTGCTCGATGATTACTTGATTGCGCAGGGCAGGGTCTTGAACATCAAGTGGCACATAGCTGGCGCCAGACTTCATTACCGCCAGTACAGAAACCAGTGATTCTATACTTCTGTCTAAGTAAATACCGACTTTGTCGCTTTCACCTACATCTTCTTCACGTAAAGCACATGCTAAGTTATTGACCCGTTTATTGAGTTTCGAATAAGTTAAGCTCTGACCTGACATGGAGACCGCAATGGCGTTCGAGTTTTGTTCAACTTGCTGAGCAAATAACTCTACAACACTTGTCGCACCCAATTTTTTGGCCTGAACACCGTGCTGTTCAAACGCTACAAGCGCTTCCACTTCAGTTGGCTCTAACAGCGAGTCAAAATCAATTTCTTGAGTATGGTCTTCTACGATCTGAGTAATAATTTTCTGTAAGTAATCTCTTATTCTTTGAACGTATTGCAAGTCGAATTGTTTAACGTTCGTGTGAATTCTAAAGCCAAGAGCGTTATTAGACTGGTTGTTGATGAACTTAACCGATAACATAATATCTGTTTTCTCAAAAAAGCTACCGCTTTCAACCGCCACTTCATCAGATATGTTTTTATAGACATGAAAATCAATAAAGCTAAATGCAGCAGAGCCGAATTCAAGTTTCGAGGCTCGCTGTATCTCAATTAGAGGGTAGCTTCGGTGTGACATCAACTCCACGCTTTCACTATGCACTCTTTTTATCAATTGCTGCCATGACCCTTTCGATACATCTATTCTCATAGGAAGAGAATTCAAAAATAAGCCAAGTGTTTGCTCACTGCCCGATAGCTCAGGTCGACTATTGCTGATCACAGAGGTTACAACATCTTCTTGCCCACCTAAAAATGCCATTAAAGCAGTGTGTGCACTAAGTAATATACTTTTCTCACTTACTTTTAACTGTTTAGCGATCGCGTTCAGTCTTTCGCGCTGCTCCGCACTGAGTTCAGACACAACCTCTAGTGGATTCCCTTTTTCAAAATTAGACCACCAAGGTAAGTTTGCATTTTCTAATTGCGTCTTAAAATACTGACGACTCTTGCCCGACTCTACCGCAGCCATTTCTTGCGCAACGTTTAATGAATAAGCAGGCGGTTTTGGTTGAATAAGTAGCTCTTGTCCTGCTAATAAACGTTTGTATTGATTTATCAGTTCGGTATTGAATGAAGCAAAGCTCCAACCATCTAACAGTGAGTGATGGAACGAGATATGGAGGTAGATATCGTCATCAGTGATTGTATGCACAGCCATACGCCATGGCAATTCACCCATCTCAAACGGCGATGCGAGCTCACTTGCTAAGCACTGTTGTTCGTAAAGTGCCAAGTCATTGAGCTCGTCATCTGTTATCGCTCTGACTTTCAGTGGTAATGTAATGCGCTCATAAATTACTTGAATTGGTTGAGCACAACAGTATTCAAATGTTGACCTGAGAACCGAATGACGCTCTACAACAGCACTTAATGCCTGTGCAAATAGCTCCGGATGCCATTGTATTTTTAGTCGCACGCTTGGTACGTCGTGGTAAGTCCCCCCTCCCACATCAAGCATGTTGTGGATCAGCATACCTTGTTGGGTTGCTGTCAATGGAAAAGCGTCTTCAATTGGCGCACTTGTCATTTGCGGTAACGCCTGCCGTTGCTCTTCTGTCAGTAACGCAAATGGTTCACCCTTAACTTCAGTGGTTGATTCAGTATTCCCTTGCTCAATCGCCGCTGCTAGAGATGCGACAGATTGGTAACTAAATAGGTCTTTAACAGAGATCTGTAAACCTATTTTCGCCGCATTGGCAACCAATGAAATTGCGCGAATCGAGTCTCCACCTAGGTTGAAAAAGTTATCCTGAATCCCCACTTTTTCGCATCCTAGAGTCTGCTCAAAGACAGTACAAAGCTGTCGTTGAACTAGGGTTTCTGGCGCGTGATACTCTTCACTCACATAGTTTACCGACAAAGACAATAATGCACTGCGATTGAGCTTGCCATTTACCGTCATGGGCAGCTCTTCTAGCATGGCATAAGCCGTCGGGACCATGTGTTTTGGCAGTTTCACTTGCAAATAGCTGTGCAACGTTCGCAACAGAGCTTGAAAATCGTCGGCCTCAGCATCGTCGACCAAAGTAAAGTAAACAGCTAACTCATGACCAGATTGCTCTGTCGGCTTTGTTAATACTGCACATGACTTTATGTACGGGTGTTGGTTTAAACTCGCTTCAATTTCACCGAGCTCAATACGGAAACCTCGAATTTTGACTTGCTCATCAATACGCCCTAAATACTGTAGACTCATATCATCCAACCAGCGGACAAGGTCACCACTGCGGTATATTACGGCATTTGACTCGGCGCTAAATGGATCGGCAATAAACTTCTCAGTATTCAGCTCTGGTCGATTCAAATACCCATTTGTAACACCTTGACCGCCAACCCAAAGCTCCCCTGGGACCCCAGGAGGCTGACAATTTCCATGTTCATCAACAACGTAACAAGTCAAATCTTGTAACGGCTTACCAATAAGGCTGATGCCTTGCTCACAGTGTGCGCGCTCTATTTTTTGGTAGGTAACATGTACTGTGGTTTCTGTAATACCATACATATTGATCAGCTGTGTAGTCTCACTACCATAGCGATCCATCCACGGCGACAGTTTGGTAAAGTTCAGATATTCTCCACCAAATACGACGTAGCGCAGTTGATGTGGGCTATTGTGCTCAAGCACATATTCTGACAATTGATAAAAAGCTGAAGCTGTTTGGCTCAACACGGTGACACCGTGCGCCGCTAAAAGTTCGGCAAATCGCTGCGGCGAGCGACTGTCTTCATAAGACACCATCACCGTCTTCGCGCCGTATAATAACGCTCCCCAAAGCTCCCAAACAGAAAAGTCAAAGGCAGTAGAATGGAAGCAACTCCACACGTCTTGCTCACTAAACTGGAACTGTTGTTCCGAAGATTTAAATAATCGCAGAACATTTTTATGAGTAACTTGAACGCCTTTGGGCAACCCTGAAGAACCTGATGTATAAATAATGTAAGCCAGCAGGCTTTCTGGTAGTTCAGTCGTTACATTTGCACAGCTTAATGACGATAGCGCGTCAATACACTTAGTGTCATCAAGCGCAATACATTCAATGCGATCAGAACCCAACACAGGCAGACTCTGCAACGACGCAGAAGTAATAACCACCTTTATATCGCTGTCTTGGATAATATGCGTCAAGCGCGCTTCTGGATAATCTGGGTCCATAGGCACATAGGTACCCCCAACTTTCAGCGTTGCCAGCATCGCAACCACAAATTCAGTTGAGCGAGATAAACATATACCTACTTTATCGGACACCTTGGTACCGTGTGCGGTTAAATAGCGGGCCAATCTATTTGCTTGTTCATTGAGCTCTTGATATGACAATGAGTGTGCCTCATCACATACCGCGATACGCGTAGGGTGAGACGCCGAAATTTCTTCAAACTGTTGATGTAAATACTGATTTACTGATACTGGAGAATAGGCAGATTTGACTTCATCAATAAGTATTTGCTGCTTTTGCTGATCAACCAATTGAATATCTGCAATATTTACGTCTTTATTTGCAACCACTTGCTGACATACAGTACAGAAGTACTGTGCAAGACTTGCTATGTATTGTTCAGAAAATAGTGCGCTATCATAGGTAAACATCATTTCTAATGCATTGGTGTCCATACCCACTTCAAGCATCAAGTCAAAATTAGCCGATGTGTGTTCAATGTTGACCGGTGTTAAGCCCCACAACATGTCTCTTGGCTGCGCTTGGCTGCTCTGGTGCACTGAAAGTACAATTTGGAATAGCGGCGCCATTTGCGGGTTTCGCTCGATGCCGCAGTGCTCTAGTACCCTATCAAAAGGGACATCTTGATGTTGTAGTGCACCAAGGTTCACCTCTTTAACATACTCTAAAAAGTCACTAAATGAGGTGTAACCGTCACTATCCGTTCTCAACGATAAGAAATTAACAAAAAAACCTATCATACCTTCCAATTGGCTATTACTACGACCTGCACTCGGGGTGCCAATAACCACATCAGAATTACGCGTTGCTTTAGTAAGCATCAGAGCAAATATTGCATGGACCAATACAAATGGCGTTACAGACTGCGACTTAGCTAAGTCATCTAATGCATGTTTGGTTTGCGCTGGCAGCGAAAAGCGATGCTTGTTTCCTATTTTTTGATTTACTTCGGGCCTATTGCGCTGCAATGCAAGCTCATGTGTGACTGGCGCATCTGCTAGTTGTTTGTGCCAGTAATCGAGCTGGGCTTTAAAAATGCCCTTATCTACTTGCTTGTTTTGCCACACTGCGAAGTCGCGATACTGTACATCCAATGTCTCTTGGACAATATCCTGACCAGCATAGAGCTGACTGTAGTTTTGCATAAACTCAGCCATTAAAATCTCAAGTGACCACTCATCAAATGCAATATGGTGAATATTAAATACGATCACACCACTGTCTTGGGCCTTTTTTAAATAGCTTACTCGCAGCACCAGCTCCGATGCTAAGTCAAATGGCCTGCTAGCCTCTTCCTCTATAAAGAGTTGAATGCCGTCTGCATCTTGTGTGAAGTCATACTCTGATATGGCAAATTCAAAATCAGGCAATACTTGCTGACGCCCCTGTCCGGCGTCGTTGATATACACAGTTCTAAGCACTTCATGTTTTTCAATTATCGCAGTCAATGCCTTAGATGCCGTAGAGATGTCAAACTCTCCATTGACTTCAAATGCCCAAGGAATATTGTAGCTGGCGCTACTTTGTTCAATCTGATCAATAAACCACAGCCTTTGCTGTGCAAAAGAAAGTGGGTAACTATTGGCGTATTCGGCAGTTTTGATTTCTTCTTCTACGTTGGTCAACTTGCTTAAGTGCTCAATAATCTCATTCTTATGTAATTTTAGTTTTTCGAAAGTTTGACTATCCAACGCCCCTTTCGGGGCATCAACGCTTAACTTTCCACTATTTACTGCTAAGAACACTTGTTTTTTTTGTAGTTCTAAAATAAAGGTCATTATATTCATAGTTCAAACATCTCTCTGTCACCGCTTTGTTGAGCCGTGTTGTCTTTTCCTTTGTGTACTAATAAATCTATATATGAAGCTAATTGGTGGATCGTCGAATACTCGTACAATACGTTCACTGAGATATTCACTGAATAGGCTTTTTTCACTTCGTTGGTAAGTCGCACCATCATCAGTGAGTTGCCAGCGTTTTGATAAAAAGAAGCGTGAATATCCACAAGGTTTAGCTCAACTTCAAACAACGCAGCCCAATGCTGTGCTAAAAACCGCTCAGTCTCAGTTTCTGGCCCAGTTATTTTCTCTGGTTCTTTGGACGCAGCAGAGGCCGATAGCTCACTGAAAGCCAGTAAAGCTTCTCTGTCTATTTTGCCAACATTGGTGCGAGGCCAAGATTCTACGGCCACTATCGAGTCTGGCTGCATGTAGTAAGGGAGGCTCACCGCCAGCGACTTGCGCACTTGTTCCAACTCATCATGATTGTTTAATTCAGTTGAGTTGAGGACTACAAAGGCCGCGATGGTGTGTTCATTGCTTGGTGTTACATACGCTTTGTCTACAAAGTCAATACTCAGTAGCTTGTGCTCTATCTCTCCCAGCTCAACCCTAAATCCTTTAATATTTACCTGATGGTCATTGCGACCAATGTATTCGTATCCCCCATCAGCCAAACACTTAACCAAATCGCCTGTTTTGTAATACAAAGTACTTTGCTCATCACCGAAGTTAAGATGAACAAACCGATCCTTCGTCAGCGCTTCTTTGTGCAGGTAACCGCGCGATACCCCTGCGCCTGCAATATAGAGCTCACCTTCGTCCCCCGCCGCGACTTTTTCGCCTTGGTCATTTAAAACCAAGAATTCAACACCTTTGATAGGCACACCAATCTTGCTATTTACGCTCGGCTGGTAAATATCTTTCATCGTGACCTGATAGAACATTGAATAAATGGTGGTCTCGGTAACACCATAACCGTTGAGCAGCGCAGGCTTCGCCGTGCCATACCTTTCTACCCACGGCTGTAAATCAGCAAATTTCAACGCCTCACCAGAAAACACCACATACTTAAGGTTTAAGGAGGTGTCTTTTTCGAGTTGTACATCAACTAAATGACCAAATGCGGTTGGCGTTTGACACAGCATCGTGACTTGCTGCTCTAATAGCACGTCATACAATGCTTGTGGTGAACGAGCCGTCCAATAAGGGACAACCACAATTTTAGCGCCGCGCGTTAAGGCACCCCACAATTCCCATACGGATACATCAAATGAAAAGGAGTGGGACAGCGACCATACGTCATCTGCATCCAGCGTGAAGTGCTCTTGGTAGTTGGCAAATGTCTGAGATAGGTTGCCCTGTTCGACCATCACACCCTTTGGCTTTCCTGTAGAGCCTGAAGTATAAGTCACATAGGCTAACTCTTGAGCACACACATTGATGCCGGGGTTTGCTTTGGATTGAACAGCCAATGCGGCCTGTAAGTCAGGCTCAGATAAACTCACTAAGGGGCTGTGCTCAGCCATTGTTGCCATGTTAACTGACGCATCTGCCAGCACCAATTTTGGCTTCGCATCTGACAAGAAATATTCCAGACGCTCCATCGGGTACTCAGGATCCATCGGAATATAGGCTGCGCCCGCTTTGAACATGGCTATAATTGCAACTATATAATCTGGTGAGTGCGGTAAACAAATGCCCACCAAATCACCTTGTTCTACGCCAATTTCATTTATCAAATAATGAGATAGTTGATTCGCAGCCTCGTTTAATTGGCGATAAGTCAGACTTGTACCTTCAAAAACAACAGCTTCTTTTTCCGGGTGCAAGTGAGCCTGTTGCTCAAACTGGTTGTGCAAATTAACCAAATCATGGCTATATTTTTGCGAGGCCATTGGCTGAGAGTGAGTTTCTTGCAGGTCTCGCTCGCCAAATAACGGGAGCTGGCCCACTTGCTCAGTATCTTGTTGTGGTATGTCAGCTAGCACATTACTCAAGCACTGCTCTAACATATCCATTTGACGCTCTGTAAAGGTATCTGAATGACCCTCCAAGCGGAAGACCATCTCATCTTTTACAAACGCCTTCACAGTCAATGGGAATGTCGTTTCATCATCCGAATCCATCTCTAAGACATTCAGAGTTAATTGAGACTGCTGATCTCTAATACCTTGTTCTAGAGGATAGTTTTCAAAGACCAATAGGCTATCAAAGATCGGCCCAGCTAAATTACCAGTTTGTAATATCTCATTGAATGAAAGGAAACTGTGTTGATTAATTTGGCTAAACCTGTGATGTACATTTTTCACCCAATCTGTGAGTGATTCACTTTTTGCGACATTGACCACAACTGGCAAGGTGTTGATAAATAAACCCACTGTTTTATCAACTCCAGGTAACTGCGCTGGGCGGCCTGAAGTCGTTACCCCAAATATGACATCATCCGAAGCGAAAGTATTGGCTAAAACAAGTGCCCAAGCCCCCTGTACCACCGCATTAACCGACACATGTGCAGACCTAGCAAACTCTTGAATACGCTGAGTAACGTTTTTAGGTAAGGCAAAGTTACGTTGCCATATTTTGGGCTCTGACGAATTTAACTGGGTATTTTTATCAGAAAAATGGCCGACAAAAGTGCGCTCTTGGAGTTCATTTTTCCAAAATGCTTTCGCGCTTTTTAGGTCTTGCTGTGCCAACCAGTCGATGTAATTCTTATATGGTACTGCGCCGTCAGTGCTCGGCTGCTGACCCATTAATAAGGCATGGTAACACTGAAATACATCAGCAAAGACTAACTCTAAACTCCAACCGTCAAGTAAGGCATGATGGTGTGACCAAATTAAGTAACTTTCTCCTTCTCCTAAATCAGCCAGATTCATACGCATCAATGGCGCTATGCTTGGATCCATTCCCAGCTTTCTGTCGTTGCAGCGAATACGCTCAACGGCTTCTAATTGCTGACTTGCTTCTACTTCACTTAAGTCATGTTGGTGCCAATTAAGCTCTGCACGCTCATGGACACACTGAACTACATACCCCTCCTCAATGCCAGAAAATGAGGTTCGTAATATGGCATGTTTATCCATAACGGACTGCCATGCTTTTTGAAATAATTCAACATTTAGGTCTTTAAACTTAATTTTGTTCTGAGTGATGTAACTTTCTTTATCAAACAAGTTTTGAATGAGTAGACTGGTTTGCATGCCTGTTGCAGGATATCGCTGCACGATCCGCTCTCCATTAATATTGTTTTGATTCAAGCGCTGCTCAGATAACGCTGCGATCTCTGATAAAACAGAGTCAAATGTGTTTGCTAGTTGCGCAATTTGGTCACCACAATAGAGCGATGTATCATAGCCAATGCTGATATTCAGCTCGCCGTTTAACACGTAACCATTAGCTGAAAGCGGGTGGCTGCTGCCGCGTGTTGGGCAAACCACTTGGCCGACACTCTCTGGCGCAAATGTAAATGCCCCATCACCACCACTGACTTGGTCAAATTGACCTAAGTAGTTGAATGCCAGTTCACTGTGCACGCTACCTTGCAGCGCGGGAAGCTCGGCAAGATATTTAAGTGCACCATAGCCGATGCCATTGTTTGGCACTTTTGAAAGTTGCGTCCCCACACTGTCTATCAACTGAGCTATGTCTTGATTTTGACCAACAGCAAAATTGACAGGGTAAACCGAAGTGAACCACCCAATTGTTCCGCTTAGATCTAAGTTTGAGTTAAGCGCTTCACGTCCATGGCCTTCCATATCAATGCGGATACTTCCAATATCGAATGTACGGCTTATAGATTCAAGCAATGCACTCAGTAATAGCGCGTTAATCGAGCTATCAAAACTTTCTATCGCACTTGTGAGTATCTGATTTGTGACTTTGCTGTCGATGGCAATTGCACTCTCAGCCATAGTGCTTGCACTTTCAAATTCAGTCAGCGCTTGTTTATTTGCAATACTACTAACTTCTTGTTCAGTCACTGATGCCCAGTATGCACCTTCCTGCGCTGATAGCTCAGATGTTGCATACTCAGATAAATACTCACCCCATTGCTTGAAGGACGCGGTTTTTACTCTCGGTGTGTCATCACTGTTATTGCGTAATTGACTATAAATTCGCTCAATATCCGACATGATTATGCGCCACGAAACACCATCGACCACTAGGTGGTGAAGTACCAATAAAAGCCTATAAGCACGATTTTCATCAGTGATCAGTACTGCTTTAAATAACTCTCCTGTGGCGATATCTAAACTCGCCTGAATGGCGTCAATTTGCGGTAATATGCTCTCCCAATCACCGCCATTTAGCGCGATCTTAGCAATACCCGATTCGATGTGTGCTTGACTTACCTCCTGGTGCGTTGCTACCCAAGAGGAGTCAGCCTGTTGTTCAAAGTGCAACCGCATTGCATCATGCGTTTGATACAAGCGCGCGACAATGTGTTGTAAATCAGCCAGTGTCAGATCAACAGGAGGCTCGAGCAAAACAGCTTGGTTGTAGTGATTAATCCCATTGTCGTTTTCAAAGAATTCTTGCTGTATCGGCAACAGCTCGATAGTGCCTTCGATATCACCTTGGTCGGCAATTAAAGCGCTAGATGAGTACGCTTTATCAGCGAGGCCGCGCACTGTTGGCGTCGCAAATAGATCATTGATTGTGAAGTATAAGCCTGCTTCAGTTGCTTTTGAAACTAGCTGAATGGCGATAATGGAATCACCACCTAACTCAAAAAAGTTTCTCTTCACACTGAGTTCGTTTGGTGACAGCTTTAATAGCTGACACCACAAGCTCTGCAATTTGGCTTCAACTTCATTTTGAGGTGCAACGTATTCGTTGTGCGCACGCTCTCCGTGCCACTTTGGCAAGCGGCTTGTATCTAACTTACCGTTGACCGTTAAAGGCCACTGCTCCATCGGAATAAAGGCAGTAGGCAACATGAAATAAGGAAGTGTATTTGCCAGCTTAGCTCGAACCGCGTCAATTGCCTCGGAGTCACTCAATGCACTTTGCTCTAAAACAATGTAGGCAACAATTGACCCTTGACCTTTTGCATTATCAACGACACTAACCCAAGCACTTTTAACTTCTTCACAACGTGTAATTTTTTGTTCAACTTCTTCAAGTTCAATTCTAAAGCCATTGACTTGAACTTGATGGTCGTTTCGACCTATGTACTCAAACTCTCCATTGTCTAATTGCTTCACTAAATCGCCCGTTTTGTACAACACTTCTACCATGGGTTGTGTGGCATGAGGTTGAAATGGATTAGCAATAAAGCGTTCCGATGTGAGTTGCGGATTAAGCAAGTATCCTCGGGTGACCCCACTGCCACCGATGTGCAATTCTCCAATAGCACCTACTGGGGACGGGTTGCCATGTTGATCTAGAACCACTGCGCTTAAATGCGGTAATAAAGCCCCTATTTTACTGCTGCTGTGATCATTAAATACGTCATCGTGGGTAATGGAATAATAAGTAACATGCACACTTGTTTCGGTAATACCATACATATTCACTAACTGGGTTTTATCCAAGCCATACTTATTTACCCAAGGTCGCAATGATGAGAAAGTGAGTGCCTCACCGCCAAATATCACATACCTCAAAGCGTGCGCTGGGCAGTCCATACACTCTTTAATCAAGTTATTAAATGCACTCGGTGTTTGGTTCAGGACGGTTACCTGGTGCTCAACAAGCAAGCTATAAAACTCTCTCGGTGCACGAGATACTTCAAATGGAACAACAACCAATTTACCGCCATGCAACAGTGCTCCCCAAATCTCCCAAACTGAGAAATCAAAAGACAAGGAGTGGAACATCACCCACACCTCATCCTCTGAGAAACCAAATAAATCCGTTGTAGCACTGAACAAGCTCAGCGCATTGCGGTGCTCTACTTGCACCCCTTTTGGGTTTCCAGTTGAGCCAGAGGTATAAATCACGTAGGCAAGTTTGTCATACAGCCCTGTGTGTTTTGAAATCTCAGGACTGCAAGTACTTTGCATAGCAAAGCTGTGAACAAAGTCATCACTGTGCAGGTTCAAAAGGGTCTGTTGAGACAGTGCCGAAAAGTCAACGGTCGTTTCATCGGTAATGATCACCACTGGCTGCGCATCACCAAGAATGTATTCGATGCGTTCAACGGGGTAGCTGGCATCTAGTGGTAAGTAAGCACCACCAGCTTTTAAAATAGCCAGCACCGTCACAGCCATGTCGCACGAGCGCTGCAAGCACACACCGACCAAGCTGTCTGGTGTGACTTGATGTTGCTCCAATAGGATGTGCGCCATCTGGTTTGCTTTTTGATTCAGCTCGCTGTACGTCAGGCTTGTTTTGCCATCTTCAACGGCCGTTTTATTTGGATATCGGGCTGCCTGCAACTCGAATACTTCATGCAAAGTTTGCTGTGAGTCTTCAAACCCTTTCGCCACAAGTGACTCCAACAGCTTTTCACTATCGCCAATAACATCGAGCTGTTTTACGAACTGAGTTTGTTCGTTGAGCATACTCATAATGATGTTCGAAAGGCTGTCAGCCAATTGCTGAGCATCCGACTGCACATAGTGGCGGTTATCTAACTCAAACCTCACTTCTAGGCTATCTGTTACCGATGCCGTCAATTGAATGGCAAAATTGGTTTTTTCGAAATGTACGAGGTCCGTTACATTGATCCCCGCTTCAGCCGATTTGTTGCTAATTTGCTCATCTACTGGGTAGTTCTCAAAAACCAGTAAACTATCAAATAATGATTGCTGATCCGCAACTAACTTTTGAATTTCAGCCAGCGGTATAAAGCTCATTTCACTTGATTCAACCAGTTCTTGATGGATCTCACTTAACCATTGTTGCAAGGCCTTCTCTGGGGCCACCGTGACTTGAACTGGGATAGTATTGATAAATAGTCCCATGATGCTGTCGACATTATCGATAGTCGCTGGACGACCAGATACAACAGTACCAAAACACACATTTTCATCGTTGGAATAAATAGACAATGCATAAGCCCAAGCAGCTTGTAACAGCGTGTTGATGGTCGTATGGCCCACCTGTGCGAGTTTTTGCAACCTTGCCGTAGTATCACTATCAAAACACAGCGCGCTTGAGACTCGCTCGTTATTGCTCAGCTCTTCACTTTTGTAAAGTGGGGTTGGCGTCGCCTTAGTGAAATCAGCTAAGCGTACTTGCCATTTTTCACGCGCTTGCTCTAAATCTTGCGCGCTTAGCCATTCAATATAGTTGCGATAAGAAACCGGTTCATCCAGTGTGACCTCAACCCCTTGTGTGATTTGACGGTAATATTGCGTAACTTCATCGAAAACCAGCGTTAAACACCAACCATCAAGTAATGCATGATGGTGAGACCACAACACCTTAATTTTTCCGTCAGCAAGGGTGCACAGTGTCAGACGCATCACCGGCGCGTTATTAAAATCAAATCCTGCTTGCTTGTCTTCTTCGATTAGCTGTTCAAGTCTCGCTTCTTGTTGTTCAATAGACAATGCTGAAAGATCATGCAGAACCCAAGGCAAAGTTGCTTCTTTGCGCACCACTTGATGACAGTGGCCCGCTTCAATCCCTCTAAACTCAGTTCTAAAAATAGGGTTGCGAGCAACCACCATTTGCCACGCCGAGATAAAGCTTTCGATTTCAATGGACTCAACCGTCAACAGAGTTTGAGTTACATAACTCCCCTGTTCGCGCGTCGATTGGAACAGCAAACCTTGTTGCATACCTGTTGCGGGATACAAATCTGCAATTTGTGCGTTTGCTGCCCACTCATTGATCTGCGCTTCGTTCACCGAAGCCAGCGGGAAGTCCGACTCACAATAACGACCATGTTTAACATCGGCACAATGTGTGATGATGTCTACCAAAGCACCATTAAACGCAGCCATAAATTCTGACATCTCACTTGCGTGATAAGTATTGCTGTCATAGCTGAGGTTAAATTTAAGCTGGTTATTTTGTACCATGCCATTGAGCGCCATTAAATGCTCGGCTTTTCTCGCAAGACTAATATTTTCGCCGGTACTTTCAGATGCCAAGCTCATCAATCCCTGTTGCTCAGATGACGCATCTATTTGACCTAAATAGTTGAAGCTAAGCTCACTTTTAGAAAAACTTGCGACGTCATTTTGCCCCGTACAATGTTTCAGTAGGCCAAAACCAAGTCCCTTGTCAGGCACACTGCGATAGGCATTTTTAACCGCAGAAATAGTCTCAGCAATGTCCGAGCTTTGCGCATGAATAGTGAGCGGATAAAAAGTCGTGAACCAGCCAACGGTTTGGCTGATATCCATCGCTTCATCAAGCTCATCTCGGCCATGTCCTTCGAGGTCAAACCGTATCGCACTCACGTCACGCCAACGGTTGCTCGCTAAGCTCAATGCAGCAAATAACAGCTCGTTAATTTGAGTGCGATAACTGGCATTGCACTTGTTTAACAACAAAGCAGTATCGTTGTCGCTTAATGTAAATTGAGCCGTTTCGCGAGACCCGTGAGTACCTGCATTTTGGGTATTGATATCGCCATTGGCAAAGTTTGGCACTGCAACGCTTGCTTGCTGCTGCCAGTACTCAAGTTGATTTTGATAGTGCTCTGAACTGGCAAGCTCATGCAGAGACTCAGCCCATTGCTGGTAAGAAGTTGTTTTAGCGTTTAAAGCCAAAGTTTGCTTTTGTTCCCACTGCTGTACAAGGGTATTAAGATCTTCGGTTAAAATACGCCATGACACACCATCGACGACCAAGTGGTGAACTACCCACAACAGCTTTCCTTGTCCCTTATCCGCATCGTGGAAATATACAAGTTTGAACAGTTCGCCTTTCGCTGGGTTAAGTGTTTTTTGAATGTCGTTGGCATACGTTTCAATACTGATCTCTGGGTGCGCATTTAAATCCACTAACTGAAATGCCGCGTTAAGATCAAGCCGCTCAAGGGGGAGAAACTCTGCTTGCCACCCCGACTCTGATTTTTCAAAGCACAGGCGCAGCGCATCGTGACGCTCAACAAGCAGCTGCACAAAGTCACCGAATGGGCACTGTGCGAGCTTACTTGATACATTGAGTAACAAAGACTGATTATAGTGATGCCACTGCGTTTCATCGGCAAAAAATTCACTATGAATAGGCATAAGCTGCATCTGACCTGCACTTGGCGCTTGATCGTGAGTTTGCGCATCTGTGCAAGAAACATATTCAGTCAAGGCGCGAATGGTCTTTGCGGCAAATATGTCTTTGACTCTGAAGTGCAGCCCTTGTTGTGCAGCTTTTGACGCAATCTGGATTGAGAGAATTGAATCACCGCCGAGTTCAAAGAAATTTGCTGTCACGCTGACTTGCGCTTCATCCAATTTCAGATATTCAGCCCAAATAGCCACCAACTGGCGCTCTAACTCATTTTCAGCATGTACTATCTCGTCGTCCTGACTCGCAAAGGAAGGCTCTGGCAGCGCATTGCGGTCAATTTTCCCTGACAAAGTCTTTGGCCATTGTGCAACCTTAATAAAGGCTGCTGGGATCATGTAATCCGGCAAGGCTGTTTGTAGCTTTTCACCAAGTAACCGAGCTAATGAGCGCTCATCAGCGTGTGTACTTTCCACATACGCGATAATGCGCTTATTACCAACATCATCTTGTGCAACAATAACGATGTTGGAGACAACACCGTCGACTAAAGAGATTTGATGCTCAATTTCACTGAGTTCGATTCGATATCCACGGACTTTTACTTGTTCATCGACGCGACCAACAAACTCTAATTTGCCACTTGGTAGCGCGCGTACTAAATCACCTGTTTTGTATAATCGGGCATTTGTATCTGCTGTATAAGGGTTCGCAATAAACGCTCGTTGAGTTAATTTAGGCTGGTTGAGGTATTCCCTAGCCAACTGCGCACCAGCCAAATACAACTCGCCAATACCACCAGCAGGCACTAAGTTTAAGTTGTCATCCAATACCAATGTTTGAACATTTTTGTACGGTGTACCAATGTTAATAGGCTCTTCGAGCGAGCACTCATTTGACAGCACAGTCACCGCGGCCTCTGTAGGCCCATATTCGTTGATGACTCGACACTGAGTGAGCCAGAATTCAAGCATTTTGCTCGGTACTTTGTCCCCACCAATTACCAAGCTTTGTAAGCTTGGGTAATTTTGCTCTGGGATCGTTTTCAACATCAGTGATGTCACTGAAATGTGGCTAATATGATGCTGATCAATCAGTGCATAAAATGGTTCGTCGGCTTGCGCTATCACTGTAGTCGCACCAGAAGATAATGCACTGCACAGCAGCCCTATACCCGCGTCAAATGAGAAAGACAGAACATTCAATACCACTGAGTTTTGATCAAAGGCTAGAATATCAGTCTGGTTGTCAATAAAGTTGGCCAAAGCGCCATGCTCTATTGCCACCCCTTTTGGTTCACCTGTGGAGCCTGATGTATAGATCACATAACTTAGGTTGTGCTGACACCCATCACCTTGGGACTCAAGGTTTTCGCTGGATAAAGCGCCACAAAAGCGCTCAAACCACATTGGGTCAACAAGGATTGTTTTTTGACCCTCAAGCGGCAGCTCTGCCATGATCTCTTGCTCTGTCAGGACAATCGTCGCTGCTGTGTCTTGCAGAATATACGCAATTCGTTCCTCTGGCATACTAATGTCTACGGGAACAAACGCCCCGCCAGACTTAGCAACCGCCAACATTGAAATCGCGAATTCGATAGAGCGATTCAAGCAAATTGCGACACGGTCTTCTCGCACCAACCCTTTGTCTTGCATACTGCGCGCAAGCTGATTGGCTTTTGCATTTAGCTCTGCATAAGTGATAGTGCCAGCTTCGCTTTGGATTGCAATCGCATCAGGGTTAGAGTTGGCAGCCTGCTCTACCAGTTGATGAAAATAACCTGCTGATGGCGTGGTTGTGAAATCTGGTAGTGCTAGGCTTTGCTGGGTATCATCAAGTAACGATAACTCAGTCAGATCAACACCTATATCGTCAGCAACTGTTGCCAGTACATGCGCTAAGCTGTTCGATAACTGATTGATTGTGGCCGCATCAAACAAGTCTGAAGAGTAAATAAATTTCACTTCTAACGCGTCATCAAGCTCATTGGCAGACACCATCAAATCTAACGGAGTTCTTAGATCCAAGTCTTTAAGTACTTCCAACTCCAAGCCTGCAAATTCGAAGCGACTGCTATGCGCCCCGGTGTTATTCATATTGAGCTCAATTTGGAACAGTGGCGCATAAGCTGTGCTGCGCTGTGGGTTTACAATTTCCACAATGCGCTCAAATGGTACATCTTGGTTTTCTTGGGCCAATAAATTTACTTCACGTACTTCTTTTAGATAATCTTGGAAAGTACCTGACGTTGGCTGTGTACTTTTAAGTAACACTGTGTTGGTAAAGAAGCCAACCATATTAGCCAGTTCAGCCTGGTTTCGATTCGCCACTGGCGTACCGATGACTAAGTCATTTAAACGCCCATAGCGCATAAGCACAAGGGACAACGCTGCATGAACGAGCATAAATAAAGTGCAATTTTCTTTTGCCGCTAACTGTTTAAGCGACGCCAAAAGCGCACTTGGTAACTCTGAAACACACACACTTGTGTTGTAGCTTTGATTAACTGGTCGAGGTTTGTCTAAAGGCAAGCTATGTAAACTTGGGGCTTCACTTAGATTTTCTAACCAAAATGACTCACTGTTGCTTATCACATTAGGTTGCAGCCAGTTTCTTTGCCAGTTCGCGTAGTTAGAATAGGAAATTGTCAGTTCAGGCAGATCTGGTTGCTGACCGGCAGATAAAGCTTGATAGGTTTCAATAAATTCTTTGACGAGTACCTGCATCGACCAACCATCTGACGCAATATGGTGAACGACAACCAATAAAACCCCAAGGTCACTTTGTTGCTTCACATACGCGCAATCGATTAGCACATCATTTGATAAATCAAACTCACGCGCGTGGAACGTTTTAGTAAACTGCTCTAACTCAGTTTGCTGCTCATCTGCATTTAGATGGCTAAGGTCCACTTCAGTGACATTAAACGAATACTGAGGTTGCACACTGACTTGTGTTTCGTTCTCTACCTCATGGTAGTTTGTGCGCAGTGATTGATGTCTCTGGAGTAAAATTTCAAATGACTGCTGTGCAATATCTAGATCAAAACACCCTTTTATTTTTGCGGATAAAGGTAAATTATATTGGCTAGAACTGCCTTCAAACTGATCAATAAACCAAATTCTTTGCTGCTGAAAAGAGATAGGCTCACTGGTGTTTTCAGCACAAAATTGCGCGATTGAACTGTGCTCAACAGACACTTTTTGTGATTGCGCTTCATTTAAGTAAGCCAATAATTGTGCTTTATTTTCCTTGATTAAGTTTAGTAATTCAGGCTTTAAACCACCTTTGTGTGCACGCGCTTTAAGTTTCCCATCTTGCAGGTAAACCTCAACACCTTCTTTTGCCAATTTGATAAACAAATCTTTCATTTACAGTTCTACCTCTTCAATATCGTCGTGCGATAAATTTCTTAATTCTTGTTCTAATTGTTTATGGATCTGCAGATCTGATATGTGCTTGGATAATGATGCTAAATCATTCAATTCAAATAACTGTCGCATGGTTAACTCAATACCAAACTTGGCATTGAGTGATGCGACAAACTGGGTTGCCAACAGTGAGTGACCACCAACTTCAAAAAACGATGCCCGCATATTAATCGCACTCACTTCCACCCCGAGAACATCGGCGCATATGCTGGCGAGTTGCAGCTCATCGTCACTCTCAGGCGCTAAAAGTGTGCTTTGTGTGGGTTCAGTAATTAAACTATACAGTGACTTTTTATCGGTTTTTCCATTTGGTGTAAGAGGCATGCTATCCAACAGATAAACATGCTCTGGCACCATATAATTGGCGAGTTTTAGGCTCAGCTCCGAACGTAGTTCAAAATCAGTACTATCCTGCTGGGTAACAGCAAATGCCAATAAACGTTTGTTGCCGTTATCACCATCTACACACAAGACAGCACCGTCTTTTACTTGTGATAAAGACTGCAATACACGCTCGATTTCACCCAATTCAATGCGATAGCCATTTACCTTGACTTGGCTGTCCAGTCTGCCCACAAACTCGTATTGGCCTAATTCATTGACACGCACCAAATCGCCAGTTTTATACAGGGTGGAGGGTGAATAATTTGGCATAGATACAAACTGCTGTGCGCTTAACTCTGGACTGTTGTAGTAACCAGATGTCACACCTAAGCCACCAATTAAAAGCTCACCAACATGCCCTTGTGGCACTGGTTTTTGCCATTTGTCCAAAACATAAAACTGTGTATTTACAATTGGCTGCCCTATGGTGAGTTGATCTTTCTTAATTTCAGAAATTGACGACCACACTGTTGTCTCTGTCGGGCCATACATATTGAACATGTGCCCACCTAGGTGGTCCAGTAGTAGGTTTGCTTCTTGAATTGCAATGCCTTCTCCACCAACCAGTAGTGCTTGGAGTTGGCCCAATGCTGCAACCCCTTGTGCAGAGCGGTTCCAGCCCTTCACAAATGACGGCGTACATTGCAGATGCGTCACGTTATTCTCAATAATCAGTGCTTGAACATCTTGAACAGACAGAGCTTGTGTAGAAAACATCGACTGCTGGAACTCGACTCGGCGTCGAGTAGACTCATCTAAGCTTGCCAATACCTCATTTGAAACAAGCCCTTTGACTGGCTTTTCAGGCATCAGTACGACTTCGTGGCCCTGACAAAGGGTCCAGAAAATCTCTAACACAGATATATCAAAGCAAATACTGGTTACTGCTAACCAACGCTGAGTTGTTTCATGCGGTGCAAAATAATGATTAAGACCGGTGAAAAAGTTCACGATATTACCGTGAGTAACTTGCACACCTTTAGGTTTTCCTGTTGAACCAGACGTGTATATCACATATGCCAGTTCTTCAGCGTTTGAGGCACGACTCTCTCGTACCACAAGCTCAGAGTTACGCTCTAATTGATCAACACAGATCACGTCAACATCATCACTGGGGGCGATTAAACCTTGCATGCTCTGGGTAGTCAAAATACAACTAATCCCCGCATGTTCAATAATATAATCTAAGCGTTCAACGGGATAACTTGGGTCAAGTGGTACATATGCAGCCCCAGATTTTAGAACACCTAGCAGCGAAGCCACCATTAATTCTGAGCGTTCAACAAGCACACCTACTAATTGCTGCTCTGATTTGTTTTGTGTGACTAAACGGTGCGCAACACTGTTCGCCATCTCACTGAGCTCTGCGTAGCTGGTCTGCTTGCCTTGATAAATTAATGCAGTTTGATTTGGCGCGCTGGCAACTTGCCTCTCAAACAACTCACCCAAACCAACGGAGTCAATATCAATTGCGCTGCCGGTGCCAACACGCGCTTGCCAAATGCGCTCTTCATCGGTGGTAAATTCATGTTGAGAAAAAGCCAGCTCTGGCTGTTCAACCAAGCTAGCGATGAGTCTTTCAAAATGACTCCCCATTCGCTCGATGGTTTTCTCTGCAAATAACTCCGTGTTGTATTCCCACTCCAATAACAATCCAGATCCGTCTTCTGAAACGTTCAGCGCTAGATCATACTTGACCCCGATCTCTTCACTATCATGCACCTCGACATCTAGTTGAGGTAAGTTAAACTCAGTTTTGTCGTTGTTTTGCAACGTCAGCATGATTTGGAACAGTGGGCTATGCTGCACACTTCGTTCTGGGTGTAACGCCTCTACTAACTGCTCAAACGGAACCTGTTGGTGCTCGTAAGCAAACAGCAGCATCTCTTTGCTCTGGGCTATCAAATCGAGAAAACTTGGCTGGCCGCTTAAGTTACTTCTCAACACCAACGTATTCACGAAGAAGCCTATCAGATCTGCGACTTCCGCTTGCTCTCGGTTGGCAATTGGGCTGCCTACAACAATATCTTCCTCTTTGCTGTACAAAGACAATAAGGCGCTAAAGCTAGCATGTAGCCCCATAAATAGTGTTGCTTTAAGTGATTCACAAACACGATACAACTTCTCTGAGGTGGCTTTATCAATACGGTGAGTGAACTTTTTACCTAAGAAGGTTTGCACCTCTGGTCTTGGAAAATCGAGCGGCAGCTGATGTACAACAGGTAAGTTTTGCAGTTTTTCTTGCCAAGCATCGACTTGCTTTGAGAGGGTCTCCCCTTGCAGAACCTGCCTTTGCCAAGCGGCATAATCAGCATATTGAATTGGCAATTCAGATAGGCTAATTTGCTGCTTTTCTACTTTCGCTTGATACAGTGCGCAAAATTCGTTGATGAATAGAGTTAAAGACCAGCCATCTGACGCGATATGATGCATTGTTACAAGAAGTAAATGCTCACATGCACTAGTTTTAATTAAGTGTGCTCTGAGCATCAAATCTTGCTGTAAATTGAACCCTTCACTCTTTTCTAACTCAATAAGTTGCTCAACTCTGGTACTCTTTTGCTCAGCCGCAAACTCACTTACGTCATGAATAGGCACGTGCATATCTACATCGGACAAAATCGATTGAAGCGGCTCTGCTGAGTCCTGCTGGCGATAAACCGTACGCAATACCTCGTGACGGTTAACCAACTCCTGAAGGCTCGCAACCAGTGCACCTTCATTCAGCGTGCCTTTTAGGGTCAGGACTGCTGGAATATTATAGTGTGCATTTTGACCTTCGATTTTGTCTAGCAACCAAAGCCTTTGCTGCGCGTATGACAGTGGTAAGGCTTGGTCGCGATCGGCGCGCTCAATGCGCTCCGCTTGCTTAGGCAGCAAGCTTTCAATTGCGCTCGCTAGCTGACTTAATACCGGCTGCATAAATATCTGCTTAAGCGCCACTTTTGTACCTAATTTTTCACTCAATACTGCCGCCAATCGCGTCGCCAAAATTGAGTGGCCGCCAAGGCTGAAAAAGTCATCTGTGCGACTAATTTGTGGCACATCAAGCAAAGTCTGCCAAACACCAGCAATCAATATTTCCAATTCAGTTTCTGGGGCTTGGTAGTCATTCTCAGTCAGTCGCTGAGATACTGGTGGAAGTTTTCTTTTGTCTACCTTGCCATTCACTGTTAACGGCCAATCAGAGACCGCTACAAATGCGCCAGGCACCATGTAGTCTGGCAGAGCTTCACGGAAGCTGTTCTTCATTTGCTCAAGGTCTATCGCTTCGTCGCTCTTGAAGTAGGCAATAAGCATGTCGTTCTCAACATCCGCGATAACACAGGAATCAGTGATCCCTGCAAGGCTACTTAACACCGTATCGATGGCGCCTATTTCAACCCGGAAACCTCGTATTTTTACCTGATCATCCGCTCTGCTTACGTACTCTAACTCTCCATTGGATAGCCAACGTACAATATCGCCACTGCGGTACATCAGTGCTTGCTCAGATTGTGCAAATGGGTCGCGCACGTAGCGCTGCTCAGTTAACTTGGAATTATTTAAATAGCCACGAGAAACACAATCACCACCAATATATAGCTCACCATTCACACCAAATGGGGCCAGATTTCCACACTGGTCCAGCACGTAACAGTGGGTATTCGCAATTGAGCTACCAATAGAAATGCTGTCATGCCAACTATCTACGTCAAAGGACATGGTATTAGATGTACAAACATGTGTTTCAGAAGGCCCATACTGGTTGACAGTACGGATCTGACTGTGTCGCTTAAAGAACCTTCTGATTTCTTGAGTTACTATCAATAACGCCGCTGTCGAAATAACCACTTCAACATTGCTGAGGTAAATATCATTGTCGTTACAGTAGCAAGCGAGCATTTGCAGCATGGGATAAGGCAAGTTCAACATGCTAATTTTTTTATCAATGATAAGCGGTACAAGGAGCTCTACATTAAACTGCTCAGATTCACCTATCATGTGCAGGGTGCCGCCCTGAAGCAGTGCTAAGAAGATATCAGTAAAACTCATATCAAATGCGATAGACGAGAACTGTAAAACGCTGTGTGCTTTGTCCATTTCCGCGCAGCTACTTCTCATGCCTTGGATCATATTGACTAAAGGCTTATGAGGCATGCTGATAAGCTTAGGTTCACCCGTTGATCCAGAAGTCGAGAGGATATATGCCAAGGTGTCGACATGTTGGCTGTCGTTTAAGTTGTTGCTGCTAAATGAGTCAAAGGCTGTCCAGTCAGATAAGTTAACCACGCTCGGGGCAGCCTCACTGACTAGGTGAGCACAACTGTCTTTGGTGATCACCAGCTGCAAACCAACATCGTTTATACGCTTGGTGATAATTGACTTTGAATACTGAATGTCGAGTGGCACATATGCACCGCCCGCTTTTAAAATCGCCAGTGTGCCCAAAATTAATTCTGTTGAGCGCTCAACACATAGCCCAACTAAGGAGTCAGGACCAATGTTGTGCTGTTGCTTTAAGTACTGTGCGAGCTGGTTCGCTTTGCAATTCAACTGCTGGTAGGTCAGCTTTTCATTATTGAACACCACTGCAATTGCATCTGGTGACTTTTCCACCTGCGCTTCGAATTCCTGATGCAAGCAACGCGTTACACTGGTGGTTTGCGGATAGATACCATTAAAACCGTAAAGCAAATGAGTCGTCTCTTCTGCACTCAACAAGCTTGAGCTCATCACCGGACTGTCTACACTGTCGATAATTTGTTCAAGTGCACGCTGGAAGTAACCGCATATTCGCTCGGCAAAGTCAGTCGAAATGAACGCTTTGTCATAGCTCAATAACAGATCAAGTTCCCCTGTCATTTTTAGATTAAAGGTGGTCGAAACTTTAAAGTTACTTTTTTCAATGATCTCGCCATCAAGGATTTGGAACCCTTCTATACCCTGTAATCCCTTATAGACGTGAAAATGTACAAAGTTAAAACAGAAGTCACTGATTGGATTGTTTTGTTGCTGAACGATGTTAGCAAAAGGATAGCGACGAAAGCGCATCTGCTCTTTTTGCTGCTCAATCACCTGTTCAATCAGTTGACGCCACGACAGTGAGCTCAAGTCCGCTCTAATAGCCTGTAAGTTAACAAACAGGCCTGCGACATGCTCTGCGCCCTTTTCTTCTAACCGACCATTCACAACAGATGTGACAGTGGTATCAGTGCGGCTTGTTAGCATTGCCGCCACACGCAAATAAGCCGCCATAAGCACATCTTTAAGGCGATATTTGTTGTGTTCACAAAAGCGTTCTAGCGCCAGTATCGGCAAGCCATGAGACAACGTGCTAACCGCTATTTTTTGTGACTCACCTTTAGACGTTACCGGGCTGTATTCATGGTCGCTGAGCTTCTCTTGCCAATATGACTTGGCCACTGTATTGTCATTTTCTAACAATTCAGCTTTGACAAAATCCCTGTAGGTAAGTCCATTTTGAGGTCGAATTGGTGACTCACACAGGCCCTGTAGGCTTAAATACATCTGCAACAGCTCAGAAATTAAGCTAGCCATACTCCAACCATCAAGAATGATGTGATGCGCATCAATGAATAGCTGAAACTCTGCAGGCTTTACTTCCACCACTGAGAAGCGGATCTGACTGGGCGCAGATAGGTCGAAAGGTGTGTGAAGTAACTTCTCTATATGTTCAGCTATAAACTCCGATTGCTGCTCAGCGCTTTGTTTTGAAATATCCTGTGCGTCAAAACGCGTAATGCCATTGGCATAAACCAATTGCATCGGCTTACTAAATTTGACTAACTCAAATGCAGTTCGCAGCACCGGGTGCCTATCAAGTAAATAAGCGATCGCTTCTACAAACTTTTCTTCATCGAACTTTCCACTAATTCTCAAGCGAAATACATCGTGATAAAGCACTTCATCTTGCTCTTCACTGTAATGAAACAGTAGGCCATCCTGCATTTTGCTTAACGGGTAAGCATCTACAACTTTATTGGGTACATTAAGTGACATTTATATAGCCCTTATGCTTATTATTCTTTTCTAGCTAATATTTAATGATTCGAGAATGAGTTTGTCTTCTTCACTCAACATATCGAATGACGCATCTTGATTATTTTCAGACTCAGTTTGCTCTGGCTTCATGCTGCCCGATTGGCATAGGTTACGAATTGATTGCTGTTCAAAAATGTCGGCTACCGACATCAGGTAACCTTGCTCTTTCACCAATGCAATCACTCGCACAGCGGTAATTGAATCCCCCCCAAGGTCAAAAAAGCTCTCTGTTACACTCAGAGCTTGTTGTTCCAACACTTGGCACCACACGTCATGTAATGACTGCTCTAGGTCGTTTTCTGGCGCGACAATAAGGCTTGGTTCGCTAGATGCAGGCAAAGCCGTATTTGCCAGTTTATCTCTGTCTATTTTGCCATTCGGTAGCAGTGGCATTTCAGACATATGAACAAAGTGTTTTGGGATCCAATTTTGATGAAGGTTTTGTTTTAAAACCTCTTTGAGCTGAGCTGTTGTGGGGGGAGTCAAACTCGACGTTTCATAGTAGGCAACCAATTGATTTTCTACCTTTGCCACAAGCGCAGAAGCAATACCAGATTGCCCTTGTAATAGCGCTTCAATCTCTGCGGTTTCCACGCGCATACCGTTGATCTTGATCTGCTCATCTACACGACCTTGGTATTCAAGTAAGCCATCACTGTTTACTTTCATCAGATCGCCTGTGCGGTAAAATCTGGCAGACTTTCCTACCGCGTGTTCAATAAAACTGCTCTCATTTTGCGATGCCCGGTTATGATAACCCTCACTGACACCCGCACCGGCAATAAGCACTTCACCAATCAGGTTGGTTGGCACAATATTTTGTTCTTCATCAACAACGTACAACGTCATATTGTCAATCGCCTTACCGATTGGCAGGGACTTTAACTGTGCCACTTGGTGAGCAGGGGCAATATAGGCCGCACTGATATCCGTACACTCAGTCGGGCCGTAGATATTCGCTATCTGTGCGTGACATTTTGCATGACTTAACCATGGCTTAAGGCGTTCCAAGTCTGTTGCCTCTCCGCCAAATGCGACGAACTGCATGCCATGCAGTGCACTAAAGTTATCTGGTTGAGTCGCATCAACTAATGCATAAAACAGGCTTGGCACACAGTTAATATGTGTTACCTGATTTGTCGCAATCAACTCAGCATAATGCTCTGCGTCAAAAGTCCCCTCTTCAGGCAAAACCAATGTCGCGCCACACATCAAAGGTGCAAAGATATTTTTTATCGACGCATCAAAGCTCAATGGAATAGGTTGAAATACAACACTGTGTGTATTCATTGAAGAAAAGTTAATGTACCAATTACACAGGTTATTAAACGAGCGACGACTCACATTAACGCCTTTTGGTACACCACTTGAGCCAGAGGTATAAAGCCTATATACCAACGCCGAGTCGGTTGCTGATTGAGTCAGATTGCTCTGAGGTTCCCCTTCCAGCAAACTGTATTCATCATCTAACTCTAACAGCGCGCCATCGTAATGAGATAAATGCTCATGTTCAGGGTTTGTAGTAACAATCAGGTCAAGTTCATCATCAGCAATAATATTTCTGATCCGAGTTACCGGGTAAGCTGGATCTAACGGCAAAAATGTTGCGCCACATTTAGCTAAAGCCAGCAGTACTACTACCTGTTTGAGTGAACGTTCAATATGGACACCAACGATGGCACCACTCGACACATCAATATCCTGTAAAAAGTGGGCAAACTGATTAGCTAACTGGTTTAAATACGCATAGCTATAGCTTTGTCCATTAAACACCACTGCTTGTTTGTCTGGATCCTGTGCGACAGCTTGCTCAAACATTGAAACAAAATCAGGAATGGACTCTGCGTCAACAACCTTGCCTCTGTGTGCTTGTTCATACTCGTCGATACACAGTGACGCTAGGGTAATATCCTTAATTTCGCGGCTAGGTTCACTCACCGCCTGCTCAAGCAACACTAGATAATCTGCTAGGAAGCGCTCCACGGTTTGTGCGTCAAACAGTGCCGTGTTGTAGTGGAAATTAATATCCCAGTTGTCCGCTTCATTTTTGTCTACGCTCAGCGTTAAATCGAACTGTGCCGTATTGGTTGCTATCTCAATTTTAGAAGCCGCAACATCGGACAGTGCCAATTGCAAATTCGCCTTACCGTTGAGAATAAATTTGGTTTGGAAAAGTGGTGAGTAACTTGAGTTTCTTTTTAACTTCAAGTTATCAACAAGCAAGTCAAAAGGTATATGCTGATGATTCAAAGCACCATTCACCACATTGTGGTTATCAGCAATCAGCTGCGACAGAGAATGCTCCGCATTAATGACTTGGCGCAATACCAATTGATTCACAAAGTAACCAATGACATTCATGGTCTCGCTCACTTGGCGGTTTGCGCTATCTGTCCCGATAACAATGTCTTTGCTGCCGCTTAGTCTATATAACAAGACCTGATAGGCTGATAGCATCACAGTGTACAAAGTGGTCTGATGCGATGCTGCGAGGCTCTCTAGTTTGCGCTGAATCGATGCATCTAACGAATAGGTGATGCGACTTCCTGCAAATGATTGGGTTTTATTGCGGGGTCTATCGTATGGTAACAGCAGTAGCTCCGGTGCGCCTGTGAGCACATCCTGCCAATATTCAAAACCGCTATTTAGACGACCTTGTTGTTTTTGCCACAGTGTACAGTCTATATATGAGAGTGCAGGCTCCGCTAGAGGCTGCTGCTGTCCGTTGTACAAGCCGTTAATTTCTTCGATTAATAGCTCTGCTGACCACGCATCAAACACAATGTGGTGCAGCAAGAAGCTTAGTACTAGTTCATCATCGCCCAATTTGGCGATTTTTACTTGCAAGTTATGACCCCTTTCAAGGTCGAAATCATCTTGACCGTGACATTGTAAAA
The DNA here is from genome assembly GCF_022347805.1 of Pseudoalteromonas sp. Of7M-16. Lineage (NCBI taxonomy): Bacteria > Pseudomonadati > Pseudomonadota > Gammaproteobacteria > Alteromonadales > Pseudoalteromonadaceae > Pseudoalteromonas > Pseudoalteromonas sp. Of7M-16. The sequence continues at coordinate 64,722 of NZ_JAKRFY010000009.1, read as the reverse complement.
AAGCATCAAGGTCAGAAGTTGAGACCGTTGCCAAGTCATTTTGTAGTGCCACTGTATAGGGCTCAACAATTTGTTGTATCAGCGTATCGTCTTTAACTATAAATCGCGTGCGCAGTGCCGTATGGCGAGTAATTACTTGATTGATTGCCCATTCAAGTTTGGCAATATCGGTTTTTCCTTGTAGCTTAAAAGCGACATGTAACTTGAGCGTTGCACGCTGATGTTCAATTTGATCTAATACCCACAACGCCTGTTGTCCATAAGAAGCTGGCGCTTCCGTTAAACCTGATGCAGACAGTGTGCTTTGCGGTGTGACTGCGCCATCAATGGCACTCAGCTTATCTATTTCTGTGGCAAGTTCACGAATTGTCGGGTGAGCGTAAAAGTGCTCGTGGTTAAGCTGAATTGCAAAAGTGCGCTCAATCTCTGATACCGCTTTTGCCGCATCGAGAGAGTCCCCCCCCAAGGCAAAAAAGTTCGTATCTATACTGATATCTGCTTGATTGAAGATTCGTTGCCAAGTCGCATGTAGCTGAGTTTCCGTCTTGCTCATAGACGTCAAAGGCGTTTCTAGTTTGTCGCTTTGCCCCTCATGACACAAGGTGATGAGTTGCTCCGATTCAAATAGCATTTTTGTATTTGCGCGCTGCACTTTACCACTTGAGGTCAAACTAAGAGTGCCTTGACGAATGCAAACAATCTCTGCTTTTAAATCAAATTGCTCTGCCACAGCTTGTCTTGCTAGTGCCGTTAATTCATCCAGATTTTCCTTACGCGCAGCGCGGGCAAAAACTTCTTGCACCACCACAAGGCGCTGCGATGGCCCTTCACCTGTTGTGAATGCCGTGGCTCTATGGTTTACAAAAGCAGGATGCAGATCACTGACGCACTTTTCTATATCTTGTGGATAATAGTTAGCGCCCCTGACAATCAGCACATCTTTGATCCGACCTGCAATATATAGGTCATCATCGAATACAAAACCAAGATCGCCCGTTCTCAAAAATGGACCATCTCCTTCAGAGGTAAACGCATTAAATACCTCAGCTGTTTTGCTTTCATCGCCCCAATAACCTTGTGCGATACTTGGGCCTGATACCCAGATCTCACCGCACTGACCATCAGGCAATGTCGCTTTAGTGTCTTGGTCAACAATCTTAAGTGTATGTTTGGGTGGTACTTGGCCACAGCTTACTAAACGCTGGCCATCTGACTGTACTTTTTTAGCACATCGATTTGCCAATTCAGCTTTATCAAACTCTACCACCACGGGAGTACTTTGAGGCTCCCCACCACTAATAAATACAGTCGCTTCAGCCATGCCATAGCTGGGATACAATGCCGATGCGCTGAAGCCCACGGTATTAAACTTGGCGACAAATCGCTCCAAGGTAGCGGCATGGATAGGCTCTGCCGCATTAAATGCAATTTTCCAGCAAGATAGGTCTAAGCCTTCTAAGGCTTCTTCTTGAATTTTATCTACGCAAAGGTCGTAAGCAAAGTTCGGCGCTCCGCATATTGTTCCGCGATATTTGCTGATTGCCTGAAGCCAAAAGCTTGGCTTTTGGACAAATGCTGCCGGTGCCATCAAAATAGAGTGGGCGCCAAAATAGACAGGTAACAATATGGTATTAACCAACCCTAAGTCATGAAATAGTGGCAGCCAGTTAACGAAAATGTCTTCTTTTGAACACCCTGTATTGGCTTCCAAACCCTGGATATTTGCCACTATGTTGTCATGTCTTACAACAACACCTTTTGGTGTCCCGGTAGACCCAGAGGTATACTGAATAAATGCAGTGTCGTTGCTTGTCACAGATGCCAACACATCAGCCGCATCAACTTGATTCAATGTTGATAAGCTAAACAACTGACCACCTTGCAAGTCATCGTGCTCTGATAAATAGTCACTCAGTGAGTCATGCAAGCCATTGCTCGTTAACGCGATGCGCGCATTACAATTCTCAACAACCTGTTTTATCCGCTCCGTGCGCTGCTTCAATCTCGGTGGATAAAGTGGCACGGCCATGCGGCCAGCGTATAGACATGCAAAAAACAGTTTGATGAACTCTAAACCTGGGGGACACAATAAGAGTACCGGCTCGTTAGGCTGCGTTAAATTTGACAAGCGACCAGCTACGTCACGAGCAACACTATCTAGCTCAGCATAGGAAATGGTTTCTTCATTCTTATTATCAATAAACGTAAACGCTGGCTGTTGCGGTTCACTCAACGCTCTTTTTTGCAAAACATCAACTATTGAATTCATGTATATCTTCTTACTTTTATTATTTTTATTGAGACCTGTGGTTTATTGGTAACTAACTAAAAACCCAGTGCTCTCTTCCTTGCAGCTGTTTTGCTGGTATGCCTTTAGAGTGACATTCATCAACCAACATTTTTGACTGAACCAATTGCTCGTCATCCTCGTTGTAAGAGATCCCCATGAAATAGCCAAACCAAGGTTCAATGCCCAAAGCATAGACGTATACACTTTTCGCATTGAACGCGGCAGCAATGCTTGAAGCGGCTTTGTAGTCTGAACCGTTAAAACGTCTACTTTCGTTGACTTCACTCGAAACTGGCGAAGTCAACAACGCGCCGTATAACCATCTTAGCGGCCCGCCAGTGCACTCCATGCCGATGAACAACACATCAACATCGCCATACAAATCGTTGAGCCTTTTGTACAAATAGGGGTCTATGTTGGACGAATCGGCTGCTGCCATGATCTTTTTGCCTTTGGACTCTATGAGCCATGCAGATTTGCTGCGAATATTGACGTCTGCATGCTCACCAAGAAATGGCATTGCAGTTATTGTGATGTCTTCATGATCAAAGGTATCTAAATCTTCTACTTCAACCACATTTGAAAAACCCAGTGCATTTAGCATCAGCTTCATCGATGGGTCAGCTAACATACCTGAGTTACTCTTAGGAACCGCAATTTGCTTAATTTTGTGCTTGAGCTGCAATAGGGTTTCAATGCATAAATGATCCATGTGCGTATGAGTGACCATCACACAATCGATGGAGTCTGGTAAATCATCAAAAGTGACTTTGTTTACTTCTTCATCGTTCATATATGCAAGAACAGGGTCTACCATCACAGTTGCACTTGCGGTTCTAACCATCAAACCAGCATGTCCAAGATAGTCGATCTCCACCTTACCCTGTTCAACGGGCTTTGCGGTTTTCTTTGGGGGTGTCGTGGTAAACAACTCTTCGAAACTTAAGCTTCCCTCAATATCGAGAGTCTCAAATTGAGCCGCGATGTCATCGAGCTCTTGCGGTACATCACGCATACTAAATAGCGTGTTCACAAAAGGATGATTAAGTGGAATATTGAGGTGCAAATGATCGTCATCAGCAAATCTTGGGGTCGATAATACAAACTTTCTTTCTGAGCTGTGCAAGCGACCTAGGCACACAGATTGGGCACACTCTTTATAATAGGACGTTTTATAAAATAGGCTTTCTATCAAGCGAAATGACGGCTGGTTATTCAAGTCATAACATAGCTCTACAAGACCACGAAGCGGATCAGGTATTTTTTCATAAAGAGGCTCAAGTGACATGCCTTTTGCCTCTGACAATAACATCTTGTCCAGTTCACAGATGGCATCAACTAGCTCAAATAAATCACCATATTGGTCGCGAGATTTTGCAACCAGCTGCTTAACATCATCAACCTGAGATAACGGTAGATTCATCAGCGAGCTGCCGGTCATTGACTTTGCCTTGACTGATTTTGCGTGGATCTTTGCGTTCGCGACAAAAGATTTCATTGAACGCATATGCTGATTTACTAAATTCATAGCTGCTGTCGCTGGTGACATCAAATACGGCCACATAAACCACTTATTAAACAATGGTTCAAAATAAACATCAGGTCGTAAATAAACATGATTACTCATAAAATAAGACATCTCCATTTGTTGATTCTTGTAGTAACGGTGCCATTGCAGCTTTTTTTATTGAGGTTAGTTGCTGCAACCAGGTCACAAAAAATTGTTCAGAATAGGACTTCCAAAAATGCTTGGGGTCATTTAAATCGAAATTGACTGGCGGCACTGAGTTGGGGTTATTAGCGGCATCTCGTAACCACTCATTTAAAACACGGTTCGAAGTGTATTCGGGATGACCCAAACACATGGTGTTCATTTCATCCGTTGTTTGAAGCAGCGCATGAGGGTAACAATCGTTACCGGCAAGCACTGTCACAACACCATTTACTATTTGGCTGTGGACATCGCTTTCATTTAAATGTGCGTAAATGCTAAAAGGCATGGGAAAGCTTTGCTTTAAACACGAATAAGCACTATGACTGAACGACTGATTCTGCATGTCGTAGATGCCATTGTGCTTTTCTTCAATCACTTTTTTACCGATACCGATGGATTTAGCAATTGCCAACGCTCCCCAGCATATGCCCAGCAAAGGTATGCTGCGACGCTGCGCAGATTTAATGAGTGCGAGTAGTTCTTGCCAATAAACCACTTCTGAAAATGGCAATTTTTCAACCGGTGCGCCAGACACGATCAGTCCATCTAACTGGGTCGTTTCTATCACTTCTGAGTACAACGAATATGGAGGCTTAAGCGCCGCCGGTTGAGAAGCAGAGCTAGGTTTGCTGCTAAGCTTCAGCCAGTGTAGTTTTGTCGAAATACCCAAGCTTGAAAACAAAGTTTCAAGTTCACTTTGGTACTTGTCCAAATCCGGCATCAAATTTAAGATGCCAATATTTAATACAGTAGATTTATTTTTATACATTTTTTCAAACCTGTATTAGCTAGCGTTAAGATTACGGTGTTGGTGCTCGCGTTGTTCTATAACTTGCCCTGTCTCCATAAATATCAATTTGTCTGCCACGTCAAAAAACCTGTCGTCGTGACTGACTACTAGTACAGCTTTATTTTTGGCCCTCAACATTGGCAAAATATGACGATAAAAACGCTCGCGAAACTCTGGGTCTTGATCGGCTGCCCATTCATCAAATAAGTACAATTCTTTGTCTTCATAAATCGCAGAGATCAGCGCTAATCGCTTTCTTTGCCCATCGGACAAAGAAGTTTGTGAAAACCCTGAGCCGGTATATTCAACTTTGTGCGCCAACTCAAAATCTGCAATTAACTTGTTAACTTCTTTAATTTCTTGATGATCATTCTCATCAATTGAGCCGATTTTTTTAAATAGGTAGTAATCTGTGAATATCGTAAATATGCTTTGTCTAAACCCGTTTATATTTGCATCGTTTGCTTGCACATCGTCAAAATAGAGTGCGCCACTAGTAGGTTTGAAAAATAGTGATAACAGTTTGCTCAATGTCGACTTTCCAGAGCCATTACCACCGACTAAAAACACAAGTTCGCCTTTAGAAATTGATAAGTTGACAGGCCCTACAAAAAAAGGAGACTTTTCGTATTGATATACCACATCTTTAAGCGTTAAGGTCTGCCATGGCTGTTGCTTTTCAACGGCTAAGGCATACCCCTCTGACTCCAATTCATCGTATAAAATATCGAGCTTTCTATATGAGATTGCCGCCTGCATAATGCTTGGAATAGCCGATAACAATGCCGCAATGGGCCCGGTTAGATACAGCATAATCATGACCACAGAGATCAATTGGCTATTACTTATTTGCTGATAATTGGAGTAGGCAAATACCACAGTGCCAATCACCAAAAAGCAGATCATTTCTCCATAATTACCCGTAATTGAGTAAACAATGTTACTTTTGGTAGAGTAATCTTTGACTTTTTCTTCAGCCTTTATCAATTCAGACTCAAAAAAGTCTTCTTTGAGTGTTGTGTTAACTTTTAGCTCTTTGGTGCCGTAGGATAAAGCTTCAAAAGATGCCTGTAACTTGTCTCTCCATTCCCTTGATCGTGTAAAATAGTTTCCCGCCAAAATAAGAGGCACTTGATAGGTGATCACGCCAATTAGCAGCGCAATGATCAAAAAATAAAATACTGAAGAATTGACCACCCACACATAAATCAGCATGCCGAAAATGGTGATCAGGTTAATAAATAACACTGGTGCTGACTGACCACCTCCGACAATATTGTTTATGTCAGTGGTTAACGCGTTGATTAGCCTTGCTGATCCGGTGTCTTCTAATTTATCAAGTTTACTTGCCAGCACCTTCTCATAGAGTTTTTTACGAAAAGATGTGGCAAATAAAAAGCTTGCCTTGAGCAAAATGGTCTGAGAGAGCACTCTGAATATCAAAATGGCAAAACACAGCGCTAAAAACAACCCAGCTAAGGCGACATTTGACACCTGAATACCCAGTACAACAGCTGTGTTACCGCTTTGATTCGCATTGACTAGATCTTCAATTCCGATCAATAAAATGGGGATAAGTCCGGTGTAAACAACACCCGCTAAGCCACCAAACACAAGTGAAACAAAAATCGAGTTTGGTGCATATTTGGTAATTTCTTTAATTACTCGCATAATTATTCCGCTGGCCTCAAATTTAGTGTGTACTGTGATTTTGATTCGGTACTTTTGATCAGTGTATTGGTGTGCATCATCGGCATCATGTCTGCGTAGTGCGCGCTATAAATATGACCAGATTGACCTGTGGAATTAATAAAGTGATAAGAAATATCAGGTGTCAGTTCAAAAACATGTCTGAAGGTTGCCCCCGCGTTTTGAATATAGCCATCATCTTCATCGAAACGATAGTTCGCCACATTAATTGTGTGGGGAGTACCATCACCGCTGATATAGGTTTTAAAGGACGACTTTAATGCTTCCATATCACCCAATGGACGGTGCGTATATTCACGACTGACAATCTCTGACCATCGCCAATTATCTGGATTTGAGCCCACAAGTTTTGTTAGTTCGGCTTGTGCTTTGTCAAAAGCTGAGTTAATAACAGCGATACACGTCTGTTGTTGCTGTGCTGATTGCTTAATACACCAATAAGGTTCTTCCTCCAATAACCTCAATAAAGTGCCAGTCTCCACACGGCTTACTAGGCTAGACACTCGGTCATCTAACACGCTCCCTGTTCCAGCTAGTTTAAAGTGCGGCCTAACTAATTCTTCTCTAAGATGCTCAATAAATGACACGTATAACGCTGGGTAAGGGGAATCCGAAGACATATCACCATCCCAAGCCAGAAAACCTTTTCGAATCGCTTGTTCAGGGTTAAACCCATATTGTTCAATCAGAATACGTTGAAGGTGGCGTACATTGTCATCCACGACATCCAGTTGCATCACTCGGTTAAACTCAGCATCGACCTTTTGTCCATTGTCGATACGTTTTTTCAGGATACGCTTTATACGGTTTGCTCTTGTCGGCTCAGCCCAATCGCTGCCGACAAAATATGGATAGCTCGTTGGCAGATAATTTTCATTTGCATTGGCAATAAAACCTTCAGGTGGGTTGTAAATATATGGCATCTCTTCCCAAGGTACATAGCCTGTCCACGCGAATTGAGTATTCGGTACCGGTACTTTGCCTTGTCCCACCTTTCGAATTGGAATAAGGCCTGATGCACTCATGCCAATATTGCCCGCTCTGTCAGCGTAAAATACGTTTAATGAAGGTGACACTAAATGGCTTAAAGCACTTCTGAAGCTGTGCCAATCTTTAGCGTAGTTGAGCTGCAACAGTGCTTTTAAGCTCAAATCAGTAGCGTCTAACGCAGTCCATTTTAGCGACATACCATTTAGAGAACCCGGCACGTAATCAAGGATTGGGCCACTTTCAGTACGCGCTATAAAAAGTTCATACGGCGGTTGTTTTGTTCTCAACGCATCAGGAAATTCTGACTTGATATGTATTTGTTGAACTTCGATATCGAGTGGCTTCCAGCCTGTGCTCGATGCGTATTGGTTAGGCGAATTAGGATTAAACTCATGTAACACAACATCCTGTTTATCTATCGTAAAATTTGCGCCTCCCCAAGCTATATCTTCATTTTTACCAAAGATGACAAAAGGCAGGCCGGGGAAAGTCATACCAGCACTGTTAATTTTGTCCCCTTTGATTTTTGCTGCATACCACATCGAAGGCAGTTCGATACCAAGATGCGGATCATTTGCCAAAATAGGCACGCCATTTGTCGTGTGTTCACCCGAAACAACCCAGCCATTACTGCCTAAATCTTTCTGTTTGCCAAATCGCTGAGCTTGCAATTGCGCATAGTTGCTTTCAATATCCAGCGTGGTTTGCTCAGCAAGAGAAGTAGAAATATGCGCTTGAGGAATATCGGGATAAAGCGCTCTGAAGTGCTGTTCAGGCAGCAAACTCATCGCTCTAACAGCATCTAACTCTCGAGATAAATTGAAGCTCAACATAAGCGAGAACAACTTGCCGATCACAATTGAATCAACGGGAGTCCAAGGTTTAGGCTCAACATTAAACAGCGAAAACTCGACGGGTAATTCGTCCGTTTGAGCAAGCCATGCATTATAACCTGCAGAAAAAGCCACCATTGCGGCCTTAAAATCATCGTCGTAATTTTCCCATGAAGCTTCCGCAACAGCGTGCAAACCTAGGGTTCTCATCCAGATATCTTGAGACAAGCTACTTCGTCCGAATATCTCGGCTGTTTCGCCTTTGCCCATTCGCCTTTGGACTTCCATTTGCCACATACGGTCTTTGGCATGCAAGAAACCCATCGCAAAAAATGCATCTGAGTCAGAATTTGCATCTATCGACGGCACCCCAAATTCATCAACAGTAACAGAAATATCCTGTTCAATACCTTGAACAGTAAAACTTGAATCCTCTTCAAATATTGTCGACTTCACCCAGGAGAATGTATACAGGACAGCCAGAATAAGAGGTAGCAACAGAAACACGCCTGTCCTTGACAGCATGGGGTAGCGGTTAAACATAAATTTAATCTCTTGATTTTTATTATTTTTATATAAGAACAGTGATTGACATGTGACAGTTCAGCCAATGCGAAGGGGGCTTGATCAACAAAATGAGACTAAGCTAAGAGATCCGTTTATAACTAAACGAACAACACTTTTGCCACTAAAAACCTTCCTTTTGCATATGAAAATCCATTTTCGCAACTAAAAAACCAACTGATCACCACTGCGTTATTATTTTCAATCTAGAACTCACTATTAACTCCTTAACATTTTGGTTCTAGATACCGTTATTATGATTAAACCAGTTATTACAATAGTTGCACAATTGAAACAGCATTGTCAACGAAGTAAACATCAAAAAAACAGACCTATACCATTAAGAATAATGGATAATTTCGCCTGATTTTTAGCCGCACTGCGCTAACAAAGGGCTGGAAAGGCATTCGCTAAAGTAAATTTTAAAAATGTTATTTTCACCCTCCTTGAAAATTATGAATGTTTTAATATTCTCAATAGAAATTCAGAAACCCATACACAAAAAACAAAACACCATTAAAACAATAAGATCAAATCAAAAACAAACAAGTAACAATGCCGTTGATAGGAGCGACCATGTCGTTTAGACATATAAAAACTCACCACAGACTGATACACAGCAGCGTTACATAGTCGAATCAAGCTGCCTGCACACGCCTGGCCACCATTTCTACAACCCAACATCAAAAGCCACAAAACTCGTTAATTAAAAGTATCAAAAAGAAACCACATCAAAATCACAACCCCATCTCTCCCTCGCCAAAGCCGATTTCAACGTAAATTAAAGCTAACCAAATTGTTGACAAAGTTAGACTTATGATAATAACATCACCCAATAGGTTACAGGTGCGTAAACTGGAATTTCTGACAGGTTTTCACTTGTGCAGAACATCAAACCTGGTTGTAGTAAGGCAAGAAGTGTGTAGCCAACTGGAAAATGCATTTCAGCAATAAGCCGCCCCTTATCCTCTAACCTATTGTTAATATTTTAGGAATAATAATTATAATAATAAGGAGCATTAAGTGCTTAAGTCCTTCCTGTCTATTAATCAGGTTTCAAGCCCCAGATTCAGGGTCTTTTGCTTTCCATATGCAGGTGGTGGTCACACCACATTTTCTGATTGGCCTGATTATATTGATAATGACATTGAAGTCCTTGTCGCCAGCTTTCCAGGGAAAGGAAAAAGGTTTTCTGAACCCGCTATAGATAATATGGAAGAACTAATTAATTCTTTGCTTCCTGATTTTAAACAACTCAGCGATGTGCCCTACTTATTTTTCGGCCATAGTTTGGGGGCAAGAGTTGCGTTTGCACTCGCCAAAGAATTAGAGCAATTAACAATTAGACAACCTCTACGGCTTGTCGTGTCAGGAAGCCCAGCACCGAATCCAAATGAAAATGTGCTCAAGCTGAGTGATAAACCTGACCATGAATTCATTGAAAAGCTTCATATTATTGGGGGGACCCCACCAGAAGTACTCGCACAAGAAGAACTTATGGAACTCATACTTCCCTCTATTCGAGCGGATTTCAAAATCGCAGAAGAATACCAAAGCCTACCCCACCAGCTCAATGTGCCAATCACCGTTTTTACAGGTAAAGAAGACCTAGATGTTAACCAAAGCAACCTATCTCTATGGCAAGATTTTAGTAAAATTCCCATAAGTATAAATCACTATGAAGGTGGCCACTTCTTTATTGAAACGCAAAAAAACCCACTTAAAGATCTCGTAACAATTATCAATGATAATGCAATAGAGCCTGAACAACTTGTTATATAAATAAACACCTTAAATAGAAAAAAATAATTTTATTTACCATATAACATAAAAACAAAAAGCATAATTATTTGATAACCCCCCTACTCACTATGATAGATTTGGAAATTAGTGAGGAACTCAAAGGTTCATTGAAATGGATATTAAAAAAGAAAAAAAGAAAAAGCCAAAAGTATCTAAACCAGTTATTGTCGCAGCGAGCTTAGCACTCATCGCCAGTGCATATATGTTAACAACCAAATCTGGAGCATCCGTAGATGGAGAGTCTATGGTTACCTCTAAAGTAGAAAAAGGTTTATTTACTGTAAAAGTTGAGGGGTTTGGCACCTTAATACCTAATGACCTCCGCGTATTGACGACCATGACTCCTGCCACGGTTAAAAAAATAGTCCAACGTCCAGGCGCAATTGTAAAACCGAATGACTTACTTGTCGTACTCGATAACCCTGAACTGCACCAGCAAGTACAAAGTGCACAAAAACAAATGTCCCAAGCCCAAGCAAATCTTAAGCAACTAGAACTCTCTCAAGAATTGGCAATGTTGGATGAGCAGTCAACGCTCAGTCGACTCAGCGCAGATATAGAAGCGATGGAACAGCAACATGAGGCTGAAAAGCAATTAGTTGAATCGGGTGTAGTATCTAGGCTCAATTATATAAAAAACCTTTCTACATTGAACAAACTCAAAGTTCAACATGACATTCAAACCACAAAAATCGCGACTTTAGAAAAAGTTCATGAGCAAAAAATTATTATTAGCCAACAACAAATGAGGCAAACTGAAGGCGAGCTACATATTGCACAAGAGCGGGTAAATCGCCTCGAAGTACGTGCTGATTCAAATGGGGTTATCCAACGCCTGTCTGTTGAAGAAGGGCAAAGCCTCACCACCGGGCAAGAAATCTTAATGATAGGAAGTAGCAATAGTCTGATGGCTATGCTTCAGGTGCCCCAAAGCCAAGCTCAATATATAGAAATTGGCCAAAATGCAGTTATCGATACATACCAAGACAAAATTAATGGCACGGTGAACCGAATCGTCCCCGAAGTACAAAACAATACGGTCACTGTAGAAATTGCCTTGCCTAACCAACTCCCTAAAAGCGCACGTCCTCAGCGTAGTATTGACGGACACATTGTCATTAATGAAATTGAAAACGCGCTATTTATCGAACACCCAAAAGACGCACGAGCATTTCAGCCTGCGATGCTGTATGCACTTTCAAATGACGGCCTAAACGCAACAAAGAGAAATCTTATGTTTGGCTATAGTAGTGGTAAATACATCCAAATTAATTCTGGAGCAAAAGAAAATGATGAGTTCATCATCTCTGATGTACCTACACAGGTCAAAGGGAAAGCGAACTTTGACATACAGTAGCCAGTAAAAAACAATAAAGGAAAACCCATGAACAAAGACATCAAGATTGAAATAAATCATGTGTCCAAGGTTTACGATACAGATCTTGTCGAAACACATGCTTTAAAAGACATTAATATTAAAATATACGAAGGCGACTACGTTTCTATATCTGGACCTTCTGGTGGGGGTAAGTCAACCCTGCTATCGATCATCGGCCTGTTAGACGAAGCCAGTGGTGGAGAGTTAAAAATTGAAGGTAAAGATGTCACATCACTTACCCAAGATCAGGCTGCCGAAGTAAGAAATACCAAGCTAGGTTTTATTTTTCAATCATTTAACCTAATCGAAGAACTGTCAGTATATGACAATGTGGCTCTGCCATTGACTTATCGCACAGACGGGCTTGCAGCGGAAGAAATTGATAAAAAAGTAACAGAATGCTTAGAAAAAGTTAGCTTGTCACACCGACTCGACCACTTTCCAAATCAACTCTCTGGTGGTCAGCAGCAAAGAGTCGCGATTGCCAGAGCGCTTGCCGCAGATCCCGCCATTTTATTAGTTGATGAACCGACAGGTAACCTTGACTCAACAACTGGTGATCAAGTCATGCAGCTTTTAGAGGAACTAAATGCGCAAGGTACTACGATTTGCATGGTAACTCACGACAGCAGATACGCGGACATGGCTAGAACTAAATACCAGCTAAAAGACGGGGTTTTGCAAGTTGAAGAGGAACAGTTGAGTGAAGCCGTATGAAGAATTCAACGTTAGTAGTCAAACAATCCATTAAGAGCCTGAGTCGCAAGCCAACCTTAATGTTTGGTGTCATTGCAACACTTGGCTTAACACTCGGCGCATTTATATCTGTTTTAACGCTTGCATACTACATGTTTCTCAAACCACTTCCCTACCCTGATCAGGAGAGATTAGTCACGGTTGAGTACAGAGCGCTAAATGCGGAAGGGGGCGTGATGGGTAATGCATTTACCTACCCAGGCGCCATTGAAATCTACAAAAATAATGACTCTTTTGATGCTAGCGCACTGATGTTTTATGCAACCTCAGTGATGACATCAGATAGTGCTCAACCAACCCTTGCTACCACATCGGTGACACCTGAGTGGTTTGATATCACTAGTGCGAAAACGTCTTTAGGTCGCGTATTTACAGCTGATGAAGGATTGAATAGTCACATACCCCTAGCAGTTTTGAGCCACAAAACGTGGCAAGAAATGTTCAATTCAGATGAAAGTGTACTAGATCAAAGTGTGAGTTTTAATGGCATCTCTTACAAAATTGTCGGGGTTTTATCACCCGATTTTATTGAACCAAGGATCCGTGCAGATCAGTCATCTACAAGCGTTTGGCTAACTTGGGACCAAAACTCCGCAATGGCCAAAGAAACTTGGTCGTACATTGATGGTGGTATCGTCTACGTTGCGAAAGTAAAAGCAGGTGTGACAGCAGATATTGCCGCTCAGCAATCATCACCAAGAGCCAGTGAGCTTTTTAACCAAAATAATGTCGGTATTCCTTTTTTCAAAGGGTGGTCAATCGAGCTAATCGTCACTTCATTGAAGGATAAAGTATTAGGGGACAGCCAAAAAACGGTGACCATGTTGGTTCTAGGCGCTTTTGCACTCTTGTTGATAGCAATGGCTAACATCACAAACCTATTTATTTCAAGAACAATCGAACAACACCGAAAACTCGCAATCAACGCTGCTCTGGGTGCTAAAAAATCTCAATTGCATGTCATATTCTTACTAGAAGCAACATTACTCATGTTACCAGCGGCACTATTTGGTCTTGTTATTGCTTATGTGGGCATCGAGATCATGCAAACATTTTTCACTGACCTGCTTCCAAGAAGCAATGAACTCCAGCTCAATTTCATGAGCGTCATGTCTGCATTTGTACTTATGATAGTTCTGATACTCACTTTCTCTCGAGTAAATTTATCAATGATAAATTACAAAGAGCTAAGAGCCGCAATTCAATCAAGTGGTAAAGGCTCCGGTTTACAGGTGTCACAAAAAACTCGCTCCAGTTTAATGATTGCCCAAATTGCCATTGCAAGCATTATCATCTTCGCAACTTCAGTTCTGTTTTCCGAAGCCTATAAAAAAGTTAACCAACCTCTAGGCATGAAAATCGATGGCTTAATCAATGTCGACTTCTCACATATGGAAAAGCACTCTGTAAAGTGGGATGAAATGGCTGCACTACTCGTAGAAACGAAAGCCCAAATTGAAAAACTACCGCAAGTTGAATCTGTCACATTTGGTGAATCCCCACTGTCCTCTTTCAGTATGTGGGCCGCAACTGACGTCGAAACAAATGAAAACTATGTACCTATTGGCAATAGTGTTGATAACAACTATTTCAACACGCTAGATATTTCCTTCATCGAAGGGAAAGGCTTTGATCGAAGCGAACTCAATGGTGAGAGCAACGTGCTTGTTGTCAATCAGGGATTTGCTAAGCTGCTGGCTGGCAATGACAGTGCACTAGGTAAAAAACTCTTAGTAAGAAATAAAGAGCACGTCATTGTAGGTGTAATAGACAATATCATGGTGCCGGGCGCTGAAAATGATGCTGCACGTTTGTACACTCCTATGAATAAAGCAAGCCAGACCATGCTGATCAAAATTAAAGACAACCAGACACTTGATAGAACTGATATCGTTAACATTATTTATGGTATTGATTCGAAGTTGGCCGTGTTTGAATTTGAGTCACTTGCACAGACAAAATACATGTCTCAATTTGGCGAAATCGTCACCATTATTTCTACTCTCGCCATTTCTTTGATAAGCACAATCCTAGCTGGATTGGGTCTTTACGGTGTTCTCAATTACACCACGCAGATGAACAAATTTGAACTTGGCACGCGCTTAGCACTTGGATCTAAACGCAAACAATTAATTTTGTTTGTCTTTAAAAACAATTTTAAATCGTATGTTGTAGGAGTCTCCATTGCAACTGCTATGCTGATCATCGCTTATCTAATAGACCCTAACTTACTCTCTCAATATATAGGCTTTGAACTTGTTGCAATTGGCGTATACACACTTGCGCTGATTTTAGCAATTTCTTGGATTGCCTGTTATGTACCTTTGAGACCTATCTTAAATAGACCCCTTGTCTATAGCTTAAAATCAGGAGATTAACTAGCCCTATAGGTGAGTTGAATGACAAGGTTCAACTCGCCGAACCTCGATAAAAATAAAAACGAAAAGCAAAAAATAAAAAGATGGCAAATAAAAAGCCACAACACAAAAAACTAAAATAAAAATAATACGACCCAAAAGTTAAATAGTTATATTTAGCAAGTTAAAGGAGCTTGAAATGTCACTTTCAATATGCAGTAAATTAAATATGGATATTGACCTACCAGAACTAAAAAAAGAACTAGAAATTATCCAAAGACTTCAGTGGCACAAAGAGTCTCCTTTTATTGCTGAAAATGTCCCAGGATTAAATACTACTGTTTATCATAGTGGAAACTGGAAAGTGGTCAGTTTACGCTCCTTAGGAGGCAGCGAGTCCCGGACAGACCCTGGAGGCCCAAGCATCCATGACTATGAATATAACGAGATGAGTAAACACACACCATATATTCGTAAGCTGATGTCATATTTCGGTGGTGATATTCGTACCGTTAGACTGTCCTCAATGGGACCAGGCATGACAATACAAGAACACTGCGATACTTTTGTAGCACTCCAATATGGTCAAGTCAGATTACATATCCCCATTCAAACCGATGAGAATGTCATTATGAGGTTTGGTAAAGAGGAGTTTCACTGGCCGGAAGGTGAGTTGTGGTACGGTGATTTCTCAGTGCCTCATAGCGTAGATAATGGCAGTGACAAACATCGTATTCACTTAATCTTTGATGCCTATATCACTGATAAACTACTTGAATTATTCCCGCAGTCAGAGCAAAAGGCGATCGCTGCAAAACAGATACTATGCCATCAAAATAGCCAACCACTCGCTGTTGAATCTCTAAAAAAATACCAGTGTGACTTTGATATCTCAGCCGCCTTGTTAAAAGGTATATTTGAAACAGATGATGGCATCCTAGGTATTATTTCCGGTCAAATAAAGTTAATCGACAATAGTGAACTGCAATTTTGGTTAGATGAAAAACCTCTCTTTACTTTAGAACCGCTTAGCGATGGACTATTTAAATTCCGCGGGTGGAGTGTCGAGCGCACCATCGAATTTAAATGGCACGAAGATACGCTATCCGAAATGGTATGGCAGTTTAATTGTGGACTGCATAAAACATTGGTGTCAATTCCCGTCACCGCCACTACAGAAAAAAGTACAAAACCAAGGTTAGTTGAAAAGCAATGTGAACCATGCGTTTAAAAATAACCCAGTAATAAGAAATGGGGTTTATAACAATAAAATCAACACGCCCAATCGTTAATAGCTAAATGATACCCGCCTTGGTTAAAGCCGGGGGGGTCAAACTATTGAAGTGGTTAAATTGTCTAAAACCCCGCCCTAACTAACCTTGTATATAAGCACTGTAGAACATTATGGCTAACGACTTAAATATCATTAGAAACTTTATAAAAGAAAAAATTCAAAACGGGTTAAAGGTCAGCTCACAAAATGGCAAACTTATCATCAAAGGTAATCTTGCTGCACTGTCTGACGAAGACAAACAATTTTTTAAGCAAAATAAAGAAAGTATTATCTCTGTTGTTTCACAACTCTCCAATACTCGCGCAAAACTAAAACCCCATACCTGCCCTAAAGACCGTATTCCACTTTCATTCTCGCAACAGCGATTATGGTTTTTAGACAAGGTACAAGGAGGGGGGGTAGAGTATAACGTCCCGCTTGTATATAAAATCACCGGTTCATTAGACTTAGCTTCGGTAAAAAAAGCCTTACAGTCCATACTTGAGCGACACGAAGTGTTAAGAACCGTTTATATTGAAACTGAACAAAGCCTTGTTTACCAAAAAGTATGTGATAACACAAAAGTCGATATTGAACAGCATGACCTCACTGAAGTAGCAGAGGATCAAAAGCAGTCGCTAGTTAAAAATATCATAACAAAGAGTGCTGCCAAACCATTCGATCTTAGTTCAGACCTTATGCTCCGCTGCCTCTATATACATACTTCAAAGGCGACTGACACTCAACCTAGCTCTGGTGTGCTGTTTTTCAATATACACCACATAGCCTCTGACGGCTGGTCAATGAATGTTATGTCCAGAGAGTTTATTACTTTCTACCAAGCCTATACAGCAGGAGAAAGTGCTGATCTTCCAGCATTGCAATTTCAATATGCCGACTATGCATGTTGGCAACGAGAGTGGTTGGACGGTAAAGTTTTAGAATCGCAATTATCGTACTGGCAGAAAAAATTAGACGATGCCCCTGCACTCCATGGCATAGCGACTCGAAACACCAGACCAAAGGTCAAACAAAGTGCAGGCAAAACAGTCAGCGAAACACTCCCTTTAGACATTGCCTCTACACTACAAAAAATAGCAAATGACTTTCAGCTAACGCCATTTATGCTCATTCACGCAACATTGGCTTTGGTCATATCAAAACACAGTAATTCTCAAGATATTGTCATCGGTACACCCGTGGCTAATCGACTGGTCGCTGGGCTTGAGCCGTTAATTGGTTTTTTTGTTAATTCTCTTCCATTAAGATTGAATACCAATCACACCAACATGGCAGCCTATTTTGAACACGTAAGAGAGGTTCACTTAGGAGCCCAATCCAATCAGGATGTGCCATTTGATCAACTGGTTGAACATTTAAAACTGGAGCGCAGCACCAGCCATTCTCCACTTATTCAAATTATGCTCACCACAATGACGGACTACAAACTGCAAAGCGACGTCAATTATGAGCTGCCAGGTGTTGATATTGAGCCACTCAGTTTAGCCGAATCGACGTCGAAATTTGATATGGATATCGATGTGAGCTTCACAATGAATGGCCTGTGCATTGACTGGACGTATGACGAAGCCCTGTTTGGCGAGTCGCAAGTTCAACTACTTGTACAGCACCTGTGTAATGTGCTTAGCGCCATCAGTGAATTGGGCGAGCAGTCGAGTGGCCAAGTAGCACTTGCCAACATCGCAATATTGTCTGACAACGAAATCGACAAGCTACTTGATAAGGCTGCGGGCCCGAAAATAGCTCGGGAAACACCGCAGTGTTTACACCAAATATTTGAACAACAAACCAAACTTACGCCCGATGCATGTGCAGTTATCACTGCTCAAGGCGCCACCAGCTATCGAGAGTTAAATCACAAAGCCAATCTTATCGCCCACAGGATAAAGACATATACAAAAGAGATGACGAATCCACTCATCGGTTTATACATCGAACGCTCTGTGGAGATGATCGCAGGGCTTCTCGGCATATTAAAAGCTGGCTGTGGGTATTTGGCGCTGGACATCAAACACAGTGACAAGATTATTGTCGAGCGTGTACAAGATGCAAACGTCGGGCTCATTCTCTCCAATTCAGCCAATGCCCAAGCCCTAAGCGACACTGCCAATATTGATGTTATTCATTTGGACAAAATTAACTGGGAGCAAGAAGTATCAGATCTCAACATTTCTGTAGACCAACAAGCTCTTGCTTACGCGCTCACAACGTCGGGGTCAACAGGCAAGCCTAAATTGATTGGTATGCACCACAAGCCGTTGGTCAATCTCATTTATGCGATGCAGGAAAATTGCCAAGAAATAGCTAAGCCACACACTGTTTTGCAGTTTTCGTCGATTGGCTTTGATATGAGTTTTACCGACATATTTTTAGCCTTGTTACAAGGCGGTTCATTGCAATTGGTTACTGAGACTGAGCAATTTGATGTTGAAGAGATAGCTACTAAGCTTCACGCAGCCAACATTAGTCTCGCTAATTTACCCTACTCTATGTTGCAAACATTAGCCAGTTACAGCAATGAAAAACAGCTTCAATTCCCATCACTTGAAGTTGTTATTTCCACCGCAGCGCTTTTGGTCATCACGCCAGAAATCCGTACGTTCTTTAAACGCCACCCCAATATCAGACTTGTGAATCAATATGGTCCATCAGAAACTCACGTGTGTACCTCGACCGTACTGACCAGCGAGGTGGATGAGTGGCCAGAAAGTATCGCCATTGGTGCCCCTATCACTAACACGCATTGCTATGTTGTAGATCACAACGGTAAATTGGTACCAGACGGTGCTATCGGCGAATTATTTATTGGCGGTGAATGTGTCGGTAAAGGGTATCTAAACAATACAGCGCTTACTGAACAAAGCTTCATTCCTAACACCTTCCCCGGTGATACTTCGCCATTGCTATATCGCAGTGGTGATCTCGTACGCTGGCTAGCCAATGGCGAACTAGAGTATATCGGCAGAAAAGATGAGCAAGTTAAAATCCGCGGATTTAGAATAGAAATTGGTGCAATTGAAAGTCAAATAACGAACTGTGACAAGATTGCCAAGACGTGTGTGATTGCCATTGAAGACCGTGAGATGCTGGTCGCCTATATTTTGCCAAAAGAACCGATTGAGATCTCTGAATTAAAAGCAGAGTTATCTCAAAAGCTGCCAGAGTACATGATCCCTAACAGGTTTGTCGTAGTCGAAAATTGGCCACTAACGACCAATGGTAAAACCGATAAAAAAAGGCTTCCTGCCTATGACGATGTGATAGACGATGAACATGCTCTGTCTCCAGAAACAATCACAGAACATGCATTGGCAGCAATATGGGCAGAGCTATTGGGTGTGCCAAAAGATTCAATTGGCCAAGAATCTAGCTTCTTTTCACTGGGTGGGCACTCTTTATTGGCGGTCCGCCTCACGTCAGAAATTCGTACTCAGCTTGATTGTGAAGTGGCCATAAAAGACGTATTTCAATCGCCAACCCTCACTGCGCTGGCTAACATAATTGACACTCAGAGTAACCGTGTTGAACGCCCGCCAATCATCCCAGTAGAGCGCACTGGTAAATACCTTCCCCTGTCATATTCACAGCAACGATTGTGGTTTCTGGACTCGCTACAAGGGGGGACGCCAGAATACAATATGCCGATTATTTTTGAGCTGCATGGTGACATAAACTTGGCACTGCTCAATCTCGTCTTCCAGACAATTGTGGATCGCCACGAAGTTTTGCGCACCAACTTTGTTAATACTGATGGCGAAGTCACACAGCACATTAAGCGCTCAGAAAATGCGCCATTTGCAATCAAGGTCATAGATCTTACTACCACTGACAGTACAGATCAGACTGCCCAAATACAGCAATTAGTTGAACAAGAGGTACGTACTCCATTTGACCTCGCTCACGACTTAATGCTACGAGCCAAGTATATTAAGACAAGTGAGCGTGAAGGCGTACTCACGGTAAACATGCACCATATTGCCTCAGATGGATGGTCGTTAGAGATTTTCACTAATGAGTTCATAACGCTATATAACGCTTTTCATTCAGGGCAAGCCAACCCCCTACCAGCGCTCGACATTCAATATGCCGATTATGCCCATTGGCAGCGAAGCTATTTAAATGAAGAAATGCTTGAGTCGCAATTGGCCTACTGGCAGCAACAATTGGCAGATTTACCAGAAGTACATAACCTGCCAACACAATATCCACGCCCTAACATCAAACAGTACGAAGGCGATATTGTAAAACTCAGTTTGCCAGAGCACGCTGCGCAGCAACTACAAACAATGGCCAAAAAGCATGGGGTGACCCAGTTTATGCTCTGCCATGGTATTTTTGCACTGTTGCTCGCCCGCTACAGCGGCACCAATGACATTGTGATAGGTGTACCGGTCGCTAACCGCCTTCATACGGAAGTGGATAATTTAATTGGCATGTTTATCAACAATCTGGTTTTGCGACTAGACGTCGAACAAGGCTCTATCGCAAAATACTTACAGCATGTGAAAAACACACATTTAGAGGCACAAGAAAACCAAGATGTACCGTTTGAACAGTTAGTTGAAAGCTTGAATGTCGCCCGAAGCACAAGCCATGCTCCGGTTTTCCAAATTATGATGACAACCAACACAGAGTATGGCATCACCTCCAGCGAAGAAGATTTCACATTACCAGATATAGAGCTCAAGCCCTACTCTTCAAATGTGATTCACGAAAAGTATGATCTTCATGTTGATTTTCGAATTACCAATGACGGAGTCGATTTAAGCTGCACCTTTGATTGCCACTTATTTGACAAGGCATTTATCACTCAATTTATGAGCCACCTAGAGCAAATGGTGTTTGCTGTGAGTGCACTACCTTCAGTAACGGATCAGCAACTGTGCCCCTCTAAGTTACCTATGCTTAGCAAAGAGGAAACAGGCTTCTTGCTCAATGCGCTAAACGATACGGCTTCGGACTACCCAACGGATCTATGTATCCACGAGTTATTCGAACACCAAGCAACAGTACACCATGATAATATCGCAATTGTATTTGAAAATGAGCAGCTGACTTATGGTGAATTGAATGCGCGAGCAAATCAGTTGGCTCACTGCTTAGTCGCTCAATATGATGTTAAGCCAGATACATTGGTTGGCCTATGTATCGAACGCTCTCTAGAAATGGTCATCGGTATACTCGCCATACTTAAAGCGGGTGGCGCATATGTGCCGTTGGATCCAAGTTACCCACAAGCACGCTTAAGCTATATGCTTGACGATGCATCCTTAGATGTTGTGCTGAGCGCAAATAGTACATCCGTGGTACTGGGTGAAATCTACAACGGCAGGATCATTGATATAAAAAACAATGTACACTTTGCTCAATTCCCTACTACAAATGTCAATCTTACAGCACAGGGCTTAACTTCATCTCACTTAGCGTATGTCATTTATACTTCTGGTTCGACAGGTAAACCTAAAGGCGTCATGGTAGAGCATCAAGCGTTGGTGAACCGCATTCACTGGATGCAAACCCAATACAATATGACTGTCGACGATACTGTGCTCCAGAAAACACCATATAGCTTTGATGTGTCGGTTTGGGAGTTTGTTTGGCCACTGTCTTATGGAGGACGGTTAGTCATTGCAAAACCAGAGGGGCATAAGGACTCAGCTTACCTATGTGACCTAATTCAGCGCAGCGCTATCACGAAACTTCATTTCGTACCTTCGATGCTCGGAGCCATGCTCGAAAATGAAGCGTTCAAACTCTGTACCAATTTGAAACAAGTCTTTTGTAGCGGTGAAGCACTGCAGGTGAGCCATGTAGAAGGAGTAAGGCAAGCATTACCGAATACAGAATTACACAATTTATACGGCCCAACAGAAGCTGCAATTGATGTAAGTTACTGGAACTGCTCTGGAGATATCAGTCACGGTGTACCGATAGGAAAGCCCATTGATAACATTCAGCTTATGGTGCTGGACAAGTTCCTAAACATGACCCCACATGGCGTAGCTGGAGAATTATTCATTGGAGGTACTGGTTTAGCCCGTGGCTACCTCAACCGCCCTGAACTAACGACAGAGCGCTTTATTGATAATCCGTATTTCGACGCGGGCAGCCCTAATAGCTCCAAACGACTGTACCGTACTGGTGATTTAGTTCGTTATTTATCCGATGGAAATTTAGAGTTTATTGCCCGAATAGACCACCAAGTTAAGATCCGTGGTTTTAGGATCGAACTTGGTGAAATAGAAGCACAATTATCTCAGCAACCTAGGGTGGAGTCATCTCTGGTTGTGGCAACGGAACTTGCAGGCAGCCAGCAGCTTGTAGCGTATGTAAAACCAACCGATACGTTAAGTGAAGCAGAGCAGAGTAACTATATCAGCGGATTAAAATCAGCACTTAATAGTGTACTGCCTGACTATATGGTGCCGAGTGTTTTGATGATAGTCGATGAGTGGCCTTTAACCCCTAATGGTAAATTAGATAGAAAGGCATTAGCTCAACCACAGCAAAGTATCGAAGTAGAATACGTTGCTCCCCAAACAGATACAGAGCGTACGCTCGCCAAAATTTGGGCTGAGTTACTCAAAATTGAAGCGCACCAAATCAGTATTCACAACGGTTTCTTTGAGTTAGGTGGACACTCAATACTCGTGATCCGTTTACTGAGTCGTATAGAGCAGGAACTCGGTCTCAAGCTGGATCTGCAAGGTCTTTATGAAGTCTCAGAACTTCGGGAACTCGCACAAATTTGCGACTCCTTAAAACTGAATTTAAATGCACAAGACAAACTCAATGAACTAGAAGAAACGGAGTTTGAAGATGTCGAATTCTAAAACAAATATTCCAGCACTGCTGCAAAAATTAGCATCACTCGATATCACTTTGTATTTAGATGAAGCGACAAAACTACGCGCAAAGGCACCTAAGGGTGCCATTACGCCTGAGCTATCGAAAACAATTAAAGAAAACAAAGTAGATCTGACGGCCTATTTGCAAAAATTAGCCTCCATGACGGCTTCGCAAGTGACTCAAGAGCAAATCGTGGCAGTAAAAGACAAAGGTAATAAACTGCCTTTATCTTTCGCCCAGCAACGGCTTTGGTTTATCGATCAGCTTAAACAAGGCTCTCCTGAGTACAATATGCCCATAGCCTTTAAGATTTCAGGCGTACTCAACTTGGCCTTGGTTAAACGTGCTTTTTCCTGCATTGTAAGCAGACATGAGATATTGAGAACCAACTATATCAATGATAACGGCACGGCTTATCAGCAAGTAAAGCCTCTATCTGAATTCAATTTTGCCATTGATGAAATGACACTAAGCTCTGCGCAAACAGACTCTGAGCTGGCAGATATTGTACAGCGAAATATGTACACACCGTTTGACTTAAGCAAAGACCTAATGCTGCGTGTGAGTTATATACACACCAGCCAAGCCAGCGGTATTTTAATCTTAAACATGCATCATATTTCATCGGATGGTTGGTCTATCGAAGTGCTTATCAAAGAGTTTTTTGCGCTATATGATGCATTTAAAACGGGACTCTCAGATCCGCTTCCTCCATTGAATATTCAATATAGCGACTATGCTGTATGGCAGCATGAGCATGCACCTAGCCTTGATCAACAATTTAAATACTGGCAACAACAATTAAGTGATATGCCATTAATACATGGTTTGCACCGCGAACCTACGCCGTTAGAAGATCATACGCGTCAAGCACAGACTGTTTCAGGTGGGCTCCCTACCGATTGCGCCAATAAGCTTTTAAAGCTTGCGAAAGACCTAAATGTCACACCATTTATGCTAATGCATGGCATTTTCTCCATTGTGATGTCAAAACACTCCAATAGTGACGATATTATCGTAGGCACGCCAATTGCCAACCGTTCGCAAGCACAATTGCAGCCGCTCATTGGCTTTTTTGTCAATACACTCGTATTGCGAGTAGACACAAGCATTAATATGTTAGAAGAGTACTTTGCTGCACTGAGGAAAGTTCACCTATCGGCCCAGCAATATCAGGAAATGCCCTACGACCAACTGGTTGACCGATTAAAAGTGCCTAGAGACGGTGGGTACAACCCGCTCTTTCAGATCATGTTTACCAGTAATACTGAATACGGATTAAACGATCAGCAAACTCTGAATCGCTCGGCGTTGGCAGATGTAGATGCAACGGTTTTTGAATCACAGGGCACTCCTGCTCAATTCGAGCTGCATATCTCGCTGAATATCAGTGACAGTGGTGTTGATATTTGTTGGCAGTATGATCCGAGTATCTACAAACAGTCTTACATCGAAAAACTTCATACCCACTTGCAAGTACTGCTCGAAAGCTTTTCTAATATCGCTCACCCTGCTACAACCAAAATATCAGATCTGGCACTCTTGCCACACACCGAACAAGCGCATTTAATTAATACTTTGAATGCCAGAGAGATTGAATACTCGCAATCACACAGTGTATGTACACTCTTTGACCGGCAGGCAAACTTAAATCCACATAGCGTAGCTGTCATATTTGAAGCGCACTCCATTACTTACAAAGTGCTCAATGACAAAGCAACTGACTTAGCTAAACTACTGATTAAAAATTATAAGCTCGAGAGTAACAAGCCGATAGGACTGTTTGCCGAGCGCTCCATTGAAATGGTCATTGGTATGCTGGCGATTTTAAAAGCGGGCTGCTCTTATGTTCCCATGGAAATTAACTCCCCAGCCCAGCGGTTAGCGCATATTCTCCAAGATGCGTCACCTCAGCTTATTCTAAAGCACAGCAAAAATGACCTCGATATTGCCAACTGGCATGGTGAAATATGCAACCTGTCAGAAGCAATCAGCGCACTCGATAACACCGAGATAGACCAAGATCAAACGCTTCTCTTGCCCACAGCGCCAGATGCGCAGACTCCGGCCTATATCATTTACACATCAGGCTCGACGGGCAAACCCAAAGGGGTTGAAATACCTCACATCGGTATCATAAGACTGATCACCAATCCAAGCTTTATGCAATTGGATAGCAGTACTGTAATGATACATACCGCAAATATCGCTTTCGATGCGGCGACACTAGAAGTTTGGGGGCCATTACTCAATGGTGGTAAGGTTATCTTATACCCAGATAATATCCTCACTCCGCAACAGCTCAATGCCACCATAGATAAACATCAAGTCAACTCTATGTTCCTCACCACTGCATTTTTTAAAGAGTGGTTATTGCTCGAAAATAGACTCGAATCCCTACAACAGTTAATTGTAGGAGGTGAGGCGCTAGATCTGGCGACAGTGCAGCTTGCACAGAAAAAGCTCACGCACGTACAGCTCATCAATGCATATGGTCCAACAGAAAATACGACGTTTACAACATCCCACAAGTTTAAGTTTCCGCTGCCTTCTAAAGTCGTCCCTATCGGTAAACGACTACATTGTGATGAAATTTATATACTTGATAAATATAACAACT
Source organism: Pseudoalteromonas sp. Of7M-16 (assembly GCF_022347805.1). Taxonomy (NCBI): domain Bacteria; kingdom Pseudomonadati; phylum Pseudomonadota; class Gammaproteobacteria; order Alteromonadales; family Pseudoalteromonadaceae; genus Pseudoalteromonas; species Pseudoalteromonas sp. Of7M-16. The sequence goes on along the minus strand of NZ_JAKRFY010000009.1, from coordinate 38,774 downwards.
TAACGCCTCATGGTGCTATTGGCGAACTCTGTGTAGGTGGTGACGGACTTGCAACAGGGTATGTCAACAAACCAGAGTTGACCGCGCAAAAATTTATTGCCAACCCTTTCGTGTCATCAAGAACATCAGATGCATCGGATCGTTTGTATAGAACAGGCGACTTAGTTCGATACCTACCTGATAACACACTTGAATATATTGGTAGAACAGATGACCAAGTTAAAATTCGCGGTTTTCGCATTGAACTGGGAGAAATAGAAAGCAAACTGGTTGAGCATCAAAAAGTAACATCTGCGTCTGTCATCACTTTTAATAGTGGCAAAACAGTGAAACTAGCAGCTTATATACAGTTGTGCGATACAGTGCGAAGTGAAAGTGTTGACACCACTTTAGCCGACATCAAGAAAAACCTAGTCGATAAGTTGCCAAGCTACATGGTGCCCAGTGCATTTATAGTTGTAGACAGTTGGCCTATGACTGCAAATGGAAAATTAAATAAACGCGCTCTTCCCAATCCAGATACGCACACACCAGCAGCAACCATACCCGCACGCACCGCAACAGAAAAAGACATCGCAAAAATATGGGCCGAATTATTGGGCGTTGACGCAACGACCATTGGCATTGATGCCAATTTCTTTGAGCTAGGCGGACATTCACTACTTTGTATCCGGCTCGTCGCTGAAATATCTCAGGCCTTTAGTATCGACATCTCTGTTGAGCAAGTGTTCAATGCTCAGAATTTAGCGCATTTAGCACAGCAAATAGACTCCAGAAACGCCGAGGAAAGCAATACTATAGCGCTCGTCCCCATCGAACGGACTTCAGAGCTACTTCCCGTTTCCTATGCACAGCAACGCATGTGGTTTATGGATAAGCTACAAAGCGGCTCTGCAGAATATAACATGCCTGTGGCCTTTAATATCGAAGGTGACGTAGATTTCGGACTTCTCGAGCACGCCTTTAACGAAATTATCAGACGCCACGAAATTATTCGAACAACTTACCATGAACAAGATGGCGAAATTAAGCAAAAAGTACGACCAGTAGAGCTGATTGACTTTAAAATTGAGGTAACAGATCTCACAGCCTATAGCACGGTGTCTCAAACACAGAAGCTAAATGAAAAGCTCGATGCTGAATTTTCGAGACCTTTCGACCTTGCCTCCGATTTGATGTTGCGCGCGCACATCGTAAAGCTCAGCGAGCGCAAAAGCACATTGATTTACAATATGCACCATATCGCGTCTGACGGCTGGTCGATGGAGGTTATTACCAGAGAGTTTACTGCCTTATATTCAGCATATAAACAAGCTCAGCCATCTGCGCTCAACGATTTACCTATTCAATATGCCGACTTCGCACTTTGGCAAAGAGCATATTTGGATGAGACAAAGCTAAAACAGCAACTTCACTACTGGCTGGATAACTTACGAGATGCACCTGCCACACACTCGTTACCGCTTTGCCAACCTAGATCTCAAAACCTGACCAATCCTGCCGCAGTGGTTGAGTCAACGCTTGGTGAACAGCCATCGGCTAAGTTAATGGCCATCGCGAAAGACGCCAAGTTAACGCCTTTCATGCTGATGCATGGTTTGCTCTCACTTATCATAACCAAACACAGTAACTCTCATGACATCATCGTTGGCACGCCAACCGCGAATAGATTGAAAACAGAACTGGCACCACTTGTAGGACTATTTGTCAATACACTCGTACTACGTGTGAATACCGAACAGGCTGATTGGCAGGACTTTTTTAATCACTTACGTGAAGTCCACCTAAATTCGCAAAAGCACCAAGATATTCCTTTCGAACAATTGGTTGAACACTTATCAGAGTCACGCTCTACGCAAGTCACCCCTATCTTCCAAATTATGGTCACCATAAACTCAGAGTTTGGGCAAATGGATAATGCGCAGCAGTCAACAGAGGAACATGGTGATGCGCGTTTTGAACTGTTAACTGCGCAACAAGGGTTGGCCAAGTTTGATTTGGAAGTTGACTTTGTTATTTGTGAAAGTGGTATCAAGGTGCACTGGCAGTACAACTCAAGTCTATTTACTCAGCAAAGAATTCAAAAGATGAGTGATCACCTGTGTACGCTTATGGAGAATTTATCTGCAAGCTATACAGATCTCAAAGATGCCCCGCCTCTGACATTGCCAGCGTACAGCCGCGAAGAAGAAAGTCAGCTTTTGCGCCTCTCACACGGTGTAAGCAGAGCCTTTAACGACAATCAATGTATCCATGAACTTATTGAGCAAATGGCCCATGAAAGGCCTGACAAAGTCGCGCTTATAAACGGTGATACTCAGTTAACCTATGCGCAGCTCAATGCACAAGCAAACCAACTTGCTCGATACATCATGAACAACTTCGACGTATCAGCCGAGACTATGGTTGGCCTTTGTGCAGATCGCAGCGTTGAAATGGTGATCGGTGCGATTGCTATCTTAAAAGCGGGCGGCGGGTTTGTGCCAATCGATCCTGCATACCCTTTGCCTCGCATTGAGTATATGCTTGATGATGCTCAGTTAAAACTGGTGCTAACTCAAGGTAACGGCAACAAGGCTCTGAGCCAAAGTTCTGTCGATAAAATAGATTTAGACCACGTTGTTAATCAAACGGGCGTACTGAGTACCTATACGATCGAAAACATAACAAAAGATCAGCTATCGCTGTGCGCATCAAGCACGGCTTACATCATCTATACCTCTGGTTCAACAGGCCAACCAAAAGGCGTAATGGTAGCACATAGTGCTTTACTTAATTACCAAGAGCATATCAAAACGGTATATCAGGTCAGTGATAATGACGTTGTGTTGCAATTTTCAAACATTTCATTCGATATCTTTATTGAAGAATTGTGTGCGAGCTTGTGTATTGGTGCTCAGTTGGTCCTAAGGAATGAGCAATCAGCTTATAGTTTCGACCACTTCATACAATTTTGTAATCAGCACAACATCACCATTGCTAGCTTACCCACCGCTTTTTGGGCACAAACCACCTCGGGTGAACTTGCTGTACCTGTACATAGTTTACAAAAAGTCATTGTCGGCGGTGAAGCGCTCACAGCAACAACGGTTAAAAATCACTATCAAAAATTAGGCAATGGCACTTCTCTTATTAATACCTATGGACCGACAGAAGCAACCGTCACAGCATCAAGCTATGTCACCTCACCTAAGGATGCCCAAGCGCACAACATTCCTATTGGAAAAGCAAACCCGAACTATCAATTGTTGGTTCTAGATCCCTATCTTTCACCCACTCCTCTTGGCAGTATTGGAGAAATCTACATTGGTGGTCCAGGATTGGCAAAAGGGTATTGGCAACGCTTAGACTTAACCAAAGAGAAGTTTGTAGTAAATCCCTATCATGACCCTCAACATAAACAAAGCTCTGAGTTGCTGTATAGAACAGGAGATCTAGGATACTTACTAGAAGATGGCACTGTGCATTTTGTCGGTCGACAAGACAGTCAAGTCAAAATTCGCGGTTTTAGGGTAGAGCTTGGCGAAATAGAGTCGCAAATTGCCCAAATTCCGGAGATTGACTCTGTACTAGTCAACATCACTGAACTTAACCACAATCAGTACTTAGTTGCTTATGTCAAAGCTGAAAGCCAGATTGTTACGGCCAACTCGACCGAACTTGAGCAAACAATTCAACAAAGTTTAAAAGCCGCGTTACCAGATTACATGCAACCACATAAGATTGTAATCGTATCTGAATGGCCTTTAACTGCGAATGGTAAAATAGATAAAAATGCATTGCCTGCAATTAGCTTTGAAATAAGCGCTCAGCAGCACGAAGCGCCTAGTACCGAAGCTGAAATTGCTCTTACAAAAATTTGGGCTGATGTGCTAGACACCCATATTGATACCTTAAGTATAGGCTCAAGCTTTTTTGAAATTGGTGGGCATTCATTACTTGCTGTGAAACTCATTTCAAAAATCCACACTGTATTACAAAAACCGGTGAGCTTGTCTCAAGTATTTGAATTTAATACCATCAAGACACAGGCCGAGCTAATTGACTCTCTTCGCTCAACACATCTTTGGGATCAGCCACTTCTTCAACTAACGCGTAAAGTGGCGGCTCCAGCCATCGGGTGTTACTTCATACCAGGTGTTGCCAGCACAGATAAAGATTTTATCGACATTATGCAGCACATGAATGAGTTTGAAGGCGAAGTTGGAGTTTTCAGGCATAAGGGTCTTATTTCAGGTGAAAAGCCGTTCACCAGCATTACAGAGAATGTGGAAGCGTTTATTGACGCAATCACAGCACGTAATTTAAATAAAGTTAAGCTCGTTGGCCACTCTTACGGGGGTGTACTCGCGTTAGAATTAGCGGCAAGGTTAATTGACTCGGGATACCAGGTTGAACTTACCATGTTGGATACCTATATTCACCCGGCTAGGTTTGTTGATGCCGCGACATTAAATGAAAATATAGACTCTATTGAAGTCGCAGAACATTTGAAGTCGCTATATAACTTACAGTCACGGCTACACATTGAATACCAGCCAAATTGGAGGTTGGGTCGCACACAGCTAGTATTAGCGACCCAAAGTCCAGCCGATCAAAACAAATATATCGCTTACTTGGACAGGCACGCGTCCCAAATATCAACCAGCAAATTGCCTGGAGATCACTTCAGCATTCTGTTAGGAGACAATGCAAAACACATTGCTAAGGAAATTTTGAATAGCAAATAGCAACTCTTTTTAAATTGTGTCGCTGACATAACGGGGTTATCTGGTCCACATTTACTATAAATGGAGCAGATAACCTCTTTCTCTTGTTAGATTTTAAATTATATTTCCCATCAGTATTTGTGTACCAAGAAGTTAAATCAATTCACGCCTCTCGAGATTGACTTACATTAGCTAAGCTTTAGCAATAGCTATCTAAAACCGACTTACTTAAGCCGAGGTTGATTTTCTGTCACTATAAATATGGAAACTCTTCGAACTTTTTTTCAAATTCGACGTCGTTATGTAAATTTTCAACGTCCAAAAGATTAAAAGGCCTTTTTATCTTAATAACTTTCTCTTCGTCTAAAAGCGTTTTGACAGATAGCTCAACTTCTTCTCCATAAAAATAACTAGAAAACAAATGGCGCCTTACCACAAAGTCCCTATTTGCCCTAGATATACTTCTATACCCTAAACTGCTAAGAACAATGGACATAGTTTGCTTTTTATTATCTACCTTTGTTATTTTGGCCATTCTGTATGGATATAATACTTGCGTTGGTTCGGTAGAGAGTTTGAAATTGTCTATAAATAAAACATCATTCTTTTGAGGCTGTAGCCGAAACTGATACTGCAACTTTTCCATATTTTGGCTATAACTCTGTACCATTAGTAATATAACTAAAGCCAGTGGTACAGCTATAAATTTATTGAAAATTCTAAACTTACTTATTCTTGGAAATTGTTCTGGTGAGCCAGAGCTATTTTTTATCAGTTTTGAGCAATTAAAACAGCTATAACAGCGCGATATACTAGTTGGAAAAACAGGAAAAATCATAAATGATATGTAATTAACACTCGATACATATGCGCAATGTGAACTCCTGCATGAAGGGCACACAGTATCCCCCCCCCTCAATAAGTCCCTTTTATAATAGAATAAAAGCAAACTATTAATACTCCTTATATATTTTTCCGTTCCCAAAAAAGCAATATTAGTTGAACGAAATTAAAAGTACAATATATAACCGCTTTTGTCTTTATAAGCAATAATTGAAGCAACCGAGCAGTAACTTGACTAGCCTTGTAATACAAAATCATCTCGAAATAGCTTTCACCAACCTTATTTTTCTCGAAGCAAAGAAGTTACAAGCGAGCTGCCCAGACTTTCCAATTAAAACACCGTTACAGCGCGCTCTAGAAGGGCTAGAGGTGACTCATCAAAAGGATCAATAGGTAGGCTGCGTGCCTTTTGACATTGCAGATAAAGCTCATCGCAACTGAAAAGCTGAACAAATTGGCATTAGTTACAATGCAGGAACCTTACTGAACGACCAAGGCTAGACAAAACATGAAGGGCTCAGGATGAAACAAGAGATAAAAACAACCCCGATAACAGTTGAAACTATTTAGCAGTTTAGGAAGCTGAAAAGCAAAAAACCGCGGCTCCATAGGATACGCGGTTTTTTCAATAACACTATATTTTAAAGTGTTTTATTTGGTGCGAATGGGGGGACTTGAACCCCCACGAGCATAGCTCACCACCCCCTCAAGGTTTCGATAAAAAACATAAACACCTGTTTTAAAACGCATTTATCAAAACCTAAATGGTACTATGAGAACCACGCATCAATTCTGCTAGCTCAACTGCCCGACCTTTTACCTGTCGTGCCCACCTTGAGTCCAGCATTTCAATTGAGGCTTTTGTGTAGTCTTGGTTCGCTAAAGCGGCTATCATTTTCTTAAATCCGAGTAATCCATTGACGCCCAAATTGAAAGCCATGTTTATTAAAACAGCTTTTCTAGTCTCGCAAAGTGAATCAAAAAAGTGGAGATTTTTCGTTAATGATGTATAAGTTTTTTTAATGTCATTACACAGCATTAACTCTGCTTCTTCTTTATCAATACCTCTATCTTGTAAATTTCGACCAAAACCGATTGTCCACTTTCCAGCAGTACATTTATACATATTTAAGTCACACCCCTCATGTATTTTCAATTGCGATTTAACAATACTAAACGCATCTTGTTCCATATATCACACCTCGATCTTTTGATAATTGTCGTTACGTATAACGTGTTTAACACCGTCATTTGTAGCTATTACAGTGTCACTTAATGAAGCTGAACCAGAGACCCACAACGTACCGTCATTGCGTTCCACTTTCACACGGTTGTTCATTGTGTCTACTGCGACCACTTTGCCCCGGAATTGGACCTCTTGAGGTAAAAGTGTTTTAAAATTTGCCCAGGGGTTATTAGTTGCCATGATGCACCTCTAAACTAATATGTTGCCAAACATCTACTAACGAATTGATTGTGATACCGGTGCTAATACATAGACCTGTTTGTCCTGCGTATCGAACAATATCACCTGGTTCAATTAACCCGTTTGCATCTAAAGGTGTTGTGATTTCGATGACCGATTGACCGCCACTGTTAGCAATCACAGAACGCCCTAGTTGCGCATTCACAGAATGATCTTGTTGTAACGGTGATATCACGTCGTTAGCGCGTAAATCCCCTGCCGTACCGGCTTTGACGAGCTCAGTAGTTACAGCGGCTGTATCACTCATTACAGTTACGCAATTAATCTGTGGTGTACTTTGGTCATCACTCGATTCGCTGATAACAGCAGATTCATCAATAACATGGTCGCATTGTGCGTCAGATAATGTTGACCATTCCCATGGTGGTACTCGGTATCGAGGTTTTGCTGTTAATTTATCTTGTGATTTATCGGGCTGTACGATAGCCCCACATGCATTTGCAACCTCAACCAAGAGTGATAGAGGTGTTTTCGAGTCGTAGCTGTATGAATTAGCCGATAAAGTCCAGTCAGGCACCGTGGACCTATCGAGTGTGAAACCCAACGGCTGTAATTTTTGCTCGACGATTTGCCACGGAGAAATCACGCTATCAACAACACCGGTGCTCTTGCGTGCGTATGGTTCTGCTAAATATCTCACGCGTGATGCAGCTTGGAAACTATAAGTCACATCAGCAACCCCTGAGATACTACGGTCATATGATGTGACAAGGAATAGCCATGTGTGACCATTGGCCGTGATCTCGATTTCACTACCTGGTGTTAAGTATTGCTTAGCGTCTTTGCCTAACAGGGTTCCCGACAACGACCATGTGTAACTCTCAATATCGAGCTGTAGATTAGCTGATGTGGGGTGTATAGGTGTTCTGGTATTGTTATTGGTTGAATACACATTTATCTGATTCATTATTATCACCGCGTCTAGTTCAATTCGAACAAACTCTAAGTGCGCATCTTTGAGGCGAAGCACTTTAAAATCTAATTGTTTTGGTGGCTTTGGTGGCGCCGGGGGTTCAACAGGTGGTAGAGGTCGTTGCCCAAAAACTGGTATACCTGCTTGCTCTATAGTCGTTATCAACGATACTTCTAACGCTTCACCAGCTCCGAAATATGATGTACGGAACGCTGTTTGATATGCGCTTTGCTCAACTGTGGTTTTCAATGCGTGATTAATGCGCGTCAAATTCTCCCACATAGCTGATACAGTCGTTGTATCGGTTGAGCCTTGATTAAACCCAGTATCATGACTAACAACTAACTGAGCTAAGTTTGTGTAGTTTTCCGAGTGACTATGAGTAACAACTTGGCCATGCGGTAGCGTCTGAGTGATTTGATTCGTAACCTTGTCTAGAGAGTCAAACCTCTGGTTAACGCTTTGGCTAACGCTAAATCCATCAGAATAACTCGCACCGAAACTTGCAGATAGTCGAACACTCTTAGGTGTTTTGAACATCACATGATTACCAACTTTAACGGCTTTCGAATGATTGGTATTAATGTGATGTTCAATATTACGTTCAACATTCAAATCATAAATCAATGAACCAGATGTACTAACGCTGCCAACTTCATTACTCCCTGACAATCGAGTAATCAAATTCACTCGACCTTCTGTGACTATCGGTTTAAGTGCAACGACACCAGTTAGAACAAACTCGACTGTACCACCAGCCCTTTTAACAAACTCTAAACGACCATTACCGCGAGGCTCATTGAAATCTAAAGCTAATGCCGCTGCATCACCACGATCAGCAATTTCCAGAACGTTAGCAAATTCAAGCGCCGCTTTGTCACTTCTCCGTTTGTTAAAATCCATTGTCATTGAATAACCCAATCAGCAAGGCTAACTAGGGCACCAGCAAAAACACTGGCAGTTTCATGCCCAAACTTAAGATCAGCATTACTCGCAGCGTTACCTACACTTACGTCACCAAGTGTAAGACCGGAGCCGTCATATAATCGAGCAAAAGTGACGTCACCTGATTGCAACACCATAGCTTGATCTGTTGGTGCCATTATCATGTGACCATCTAAGAACCCCGTATATGCGGGTCTAGGTGTAGTCAATTCAACAAGCAACACTTGGTCTGTGATCACACCAGCACCGGCAGGAACTGAACCAGCATACAAACTGATTTTTGATACCCTGTCACCAATCGTGAGTAGTATTTGCTCCCTGATCTCTTGCGATAAAGTAATCATGTGTAAGCCTCAGGGGTTTGGAAATCAGCAACAGTTGCGTTGTACTCAGCTTGACCATATTCAGGTTTATCCTGTGCAACTATCATGTACTTTTTATCTAGTTCTAAATTATCGAAACGATATACGCCCAAAGCATTTGAACGTGTTTCATCAATCAATGTACCGCTTTGCAGATAACACAGGACACGTCTATCAGGAGCTGGCGCACCTTGTATAGTTGTCTTATTAGATATGTACCCTTGTTGTATATTGAGCTTTTGACGGTTTACGCTTCTATACACGATAGATGGCTGTCCTTCTTCATGCTTCACAACAACGTCATACCCTCCTTGATTGGCTTGCTCTTTTGTCTCAAAGTTAGCCCAAATCAAGCTAAACCCAACTTGCCCTTTAAATACATCTTCAGGTGGAACAACTATAGGGTTAGATTTATGAGTCGTAATTGGGAGAGCTGTAACCGATGCACTGGGGGCAAGCTTTGCAAACGGCATAAGATAAACGCCTTTGGTCGCTGCTGACGATACTGACTCTGATGGTGTGCTAAATAAATACGTATTCCCTGCACTATCAAATACAACCTGTAAAACTGGCTCTAACGCGAGAGAAAGCGTGACAGCTTCACCAAATAGCATAATTGTTTCATCAGCTCTAAATTCAATCTTACGCGTGTCTGACTCAGGTTGATTTATGTATTCAAATAAGTACAACGTATCACCTGGTTTAAGCCAATACGATTCGATGTAACTATCACTTGGGCTCGTATTAGTTAAACCTGTTGTCACATTATGAGTAAACTCACCCATAACCATGTAATCAGTTTTTACTGATTCTAAATCAGCATAATCAGTAAAAGCCTTTTTTATGCCAGGTAACGCTCGATTGTATGCGCTGGCTGTCAATGGGTAATCATATACAGCTAAGTCAAATAGTTTACAGTTATGTTTGACCCCATCATTACCTAAAGAGGCAATACCTACGGGTAAAGCGCTCAACACTAAATCTTGAACTTCTACACCGTTTAACACCAACTTAGTACCCATTAAAATCAATTGATTTCTTTGGTCGTACTTAACTAAGTGACTTGATGCAACACCATTCAACACTAAATTACCGACATTGCTTACATGTAGCTCAAACCCTTGAACGCTAATTAAAGCGCAAGGAATACCGAACGAGTTCGGACAAAAAACTAACTCGATACTTTGAAGGTCAGCAACTAAATCATATTGCACATAACCAGTGTCATGACTAGTTATCAAAGCTTCATCAGTAAATTGAGGAACACCCACATAATTTACATTGTGACCATTACTTAAATCTACCGATGTCGTGAACTTAACCCAACCGAGGGGGTTATCATTTATAATCATGCGCGCCAACCTGAATCAGAAACATCAAAGCAATGTAAATAAGGCCTAGAATTTGTCCCACCGCTCCAAGTTGCACTATCACTAATAACGAGCATGTGACAACGCACAGTATTGTTCGGCATAGTGGGTAACTCTGATAATGTCTTATTATCGTATGACACGCTGCCAGATAAAGGTGTTAATAATCCCGGCAGGCTTCCCCGGTATGTATTTTCATTTTCACATACCATTACAGGTTGATTATTGATATAGAACCCATTGTCGGCAGGGTTAGGATGTGACAGTAAAGAACCCGAGTAATCCATATTATTTGTAAAAATGACTGTTTCAGTTCCGAATAATTGGTGATGACCTCGCGATATCAGATTCTTGGAGTATGGAGTGTTGAACCTAAGACCAAAATTGTACGCCGACCATGAAGTATTAGACCAAGCCCCTGTCGTTGTATTTTGTGACCAATAACTCAAACCGTTTAATAGAAAACAATATCTATCACCGGGTCTAACACTGTTAATATACCCAGCGAAAAATACAGCCTTACATGAAGACCTAGCATACTTAATTATAAAATAGAAAAACGCATCATCAGAAATGATTTCCCATTCAGGTTCGGTAGCGTAAACATGTGACGCTGGCCAACGTTGTTCAATTTCAGCGTCGTACATGTCTATGTCTGTATACGACGAAACCGACTCAACACGAGCTTTGATCGCTCTATAACTGCTAGACGTACCACGTGCACCAGTATTATTATTGGTTGATGTGTTTGAGCCGTTAGGGTTTGGAAAGTCGCTGTTATCAACACGTAACATGACATTACCAACATCACGCCCTGGTTCAAAGACGATTATATGACCATTAGAGGATTCGGCTTTCACCTTCCAACCAGCAGGTGGGATAGACATAGTAATGGTCCCTAATGCGTCACCGGCAGGTACGGCGGTCAACTTAAACCATACTTCAGTACTTGATACCGCAGAAACCCGAAATTCACCGTTATATGTGTTATCTGTAGCACCTTCAACTTTGATTATTTGATGCTGTAAATAACTATGTCCTGCTTGAAAAGTCGCTTTTGCTTCAGCTTTTGCAGCATCATAGACGAGCGAATCAACGGGTTTTGAACCAAAACCTAATGTGAGTACGGTTTTCAACAATGCAGCTAAAGAACCGCAATCCTCGGCGTTATAACCAGACGTCAAAATAGGAGCGCCCTCCATCTTACTTGAAAACCATTTAACCGGATGTGTCATGTTATTGCTCCTTGTTTGTATTGCCGCGTGCAGTCAAAGTAAACGCATCGTCGATTACAACCGCGTCATTTTGTAAGACTGTTCTAATTAGCCAAATCGGAAAGATTGCGCCATGGGTGTTTAGACGTAGTACATTGCCGTTAACCCACCCTTGACCCCATCCGAGTTTAGGGATTGTTAAATATGGTGTGTTAGTGTTTGGATTGATCGGTGAAAAGTCTTCGTTTACGTTACCGACAGCAATTAAACCGACATGTTCACCGATAAGTTTAAAATTGATATTTGATGTAAAAACGATTGCCCAACGTTCAGTAACTGCACCAGCATTCGTTAAAGTGATCGGATAGTCTACGTCATTGAACTCTACATTAGACGGATCGCCGATTAATGTATCTGACCATTCGTTAGTCCATGTTTGTTGGTCATATAGATTGTCGTAGCGGGACCACATATCGTTAGCAATTAAAAGGCTGCTAACTTTAGCCACACCCGCTGTGTAACTGTGGCTTAATTGCTTACCGAGTCTTATATCACCAGTGATTGCGACATCAATAGCAAGTGTCATATCTTCAAAGCGATGTTCGACAGTGTATGTACCATCAGCGACAGACGCACCTAGAGTGACAGTTCCAGCGTCCAAATCTCGCGTGTAATCAGCGTCAACCAGCTCTAATACTTTTAAATCAGCTAGCCTTACTTGACCTACATTTAGCGTCTGCCCCGCCGTCGCTTGAAATGTTTTTCGCTCTGTTTGATGCACTAAAACAGTGTCACCCTTTGTGAACACAGGGACTCGACCATCACTAGGCAAACGTACTGGATCAAGCCCTATGATATCCGCATCAAGTGGTAAGTGATTGTATGTCACACATGAATAGCGTAGTGTTTTTACGTCGGTAGCTTCTGCAAATGTCAGTGTGATTACGCCAGTCTGGGAGTCTATGCGACCAGAGATATAACTATGAACAATTAAACCTGATGCGTTTGCCGTGGCTGTTTGCAACGTACCTGTGTTATCCAGCACTTGAACAGTCAGTGATTGTGGTGCAATTGGTGCACCAGGTGTGCGAAAAATTACATTGCCGTCTAAGTGTGTATGGTCGATGGTTGTAGTCAATGATATGACTTGGCAGTTACTAGCTTGTGAGTTCCAAGAGTTAATTTTGACAACACCATTTATAGACTCAACAGTCCCAAGCGGTGCCCCCAGAACACCAGTATTTGAATAGGTTAACTCGTATAAGCTACCTAGCCGTTCAACGTATCGTTTCCCCGCGAATTCAAATGCAAGAGAACCAACGATGAATCTTTCTTGTAACGATTTTTCGATTTCCAACTCTAAATGAGACGGTGCGAATAATACTGATTGTGCACCACCCGCAGAGCCTACGCCGCTAGTTACAGATAATGTTGTTAAAACCGGTAACGTTACATCAACTAACTGACTGGAAGTGCGGTGAACTCGATTACGATAAATGTGACTATAAGAAACTACAGATTGAAATTCTCGATTGAGTAAAACAACACCAGACATGTAATCTACGGTGCCAATATGAACACCTGAATTGTTAACTAAGTTCCCAATACCATCATCTTTTACAATGACAGTAGACGTAGTTTCGAACTCTTTATATGTCTGACTACTAACACGCACTCTTATATTTTTTGTATTTGCTGTCAGATTAAAACTTAGAGTTTTGGGCTCAACACCGCCTGACACCTCTATTTTGTAATTTGCACCCGATATCACAGGGTTAAATTCTGACGTAGACAGATCGCCCGCTTCACTATAATTAATGGTGTAGGATGCTGAATCAGGAATAACAGAGGGTAAAAACTTTATTTCCCCGGTAGAGTGGTCCACCTCTAACACACCGTCACCTGAAGTCTCATTGATTGAGAACGTGTCCCACGTTACAGATACAGAATCTTTAATGATGTTTTTGCCACTGGTTAACGTATGTTTGAACCAAGGTTTTGCGACAGCTCCTGACCTGTCTATGCTCGCAACCTCTGTGCCCCACTGATAGATGATTGAACTACCAACATCAGGTTGAACAGCTAGCGTTAATTGAGCCGTACCAGTCGCAAAATCAACTTGCCCCACGCCAGCGTTAGAGCTCACAAGGATACCTGAGCCGTTGTCTTTAAGCGTGTACCACTTACCTTGCGCTAAATAGCTCACTTGTAATGTACTTGGGTTAGGTATCGGTTCAAGGCTCTTGACGTACGTATAGCCTCTATTTTGTGCTGTGATTTCATAAGCGTCAGAAAACGTGGACACTTGATTAACTGAAGCTGGTGTATAAGTTACTGTTTTTTGCTGTGTGCCAAAATCAGGAAGTGAATTATTAAATTGAGCAATGCCATTTTGATAATCGATGAAACCAACGACTAAATCCCCTATCACCATTTCACTGTTATTGTCTGTGACGGTAGCATTTCCAACTACTATCTTAACGCTACTTGGTGTAACTGCACTGCCAAAGTGTAACGACGTCAAGAGCAAATTAGTGTTGAATGTAACGTGATTAGTCCCAGATACAATTGTGTTGATTTGACCTATCGCATTGACATCAACTATCGGTGTTTCTGTACGTGAAGACGGCACCAATTGCGCAAAAATGCTGTTAACGTTCACAGTCATTGAACCAAGTGTTGCGTCCTGATTAAGTTCTGACGTGCTATAGTATTTCGCTGCATTTGCAACAATCGTTTCATTGATTACGCATGGTGTATCATTGAAATCAGTTGGTGAAGGGTCGCCGCCGGTGAATTTATAACGAAGTGGTTCGCTTATCTCACACATAACAACTTTGCGCGTAAACTCATGCAATGAACCGCTTAACATAACTGAGAAACTACGCACCTCGGATGTACTATCTACAACCCTGACATACTGTTGATTCAATCCCTCCGTTAACACTAAGACTTCACCAACTTCAGGATCGCGTATGTCTTCACGTTGTACAATACGTATAGCACGTTGACCTAAAAGCTGAACACCAAGCAACGAGCCCGGCCATTCACTAGACTGTGCCAGGTAACTTTCAACAACATTACGTGCATCGCTACGGACGTCATAATGATCTCGTGTACTCATTAAAGTGACTGAAACACTCGGATCCGAAGGTGGTACAATCAAGCCAAAGTTAGCACCGAAGTATTTTTCTACTGATGGCGTATCGATATGAGCGTAAACTTTCATTAAATCAACTGAGCCATACGCACGATCTAAGTCTGATATGTCCTCAAAAATTCCGTTCTGCTCACCGTCTAAAATGACATTACCGGTTATTCTACCGCCACCATTATCAGTGTTGTCCATTCTCTGCGAGCGTTTGAACTTTATGTCTCCTTTGTAAATACTCATTAATTTAGTACCTCGATTAACTTAATCTTTTCTAAATAAAGTTGCTCACCCATAACGTGATTTATAACCAAGTGATCAGCTTGAGCTAGGTCGAATTTAACCTTGTATGTTTGCCCGTTAAATGTGAGTGTTAGCGGTTCAAATTTAATGCGAAGTTCTGAAAGCTGATTGGCAGTCTCTCGCGTTATCCAACTTCTGTTACGTGCACCTTCTAACGTAATTGGACGACCATCGAGCATTTGACCACGTTGAATGATTGCTCGACCTGTGATTGACTGTGAGTTTTTTTGAGCAACCGGGCTGTATCCAAATGAGTCAAAACCAAGGCTAGGTAAAGTGATGTTTTCAAGTGTATTCTTCACGCGATGTTTAACCCCGCTTGACGTAGAACATTAATGATTCTGTTTATTTCTTGTCTGTTAGCTTGAGCTGTTGCAGATTGCCCACCACTTTCAAGCCTGATAACAACTGTTTCGCTTGGTACTTCCCTAATGATTTCTTGTGTTGTGTTTGTACTAACACTTAATTCATTTGATAGTGATTTTGTTTCTTGAAGTGCAGCCTTGGCTTGCTCAATCTGGTTGAGAAATCCGGTTAATTCAGAGTGTCCCAAATCTCTAAAAGCAACCTTCGCGCTATTTGCATATTTGTTTAATTGTTCTAGTGAAGTGCTACCGGATTGAACTTGTTCGGTCCATTGACGCATGTGTAATGTTTGGCTAATGATGTCTTTTTCACGTTCAAAAGCGACATTACTTTGTTGTGCCAGGTCACGCCACCACGAGCTAGTAACGCGATTGTTCGAAGCTATAGAATCCTCTAATTCATCGTATCGTTTCCGCAGGTCTGCTGTACTTTGTCCGCTGAAACTAAATTGTTTATTTAAATGCTCATGAGCACTTGCGAACAACGAGACATGACGTGCAGCACTAGCAACAGCTCGACCATGAGCGGCTATCGCCTTGGTACTTTCCCGATTCCAACGAATGCTATTTTTTACAGATTGTGTAGATTTTTCTTTTGCTGCTGAATATTGACTCTCTACCGCTGAAGCACTAGCTGTTGCTTGAGTATTCTCTTGCTTGACACGTGTTTCTGTTATCACAGCATCAGTCAAAAACGACTGTGTGATTTTGAGTCTATCTAGTTCTCGTTGATACTCACCAAAAGTAATAGTGCCGCTTTTGTAACGTGATGTAAGTCGTTCAATTGCTGTCGTGTTTTTTTCTTGTATGAGCTGTAGTTCAAAGCTTGTTTTCGACTCTAGTTCACTCTGAATTCGTAGACGTTCTTTAACCAGAGCTAATTGACGTTCGGCATCAATGCGCTGCAATGTTAGCTGTAGCTTTTCACTATCAGACTTAATGTTCTTATTGAGCTGTAAATCAAGCTCATTTAAAGCGCTTTCTAAATCAATCTCAGCAAGCTTTAACTCTCGCACTGATTCACTCAGGTTTGTATTTTCAGCAACTGAAAGTTGTTTACTTAAAGCAAGCTCTCTTTCTTGTTCGACTAACTTACCCTCTGCAAAACTTAATAGTGTCAGAGTTTCCTCATATTCTGAAACAGAAATTTTGCCATCAGCATAAGACTGACTAAGCTTTTCATTCTCCGTTACTAGTTCTTTGCGCGTAAGGTTTAACTTTTCAGCTTGTGCTTGAAGTTCTTTAGTCCGTTGAATTTCCTCGCGCTCTACCTGTGCTCGTGCTTCATCGCGCTTAACCTGCTCAGCTATCATCCTATCGCGGATTTCTGTTTCTCGATTAGCACGGACTAATGCAGCGGTTAGTTCTACATAAGACTGCTCGTGCTCCTTCACATACTTGTTTGCACTTACTAGTGTTTGAAGCTGCTTAAGTTGGTTTTCACCTAGTTGACTTGAGGAGTTTTGGTATTTTTCATAAGTACTTATGAAGTCTTCGTATGCTGCGCTTGACTCATTGAATATGCGTTTAAAACCAGATTCAATGTCTTTGGTATCTTGCTCTATTGATAACGCAAGTTTCCGACTTGTTTCACGTATTTTGTTTAGATGTTCGTCGCTTTCTCCTGATAACTCAGCCAAGTACAGCTTTATTTCATTGAGTGCTAAGCCAAACCCTTTAACTGTTATCGTTAAGGTATTAAACAAGTTTCGTACATTTGCAAGCGCAACAGTTAAAGTGGACCCTAACGCCTTACTAGTAAAATCTTCAGTAACCTCAGAAACAAGGCCTATAGAATCGAACAACTCACCAAAACCGGTTGTTAAATTACCTAATTCGTTCATCAATAAAACCGAAACATCATCAAGTGCTTTAAGTAGCTCTGATGTGGTTCTGATACTTGAATCTAGTTCGTCGCTGAACGCTTCACCTGCTGAACGCTTCAAACTACCGAACTGATTTACTAATCTAGCTATTTGGGATTCTTGATTGGCGTAAGTTTTTGCCGCTTCTTCAAAGTGCGCGGTTTGTTCGATGTAAGCTTTGTTCGAGAGGTCGATTGCATAACGAAGACGTGTCACTTTATTCGATAACACTTCAAACACTTCTAAGGTTTCTTGAGAGTCAATTCCCATATCTCTCAAAATGTTGGAGAGTAAAACCCCTTCCCCCTTAGCTTCAGAAAACCCTTTAACCAGCTTAAATAAAACTTCCTCTGGTCTCTCCCCTAAGTTCTTCTCGATTTCATCTGCTGTTAAACCAGTTAGCGTCTGCAACCTTTCAAGATCAGCGCCGCCACGTTGTGACGCTTGCAAAATCGACTGAGAAAGTCGTGTAAAGCCTGAGCGCGAACGTTCAGCTTGTTGTCCTGACTCTTTGAGCACTGTACCAAATGCAGCCGCTGCCGCACTTCCTACGTTGATCGCACTAGTACCGGTGACAATCTCCTTTGTCATGAATGCGATCTCATCTTCAGCAATGGCAAAGTTGTTACCAAGTGCCACAACAGAAGATGCCAGGTTATTAATTTCCGGTATGCCCTCACCGGTCATCGATAATATGCGAGACAATAAGGTAGCCGCATCATCACCCGCTAAATTCGTAGAAACATTCAACGCGTCGGCGGCTGCGACCAAGTTCATTAAATCTGAAGTTGATTTGACACCTAATTGACCGGCTATCTCTGCAAAACGCGCTAGCTCATTTGTACTAGTTGGCATAATTTCCTGTGCCAACACAGCAAGCTCTTTATGCATTTCTGCGATTACTTCTCGGGCCTGTCCTGTCGTTTTCTCAACTTTAGTGATTGCTGCTTCTGACTCACCGTAAGCCGTTGTTGTTTGCCTTACGACTTCAATCGCTGACTGTGCAGCTATCAATACTGTATAAATCTGTGCGAGGCGACGTGTCGCGTGTGTCAATGAGTCAGTTGATTTACTGGCTTTTGTCTTAGCATTACTATCAGCTTCAATTGCTTGTTTTGACACAGCAACTTGTGCTGATGTTAAACCCAATTGTAATTTAAGCTCAGCCTCTTTCCTGATGTAATCACCAGTGCTGATGACGCCGTTTTTCTTGTCTCTATTTAATTCTTCTAAGCGTTTCTCATATTGCTTGAGAGACATACTCAAAGTTCGCGCTGCCAACTCATTTTGTTTAGCTTGCTCAGCCTCTTGACGCTCTAATTCAATACGCTTTTGTGTTTCTTCGTTGAGCTCACCCGTAACATTTAAACGGCGCTTTTCGGATTCTATTCGCTGGTTAACAGTGTTGGTCTGCTTAGCTAATTCAGCATTTAAACGCTGCACCTCTGTAGCTTGTTCCTTGTGAGCTTCAGCTAATTGCTCAGAAACTTGAACCAAGTTACGGCTATGTGCACCAAAAGCTTTTATATCTTTTAATGATGTGTCGTAAGTTCTTTGAAGGTCTGTAAGTTCTTTTCTTTGCTGCTTAATCTGAATTTTAGCGAGCTCGACTGACTGCTTTTGTTCATCAGTGGCATTCTTGTTTTTATTAACTGATGACGATAATTTTTTAAAATCAACCTCGGCTTTTGCAACCGCTTGGCGAGTAGTGTTTAACTGTTCTTTTAGTTGTTTATATGAATCTAAAGCACCTTGTTTTACTTCAATATCAGTAAGTGCTCTTTCTGCTTTCAATGCAGTTTTACTTAAACCAAGTAGTTGCTCAGCCGCTTCTGTCAACTCATCACTAGATAAGTTCTTAGCGTCAATGACTAGCTGTACAATTTCCTGATTATGTTCGTTATTACTCATTGAAAGACCTCTAAAAAGGCCGCGCTAACGGCCAACAGTTGGGATTAAGCCGCTTGTTCAATCTTGATGTATTGTGATTCACCAGTACCTATTACCGATTCGTCTTTCATAACATTTAAATTGAGTGGGACACTCGAAAAATCTTCGCTAATAAAACTAAGTGCATCGGCAGGGCTAAATCGAATACGTAAGAATGTTAAACGTACCGGTTTATTTGTGTCGGCTTCGTTTAACCCATCGAAGATAATGCGATATTCTTTTCCTTGCTGCGTAATACCCTGAATGTTATGAGTAGTCATCGACTCGTAAGTTACTTTTATTATCGAATCACTTGTAATCGAACCACTAGATAAAGCAATCAAACCGCTGTTACGTACTTTGTAGTCAGTACCTTCAACATATGTTTTAGTTCCAGCACTATCTGTAACTGTGATTGCTTTTGATTTATCTGGGATTTTCTTAAATGGTGTGAACGCATCGAGTTTTACAGTATGTTCCTCCGCAGCTACTGCAACACCGTTCACAGTATTTACTAAGCCACGCAACGCAATCGCGATATTGCGAGGTGAAAAACTTGTGGATGTAATACTTGCAGATATCTGATTAACACGAGAAACAGTATCTAAAACACCACCACCTGGATTTTCAAAATCAATCATATCTTGAGATTCTTCACTGATAGAAAGTTCTAACCCGTTGCAATTACCTAAAGGTAATAACCCCTCATTAGCACCAATTTCCTCAGCGTATATAGAGCCTCGGCCTTGGAAGCTTCTATTTTTAGTTTTCTGCATTTTCATCACCTTCAATGAATCCATGTTTTTCAAAAAGCGCTTTCATTTCAGGTGACACATTCACTGAATCACCTGGTGTATATTCAACGCCGTTGTACTCGGTGTTGCATGAAAAAGTCACCTGTACTAGTTTCGATTTAACTGGCATGTGCACCCCCTAGGACAATGTATAAAATGCAATCATCAGGAATTGCTAACCAGGTTTCACCGTCTGGGGCTTCTGGCATTTCAGTGCCGACATTACCTTTCGGAATGCGCACAACATCACCAGCTTTCAAATACGGTGTTTTAGGCTCGCCGTTACGGTGGTAACTAACTTCGTTGGGGACCATTACTTCACACAGTGTTGATTTCTCTACAGCACTTCCAGCTAAAACGATGGACCCGATTTTTTGTTCATTTGGGATAACTTTTAAAATCGCGATATCACCAATCGGTTTAATTTGTTCCGCTATCATTCTTCTCTCCATTTTTCTTGATAATTCAGTGTAAAAACTGTCTCAACGAGGGCTACTTGCTCACCCGGATCGGGGTAATCAAATTTTGCAGGGCCGAGCGCAACACTAGCTTTCGCGGTTTCTTCATGACCTACATATATTGCTGAACGCATCTGATAAAGCAGGTCATCAAGACGGCTAATCACAGTGTCTTTGTCACGAGTATCAACCAACGCTGCAACATTAATCTCTCGACTAATTTTTGTTGCGTCGTTTATTGCTTGCGCCGGTGCGTCATTACCCGGCTGAAGTACTAACGCTGGTAGTTGTTTGTCTTTAATTAGGTTTTTTATATGTTGTTGTACAAAACCAGTTCGTACGTAAGTACCCGGTATAGCTGTTAATTTGTCTTCAATTTCTCGCATCACTGCATGTATTGCAGGTATTTGGTTCATCGTGAAAGCCTCCTGAAATCCTTTTTAAACTCAGTGCGTAACTTCGACTTAACGGCTGGTTGCATACGCCCTCTTGCACTGACAAATAGTTGATTGATTGAACGTGAATGCAGTACTTGAACCTTATAGGGCTTAGTACGTGCTTTCTGGATAATTTTTTGCAGCTTTCGAGACTTGCCAGGGGTACGTCCCCGCCCTTTATGTAACCCTTGCTTGAAATGGCCTACAGCGTGTTTGTTTGATAAGGCAATCCCCGTTTTGAAAGACCCTCTCAAGGGGGTTTTCATCACTCGCGCATTTGGTATGTTTTGAAAGCCACCACGCCGATTGATACGGACTGCGATTCCGTCTTCTGTCTTGTGATATTGATATCGAGTTAAAAGAGTCTCACGCGTATTAGCAACGACGACGGCTTTCAAGTTATGTGGTGCTGCTCGTGAGACTCTTTTGATATGACCATTGACGTAACTAGGTTGTAGGGTCGTTTCTGTGGTTATGTCTCTTACAGCTTCAGAAATAGAAAAAGTGACTGTTTTATTGATGGCTAAAGCCGCTGCTCGATCTGCTGTTTTAGGCTTGGTCTTAATCTTACCGATCAATTTATCTAGGCTTTTTGCGTCGTACACTGTCATAGGTATTGCTCCACAACATGAACGTACGTTTTACCTGTAACAACATTTACTAAGCCGTCAACTTTCCAAGATCTACCTAAGTCATCAGTAAAAGAGTCTCCCTCTTTTGGTTCAGGTACATCAGTAATCAAGATACCAGCTTCAACAATACAACCTCTCACAATGTTGTATTCATCGATAACTGGTTTACCTGTATTAATAGTTATCGAGACATTTTCGATGGTTTCACCGCTAGTAGTGACATACACGCAAGTATGCCCTAGAGCTTCGCTAACTAGCTCCCCCATAAGACCAAAAATATCCCGATAGCTCATTTAAGCCACCACTGTTTGAACAAGTCTCACAGTACACGTCGTTTCAGTCGCGATAGCTGGAACAGCAAACACTCCGACCACTTTAGAACCAGAGGCGCTACTGACAGATTTTGAAGATGTTAACCACTTGGCCGCATCACCTTCACCAGCAGAGACAGACGCAACTTTAGGTAGTTCGAATACACCTTCAGTACGTCCGTTAAAGCGTTCACCTTCTTCAGCGGAGACAGACGCAATAACAACAGTCGAGCCAATAATGTACAAATTACCTGAAACCACACCACCAGTTGGCGCAGTAAACTCTAAAGATTTTCCGTCTTGAATATAGTTTTTCATATGATTGTTTCCTTATTACTGTGCACCAGTAGCCATAGCGGTGCCGCGATGGTCGATCCATCCAGCACCAAAATCTTTACGAACTAGGATTTTCATACCGTCGATGTCGTGGCTAGTGTATGTTTCGGTATACATTTCCTCTTCACCAGCAAGATAGGCATACTCGAACGTATCAAGCATGTTAGAGAAGACGTGATATTGCTGTTCATTAACCGCTGAAATACGAGGTTCAACAAGCAATTGCATCTTATGACGTAAGTGCTGCTCAGCCATGGTGTTAGCTATATGGCTCGGGTAAAGTAATTCTTCTGCGAGAGCTTCATTTTCGTCTGACACAGCAAGGTGGTCCCAAGTTACATTCATGTAATCCTTACTGAGTGTTTTTTGCTGACGCCCTAATTTACGAATTTTCTTTAGGTTATCTTTCGATAACTTTGAGCCCGCTTCTAGTAGGTTATTATGCTGAGCGTGATAGACAGGTTTTTTGTCTCTCATCAGTACTTGCTCTGGTTTGTTTGTGAAGAAGTTGAAACCAAGGATCAAGCCCCAAACGATATTAGACTCTAAGTTTCTTCCAGCTCTACCAAAAGAAGGGGCCACCCGATCAAATGCCCCCATATCATCATTTATGAGCATTTGACGAGTAAACCCGATCTTACGTGCAAACGTAGCGATAGAATAAGCTTCACCGCTTTCTGTGAACGTACCCGCTTTGTACTCACCGTCTTCACCGAGAGGTAATAGGTTTGGCGCATCACTGAGGGAGTAAGTTTTCTTTTCTCTAAAATCGTTTACAGTAGTGCGACGCCCAAGATCTCGGAATGTTTGCGGCGTTTCCTGATATGCTTCCTGTAAATTTTTATTCATCACATTTTCAAGCAGCAAAGGAAAGTCACTTGTACTGTGGAACGCACGAGCGGCAAGTGCCTGTCTACTCAACCCAAGGGTTGTACCTCCGCTTGCGTCAACGTAAAATCGAGCCATGTCAAACAAGGTCATACCTGTAAAATCTCTAACCAAGGTCTGAGATACATTTTCATGCATTGGGCGTCCAGACCTTTGAAGCAAGAACGATTCACCAGCTTTACGGATGTTTTCACGCTGATCAGAGCGGCCATCACTAACGAATGTCGCGTAATTTCGAATAGAATTTTTTTGTGAGTTATCGGACTGAGCATTGACTGCTGTTTTGTAAATCGAATCTACCGAGTCGCCACGTGTATATGCATCAATTGCAACTTGATCATCTAGTCCGATTTTACGTGTCACAGCCAACATTTCAGTCAGATCAGCACGGCTAGCAGTAGCTGCTTGTGGCGCTGGCTGCTCTACAGGTGGTACATTGTTGTTACCTTCTGAACGAGCTACAGGCTCAGTTGCACCTGCCTGCGCTGGCTGCTCTACAGGTGGTAAATTGTTGTTACCTTCTGAACGAGTTTTATCTGTGGTCTCGTTCGAGTTAACGTCTTCACTTGGCATAGTTACATCCTCTATGATTACTGTGTGTAGGTTTTCTTTTGTACGCTCTTGCTCAGAACGCACACCGTTTGTGGTTTCGAACGAAACCGGGGTAAAACTTAATTCTGTTGGTTCCCAGTCAATAGCTCTGTACGTTGGAATTTTGTCGTCATCTGCTTGAGACTTTTGGAATTTATGGACTTTGTAACCAAGTGAAACATGACGTAAAATACGGTCTTTCACCTTGATCCACATTTCTTCAGAGGCTGGGTCTGTGGCGAACCTTGCGAGACCTAAAATCTCTCCGTTTTCAATTTTGTATTGTTCAGTGATTCCGAAAACATCGCGACAAGACCATGTGTTGTGGTTATCACAAACTGACAAACCTTTGTCTAATCGAGCTGTACGAATAGATTCAGGTGTGATGTCGAGTTCTTCCATATACTCGGTGTCATTCCACCAGTCATAACGACGACCAGCCTCACCAGTAGAGAAGCAGACCCATGCTGTGCGATTCTCGACATCAATAGTGTCTTGCTGAATCTCAGCTCGTACACTGAAAGTGCCTTGTCTTACCTGTTTATTTGTTGGCATCTGTTTTGTCTCCTTGTCGCTTTGCATCAGCCCTACTCATTAAAAAAAACACCACTGAAAGGATCAGGGAGATGAACGAAATTAATAACCCGATCAATGGCGCGTAAACACTGATATTCTCAAGTAACCCTGACGCGACTGTTACACCACCAACACCCGATGTGCTGGCAGAAACTGACGCTGCGACATCAGTCCTGATCATCGTTTTGACCCTCCGATTTAGTTTTTACAGCACCACTTGCTGTGTCATTTTCATCAATCTGATTACCAGCACTTGAAAACATCGAAGGGTCAAAATCGAATGGCAGACCATCTAGCAATTCTTTGTCTTCTTTCCATCGCTCTATGATCGCCATAAAGTCTCGACCAAGCTTTTGCGCCGCTTGACTCGGTGACAACATGCCATTTCTGACTTGTGACATGATGTGTTCAAAGTCCACTTTTGGATCGACTGATAACCTCGGCGGGAATGTCCAGCTAGCTTCAAATTCTTCTGTTGAATTAATTGACCTGTCTTGTAGCTCGAATTGGTCCATGAACCAGCCAGCGATAATGTCTAATGCTGGTTCAAGCATGATGTGCTGATAAATGTCTAATTGTTGATGAAACTCGATACGACCCATACGACCTGACGCAAAGTTGGTTTGAGAATTATCACCAGTCATTGATTCGTATGTAGTACCTACACCAACAGCAACATCCCTTTTTAAGCTGATATCGAAATTAGTTGATGCGTCGGCTTTCGGTGGTGTCACAACATGTGGGGTTTGGCCGTTCGCGACCTTCTCAATCATCCCTGGTGACACTTCTTCAGGTAGTTCACTGTCTGAATCGCCAGCTAAACCACCAGCGCTAGCCGATTCTTCAACAAACAAGGCAAAACAAGCGGCGATTTGCTGTTGCATCAACTTAGCGTCTTTATATATCTCGTAGTTTCGTAGAATGTTTGCTGATGCATCAAACCAGGTGATACCTAAGTGCTGTCCTGCACGTTCTTTCAAGTAGATATGTACAACGTCATTGACCGAGTAAAACTCTGATTTTCGGTGATGTCTGTGTGCTATTGTTTGAGTTGGAGTGTCATACAGCCAGTAACCAACCAGTTTACCATTGCGATACTCCATACCATCGATAATGTCGACGTCCGTGTCTGTACCTGTGCTCGACTTTGAACGGTCTAAATGAGACTGCTCAAAACTTTGTAGTTCCAATTCACCTAACGGTGTTATGTGCTTCCTGATGAAAACACCGCCTGATTCAACAATAGTCGACATCCAAAGGAACTGAAGACCATAGAACGTATGATGACCATCGAAATCACACGTTTTCTTTTTAGCCCAACGTTTCCATTTTTTGTTGAGCTTGATTAATTTGCGCTTTTGCTTTTTGTTGGGCTTTCCATCTTCGTGAATAAATTTAACTCGAATACCCGCACCAACTGTACTAGCTGCAATCACTCGTTTTGCGCGTTTTGCTAACGGATTGTTCCTGCACAACTCTTGTCCGCTAGCCATAGCGTTATTTAATGCAGCGCTTACTTCTTGTGACGCGTTTGTTTTAGGGCGCTTCCAACCATTGTTACGAGGGCTTTTCGATGAGATATCGTATTGACGGTCTAATAGCTTAATAGCAGCACGAGCTTGTGCATTCTTCAATGCTTTTGTTGCGCTAAAAAAACTAACAACCCTATCCCAAACTTCCATCTAAAAACCCCAAAACTGCATAACTATTTTGTTGCAATTTAGACAGGATAAACGGGTTTTATGATTTGGTCAATTGTTAGTAACCATTGCTCGAAATAATTTGCTTTCTTCTTACGGTACTTCCAGCTAACTCTCGCTTTAAATCTGCGATTGCAATACGTAACTCTTTGGCGCTTTGAAACTCAATCCATTGATCACCTTCTCGGACTTTTAGCGCCCCCGAGTAGTAGGCACGTTCAAGTCTCGCTAAATAGTTTTGTTTTTCGTTCATCGCTTTATCCATCCTTTTCGTTTCTTTTTTCGGGTCGGTTTTTTACTAACTGGTTTAGGTTCAGGGGGTTTTTCTTCAACTTCATCCGGTGATAAATCCGGGTAATACTTAGCTTCTAGACTGTTCCAGTCGGCATCTTTCATACGGTCAATTTGCAGCATTGACGCACCGGAACGCGCATATACTCGGCAATCTAAGAAATGGTTATCATCACGGACTTTTTGCCATTGATAAGTTTGAAACCCTCGGTTGTCAGTAAGCATTACGTGCTGTTCAGCGGTGATCTGTAAGAAAAACTCCTCGTCATACATTGGGTAATGACAATAACCCGAAGGGAAGCCGTTACCCGTTGCCAAAGCCTCGTCAGTTGGTTTTTTCAGGTTTAACCAGCGGTAAAACTCCTCTTTGATGACTGAGCCGCCTACGTGCCACAACATGGTCCCATTGCTGATACGTTTACCGTCTAAGTTAATATCGACTGGTTTTGGTGTACCGAGGATTGTTGATAAGTTTTCGTCCTTCTCCCCTTTAACTGCAACGACTCTTGCACTACCGTAGTTACGAACAAAGTTATAGACTTGCTGTGTCTCATAACCTGAGTCAATACAGGTCTTCAATACAGGCATTTCAACACCGATGCAGTTAGTAAAAGTCCGATCTAAAAACTCTCGTAATCGCTCGTGTGTCTCGTCTTCTGAGATATGACCGGGTATCACCCCCTTTTCAATCGACCAGTTTTCCTTGCGTCTACCCCATGCCACGACCTCATAAACTAGATAACCTTTTTGTACATCAATACCACACGTTAAGAACAATCCACCACGAGGCACAATCCCAATTTTGTAGGCTTCACGACGTTCATAAAGACGTTCATGATCAGGCTGATCACTAACTTCTTTCCAGGTCTCAGCCATTCTAGTGTTATAAAAAGCTTTAAGTGATTCGGGGCTACCTTGTGCGTCTGAAAACTCTTTCGCAAGCGTTGTCGGTTCAATGAATGGGCTAGCCAATGAAGAGACTTTGTACCCATGGTGCCAAGTAATTTCAGGCTTTGTTGCTTCCCAGTAACCATTACGTATTGATTTTAATCTGTCCGCTTCAGTCCACAACGCACCACACTCTGAACACCTAATTGCAGCTTGCTGATGTAAAAATTCACCTTTGTCATTTTTGGGGATGTGCACATCAGGCCATGTGAGTGTTTTTGCATGATCGCAATGAGGGCAAGGTTGCAGGAAAACAGATTGATTTGAGTTTTTATATTCTTTAGCTACGCGAGACCTACCCTCAACGGTAGGGGAACAGGCAACAACTTTTTTTGCTCGTTTTCCGTATGTTGTTGAACGGCCCCAACCAACAGCAATAGAGTCACCTTCACCGCCAGAGCCACCAGATCCAGCACCAACGTTGTATGGGTATTTATCAACTTCATCGAACAGCATTATCATACAAGCACGCATTGCCAAATCGCCGGGGTTACGTGCCGATACAATGGAGATTTGACCGCCGGGGTACTGCTTTTGCAGGATAGTGTTACCTTCACCTCTACGATTGTCAGAAAAGATATTCGCTGTTACAGGTGTAGCATTTACGGATTTAACTAATCGCTCTTTGGACCATGCTTCAGCTAGCTTTTCGTTTGGAGCTATGTACATGATCGGTGATGGCTCCTGATGCATGTAATACATTGCTGTATTCAACATCAGTTCTGTTTTCATGAACTGAATGCACGCCATCACGGTTACTTCTTGCACTTGCGGGTCAGAAATACTCAGCATTGGTTGACGAGCTGCTTCGACTCGCTTCGTTTTCCAACGCCCTGACTCAGCACTATTGTCAGGTAGATAGCGGTATTCGTCAGCCCATTCAACCAGATCTAATTTAGGTGGTGGCCGCAGACATGTACGAAAGATATCGGTTAAGTCTACCTCTATCTTTTCGATAGCTTCAGGACTGGTTATAAGGACGTCTTTTACTACACCCACTGCATAACTCAAAGATTGCAAATAACAACATCATATGTGCAACATTTGAGTTATGCAAATACGTTTGATAAAGTGCAAAATAATTATGAGTTAACCAATAATTATTTATGCGATATCTATTCAAAGGAACACAATCACCTGAACGGTTTGAATTAATATTGAGCCTAACAAAGATTACCAGTGAAGACGTTATCGGAGCACTGCAAGACTATTACGTCAGAGGTATAGACAAAAAGATTGCAGCAGCTTTAAACGGAGTTAAGGCACCAAACCTATCACCCGCGTTCAAAGCTATGGAAGAGAGAGCCGCTATTGTTGAAAGGATAAAAGAGATTGATGGAGTACGTTAAAGTCCCTATAAGATAAAAGTTATTTAAGCTTATAGAAATTTAATTGCTGACGAATAGCAATTAAACTATCACAAAGTGTTATCAGTGAACGTACGGCCCCACCAGTGGTAACACGGTCGTGCCAAAGTACATTTCTTTTCAAATCAACAAGATCAGCCTCTAATTCAATTAGTGAATCAATTAGCGTTTGGTCATATGGAAATAGAGAGACCAATCTGGGTATATAAAAAGCTCTCAGTTCTGCTTGTAAAAATGAGAAAGGCTCTGAACGAGTCAATACGGAAACACTATCGTTCAACTCGTTACAATTCGAATCTTGAGACTTTAAATCTATAACCAACTGTTGATGTTTTAGAATGGTTTCCCCTGAACCAAGGTATTTTGGAGAGATTTTTGAGGGGTCAATCTGCATTAAAACTTCATCCATTAATTCTTCTATGAGCGTAATTACATTTGAAACCATACTCTTTTGCGTTTCTTTCCACTTTTCTTCATGTAATTTCTTTTGAAGTGGCTCCAAAAAAACAATCACGAAAAGACAAGATAAACTCACACCTAATAGTACAGAGGATAAAACTTGAACAGCTCCTGTAGATGCACAGACCAGTATGAACATCAAAAGTGAGATAAAAACAAATCCTGATTTAGTCACGCGATTCACCCTCTAACATACTTGTGCGAATAGTCAGACAGAGCCTTTAAAGTTTCGTCTGCATCTTCATCTAAAATACGACACACTTCGTCTTGGTCCTGGTGAGCTAAACTACCTGAAAGTCTATTAGATTGACCAATCAATTTTGCACGAACAGCCTGAAGTGCATCGGCTACATTTAGCATAATGTCATCAACGTTAGCGACTTTCTCTAAAGCCTTTGCCAACTCTAATTCAGCTAACAACGCTTGTGCTGATTCTTTTCTTGTTTTGGCCTCAATCAGATTCATTGAACCCGCTTCCTGTTGGTTGACACCAAATCGTTCTTTTGTTCGGTCGGCTTCAAACTCAACACGCCAATTAAAACACGCACGAGAATCATAAACGACTGAGCGCCCTTCTTTCCCCAAGTCAGGCATGCCTGCATCGCGCCATTCACGAATCGTTTTAGGTGTGACACCAAACAAATTAGCTAATTCAGCTTGGTTAACTTTATTCATTGATCTTCCTTACTATTTCGTACGCTTTATAAAACGCGCGCTTGCCTCGATGATAGTTTGACGATGTTAGACCTTCTATATTTTCAATCACGTCATCATCAGTAAGACCTAGAACCAAAGACATTTTTAATCCTTGGATGACTGTCTTACTTCTGATGTTTGTAAGTTCTATATAAAGATCGAATTTGTCTTGTTTTAATGAGCCAGGTTTAATGTCCATATCATTGATTAGAATCAGTTTATTGATTCAAACACAGTAGCATTGATTTGCTCAATTTTAAAGATATGGAACATTGATTTTTGAAATTTCTGAGTGGCCTTTCTCCGCGTGTCTGCGCCCCTGCTCCAAAAAGTCCTTAAAAAAGAACCTACTAAGGGGCACCCGATAAAATCAAAATAATGTATCAGATTAGAAACAAAAGAAAGAATCAATAAAGTGAATCGAAAAATCAGAAAAGTGATTTTTAATAGGCATAAAAAAAGCCCGTCATCATGACGAGCTTTTGTTCAATAGGAAAGTTTGATTAGATTAGTTGTAATGCTTTACTGAATGCTTCTTTTACACCAGTAGACTGTGTTGCCGTAATGAACGCACCGTTAACCTCAGCAAACCAACCAGCATTGGTATGTACAGCTTTTAAATGTGGCTTAAAACCGTTGGATAAGTCGAACTCTCCCGCTTTGTCAGTTATCAATCTTTGCCATGAGTAAAATGGATTAAAGTGATCGAATGGTGACGTTGAAAGTCCTTCACCTCGCCTATAACCGTCAACAGTTGGTATATCGTCACAACTCCCGACATGTTCTAGCTTTAATAAATGAATCGCTTTCGAGATAGTCTCATCTGATAAAGAACGTTTTGTGAAAACATAATCTACACCACCATAGATAGTGTTAAATTCAGTTGCTGAATACTCGTAAATATCTTCCATGCCATTGAACGAGCCTTGTTGATATTTATTTACGATAGATTCTACTTGCTCAGTTGTAGGCCCGTCAGTCCATGATACATCTATAGCCCCATGGCCGCGTTTTCTCACTGAGAACTTAACCAGTGGAAAATGATGTTTTAAATCTTTCCTAACGTTTTTCGCTACTTCAGTTGATACGTTAGACGATACTTGATTTAAATGCTCGTACATTGTTCTTTCTCCTTAGAATCACTTAACTGATTTTTAATTTACAGAATCACTTAACTGATTTCAAGATTTAAAATCACTTTTTTGATTTTGGGCAGGAGGGGTAAGACAGACAAGACAAGTAAGACAATTCAATTTTTCGATACTTGTCTTGTAAAAACCTTATATATTTCAATTTACTATACTACTTATAAGACAGAAGACAGTTATATCTATATATAAAGTAATATATAAATATATATAGTATATAAAGGATATAGCAGCACCCCGTACGCACGCTGAAATAGTAAGGTTGAGCGACTTTTATGACTTATCCGTCTTAATACCTTTGTAGTATGTTGATTTGTAAAGATTTTTCATAAGACAAATGTAATGTGACACAGGTTTTCGGTGTTGCCTTACTGTCTAACAAAAAATATAGTCAATTGATTTAATTGAAATTTATTCACTTTTGCAACTGTCTAGTTATGCAAACTGGTTAACTATTAACTTGACTATGAAATTTTTTATCTCTAACATTGTGTTATCATTTTAGTGATCATGGGATGAACGAAATGTCTGAACCAGAATTACAACATAAAAAATCATTGAGCGATCTTTTACTACCAATGGAAATTGGCGAAGTAATTTATATAGAAGTGTCTAATAAAAAAGAAGCGACTACAAAGATGCGTCAAGCGACTACAACAAGTAGGTTGAGAGGTGTACTTAAAACGCGTACATTTGAAACATCGTCGTTTACTGCTGTTCCTTCGGATAACTGTCCGACAGTTCAGTATTTAGTCCGAGTCGTACGCAAGAGCTAACGACCGCGGACAGTCTCAGTATCAGGGATGGTTTCGAGGAATTGCCGTTCATAGTCTGTAAGTTCCCCCACTATGTGCCACACTCCCACCTCATCCTCAATACTGAAATGCAGGTTAGATAACAAATCATTATCGGGTATAAAAACATTCATAATTTCGTTCCTTGGGTGTATCTCAATTTGATAGGGTTATCTTATCTATTGTTAACGTTAAAAATCACACCATTAACCAAATAGTAACAGGATTGTTTTAGTTATGAAGGAAATAACAGGTGATCATTTACGCGCTATGCGGCTTGCAGCTAACAAGAAGCAAAGTGAAATGGCAGAAAAGGTAAAAATTAATATTAAGACTTACGAAAACTACGAAAACTCTGTGAGTCCTAATATCAAATTAAATCATTTTCTAACATGGATGCGGTTTTGTAAGCTCGACTCCAACGTAGACATTATGGAAATGTTGGAAGATTGCAAAACCAGAGTTGAAGCCTCAGGGAGGGTACGTGTAAGATCAAAATGACCCACATATAAAAGGAAATCATTATGAACTTACAATCAACTGTAAAATTCAATCCAGCTCATGTATTTGGCGGTGGCACTTACAAGCCAGGTCGTCCAAGTGAACAACAACAAAAAGCAGCGGTTATACCTGAAATTGTGAAGGTTGTACCAGCTCCTTAGCATATGCGGAGTTTTAGGTAATGGAGATATCCCCTTTTAGATTTATTGTTATATGTACTGTTCTTGTAGCTGCATTTAGTTTTGCTCTACTCGATTCAACTGCATTTAATCTCACACTTTTGGCAGTAGTCGCGTCCGTTGCGGTCATCTGTCAATATAGAGCTCAATTCGCTTGCAGAGATAACGCTATAATTCTGGGGACTCTCCTTGTTGTCGAGTATATCTCGTTCAACTACTTAATAGAGTTAAATGGTGACATGTCCCCTATGTACCTCGGTTTGCTAGTGTTTGGCCTTCAGGTTTTCTATTCAGGTATTGCGTTCAATCTATTCATATATAGACCGATAGTTTCGTTGAAGCTTACAGGACGCTTTCAAATGCATTACTCAGATAATTTTTTAATGTATTTGATCGGTTATGAAACATTAGTATGCTTCATCGCATTGATTGAAAGCACCGTCCGCAATTCTTCCCCTGAATACAATAGTTGGACTTTTGTTTATGATAATTTCGAGCTGTTCACGTACCTTGGCCGTGCGGGTATGTTTGGCGTGTTGATGATTATTTTATTTGATAATCAAACAGTCGAGCGTGAGGGGGTTTAATGAGAAAAAACATTCCTCTTTGGGCAACCATCTATTTTAAATCTAAAAGATTTGCCAAAAAGCCCCTTAAAATTATATTTTAAAACTCAAATAAACCCGCGCATCATTGCACGGGCTCAGTAACGTCAAAACAATGGACCTCACCGCCTGTGCGGAAATCTATTGTTTTGACAGTATTTATGAGGTCTTTAAGATCGTGATTTTTACGTAAGCCATACATAGCCGCTTTTTGACCTGAACCAATCGCGTAAGAGCTAGCTAAGGGTTCAGTCTTCAGTTTCCCACCTTCAACAATGCCATACCATACGCCGTGTTCATGGTGATATTTAATAAACTCTAAATCAGCTAAACTCTCAAAAGAGTTCGCTTTATAACTTTCTTCTAGCTTGTGAATATCACATGTTTCACCTGAACAAAATACACGCCATCCATTCACATCAAACCATTTTTTTGCGTTATCAGTGACTATCATGTTTTTTGTTGTAGTGCGGCTATCGCACGCTACCATATTACAAAATGTGTCATATACTATCGTCGTCAAACTAGGCACCTCAGGGGGTATAGGAGGATAAGATTCCCCGCCGTTTCGAGCAATCACGGCGGAGGTATTAAAAGTTAAAATCGCTATGAGAAAACATCTACTCATATTTTTACAATCTCAGATATTTTGCTTTTAACTTCTTTGTCTGTAAGAATTTTGCTCTTTGAACCTGATGCATAATTGAAAACACCGTCGGGTGAAATATACGCCCCGTTACTTAAACCGGTTTCTGGGTTTCTCGATATTGCGAGGCCGAGAGGGTGCATGATTTCAGTATTGATTTTCTCTAACAATCCGAGCTCAGAGATAGTATTCCAGTCAATCTCACGCATCACGACTTACCTCTTTAGCAGAACGCCCTACATCGCCCTTAACTTTAACAGGTTCATACTCACCACCCAGAACTTTAATAGGCTCCCCTGCATCGCCCAGAATCCAGTAAGCGCTGCGATCACGTGATGTCGTTTCAAATACTCGGCCTTTATCACACCCATGTTTCGGGTCGATAGGTAAAGTTACGGTAAGTCTAATTTTCATTGTTTAATCCTTTGTTGATGAATTGGCTGTTGTACAACCGTTTGATTGAATAAATTAATGCGGCGATAAAACCCGCTGAAGCTAGCTGATCATTACTTCCAAATTGGTCCCATGTGATGATCACAACCGCTAACAGGGTCGCTAATGCAGTTGAAAGAAATGCAGTGAAAAATATGTTAGATAGTTTCGGCTCTGGTTCACTGTCGATCCGCAAAGCGCCGTCAGTAACATAACCGCGTGATTTAAAACGCTTACCATTTAAACCATGTTGAAAATAATCAACCGACTCAAAAACAGCGTTATCGTACTCAGTTATGTAGTAATGAGTTGCCCAAGATGGTTTGTTTATCAGTTCATGTTCCGTCAATTCACGCTGCATTTAACAACTCCAATTTGCTAACAGTAGTTTGTATGACCGGGGTAAAGGTGTACGCCCGGAAGATTATTAGACACATAGGTTTACCAAGCTCACAGGGCATTTCCTCACCTGTCTGAGCATCAATAAACCTGATACCGCCTGATCTCCACTTGCCTGTTTTTGGGCAGTAGTAACCGACGATATCGCGTATTTCATTTGCCTGAAGCGCGTAAAACCACCATTCAGCACGCGATTCATGAGGGACTAAGCAAACAGTGGTAATACCTAATGCTCGTTGCTCTATGCATTTGAGCATCCAGGGGCGTATGTTCGAATAAGGGGGGTTTAACCAGACATTCCCTGTCGTCAGTTTTGACCAATCCATCAGCAACGAGTTTATAAGGGGTGAAAGGTAAAAATCTACCAATCGTGATTCCCATAGAGCCGCCGCATCCATTGAGAATTGAAACTCTCGATTGATAGCGTTGAACAACCAACGGGGGGGTACGTGTTAAGTCCCTGTAAGCTTTGCTTGTTTGGCTAGCGTGATTATGCATTTTATCTCTTCTTCGGTGGCTTAACTGATGGCATTGGTATTTGTGCAACCTGTCGGATCTTGCATTGACCATGCTTAACACCGCCAAAGAAACGTCTTTCTAGACATTTCACATGTAAAACAGTGCATTTATCGCAAACTAAATGTTTGCAGGTCATAGCAACAGAAGTACAACTTTCATTGATCAGACGGCAAGGTGGCGGTATCGGTGGATCTGGTATCATTTTCTTAGAATCCTTGCTCATATTTAGACACTCCCCTGGTGTATTGACGCTACATTACTAAAACCGCCCACGGCGCCGGGAATCACTCGAATACCTGCAAAGCCTCTGATCTGCTTTCCGTTGACATACTTACGGTCTTTTACAATGGGTAAATCGGAATCTCTTAGTAATCCTGAGAATTTGTGTTTAGTAAGGGGTTTTTGTGCTTTCGTAGTGCACCAAACCCTGTAAGCAGTATGTAATTCATCAACACTAGAAAAACCGTCGAATGGTACTTCTGTCATTTGATTTACGAAGTCACCTAAAATGAACATATCTTCTTTCAAATCTAACTTTTCACGCTTGCTAGATTCCGCTTCTGTAAAGAAACCTTTCGCACGCAATCTGGCTAACCCTTCCATAGCCCACTGTGCAATCCCTTCTATCTCTGCGAGTAGTTTTTCTCGTAATTTGGGGTCTTCCTTTCCCGCGAAAGATATCCAAAAAGGAAACACCATTAATCGATTAACTAGAGCACCGCTTGCGTCAATGAACTCAGGCATGTTGTTTGTACTGAGAGCAAGCCGGGTATTAAACACCGTTGTCTGTGCGTCTTTAAACTTAACGTCGTAAGTGATTGGGTCGCCGCCAGTTAACGCTTTAATGGTGCTTAAAACAGCGTCACGCTTTGCAACGTGCACCGTGTGCGCATCAGGTATAAGCGCCAACTTAGATTTACTCATGGCGAACAGGGCACTATTCTCGGCGAGGTTGGGCAACATTGGAGCAGACACGTTACCTTTGCCCACGAGCGCACGCATAATGTCACTAATGACCCCCTTACCACCGCGAGACTTGCCGAGTAAGATAATCATTTTTTGTAGCGTGATATCGCCCGTTAAAATGTAGCCGAACCACTCTTGCAACATGTTGTGCAACTCAAGGTCATCAGGCCAAATTGAATATAAAAATTCGTGCCATTTTGGGCACTGCGCTTTTCTGTTGTAGTTGTATTCGCAGTGATTAAATGTAAACACATCAGGTGTGTGATTTTGTAATTGAGGGGTGCCGCTCGATACGTCAACGATACCGTTCTCAAAAATTACGATATCGTTATTCTGTTCAGGTAAAACGGGGACATTAGCTAAGTCCACCAGCACGTTATATATACCCCGCGTAAATCTATCCGCTGGTTTAAACTGTGCATAGAATTTCTGTATCTCAGATTTAACTACATCGTCGCTGATAACGTCCCAAGATTTACCATTAAACTGATAAAAGATCTTGTCGCATCTAATCAATTCACGACCATCGTAACGGATACCGTCAAATGCTAGAGCAAGGTCATAATGCGCTGATTTCATCGTTAGTTGCGGTAACAAAATCTCGCCTCTGCCACGATCTAACCGTTGGGTACTTCTTAAATTCTCTTTGGCTTCATTGACATCAATTGTTATAAGTTCTTCTTCAGCCGGTGTAAGCTCGTTGTTGGCTTCCCATCCGTCGACAGGTTCAGGAACAGGTCCAATTGCTCTAAATGTAGAGACAGCAGTTTTACAACCTGGTGCACTTGTTGGGTATTTGTAGGCGCGTTCAACTATCGCAAAAAATTCTTTTTTCTCGTGTTCTTCCCATGGCGGCATACATCGAGGGTTATAGTGCTCCCATAGAATATTTACAGCACTGTTGTAGCTAACACCATGGTCATGTGCATAACAAGCAACACCGAAAACTGTCTTTGAACCAGACCCTAATACTGCCGGGGGTGCAATCACTGACGCCCATTTAACAACTTTATCTAAGTAACGCGGTGTATCATCGTAACCTGTACCGTCTTTTAAACCTGCACGAGCTTCTAGCCAGATGTTCAACTGAGCGTCTTGGGTTGCACTTAGTGCGAATGCATCTCGCAGTTGTTCCGCTGTATAGTGACCACCTGCCGCAGACGTAATCACGTATTGTTTCGGATTGCTTGGGTCCTTTAAATGCAACGTGCCAGGAACACGTAAAACACGGCAGGGGTCTACAACTTGATGATCTGTGTCGCTATGTATTGCAATCTGCTTTTGAAGTGCCGTGAATGTCTCGGTATCACACTCCCCGTTAATCAACCAATACGCATGACCGTGTGTGTCATCGCGCTTAGTCACAAACGTTGGTGCTATCGGCCAATTCGGTTCTAAAGCACCGTCAAAATCAGCAAAGCAAGCTCTAACGCGAGTAACATTGTCGGCACTTCTGCCCTGCCCGTCAGTTTCATTTACACAGACATAAACACCACATTGTAACGCTTGCATTTGCTGCAAATAATCAGCAGCGTTTTGAATATCACAGTTAAACCATGCGCTTAACTTCTCGTTCCTGTTCGCTTTTACATCATGGAAAACTTGCCAGGTTACTATTGAATCTTTAGAACCTGTAAGTAACTCAATAAACTGTTTAACTTGCGATAAATCCATTACACAGCCTCACAAACCATCTTGAACACCTGTTCAGCTTGCGCAACTGTTTGTCTGTTTATGTTTGGCCTCTTAGATCTAAGGTATGTTTGAAGTGATGACTGAGCAAGACCAGAAGCGGCCGCAACATTTTCTATTCCATACTGGACAACTAAATTTTTCAGTCTTGTTTGTATTTCTATTTGTTGCTCATGTACAACAGCCGGATCATTAAGTCGTTCAACTGCTTCGCGTATTTTTTCAATCATCGCGTTAACCTCTCAATTAATTCCTTTAAAATTCCGTCGACATCTTCGGCATTACAGGCGAAACCAGCGGCACCACCGAGGTTTGTGATCAAGTTGATGAACTTTTGTTGTGCAAACTCTCGAGACTTCGGACCAAATTGACGAACCTTAAAACCGTCTGCTTTGGCTTCAATGGCAGTGAACACTCCGATCTGTTTTCCCACCATGTCAGGGGTGATAGTGATCGGTGTAATACCGATAAAGTCACTTGATTTAATACTCTGGTTCATCTTCTTTGACTCATTCGCAAGACCGTATCGAACAGGTACACCTCTCGCGTCAACTAGCACACCGACATTATTTCTGAATAGTCGACCACCTAACTCAGTGGCGCGTAATCGCACCACCTCGCTAGCTTTACCTTCCGGTGTCATATTGCTACACCGCAGGGTTTAGGTAGTTTGCTTGTGCTTTACCGTGCTGTATTAGCAGCTCAGGGGTCCAGCCTTGTGCTGCGTATTCTGCGTAACTTGCTTCACCGGGGTTCATGATGACCGGATCGGTGTTCCCCATTGGAGCACCAGGAGCAGCGGCAGCACCCGGAACAGCGGCAGCACCCGGAACAGCGGCAGCACCCGGAACAGCGGCAGCACCCGGTACAGGAGCAGCACCCGGTACAGGAGCAGCACCCGGTACAGGAGCAGCACCCGGTACAGGAGCAGCACCCGGTACAGGAGCAGCACCC
>NZ_JAKRFY010000069.1:0-1462 GCF_022347805.1 Pseudoalteromonas sp. Of7M-16 | reverse complement strand
GCCGATTCCTTGCGAGTGCTGTATGTCCACAGTGAGACCCGTCAGGCACTGATCTTAATTGCTCACCACCTAGTGATTGATGGCGTATCGTGGCGAATTTTAGTCGATGACTTACTGCAAGGAATTGAACAGGCCGCCGCTGGCAAGTCGATTGCGCTGGCGTTAAAGAGCCATAGTTATCAATATTGGGCGCAGCAGATCCAAACTTATCCAAGTAGTCATCAAAGTGAATTTGAACTTTGGCAAAACCAGCACAGCGATGCGCTTGCATTGCCAAACTTTGTCGCTGAAGGCGATGACACCATGCACAGTGCCCAAACCATTCAAGTGGCACTGAGTGAAGAGCAAACACAAGCGTTATTATCACAGGCGCAGCGTCCATATCGCACGCATATTGACGAATTATTGTTGGCGTCATTAAGTGTGGCCCTTAAACAGTGGACTGGCAGTAACGAAGCACAGGTATTTTTAGAAGGCCACGGCCGTGAACCGTGGCAATCTCAGCTTGATTTAAGCCGCACCTTGGGGTGGTTCACCGCACTTTACCCGGTGAAATTGACCAGCCACCATGAAATCGCAGACACCATTATTGCCACCAAAGAGCGTTTACGTGCCGTTGGCAGCAGTATTGCCGCGCAAAACCCACTCAGTGCGGATATCGCCATCAATGGCGCAATCCAAAATGGGGTGCTGAACTTGGCCATCACCTACAGTGGTGCCTGTTTAGAGCAGTCTGATATGGCGGAGTTTGCCCAGCGCCTCGAACAGGCGTTGACACAGGTGATAGCGCACTGCAGTGACGCCAATACACGTTTGACCCCTGCGGATGTACCGCTGTTATCCTTGAGCCAAACAGAGCTAGATGCGCTGCCTATTGCACAGCAAACCGTGTCCAGCATTTATCCGCTCTCAGCCATGCAGCAGGGCATGATGTTCCACTCGATGGTTGAGCAAAGTGCCGCGTATTTAAATCAGTTGCGACTCGATATCAGTCGACTGAGCAGTTGGCCCACTCAATTTTAGAGCAAGGCTTTGCGGTGACCGAAGAGGTGGGCTTAATGTCATTCACTCTAGTTCAGCAAGGGCCACAGCAGCATCACTTTATTTGGACCTATCACCATATGCTGCTCGATGGCTGGAGTAGCACCGCGGTGTTGGCTGAAGTCATGATGGCATATCAAGGCCAAGCCTTGCCACAGCCTGGGGGCCAGTATCAAGATTATCTTGCATATCTAGCCATGCAAGATGACGCGGCGGGTGATGACTATTGGCAGACTAGACTTGCACAGTTAAACGACGCATCTTATCTGAGTGAACTGCAAAATCGTGATGCATTGGATAGCAACCTAGGTTATGCACAGCACACATTACAGCTTGATGAGCAGCAAGCGGCGCAATTACAGCGTTTTGCACAGCAACAGCAGATCACTGTCAACACCGTACTGCAGGGCGCGTGGTCACT
>NZ_JAKRFY010000008.1:0-359811 GCF_022347805.1 Pseudoalteromonas sp. Of7M-16 | reverse complement strand
ACTCGAAGCAGAGCCAGAACTCGAAGCAGAGCCAGAACTCGAAGCAGAGCCAGAGCTAGAAGCAGAGCCAGAGCTAGAAGCAGAGCCAGAGCTCGAAGCAGAGCCAGAGCTAGAAGCAGAGCCAGAGCTAGAAGCAGAGCCAGAGTTAGAAGCTGAACCAGAGTTAGAAGCTGAACCAGAACTCGAAGCAGAGCCAGAACTCGAAGCAGAACCAGAACTAGGAGCAGAGCTAGAGCTCGAAGCTGAACCAGAACTCGAAGCAGAGCCAGAACTAGAAGATGAGCTAGAGCTGGAAATCGAGCCGCACGAGCTTTTACAAGACATCGAAAGCACTGAACCACAAAATGTCGATGATATGTTGGATGCATTGGAGGCTGAAGAGGAGCTTGCTTCTCTCGATGACGAGCTGATGGCTGAAGATGTTGAGATCGACTTAGGTGATGATCCTCTTGGTGATGAGGTAGATTTGCTTGCGGAGGAGTCTCTTCCAGAAGAAGACTTTGTTACACCAAGTGCGCAGCTAGAAAGTTACCCCGAGCTTGAATTAGAAGAGGTTGATGAGCCTGAAATTTCATTGGATGATGAGCCTCAATCAGAGGGCATGAGTGAAACTGAGCGCCAATTAGCTCAGAGCTTAGATAGCCAACGCGATTTAAATGCAGACATTGAAGGCGATTTAGAAGAGTCATTTGGTGATGAATTAGATGATTTATTCGATGATTTTGATGAAGCACCAAATGCTATCTCTGAGAGTAATATTAGTGATGATGTGACACAGCCTCCTTTTATGGAGACTGAAGAGAGTGAGCTACCTTCAGAAGTTGAAGATGAGCTGGGCGACTTGGGCATTGATTTAGATACGCCATTTGATGAAGATGCTGCGCTGGCTGCTATGGATGAGGAATTACCGAGTAGCGAAGCCCCTCAAAATACAGAGCTTCCGATATCTGAACAAGAGTTGGAAATCGATCTCGATACGCCTTTTGATGAGTCTGCTGCATTGGCCTCTTTAGAGGCTGAAAGCTCAGAAACGTATTCGTCGAATGAAAATGATGAAATAGAAACCTCAGAATTGGCAGTCGATCAAGAAGCCAGTATTGACCCAGAAGCATTTTTAGCGGAGTTAGAAGAGGTTGCAGAGGCGGGCAGCGATGAGCAAGAAAGTTCAATAGATATCGATGAAAGAGCCATCGAAGATGAGTTTATGGCAGATTTAGAAGGTACGGATTTTGATGCTTTATTGGATGAATATGCTGAGCCAGAAGAGCTGACAGGAAACGTACAAGAGCCTGAATTGGAAGTCGACTTCGATGCATTGTTAAGTGAAGACCTAGATGAACAGTTCGAGATTGAAGATGATTTAGAGCAGAGTCATGAAGAATCAATGCCGGAAGACTTTGTGGAAATTGAAGACTTGATTGCACAAAGCGATGATGTTCTTACCACAGAGGAGCCTTACCAAGAGCCAAATATGGATGTCGGTCTTGATGACTTCGAAGATTTGCTAGCAGGAGATAACCCTAAGGATGTTGATTTAGAAGAAGATGGTTTCTCAGCAAAACTAGATTTGGCACGGGCGTATCTGGAAATAGAAGACTTTGACTCGGCAGTTTCAGCCTTGGAGGAAGTCATGGAAAATGGCCCTGAATCGGTACAAGCTGAAGCCCGGTTGCTAAAAGAGCAAATAAAATAGTGTGGGATAATTAACAAAGGGGGCGATATCGCCCCCTTTGCTTTTCTTCCCTTTGCCAATAGCATAAAATGCCCGGCTATAATTTAGTGAAGAGTTTGCAAGTGTATGCGTGTAGTACTAGGTATCGAGTATAACGGTGGCAACTACTCAGGTTGGCAACGTCAAAGTCATGTAAGTAGTGTCCAAGAAGAAATTGAAACAGCGCTTTCGCGGATCTGTAACCACCCCGTCGAAATTGTGTGCGCAGGTCGAACTGATGCCGGTGTGCATGCGACTGGGCAATTAGTACATTTTGATACCGATGCCGAGCGCGAAATGAGTGCATTTACACTTGGTATGAACTCGCAATTACCGGACGACATTGCGGTACGATTTGCCCAACAGGTTGATGATGAATTTCATGCTCGCTTTAGTGCCACAGCAAGGCGCTATCGTTATGTGATATATAACCATACTTATCGCCCTGGCATTTTAAGAAATGGAGTAACGCACTTTCACTACCCTTTAGATGTTGAAAGAATGCAGGCTGCATGTCCACATATGCTCGGTGAACAAGACTTTACTTCTTTCAGAGCTGTGCATTGCCAGTCCAATACACCGTTTCGAAATATTCACCACCTTCAGGTCAACAGGTTTGGTGACTATGTCGTAATAGACATCAAAGCGAATGCATTTTTGCACCATATGGTTAGAAATATCACAGGGTGCTTACTAGATATTGGAATTGGTGATCAGTCTCCAGAGTGGATGGCTGAATTGTTGGCGGTAAAGGATAGAACACAGGCTAGTGCAACAGCAAAACCTAATGGCCTATACCTAGTAGATGTTGATTACCCAGAAAAGTGGGGGATCCCGAAAATGTCTGTGGGTCCGCTATTTTTGCCGGAAGTCGAGATTAAACAATAAAAATTACAGAGAAGCTGGTAGCCATGCATAAGCTATTTAATTTTAGCAAGTAGCTGTCTATGTTGTGTGCATTAAAATATCAGTTCCTCATACGTCTATTACTTGTTAAGACTACTAAGACCAGTTTTTTATACCGCTGTTGCCTTAAACATGTTTTAATTGGGAAAATCTGTCTGTGTGCACAGACTAATATACAGAATAAAGACAAGAGAGTTGCCAATGAGTTGGTTAGAAAAAATCTTGCCTAAAGCTGCTAAATCGGCAGGTAAGAAAGAGGTACCGGAAGGTGTCTGGGCAAAGTGTACGGCCTGTGATTCAATCTTATATAAAGCTGAACTAGAAAAGTCGCTATATGTATGTCCTAAGTGTGATCATCATATGCGAATTTCAGCTCGTGAGCGCCTAACACGTTTCCTAGATGATGGTGAACTAGTTGAATTAGGCACACAATTTGAGCCTCAAGATGTTCTCAAGTTTAAAGACTCTAAAAAGTACTCAGATCGTATCACCGCAGCACAAAAGGTCAGTGGTGAAAAAGATGCTCTGATCGCGATGAAAGGTCGCTTGAAAGGCATGCCAGTTGCTGCTGTTGCATTTGAATTCTCATTCATGGGCGGTTCTATGGCGTCTGTTGTAGGTGCGCGTTTTGTAGCAGCCGTCAATGAGTGTCTTGAGCATAATATGCCATTAATTTGTTTCTCTGCATCAGGCGGTGCACGAATGCAAGAAGCGTTATTCTCACTAATGCAAATGGCTAAAACCAGTGCTGCACTTGCAAAAATGAGCGAGCAGGGCCTACCGTTTATCTCTGTGTTAACTAACCCAACGATGGGTGGTGTATCAGCTTCATTAGCAATGCTTGGTGACATCAACGTGGGTGAACCAAAAGCATTGATCGGTTTTGCTGGCCCTCGTGTTATCGAGCAAACAGTACGTGAAACCTTACCTGAAGGGTTCCAGCGCAGTGAGTTTTTACTAGAGCACGGTGCTATTGATGTGATTATTGACCGTCGTGAAATGCGTGACTCTCTAGCACGTATGATTTCTAAGTTTATGGACTTGCCTTCTACAGAACAAGAGCATAGAGTAGCGTAAATTTTTCGAAATTGAGCTAGCTATGTCACACATCAAACCTAGCCAATCATCGAGTTTAGATGATTGGCTTTGTTATTTAGAGCAACTACACCCTGCCAACATTGAGATGGGGTTAGAACGTGTTGCTCAAGTCGCCAATAATATTCACTTACTCGACACACCCAGTAAAATCATCTTGATAGGTGGAACCAACGGCAAAGGCACAACCGCGCGCTGTATGGAAGCGATGCTGTTAGCTCAAGGCTACTCGGTTGGTACATATGCATC
This sequence comes from Pseudoalteromonas sp. Of7M-16, assembly GCF_022347805.1. Taxonomy (NCBI): domain Bacteria; kingdom Pseudomonadati; phylum Pseudomonadota; class Gammaproteobacteria; order Alteromonadales; family Pseudoalteromonadaceae; genus Pseudoalteromonas; species Pseudoalteromonas sp. Of7M-16. The sequence goes on along the minus strand of NZ_JAKRFY010000008.1, from coordinate 355,850 downwards.
TCCTCATCTTATTCGTTATAACGAGCGAGTTCGTATCAATGGCCAAGAATTAGAGGACCAAGATCACGTTGACGCTTTCTATCAGCTAGAGCAGGGTAGAGGCGAGACGCAGTTGACGTACTTTGAATATGGTACATTAGGCGCGCTTGCACTTTTTAAGCGCTACGAAGTGGACTATGTGTTACTTGAAGTCGGTCTGGGCGGTCGATACGACGCAACCAATATTGTCACTCCTTATGCTAGTATTATCACGACGATAGATCTTGATCATAAAGAGTATTTGGGCGATACACGCGAACTGGTTGGCTATGATAAAGCCGGTATTTTCAGAACCAACACACCTGCAATTGTGGGCGATTTGAATATTCCCCATACAGTGACGGATTACGGTTTAGAAATTGAGGCTGAAATGGTTTTATCCAAGCGCGATTTCTATTTTACTCCTCTTGAAAGTGGCCTGCGTTGGCAGTATCTAGATTATGATTTTACGCTTTCTCAACCTGCAATCCCTGCACAAAATGTTGCCACTGCCCTGACTGCCTTAGCACACTTGAATTTATTACCTGCTGAGCAAAAGGTACGTGATGTACTGGACAGTTTGCAAGTGGAAGGCCGTTTTCAGAAATTAAGTACCACGCCTTTGGTATACACCGATGTCGCGCACAACCCTGAATCTGCACGTTATTTACGTTCAAAGCTGCTTAACCTAAAAAATCAGGGCTTTAAAATTAACGCCTTAGTCGCTATGCTTGCAGATAAAGACAAAGCCGCGGTGATCGATGAACTAGGTGATGCCGTCGATAATTGGACATGTGCAGCCCTCAGTGGACCTCGTGCAGAAAGCGCAGAAAATATGCGCCAGGCATTGGTTAATACGCAACAAGAAGAGATCCATGCGTTTGAAAGTGTCTGTGAGGCACTAGATGCAATGCTTCCTGCGCAAGATAACAACTCAGCGCTGATTATTTTTGGCTCGTTCTTTACCGTTGCAGACGCAATACAGTATTGGAAAAATAGAGAGTAAAACGTGAACTCAGGATTTGTAAACCGCCTTGTAGGCACCAGCATCATAGTTATTGCTGCGATCGTTTTTATTCCAAATATTTTGGACGGCGAAAAAGTGCATTATAAAGAAGGGTTTCAACAAATTCCTGAGCGTCCAGAATTCAAATCTATTGATCTGCAAAAGCCTATTGACGCACGAGCTCAGATGGCTCCTGAGCCAAAAGCTGAAGTTGTTGAAGAGATCACCGCAGATGATGTCGACACACAACTGCCTGTCGACAGCACTGCTGACTCAGTATCAGAAGATAGTGCATTAGAAAGTCAGACTGTTGCGCAGTTAAAAGAGACTGATTCAAATGCAGAGGCTAAACCAAGTGGTATTGAGCAATCACCCGCACCAAAAGCTGAGCAGCCAATTACTGAACAAGTGAGCAAGCCAAAGCAAGTAGTCACAGCGCAGACTAAAGAGCCAAAACTGGCACGAACTGAAGATTCTAATTTTTCAAAAATGGCCTATGTGATTCAATTAGGTAGTTTTTCACATAAAGCTAATGTGGATGCACTGATCGCTAAACTGAAACTAAATGGTTTTAAAACTTTTACGCGCCCTGTCAAAACGCCTAATGGTACCCTGACCAAGGTGTTTGTCGGACCAGATTTAAATAAGCAAAAACTTGAAGCTAAGTTACCAGAACTAAAGAAGTTAACCAAGCTTAATGGTAGGCTTACCCAGTTCAAGGTTGCAAATTGATCTGGCAATTCTAGGGCGTGTCTTATAAAATGCGCCCAAAATTAACGACTTGTTGGTTATTATGATTTGGGTTGATTACGCCATATTTACAGTTGTCGGTATTTCTACCTTTTTTGGCCTAATACGCGGCTTTGTAAAAGAAGCTATGTCCCTTGTAGTTTGGGTTGGCGCATTCTTTATATCCAGTCTATTTTATCAATATCTATCCACTTTCCTTACCTTTGTTTCAGAACCCCTTTTGAGAAACGCAGCAGCAATAGCCATACTATTTGTCGCAACGCTGGTATTAGGTGGATTGGTTAATTTTATATTGGGCGAGCTGGTACAGCGTACCGGATTGTCTGGCACAGATCGTATTGTTGGCATCTTATTTGGTGCGATGCGTGGCGTGCTAGTGGTCAGCGCCCTGTTGTTTTTTCTCGATGCTTTCACTAAAGCCCCAGATACAGATTGGTGGAAGTCATCGGTAGTAATCCCTGAATTTGGATTTGTTATTGAATGGTTTTTTTCATATTTGGAAAATAATTCGAGCTTTTTAAATTCAGCAAACCGTTAATCGGCGAGGAATTTTTTAATGTGTGGTATCGTTGGGATAGTCGGAACATCACCTGTTAATCAGGCATTGTATGACGGCTTAACTGTTTTGCAACACCGCGGTCAAGATGCAGCTGGCATCATTACCATTGACAACAATACGTTTAGCCTTCGCAAAGCGAACGGCTTGGTTAAGGACGTGTTCCATACGCGTCACATGAAACGACTACAGGGCAATATTGGCATAGGTCATGTGCGCTATCCAACGGCTGGTTCTTCTAGCTCAGCAGAAGCGCAGCCTTTTTACGTAAACTCTCCTTTTGGTATTTCTTTAGCACACAATGGTAACCTAACCAATGCAGCTGAGTTGAAAGAGCGTTTATTTACCAAGGCTAGACGACATGTAAATACGACATCGGATTCAGAGATCCTGTTAAATATCCTTGCCTATGAGCTGGGTCGCAGCGATAAAATGAAGCTTGATGCAGACGATATGTTCACAGCTATTGCAGCTGTAAATGAGCAGAGCTCGGGTGGTTATGCAAGCATCGCGATGATCATTGGTCATGGCATGTTGGCATTTCGTGACCCACACGGTATTCGTCCGTTGGTATTCGGCAAACGTGATACTGATAATGGCACAGAGTATATGTTCGCTTCTGAAAGTGTTGCACTTGCGATAGATGGTTTCGACTTTGTACGTGATGTTGCACCAGGCGAAGCAATTTACGTGACAGAAGATGGGCAGTTCTTCTCAAAGATGTGCGCTGATAAAACAATGTTAGCACCATGTATATTTGAGTTTGTATATTTTGCGCGTCCGGATTCTACCATCGACAATATGTCGGTATACGCGTCACGTGTAAACATGGGTACTAAGTTAGGTGAAAAGATCCAGCGCGAATGGGCGGATAAAGACATCGATGTGGTTATCCCAATTCCTGAAACGTCATGTGATATTGCACTGGAAATTGCATCCGTACTAGAGCTGCCATATCGACAAGGTTTCGTGAAAAACCGCTATATCGGCCGTACCTTCATCATGCCAGGGCAGGAGCAGCGCAAAAAGTCTGTACGTCGAAAGTTAAATGCAATCGACCGAGAATTCGTCGGTAAGAATGTACTGCTTGTTGATGATTCGATTGTACGTGGTACAACTTCTGCGCAAATCGTAGAAATGGCCAGAGAAGCTGGGGCAAAGAATGTGTACTTTGCATCTGCGGCGCCAGAGGTGCGTTTCCCGAATGTATATGGTATCGATATGCCATCGGCATCTGAGCTAATTGCACATGGTCGAGAGTTAGAAGACATCAATGCGAGCATTGGCTCTGACGGTTTGATTTACCAATCAATCGAAGATTTGATCGCAGCGGTTCGCATTGAAAACCCAGAGATCAGTCAATTTGAGACTTCAGTATTTGATGGCCAATATATTACTGGTGATGTTGACCAAGAATACTTGAATCGTGTTGATGCGTTGAGAAATGACTCAGCTAAGTCGACGCGAGAAAAGGCAATGTCTGCAAGTCTTGAGCTACATAATCAAGAGACGGGCGAAGGCGAATAGTCTTAGCGTCACACTGAAGATGTAAAAAAGGGCGATGGTTAATACCATCGCCCTTTTAGTTTGATTTCGTTTTTAGGATAAAAGCAAAGGAAGCGTCAATCACAACGCTCCCCTAAGTAAATGTAGGGCTAATTATGCCATTCGTCCATAAAATCGCTGTGGCAGCCAAAATGATAACTAATAAAATAAGCCCACATGTCACCATTGAGCTTGCATAGATAAAACCGCGTTCCTCAGGTATATGCATTAGAATTGGCACGCCTGTATAAAGCAAGTAGACAGAGTAGGCTACAGAGGCAATGCCAATACTGACCACAAACCACAGTTCAGGGTAAACGGCCGCAATAGCAGACATAAAGAGTGGTGTTGAAGTATAGGCTGCTAATTCTAATGTTTGTGTAAAGGTTGGCGCAGCACCAAAAGTCACCGCCATCCAGTGAGCTAAGTAAGCAAGTGCAAATACGCCAATGATCAGGGCAAAATACATGGCTATGGCAATCAACAAGGCACTGTCGTGTGTGAGATAAACTGCGTCACCCGCGCCTATTTTCCAGCCTAAATGAACCGAAGAAATATACCCCATGATACTTGGAATAAGCGCGATCAATATCATATGAGATAGACTAAATGTGGCATTTTCATGATGATTGTCAATCGTTTGCCATTCCTCGATTGGGTGCGCATAGAGCCCCCACAAATGGTTTAAAATCATACAAAGCCTCTCTTTATTTTTGGGTGTTTTTTACACTACTTCAATTAACATATGAAATATTGGTTAAATTTTGTCAAGAAACTCGAGTTAAATGACTTGTTTGTTTGATCCCAATTAATCAAGGTTGAGCAATTGCAGAGCGTCAAGATAGAGTGCTATGCGCGGTGTGTGTTAGAATAGGTCATTAGTTCTATAAACTTTGATGATGATGTTAGACAAATACGCAGAGCTGCTTGCTCCTATATACGATTTTTTGGGCACCTGTACGCCGGATAGCTGGATTGACGAGGCTAAAAAACCAGAAAACTTGCAGCGATTACTTGTTGATCATATGCACTGTGAATTAAAAGCGGCGCAAAGCGCGGCTTTTTTGATCCGTAAATATGCGGTCGATAATGAATCTGCAAAAACCTTGCTTGGGTGGGTGAAGCCCTATGAGGATTTTGTATATCGTAAGGTGGGTGATGGTAAATTTACAGCCAGTAAAAATGAGTTAATTGGCAGTCTGACAGCAAAACCTGAGTTTGCCTATAATCAAGATATCCTTGAAAAAATGGTGCGTTTAATCAAAGAAGAGCTACATCATTTTGAGCAAGTTCTAGAAATTATTCAGCAAAGAGGTCTGCGTGTACAAAGTTTAAATGCATCTCGTTATGCTGCAGGCATGATAAAACATGTGCGTACATTTGAGCCTGCGGCGTTAATCGATAAACTGATCATAGGTGCCTTTATTGAAGCGCGTTCGTGCGAACGTTTTGCTAAATTAGCACCATTTTTAGACGATGAGTTGGCCCGGTTTTATGTCTCATTGCTACGTTCAGAAGCACGCCATTACCAAGATTATATTGAATTGGCTGAGCAAGTTGCACAGGCAACTGACCCTAAGCGCTTCGATGTTGCTGCACGCATCGCTGAATTCAAAATCATTGAAAATGCATTGATAGACTCACCGGATGAAGACTTTAAGTTTCACAGTGGCACACCGGTTAATGGCTCAGTAGCCGCATAAATTAGGTTATTTACGGCCCGCGCGTCTATTTGGAAAATACTCTATCTGCCTTTTTTTAAGCCTAGATGCGCGATACGCCTTTTCTCCTTTAAAAACTAGGCCAAACCATAGCAGGGCTGGCCAGTATAAAAAAGATAGGATCTCTAGATTCTCAAAAAAACTGTAGCAGATAAATACGGTCATTAAACACAATGCAGTTTGTGCGGTTTTAGAGTCTTGTGACTTCCATAAAAAATATACAAAGGTAATGGCCATAGGGACTGCAAGTGCTATCGCGCCTACGATCCCTTTAACAAATAATAGGCCATACCAGCTGTGATGTGAGCCAATGGGCATTCTCTCAACCAATTTAGGGCCGCGTTCAACAATACCATGCCCCCAAATTGGCGCTTCAGCTTCCCAACGTTGAATTGCAATATTAGCTAATGCTTGACGAACTCGCGTTGAGCCCGGTCGCTGCTGTTTTACCGCTTCATAGGAATCCATGATCCATTGATAAACTGGTTCTCCAAGTAACAAAATCGCGGGGATAAAAAAGCCAAGTAAAAATAAAAACCAAGGTTCTTTAAATTTGTCACTAAACATGACCATGGGAAAAAGCATGATAAATATGGCGATACCTGCACGAGATTGAGAGAGCAGCAGCATGGCCCAGCAGCCTGCGATTGCCCAGCGGCGAATGCGCGCATTTTGCTCTTGAAGGCAGAACACCAGATAGATACAGGCCATAAACCCAGCTGCTGGCGCCCAAGGCGTGAAGAAGCGCCATCTACCGGCTCCGGTTTCTGGGTTTATCCCGTAAAAGCTGACCATAAAAAAGCTTTCCCCAGGGCCCCCAATGACTTTTAATGGCGAGAGAAAAATATCGCCAGGAAGTCGGCCTAAATAAAAAATGAAAGAGACGACAGCGAAGATAAAGGTTTGTATTCCAATAATGCATACAGCGCGAACAATCACTTCTTTTCGAATTTGAATAAGGTTGCCAATCAGTGGAAAGAGCGCCAGCAGGGCCCACCCTTTCATCCATCCAATGGAAGATTTGATGGTTTTTCCTATGCCCAAAGACCAGTTGAAGTGCGCGATAATGAGTGCCACCAGCATCACCAGCATAGCGATTATCCAAAGCCATACCATCGGGTTTATCGTGGCGTGCTTTTTATCAACTTCAACATAGAGGCGGGTGATCACCATAGCGAATAACAGCCAACCGATCACGGAACCAAGCACATACAAAGTGCCAGTTAAAAAAGAAGGGTAGGTCAGTACAAGGCCAGCCCAGACGACAAATTCTTCTGAGCTGACAAACTCTTTTTTTTCACCGGGCAATGCCGATAGTAGCAGCATGCATTATCCTTTTGCCTTTGGTTTCTCAACGACCAGCGCCACGATCTCTCTGCGCTTATTGACCATAAATATAGCAAGAGATGTGAAAATCATTGCAAAAAGGGCTGCTGCAACCGCAAGGCCTTTTTTCGGGCTGACAGCTTTAAATGCCAGCGAAGGCGGCGTCATTAGCTGAACAATTGGATAGGACGCGAATACGTCGGCTTTACTCGCTTCTAGGCGCGCAGCAGCTGAAGTAAATACCGCTTCGGCTAAATCAAATTCACGTTGAAGGCGCTCAAGCTCAGCTGCTTCTCGCGCATAAATCTTGATTTTTTCGTTCAATAAAATTTGTGCTTGGTTTAGTTCAACTAATTTACCTTCTTTGCCTTTTTTAACTGCATATGCATTGATTAAATCAGCAAAAAGTTGTGCGCGTTTTGGGTTGTTTTTTAAATCCAGCGTCGTAAAAATATGCGCTGCATTTGGGCCGACTAAGCCTTGCGAGCGATTTCTGAGTGACTGTTTTGAATACTCAAAACGTGCAAATTCAGCTTTTACTTTAGGATGTCCATCTCCCCAGCGTGAGCGGTATTCGCTCAATTGAGAGGCACTAGAGGTGAGCTCAGACAAATATCCCCTGAACTCGCTGTCCGATTGCAATAAAAATGCTTGACCAGCCATGGCCGGAGATACGCCAAGATCGACACTTAGTTGGTTGACATAGTCGTCACCTTGGCCGATTTCAGCTTGGATCATTACCATTTTTTCTTTGATTGAAGACAGGGTTGCCGTTTCTCTTTGCAATTGCTCAGCAGAAACAATCAATGAGCGCTGTTGAAAATCAATAATATTATTACGGGTGGCATTGAGTCTTTCACGATATTGGTCTAACACAGCTTTGATACTCTCGTCACGGCGCTTGACTTCATCGGCACGAAGGTGATCAAGCTGTGCTTGGAGCGCATCATAAATAGCCCAAGCTTTGTTTTGGGCAAGCGTCGCGGATTTACCTGTGGTTTCAATATTCAAAATAGATGTTTGCTCGGTCAAGCGCACCTTAGGATTACCAAATTCTCGCGCTGTTAAATTGAGCGTTTTTGCTGCGCTGTCTAGCAAATTACGGCTCTTGATCATTTCTTTATAATTGACACGAGGGTTGTAACCTTTGCCAAACGGCGCGCTGGTCGATGATACAACCTGACCAACTTCATCAATGTTTACTTGGCTGTTGGCTCCGGTGCCTGGCAAAACAATATCAAAGTCGCTTTTATAGGTCGGTGCTTTTTGCAAATAAGCAATAACTAACAGCGTAATAACAACATAACTAATCGCACACGCTGCTAAATAAGGTCTATGTAACCAGCGGTATATCGTTGCTCTAAAGCGGCTGTATGGCGTTGTAACTTGAAGTGCTGTACCCATGATACACCTCCTAAAACACCTTGAATGGTGCGACTAAGTCTAAAACTGTTTGTGCTACATCTCTAAGGTTTGTAATGTCAGAGTCGTAACAAGCGATGGCGTCGTTTGGCATCACGTATGGATTTATTCTATCTCTGTAAGGCATACGCATTAATTGCTCAATTGAACGCTCGATAACCTGCGTTTGCTTGGTAATTGGGTGAGTGCTCACTAACACTACCCGGCGCGGTGCATTTGTGTATGATTTACCACCAACACAGTTTGCAGACACAGCCGCTTGTAACAATCTTGTGCCGTAAGGCAAGTTATTTGAAAAGCGTCCTATGGCTGCATTGGAATTGCTCTCTGCTGAGTCGATCAAATTCGACATAAAGACACGAAAGCCTTTTGGAGTAATTTGCGATGGCCTAACTAAGTGAGGTTGAAAGCACCCTGTACTAGGCACAATCACTTGGTCACCGGCAATCAATGCATAATCAGTAACTGGCTCGCCAGTTAAAATACCGGTTAGATCTACCTCAACTTGCCAGCCAGAACGAATTAAAATAACTTGGTCTAGTTTTGCGTCAGGACGAATACCGGATGCCGTTCTGACAGCTTCTGACAACAGACGTTTTTTGCTCTGATCGCCCGATGCTGCAAGACGCTCTTGCTGGACCTGTGATGGGATCGTTGCGTTTATCGTTACACGTCCTGGCTCAAACACCGCGCCTGATACTGGCACTTCTATCGCTGCTAAATTTAATACTTTGATATTGACATCAAGTGTGTGCGCTTTAAAAATATTGGCTCTGATCAGAGCTAGCTCAATACGTTCACTTAAATGCTTAGTAGTCAAACCAGCAGCAAAAATCGGTTCAATTACTGGCATTTCTAATAGACCTGAGCTGTCTAATATATAGCGTCCATTAAAGCCTTCACCATACTCCATGTTAATATCGATAAGATCGCCTGGACTTAGCGGTAAGGAACTTGCATCTTTCCCACCTAAGACCGGGACAGGTGCTTGATTGTTTGGATGCGTAACAATGGCTTTGTCGACACGGTACTGCTTTGAAATCGCGAACTCATTTGCGCCTGAGCAATCTAAACCTGCGGCAAATACCGTGCCCGGCTCCGCTGGATTAATTACCGTGCCTTGTGCATCAGGGTGGCCATAAAAACGGTCGTCGTTATCTTCTAACTCGGTTGTTCCGTCAATATGTGCACAGCCAGCAGTCAGCGCGATATTGCACACAAGTGCCAATATACTGAGCTTTGTTATGGTGCTGATGACTGTCATAGTCTATTCCTTAATGAAACGATACTAACTTAAATAAAGCATTAATTAGGCCAGTTGTCTAAATCCTTTAAAAACAGTGTTTTATGATTTTGTTTTGCATTTCAATAGAGGCGTTTTGCACTTTGCAGAGTGGGATGTTTGCAAAATAGAAAAACCAGCGATTGCTGGTTTTTTAAATAGTAGTGGCGCCGAAGTTGCCTTACGTTGTTTAGTGCGACTTTTGAATATAAGAGACTCCGCGCATTGCTGTATTTTCTATGGCGTTATAAATGCAAGTGGGTAAAGCACTCAAGTAAGCACAGGCCCAAGTTACCAAAGTGCGCTTAGGTTCTTCTTTTAGAATACGCCAATTGGTAGTGAGTGCTTGGTGCATAAGTTTTATAGCTTGCGTGCTATTTCTTGATTGGATTGCACGACGACATAAATAACGGAGCTGGTATGCTTTGGCCAGCGGTGCATATTTATTGAAAAAATCTTCATGGCCGATTCTGTTTTGATCTACCGCATATTGCCAGCTGGTAAATTGTTTGTGTAAGTTTGACGACAGGCCAGATGCGTTAACACGGTAGTAAGTAAGTGGCTGTGAAATACCCTCAAATTCAAAATCAGTATCAAGTGCCATTCTCAGCCACATTTCAATGTCTTCTGATTGGCGTAGCTCTTCATCAAAATATTGGGTCCACGCACGCATGCCATCTTGAAAGGCTACCGCCTCAAATACCGCTTTTCTGATAACGGGAGCAGAGCCATTGCCAACAGGGTTACGACAGAAAATCTGCTTGGTGGTGATCCCTTTTAAAGCAGGAAACTGACCAATCCCCAGTGGTGCACCATCTTCATCGACAAATAAAGATGGGCAGTAGCTTACACCTACTTTGGGGTTGTTATCTAAATGCGCGACGTGTAACTCTAATTTTTTTGCAGACCAAAAGTCATCGGCATCCAATAGTGCGATGTATTCGCCTTTTGCGGCGCGGATCCCTGTATTTCTTGCGCCAGATAAGCCGCGATTAAGCTGCTGAATCACTTGGATACGTGGGTCATCGAATTGTGCAACTTTAGCCAGAGTGTCATCACTACAACCGTCATCAACACACAAAATTTCAAAGTCTTGATAAGTTTGTTTCAGTACCGAGTGGATACTTTGCTCTATGTATTTACCTACGTTGTACATTGGGATAACGACGCTAACTGTTGGGTTGATTAAAGTATTCATAACAAGCTCCTTAGGCGGCTTTGATGGCGCTGAATTTGACAAGAAGCACGTTGATAGCTGGAAATACAAGCCACAAAGTGCTGCTTAAAAGTAAAACAAGTGCAAATGTGTCTGGCTGCTGGGGGGCAATAGCCAGCACACCGATGAGCGATACAGTCAAGCAAAACGCACATTGCTGTGTTTCTAACTTGAATAAGCCTTTGCTACGTAGCATGGCACTGTAGGTATCTGACCATACTGTGGTGATAGCAATCAGGCACAATAAACTGGTAGTGGTAAAACTTGCTTGCCATTCAGTTGAGAATAAAAACGGCACGTAGACTGGCACTAATACCGATTGACACACAAAGATGGCAGAAACCGCCGTAGTGACCAGCATAATTTTTTGGTTCAACTGATTTGTTTGTGTGTTTTTTTGTTGCTGACATACATAGGGATAAAGTGCCGTGATGTATGCTTGGCTAATGGACATTGCCAGTCCAATTCCCGCACTTTTGGCAAAGCTATAAAGGCCAAACAACTCTGGTGATAGTAATCTTGCACCAATAAAGATATCCATGTTCATGCGCAGTGAACGCAGGCCTTCAGCGGCCGCAAGCTGTGTTGATGAACCAAGTAAATAAAAGAAGGTATTGCGTTTGAAGCCAATTTTATGCGGCAATGTATCAACCACTGTAAATGCGCACAGCCACAGTATGGCGAAGGCCCATTTTGCGTAAACTATCGATAATAAGCCTGCGTCAAAGTATAGAGCGACAGCGATAGTGGTATTTTCTAAGATGATGCAACAGCTACTTATCATGCTAAATAGCGCCATACGGTTATCGCGCTGTACTAAGAATGCACGTGTACTGACGATTGGAAACAATAAATAAGTAAATGCCATTAATGCGACCAACGTCGTTATATCATGCTCTGGAAACAGCCACTGGGTAGCGTATGCAACACCTAACTGTACAATGCAAAGCAAGATGCACAGTGCCCACTGGATACATAAGCCATTTGATAAAAAGTCTGGTAATTCGCTTTCTTTAGCGCGGATAATCTGAGCGCCAGTGCCTGAACGCAAAAGTAATCGTATGACTTCGTGAATACTCAGAGCCAGCATTGCAGCGCCATATTCCACCGGGACTAAAAACGCTGCCATCGCCATAATACTGAGTAAGCGAGTTGCTTTCGCAACGACCTCAGCACCTACCAGCCAAGATGTGTTACGTAGCAGTTGTGAAACAGAGTGTTTACTTGATTGCATTGGCGCTTCTCATTAATCGGTCATATCTAAACCAATCAATAATTGCGCCAACTCAACTTAATGGTTTAACCATTTGTAATATAGGGTAATTAAAATTTATCGCCGCAGTTTCCTTTGTTTGTTATTGCAATTTGCGACGCATATATTTTCTAATTTGCAAAGTGGCTTTTATGGTGATGGCTCCCATTTTTGTATTTTGCGATACAAAGTGGAAGGACTGACTTCGAGTAATCCTGCGGCCTTGACGACGTTGTCTTCACAAACCAGCAGTGCTTGTTCAATGGCAATTCGCTCTACTTCAGAAAGAGGGACGATGTTGTTTATCATTGGTGACTCGTTACCATTTAAAGCAGTATCGGTTGTCTTAGTAGGCAAGGGGTTTTTTGCGGAAGCGACGGTTTTTGCTCTAAATAGGTCTTCATTTGGTTTTAAATGCAATTGCTGCATGAGCGTCTCTTCACTCACCATAGGTCCGTCAGACATCACAACGGCGCTGTGGATCAAATTCTCAAGCTGCCTAACGTTGCCCGGCCAAGCATAATTCAATATGAGTTGTTCAGCGCGTTTTGAAAAGCCAACAAATAGCTTATTTTCTATCTCACTAAATTTGTTGAGGTAAAAAAGGGCTATTTGCAAAGGGTCTTGATCGCGGTCGCACAGAGCGGGCATATCTATGGCAATGACATTGAGACGATAAAATAAGTCTTCTCGCAATAGCTGCTGCTCAATGGCTTCGAGGGGGTTACGGTTTGTCGCACAGACAAACCTCACATCAACGGTTTCTACTTTCCCACTGCCCACTCGCTGGAATGTCCCGGTTTGAATAAAGCGTAAAATCTTGGCTTGCAATGCCATATCCATTTCGCCGATCTCATCAAGAAATAGGGTGCCACCATCTGCGAGGGTTGCGGCCCCATCTCGGTTGTTAGTGGCACCTGAGAATGCGCCTTTAACATGACCAAAAATTTCAGACTCCATTAGCTCCGAAGGGATCGCAGCGCAGTTGATACAAATTAGGTCTTTGTTATGGCGTGGGCTTAAATTATGAATGGCTTCAGCCGCGAGTTCTTTACCTGTGCCACTTGGCCCGGTGATAAATACATTTGCGCGACTGGGGGCGGCTTTATCAATACACTTATACACGACTTGCATGGCCAAAGAGCTGCCTATGAAGCGTTGGAACTGCGACCTATGTTCACGTTTATAGCGTTTTAGACTAGCGCGTAACATATTTCGTTCAGCAATGAGCATTTTTGTTTGCAGTGCCTGCTCTATGGTGATCCTTAAATTGTCATTGTCCCAAGGCTTTTGCATATAACCCCAAACTTTACCTTGGTTAATGGCATCAATCAGCGCTGCTTGTTCGGTAAAAGCGGTGAGCATAATGCGAATTGTATCTGGGTATTGCTCGGCGATGATGGCGAGTAGTTCATTGCCAGTCATCTCGGGCATATTCTTATCTGAGACAACCACATCAATGGATTCATTTGCCAATATCTCAAGTGCAGCAGGGCCACCTTCTGCGGTATGAATATGATATTGTTCGGAGCGCAGTGCGCGGCTGAGAGAACGCAAAATATGCGGTTCGTCGTCAACAAGCAAAATATTAAGTCCTGTTATGTTATCCATTTAAGCGCTCCTTTATTAGTTTTTGTTCTCTATTAAGATATAGCAGCCTAACTCTCAGAGTTCCAAAGACTTTTGGTAGAAAGTACTGAACATTTAATAATTATCATGATGCGACAAACACGACTGCGACAAGCATAGACAAAGTTTTTGTTTAAGTATAAAGATCTGACAACTTTTATTATATATCTAGCGAGTGATGCACGAACAAGGTAAGAAAAGAGTGAATAAAGTGCGCTCCACATCAGCAGAGCACACTTTGGCTTGGAGAGCTTACTTAAACGTATGGACTATTGTTTCGTCTGAATTGAGCGGAAACAGCACTTGATTTGTCTCTAACATACTGTCAACGCGCACCAACATGGTTTTTGCTGTCTGTGGTAGCGTGAGCGTATGTTGCAGCTGCCCTGAAGGGTTAAATCTTAAGGTAGCAACAAGCTCTTTGTTACCCATTAACTCATCTTCCACAGAAGGAACTTCTACATCGAACGAATAAATTTTAATTGTTCTTCCTGCTAGAGATTCACCAAACACATTTTCACCGCTGAACTCCATGGTTACGTCGTCGCTGGTTCTAAATTTAAAATCTGGCATAACGTACAGATCGGTCGAGTCAGTGGCAGCTGATTCTTTAAGCTCTGCCTGTGGCATAAAGTCTTCCATTGTCGCAGCCTGTTCTTGCTCTGGCGTTTGTGCCGGCTCGGTTTGCTGTGGCTCGCTGGTTGCGGTATTGGCATTTGTCGACACAGCTGGTTGCGTGTTTGTTTGTGTTGCCGCAGGTGCTGGCGAGCTTGATTCTGAGCCGCCACCTCCGCCGCCACACCCTGTGATCAGAGTTGCAAGTAGGGTGATACTGAACATCGCAGTTAAATTAGTTAATGTTTTCATGGTACGCTCCTAATTACTCTGATTCTGGCATGTAGTAGTGGGTGTCTCTGTCACTGGTTTTATACCAGTCCTGTGCCTGTGTACCGCTTGACTCAACCCAGGTTTCATAATTAGGGTATGCCCACAGCACATCAATATATTCACGCGGGTAGTTAAACTCTTCGCTCACCGTCAGCGCCCAAGGTAAGTTATCTGCGGTTCTGAAATAACGGTTTAGGCTTGGATCTGATGAGTCATCAACCTTACCAAAGCGCGTTTGGTCGAATAAGTCTGTTGGCGGGTAATCAGCCATATGGACTTCGATTGTGCGATCTGCTGTTCTATATATAAAGAAATCTAAGTCAGCGATATTCAAGCTAGGTTGCGATGTTTCGAAGGTCACATCTAATGTAAACGGTATCGGTTCAAAGTAACTGCATTCTTTCACTGTATTGAAGTGCGTACATTTTCCGGACTCACCAGTTTGGGTAAATAGCTGTGTATTACTCCAAAGTTGTAGAACCGCATTACTTTGGAACTCTTCTACTGACTTTTCAAAAGCTTGACCGTCTATAGTGATGGTTGCACTTTCAATGAGGCTCGGTACGCTATTCATTAGTCTGAGTGCGTAACCATTTTCATATGCTGCGCCACGTGCTGTTATCCAACCATGCAAAATAAACCCACTGACTTCGTTATTAGCATCGAAGGTAGTTTGAATGCGCTGTTTTACAACTAAGTCATTTAAATCGTAGTCGCCACGTTGTGGCCAATTGTCTTCATAAGCAAGTGTTGAGACACCTGTTTGCGAAGGGAAGTATTGGCTGTGTGATCGTCTAAAATTATTGGGGAATTCATCTTGCTCATCTGGAATACCGTCAGCATCACTGTCATTTGCTTCAGGCATAATAACCAGGTTGCTTGATTGGATAGCAGTACCAGGACTACTTTGCACACTGAAAACGGCATCGTTAAAGTCGTTATCACCCCACGTACGTGGTAAGTCCTCGAAACCGATGACGACTTCTTGCTCTTGCTCATCATATAGTAATACGCAGTGTTGTCTTAAGTCTTCAGTTGGTTCTGGGTTGAGGGATGAAATCGAATAATAGTAAGGGATCTGCCAAGGTTTTACACCGGTGTAATACCAAAAGCCATTTGCAGCAACAAAAAAGCCAATGCTGGTTCCTGCTGGGTGGGTACCAATACTGACTCTGTGACCATTGGTTAAGTGTGGATAGCTCAAGTTTGGAAACACGATGGTTTCTTGGATTTGATCCGCAGACGTTGGTGGATTTTCTGGGTCAAATGTAAAGTAGCCAAAAGAGTTTTTGTAACCAGCACCTTCGTGGATAAACGTAATAAATACTTCAGCTTCCTCGACCAAATGAATTGTTGAGCCACTGTCACCTGTAATGAAGGCTTCGTTTACTTTCGCTTCAGGTAGTGCGTTGCTAATTCTCTGAAAAAAGTCACTGCTGTACTGATCTCTTGCATAGATGAGATCACTGGGTTTACCTGTATTTTGATTATATCCACCAGGCCACGCTTGACCTGACTGAAACTGCCATACGTAGTTGCCATCGACTTGTTGTACAGCGACCGCACTGGATGCCAAAGTGCAAAGAGCGGCAGAAAAGCACATCTTTGATAAATAGCTCATAACGTGTAGACCTTGTTTTCGAATAAGTTAAGTACACTTGAGCAGCAACTGTGCCAAAATATTAATTAAATACATTACAAAGACTTATGGTTTTTTGATGTACGTTTTCGAGCCTGCTTTTTGCAAATTAATATGCATATTTTTTAAATTTTTTAAAATGAAAAAAATATTTCTTATGCAAACTGAGGCTGAGTTTGCTTTATTTTAAAAAAGCGCGAAATCATATTAAGGAGCAGTAAGTGATACAGAATAAAAACGAGACTCTGGTATTTAGCGTTGCATTAAATGGCTACCAATGGCGTTATAGCCACTGTATAAAAAGCCAAAAGCAATATGCGAAAAAGATGGGCTATGACTATGTAGTTATCACTCGGCCACTATTTACTTCGTTAGGGGTAGAGTGCTGCTGGCTTAAGCTGCTACTGCTAAAAGCTGCGTTGCAAGCAGGCTATAAAAATGTGCTGTTTGTTGATGCTGACGCATTCATACAAGACATTTGCCCACAAATAGACTCGCTTTTCGTGGCAGATAAGTTCATTTATATGGCCCATGGTTTTAGTGGAGAAATTAATTCAGGCGTGATGTTAGTACGCAATACATCGGCAGCGATAGAATGGTTTGAACAAGTACTTGGCGCGATTGAAACCCCTGTGGCTGAGTCGAAAGGAATTGGGTGGGGAGAAAATGGCCATGTGGCACACTTTGCGAAAAGCTCTTCTGGATTTCAGTTGATTTGTGATAAATGGAATAATACGCACTCGAAAGACATGAATGATTATATTCGTCACTTTAATTATGGCCCTTTGAAAAATAGCTTTTTTGATAAAATGGTCCATAAAGTCATTTTTAAAGTGAGTAAGCTGCTTCTTAAGTGCGATCTCAATGATACCCAGCAACAAGGTAAAAAACTCACTGTTGTTAATCGTAAACTGCCGGAGCTATTTAACAGAGTTCGTCGTATTTATCCGCAATTTAGTAAGTGACTAAGAAGTGCTGCTGTAAGTCACTTCCGTATTTTTTAAATTAAAAATGACTTCTCGTTGTGCTTTGCAAATTAAAAAAAAGCCACTCGACAAAAACCACAAAGTCACATTAAGTTTATTTAATTCAATCGCTTAAAATTTTTATTTTATTTGGCACAGTCCTCGCAATTACCTCTTCAACACAGATTATGGAGGTAGTGACATGGCTGCTCAAACCAACAAACATACAATTGCATCGACAGGCAAAACAAGTGCAACACGCAATGTAATTAGATTTACGTTTGCAGTGGTTTTGATGGTCGCTTTATTACCCCTATATTTACTGAATATATTACTCGCAGTGATTGTTCTTAAAGCACCACTCAAAAGTGAAAACTGGTTAGATATCGGTGGTGACGTCGTTGAGTTATATAGCTGGCAAGTTGGCCTTTTCAAATCAAGCGCGAATTTAATTAATGTTGCGTTGGGACAGGTTCATTTTGTGGGCACGCCTATTATTCGCGGCACAACCTCAATACCAAACGTGAAAAGGTTTAAATCGCCGTGCGACAAAGCCGGGTTATACGATTGTTTGCAGCTGCACAACGCCACAGGTCTAGTTTTAAATGGCGAACTACCGCTGCTTGAAGCACAAGCGAAGCAAAATTTTATTGAAGATGCTTTGATGGTTATCAAGCTTGTCACGTGCAAAACGCTGTACAAAAAAGGCGGTAGTAAACAGGTGGAAACTCACATGTTTGGTATACCGTTTGCCAACACCAAGATGCGCGATGCAATTAACTGGATTTGTCAAAGTGAGCAGCCACAGACAAAATGTCGCGTAGGGTATTTCCTTAATGTTAACTCAATTAATTTAGCTGCCAATAACACCGAACTTCACAGCACACTTTGCGGTAGCGACAAGAACTTTGCTGACGGGTCTGGCATGCGGATAGCTGCACAGCATTCAGGCATCGATTTAGCGGACAACATCAACGGCACAGATATGCTGCCACTACTGTGTGAGCACGCTTTGCAAACAAAACTGTCTTTCTTTTTGCTGGGCGCAAAAGATGGCGTTGCGAAAAAAGCGGGTGAGTCATTACAACAACAATATACAGGCTTAGACATTCGCGGTACGCATCACGGTTATTTTAAAAGTGATGACGACATCATCGAGCAAATTAATCAAAGCGGCGCGACCATTTTGCTGGTGGCGCTTGGATCACCTCGCCAAGAACTATGGCTTGCTAAAAACAAACATCGTTTAAATTGCCAGTGTGCATTGGCAGTAGGTGGATTATTTGACTTCTTTTCTGGGGCAATTCCAAGAGCGCCGCTCTGGATGCGTGAATTAGGGTTAGAGTGGGTATGGCGCTTAATGCAAGAACCTAAAACCAAGTTCAATCGCTATGTCATTGGCAACCCAGTGTTCTTATTCCGAGTTTTCATTTTAAAACAATCTATCAGAGGGCTTTAATCATGGATATCACAACTAAAATTGCGACAAACGTGACAACTGCATCAGCTCAAGCTGCGAAAAAAGTAACTAAGCACCATATTGACGGTGTTCACCATGGTATTCCTGTGTGGTTCCAAAGAACGGTTGCTGCACTAGGTTTATTGGCTATTAGCCCTCTGTTATTGCTATTGATGTTAGCAATTAAACTAGAAAGCAAAGGCCCTGTGGTATTTCGTCAAACCAGAGTGGGTAAATTTGGTCGTCGTTTCACTATGTACAAGTTCCGTTCAATGTATATGCAAGACGACCCGCGCTTTAAAGCGCCTGACCAAAAAGACAGCTCTAGAGAGGGGGTATGTCAAAAGTACATTCATGATCCTCGTATTACATGTATCGGCCGCTTCATTCGCAAATATTCGATTGATGAGTTACCACAGTTATTGAATGTAGTTAGAGGTGACATGATGTTAATCGGCCCAAGACCTGCTTTAGAAATGGAAGTAGCGCAATATAAACCAGCTCAATTGTCGCGCCTAAATTCAGAGCAAGGTTTAACTGGCCTTTGGCAAGTAACAGGCCGTGCAGATACGACGTTTGAGCAGCAAGTTCAATTAGACGAACAGTACATTGTTGAGCAGAGTATCATGAGCGACGTTAAGATTTTACTAAAAACTGTCCCCTGTGTAGTAGGTGCAAAAGGTGCATATTAAATTTCAATCCCTTCACTTTATACAGCCAGTAAGATGTTTACTGGCTTTTTTATTTTAAAAACCCCCGCATTTTGCATTTTCGATCTGCAAATTATCGTATTGAAAATCCACGAACGCTACCACTCGTTTGTTTTAACCTGTTGATTTTTAAGGTTTTACTTTTTTATTTTGTTTTGGCATAGCACCTGCATTATCTAGTTATATACACAGAGTTGGGAGTAACACATGCAGAGCAAACACGACACCTATGTTGTTGGTTACTACGGCATGCGCAACAGCGGAGACGATGCGCTGATGTTAGCAAGTATTGAGGGGGCCAAGAGAACATTTGGCAGCGACAATATTGCGGTCAATGCGAGCAATCAATACGGTTTGGTAAGACAGCTTGATGTACAAGGTCAAGCCCCTATGTTATTTCGAGGTCATCAAAGATTGACCCATTATCAAAGAGCGTATGGCGCGAAGAAAATTGTGTTTGGAGGCGGTTCAGTATTGCACTCAAGCCGTGATATCGCACAAAAATGTCATATGATTTCGCTCTGCGGTAAAGAGTCGAGCTATGCCGTGGGCGTTGGGATCGAGGCATTTAAATCGACGTCAGACGAAAAGCAGTGTGCCAAGTTTTTAAACAAATGTCACTTTATTGGAGTCCGTGATGCGCAAAGTCTAGATATTGCTAAGTCGATTGCGCCGACTGCGAACATCGCCCAGACATTTGATTTAGCGCCTTCATTACTTCATTACTTCGGCAGTGCAATTCAATCTATCGAACGTCGGGGGGTTGCATTTAATTTTTGCCAGCAGGCTATCAATGCATTTGGTGAAGCAGATGTTGTCAGCGAGCGGACAAGGATAAGAAAGGCAGTCAAGTTGGTCACTGCCATTTGGGAAATGACACGTGAAGATGTCTACTTGGTCGACTTTAATGATCATGGCACCTTGGGTGATAACAATGTTCACGAGCAAATTTTACGCAAGATGCCTAGCTATGTACCTGTAAAACGCATTCGCTACACGGTCAACCCGCTGCGTCTATTGCAAAGTATGGCCATGTTTAAAGCGGTAATAGGAATGAGGCTTCATGCGGCAGTATATTCCTACATGGTCAATACCCCATTTATTAATTTGCAATACCACAGCAAATGTAAGCAATGGTCAAAGCAGATTGGTATGGCAGATATGTATCAATTTGATGCCAATGACTATGACCCGTTAGAGGTCATCAATATTACAAATCAGGTTGTATCGGGTCACTGTGTAGTACCAACACTACCCGTAGAGCAAGCGGTCGCATTATCAATGAATAATTGGAGCAATGAATATGAACAGCATCAAATTCTCAGTTGTCATCCCTCTGTACAATAAGCGTGATTGCATTGAGCGTGCAATAAACAGTGTCGTTGCTCAAAGCCATCAAGCCGATGAAATAATTATTATTGATGATGGCTCCACTGATGGTAGCGCGGATATTGTCAATGGCTTAAAAATCGCGAATGTAAAACTGGTTACACAAGTCAACCAAGGTGTTTCGGAAGCGAGAAATGCGGGTGCAAACCTTGCGAGCAATGAATTTATCGCATTTTTAGATGCGGATGATACTTGGTCGCCATTTTTCTTGAGTCGCATTGCTGCACTCATAGAGCTGTACCCGGAGATGGGGCTATATGCAACCCGTTATCAAAAGGTTTACGGTGATAGTGATTATCAAGATGCGAAAATAGCCTTAACCAAATGGGATGCAAATGGCTACGAAATGGATAACTATTTTGAGGTAGCAGCGAGTGGAGATCTGCCATTTACGATGTCTAGTATCGTCGTAAGGCAATCAACGTTCAGCGATTTAGGTGGGTTTCCTCGTGGTGAATGGATGGGAGAGGATCAGAGCTTTTATGTTAATTTTGCTCTATACGCACGCATCGCTTATTCACCGTTGATAGAGAGTTTCTATTTTCAAGGTACGCAAAACAGTGCATGTGATAAAGCGCCGCCAAAAGAGCTGTGCCCATTTGCTGAGCGTTTACTGCATGATGTGACAGAAGGGCGAATTACCGCACGTCTAAAGCCTATGGTATTAAAGTATGTCGGTGCGCATATTTGTGACTTGGCTAAACGCCATATCAAACATGGCTCTTACGATTACGCGGCACAATTACTTTCTCATCCGGTATCTCGGACTAAACCAATTCATTGGAGCTTCTATAAATTGATTTCAACGCCAATGGCAATATTCTCAAAAGCGGCATAGGTAATCGAAGTTAGTGAGTAGAGTGCCTCTGTACTTTACTCGCTAAACTCATGTTGCTCCAATGATTGTGACTGTTCAGTTACAAGCAAGTACGAGCTTTGACTATACCAATCCCCAAGTACTGTTCTCGTTTTTGTTGGGGTTTTGTGTACCTTTGGTCGATGTGTATGACCATGGATCATGTGTTGAACATGGTATTTCTCGAACATGTTAGCAACAGCATCATCGGTTACATCCAAAATACTTGGTGCTTTACCTTGCTGATTGAGTTTGCTTTTGGCTCGGGCATTTTTGGCGACTCTGCGACGATACCAAAGGGGCATAGCAAGCATGAGTCTTGGCCACCACCATCCGCGGCTTTTTTTACGAAACTTCTGGTACTCAATGTCTTGGGTGCACATTTCGTCACCGTGAAGAATAAGCGTTGGGGTGCCATACAAATCAATAACAGCTTGTTCTGGCAGCAAAGTCATACCGCATAATTTGGCGTAGTGCTCTCCAACTAAAAAGTCGCGATTGCCGTGGATGAAATAAATATTTACGTTGCTATCACTGATTGCCTTGAGCTTTTTAGCAATGGCTAACGCGAGTGGATCGCCTTCATCATCCCCGATCCATACTTCGAAAAAGTCCCCCAAAATATATAAAGCGTCCACATCACTGTCTATGTGCGTATTCAAGAAGGCATAAAAAGCATTGGTGATATCAGGCCGGTGTTCGGTTAGATGGAGATCAGAAATAAAGTAGGTTTTGCGCATGGTGTCTCTTGTGTGAATAAGAGCGCCGTAGCGCTCAAATTGCAATGTCGGGGTTATTCAGTGATCGACGCACTTTCGATGATTACATCTTCAAGTGGTACGTCTTGGTGAAAACCCGCAGAACCTGTTGCAACACCTTTAATTTTGTTGACAACGTCCATACCTTCAACGACTTCAGCAAAAACGCAATAACCCCAACCTTGCGATGTTTCGCTTGAGAAGTTTAGGAAGTCATTGTCATTTACGTTAATGAAAAACTGCGCTGTCGCTGAGTGTGGATCTGGCGTACGTGCCATAGCCAGTGTACCAACTTTGTTTGCAAGTCCATTGTTTGCTTCATTTTGAATTGGCGCCTCAACTTCTTTTTGGCTCATGCCAGACTCAAAACCACCACCTTGGATCATGAAACCATCGATCACGCGGTGAAAGATAGTGCCGTTGTAGAAACCACTTTCAACGTATTTTTTGAAGTTTGCAACGGTTGCTGGTGCTTCTTTTTCAAATAGTGCGATTTTGATTTCGCCGAAGTTTGTTTGTAAAACAACCATAATGGGTCCTTGAATTACAATAATTAGATTAAAACGCTATTTTATAGTACATCTGCTGAACTACAAAGTGTTGAAATAACTTTGACAGTTTTACTGTTTAATTTTTGTTACCTAGATAGGATAAAATTCGCCTTTTTACAGTGGTGGCGAGCTTTTTCAAGTGATATGATGCAAAGGTTTCAAACTCGAATTTAGGAAAATCACTACATGTTACAGATATACGACACACTGACACGTCAAAAGTCACAATTTAAGCCCCTTGTAGAAGGCAAAGTCGGCATGTATGTGTGTGGTATTACAATCTATGATTTCTGTCATGTGGGACATGCGCGCACATATGTATCTTTTGATGTTATCAACCGTTATTTTCGTTACCTTGGTTATGACGTCACTTATGTCCGTAACATCACAGATGTAGACGATAAAATTATCAAGCGTGCCGCAGAGAATAAAGAAGAGATCAATGATCTGACAGTGCGTATGACAAAAGCAATGCATGATGATTTTGAAGCACTAAATATCTTACCTGCTGACATTGAGCCAACAGTAACGGGCCATATGGATGAAATCATCGAGATGATTGAGCGTTTGATTGCTAAAAAACATGCTTATGTTGGAAAAAGCGGCGACGTGTTATTTGATGTTTCAACGTTTAAAGATTATGGCCAACTATCTCAACAAGACTTAGATATGTTACAAGCTGGTGCACGTGTTGAAGTTGCCGAAGGCAAAGATGACCCACTTGATTTTGTGCTATGGAAAAAAGCCAAGCCGGGCGAGCCATCTTGGGCATCTCCTTGGGGAGAAGGTAGACCGGGCTGGCACATTGAATGTAGTGCCATGAGCTCTAAGCATTTAGGCGATTTATTTGATATTCATGGTGGTGGTTCAGATCTTCAGTTCCCGCACCACGAAAATGAAATTGCGCAGTCTTGCTGTGCAAATAATGGCTGTTACGTGAATACTTGGATCCACACAGGTATGGTCCAGGTTAACAAAGAAAAAATGTCTAAATCTTTAGGCAACTTCTTTACTGTGCGTGAAGTGTTAAAAGCGTATGACCGAGAGACTGTTCGTTATTTCCTTATTAACGGTCACTATCGTAGCCAGTTAAACTACTCACAAGAAAATCTAGATCAAGCTCGCTCATCTCTAGAGCGAATCTACACCGCTTTGCGCGGTGTAGAGCTGGTGGAAGTTGAATTAAAGGGCAATGCATATGCGGAGCGTTTTGAAGCCGCTATGAATGATGACTTTAATACGCCTGAGGCCTTACCAGTTATTTTTGAGCTGGCCAAAGAAGTGAACTTGTTAAAAGATTCAGATGCAAAAGCCGCAGGAGAGCACGCGTATATTTTGGTGAAATTAGCTGAAGTGTTAGGTATTGCACAGCAGGCCCCTGAGAGTTTCTTGCAAGGCGATCAAGATGACGATGAGGTTGCTAAAATTGAAGCCTTGATTGAACAGCGCAAAACGGCACGTGCTAATAAAGATTGGGCTGCCGCTGATGAAGCGAGAGATGCGTTAACTGCTCTGGGCGTTGTCCTAGAAGACAGTGCGGGCAAAACAACTTGGCGCAAAGCTTAATAGCGATAAGCATTCTAAAAAGGAGCACTTAGTGCTCCTTTTTTTATTAGCAAAAATACGTATGGCAGGGGCCATTCGAGTGACACGCGTAAGTGGTGCCATTACAACCCGTTTTAGTGCGATAACCACCTGCAATATTAGGTGTTTGGGCATATGGTAGAGCACGGTTGTCGTTGCTTAGGGTTTTAACTTTCTTTTTATTTAAATTCAGTTTCATAACTATTCCTTTGTTAATTTTTCCGGCTGATCGCCTATTTATTTGCACTCTAGACTAATTCTCCTGAAAGAGTACTGTAGGTGCATGTTTAGGCTAATATTTGTTCAATTTGATTGCCAATGAAAAATTATCAAGTATGGTTATGTGAGGAGCGAGGCTAGCTCCATTTGGTTTTCTGATGAACAGTGGTATTTTGGATATTTATCACATCAATTTATGGAAAAAGAAGATGAAGGAAAAGATACTTGCTATAACTTTATTGGCATTGTCGGGGCTGTCGTATGCCAAATCTGGAAATGGTAGTCAGGTTGAGTTTTTAAACTCCTATGCCGTGCTGCCTGCGGGGCACAATTTACCTTTTTCAGAAGCTGTGCGGGTGAATGATATTGTGTACTTATCAGGCCAAATAGGTATTCAACCTGGCACAACGCAGCTTGTGAAAGGGGGCATTAAAGGTGAAAGTAAGCAAACCATGGAAAATATTCAAGCTAGCTTAGAAGCGCATGGTTTGTCGATGAAAAACATTGTGAAGTGCACGATTATGCTTGCTGATATTAATGAATGGCCCAAATTCAATCAAATCTACACCAAGTTCTTTTCAAAACCTTACCCCGCTCGCAGTGCCTTTGCGACAAATGGGCTTGCGCTAGGTGCTCGAGTGGAAGTTGAATGTATGGCTGTGGTACCGAAGTAAAACGAAAATGCGCTATGTGTGGTGTTCTTATTTTATGGCGTGACATTTGCTTTAAACAAGGCTAGAAGGCTGCAATAGGCAATTGCTAGCCGACGTTTAAAGGAGATAACGATGTTGCTACACAGAACTTCCCCAATGAACCACACTGAGTCTCTCTCGGATAAGCCGCTTACGGCAAAACAGATCGAAGAGCGAGATACTAAGGCTCAGATGTTTGCAAAAGAGATGAGCAGCCAAGGTGCTGAGTCAGAGCTTTCGTTCGCATTAAAACAAAAAGATCTCTCTACATCGCGATTGAATGACAGCTTTTTAGCTAAGGCTCAGCAAACTATGATGTTTAACCGTCTTGGCGTCAATGAGGAAAAGATCAAAGAGATAGAAACCCAAATGAGAGAGCTGGTTGATAGATTAGAGTCAGGTGCGATAGAACAAAAAGAATTTGAAAAACAAATGTCCATGTTACAGTCAATGCTTGCTAAAGAGTATAGAGGGGGCAGGGATGGTGAAGCCGAGGAACAATTGGAGCATCCATAACAGGTGAATGCTCCTATTTTTTGGTTAGCTAGCTGTGGTATTTATCACAAGCTTCTAATGTGTTTTCTATAAGGCTAGCTACTGTCATTGGGCCGACGCCACCAGGAACCGGTGTGATGAAGCTGGCTTTTTGTTCTGCGATATCATATTGCACATCGCCAACGAGTTTTCCAGATTCGAGTCGGTTAATACCAACATCAATTACAATCGCGCCTTCTTTGATCCACTCACCGGGAATAAACTCAGGCTTTCCAACTGCAACTACAAGTAAGTCAGCACGGCGTACATGAGATTCAAGGTCTTGAGTGAATTTATGACATACGGTTGTAGTACAGCCAGCCAGTAAAAGCTCAAGTGACATTGGGCGTCCTACAATATTTGAAGCGCCAACAACCACAGCATGCATACCTCTGTAACGCACACCCGTCGAATTTAACAAGGTAATAATGCCCTTTGGTGTACATGGTCTCAGTGCAGGCATTCTTTGTGCAAGCCTACCAACATTGTATGGATGAAACCCATCAACATCTTTATGTGGGTGGATACGTTCAAGAATTTTCTCTGCATCTAGCCCTTCAGGTAAAGGCAGCTGTACTAAGATTCCATCTACTTCTGGATCTGTGTTGAGGTTATCGACTAGCTCGAGTAACTGTGCTTCGCTTGTATCGCTTGGTAGGTCGTAGGATTTTGATACAAAGCCAACTTCTTCACATGCTTTACGCTTTGAGCCAACGTATACTTGACTGGCCGGATCTTGTCCGACAAGTACTACTGCTAATCCTGGAGCTCTAAGCCCTTGAGTTACGCGCTGTTCAACACGAGTTGCGACTGTATTGCGAACCTGTTTCGCAATTGCTTTGCCATCTATGATGTTTGCCGTCATGGGTGACCTTTATATATAGGGGTTAGTTACTTGAACGATTATAGAGTCAACATAGAGAGACTCTAGTAATAATTTTTACTACAGCTGATATATTTAGCAATTACAAAGTAACATAAATAGATAAACCAGCGGTGTTGGCTATATTTTCGCAAACTTAAGCTAATTAGCCAAGTTAGATTCCGAGATAAAGCGTATGCATTAGTATAAGTCACCGTAGAAACTGGGTGAATTTTGGCTTTTTCAGCTGCTTTTTAACCCTTTTGTGTCAAAAATAGGCAGTTGAACGAATTTATAAAAAAAATGTTTGACCTCAACTACTCAAATCTCTATTATGCACCCCGTTGCCAACGAGGGGTGTTAAACAAAAACATTCTAAGTAAGTAACGAAATCGGCGATTAGCGCAGCTTGGTAGCGCACTTGGTTTGGGTCCAAGGGGTCGCAGGTTCAAATCCTGCATCGCCGACCACTTTCTTCTAAAGTTAGTGGGTGGATAGCACACAAGTGTTGTTTGTGTTGCGCCCGTAGCTCAGCTGGATAGAGCAACGGCCTTCTAAGCCGTGGGTCGAAGGTTCGAATCCTTCCGGGTGCGCCATTTAAATAAAGTCCACAAGTATGTAGTGGCGGCTGTAGCTCAGTTGGTAGAGCCCTGGATTGTGATTCCGGTTGTCGTGGGTTCGAGCCCCATCAGTCGCCCCATCTACATTCTCAAAAATATATCGGCGATTAGCGCAGCTTGGTAGCGCACTTGGTTTGGGTCCAAGGGGTCGCAGGTTCAAATCCTGCATCGCCGACCACTTTTCTAAAAAATATATATTATCGGCGATTAGCGCAGCTTGGTAGCGCACTTGGTTTGGGTCCAAGGGGTCGCAGGTTCAAATCCTGCATCGCCGACCACTTCTCTCATAAATTTCATCATTTTTTTTATCTCTTTAATTTACTCCTATTTTATCTATCAATTATTTGTTCTGATTGCTCGACTCTCCCGTTTTATAGGTTATAATGCCGCGTCTAATGTTTAACATAGTGCCCTGATGGGGCAGGCAGCAAGCCTGACATGTAATTGGTTTTGAATGAATGCGATTAAATGCGTTGTTTCCGATTACACTCCAATGTCGACTTGTTTGTGAAGGAAGGCGCGTTGCCGCCAAAAATGAAAATTGAGGTATATCATGCAAGTTTCTGTTGAGACGACTCAAGGCCTTGAGCGCCGTCTGACTATCACCGTTCCTGCAGAGAACGTTGAGACTGAAGTAAAAAAACGCTTACAACAACTGTCTAAAACACAGCGTATTGACGGTTTCCGTCCTGGTAAAGTACCAGTTTCTGTGATCAACAAGCGCTACGGTGCAGCAGTTCGTCAAGAAGTTGCTGGCGACCTTATGCAGCGTAACTACATCGAAGCAATCGTTTCTGAGAAAATCAACCCTGCGGGTGCTCCAAGCTTCGCGCCAAAAACTTTAGAAGCTGGTAAAGATCTAGAGTTTGAAGCAACTTTTGAAGTTTACCCAGAAGTTGAGCTAAAAGACCTAGATAAAGTAACTGTTGAAAAGCCAGTTGTTACAGTGACTGAAGATGATCTAGCAAACATGCTAGAAACACTTCGTAAGCAACACGCATCTTGGACTGAAGTAGATGCTGCTGCCGGCGAAAGCGACCGTGTTACAGTTGACTTCCTAGGTACAGTTGACGGTGAAGAGTTTGAAGGCGGTAAAGCTGAAGACTTCCCTCTAGAGCTTGGCCAAGGTCGTATGATCCCAGGTTTTGAAGATGGTATCGTTGGTAAAAAAGCGGGCGAAGAAGTTGTTGCAGACGTAACTTTCCCTGAAGAGTACCACGCTGAAAACCTAAAAGGTAAGCCAGCGCAGTTCACTATCACAGTGAAAAAAGTAGAAGTTCAAGAGCTTCCTGAGCTAAGCGATGAGTTCGCAACTAAATTCGGCGTTGCTGAAGGCGGTGTTGATGCGCTTAAAGAAGAAGTTAAGAAGAACATGACGCGTGAACTTGACCAAGCTGTTAAAGCAAAGGTTAAAGAGCAAGCGATCAAAGGTCTACTAGACACAAATGAAGTTGACGTACCTAAAGCGCTTATCGATCAAGAAATCGATGCACTTCGTCAACAGGCTGCACAACGTTTTGGCGGCGACGCTAAAAACATGCCAGAGCTACCAGCTGAACTTTTCCATGAGCAAGCTGTAACACGTGTTAAGACTGGTCTTCTTCTTGGTGAAGTGATCAAGGCAAACGACATCAAAGTTGATGACGCTAAAGTTGAATCACTAATTGAAACTGTTGCTTCTGCATATGAAGATCCTTCAGAAGTAGTTAACTACTACAAAGAAAATGATCAATTAATGCAGCAAATGCGTAATGTTGCAATGGAAGAGCAAGCTGTGGAAGCAGTACTTTCAAATGCAACGGTTACTGATGTTGAGCAATCTTTCGACGACATCATGAACCCTCAACAAGCTGCAGAGTAAGTTTCTTACCTCGTCTTAGAGGAAAGCATTGACTTACAGCTAAGCTAACGCTTAAATGGCTCGTAATGCTCTGTTAAACGCAGTGCTGCGAGCCTTTTTCGTTATTAGAGTTAATAATTTAAGGTCTGTTCAAGAGAGAGTCTTGAATGACGCAGCAAACCTGCCTCGCATATAAAGGAACCAATAATATGAATGACGGTATGATAGACCCGCTAAACGCCTTAGTACCTATGGTTGTTGAACAAACAGCAAAAGGTGAGCGTTCTTACGATATTTACTCGCGCCTTCTAAAAGAGAGAATTATCTTTTTAACTGGCCAAGTTGAAGATCATATGGCCAACTTAATTGTTGCGCAGATGCTGTTTTTAGAGTCAGAAAGTCCTGACAAAGATATTTTCTTGTATATCAATTCCCCTGGTGGTTCTGTCACCGCGGGCATGTCGATCTACGATACCATGAACTTTATCAAGCCAGATGTGAGTACGGTATGTGTAGGTCAAGCTGCGAGCATGGGGGCGTTTTTGCTATCGGGCGGCGCCAAAGGCAAACGTTACTGTCTACCAAACTCTCGTGTAATGATTCATCAACCATTAGGTGGTTTCCAAGGTCAGGCATCTGACTTCGAGATTCATGCCAAAGAAATCTTAACAATCAAAGAAAAATTAAATAGGTTGATGGCTGAACACACGGGTCAACCGTATGATGTTGTTGCCAATGACACTGACCGTGACAACTTTATGAATGCTCAAGAAGCGGTTGAGTATGGGTTAGTTGATGCGGTACATACAAGCCGCTAAAGATTAAAAACTAAAGAAAGGTGGTATTTTACACCTTGAAATAATAAAACTTGGATCTATATCTTAAGGATGTCCAAGTTGACTTACTTTCGGTGTAAAAAAAGCTGCTTTTGACCGAGTAGCACCACTTTGCTTTAGCTTAGTTATGCCAACTGAAAGTTTATTTGGTATAGTTAAAGCATGTATTGTGTTATCGAATTAGAGATAACTCACCAAATTTAAGAGGTAGTTGAATGTCAGACACTCCTACAGACGGCGACAAGAATAGCAAGCTCTTGTACTGCTCATTTTGTGGTAAGAGTCAGCACGAAGTACGCAAATTGATTGCTGGTCCATCAGTATATATTTGTGATGAATGCGTCGAACTGTGTAACGACATCATTAGAGAAGAGATCAAGGATATCGCGCCGCAGCATGATGCGTCTGATAAACTTCCGGTGCCTAAAGAGATCCGCAATCACTTAGATGACTATGTTATCGGTCAAGAACATGCCAAGAAAGTGTTGTCAGTAGCGGTTTATAACCATTACAAGCGACTCAAGAATCAGGGTATCAAAACAGACGTAGAGCTAGGTAAAAGTAACATCCTGTTAATTGGCCCAACAGGTAGTGGTAAAACACTCTTGGCAGAAACATTGGCCAGATTATTGGACGTGCCATTTACCATGGCTGATGCGACTACCTTGACCGAAGCTGGTTACGTTGGCGAAGACGTTGAAAACATCATTCAAAAGCTTTTACAAAAGTGTGATTATGACGTTGAAAAAGCGCAGCGTGGTATCGTTTATATCGATGAAATTGATAAAATTTCACGCAAGTCTGATAATCCATCAATTACGCGAGATGTATCTGGTGAAGGTGTTCAGCAGGCGCTATTGAAATTGATTGAAGGTACAGTGGCATCTGTTCCTCCGCAAGGTGGACGTAAACACCCTCAGCAAGAGTTTTTACAAGTAGACACGTCAAAAATTCTGTTCATTTGTGGTGGCGCATTTGCGGGTCTTGATAAGGTTATTGAACAGCGCAGTCATACCAATACCGGTATTGGTTTCGGTGCAGAAGTAAAAGCATCGGACAGCGAACGTTCATTAAGCGAAACGTTTAAAGACGTTGAGCCAGAAGATTTAGTAAAATATGGCTTAATTCCCGAGTTTATAGGTCGTCTACCTGTTGTTGCTACGCTAACCGAGCTAGATGAAGACGCACTAATACAGATTCTGAACGAGCCAAAAAATGCGCTTACCAAACAATATGGCGCGCTATTTAAGATGGAAGGCGTTGAGCTTGAATTCCGTGAAGATGCTTTAAAAGCGATTGCGCATAAAGCGATGGAACGTAAAACAGGTGCTCGAGGACTTCGCTCTATCGTTGAAGCTGTGCTCCTTGAAACTATGTATGAGCTTCCTTCAATTGAAGATGTTAGCAAAGTAGTGATTGATGAGACTGTAATTAAAGGGGAGTCAGATCCCATTTTAATTTACGAAAATAGTGGTCAAGATAAAGCTGCATCTGAATGATTTATCAGATAAGTTAGAAAAGGAGCCTAGTGCTCCTTTTTTTGTCCAAGAGTTGAACTTTATAGAGGTCATCCCCATATACCTCTGTAATCTTAAAAATAAATGAAGTGCAAAGAGAACATAATGACGCTTGAGAGAACGGATCGAGTTGAAATTCCAGTGTTAGCACTGCGCGATGTCGTGGTTTACCCTCATATGGTGATCCCGCTATTCGTTGGTAGAGAGAAATCTATTAGATGTCTCGAAGCTGCAATGGAAAATGACAAGCAAATTTTTTTAGTGGCTCAGAAAGAAGCCTCCATCGATGATCCTAGCACTGACGATATCTATGAAGTCGGTACAGTTGCTACGGTTTTGCAGTTATTGAAGTTGCCTGACGGTACCGTTAAGGTACTGGTGGAAGGGACACAAAGAGCAAGAATTGATGAGTTTTTAGTAACTGATGAGTATTTCTTAGCGCAAGCTCAATTTATTGCCTCTGAAAATATTGCCGAGCAAGAGCAAGATATTTTTATCCGTAGCGCAGTAAGTCAGTTTGAAGGGTATGTAAAACTCAATAAAAAAATCCCACCTGAAGTACTGACTTCCGTGTCTGGCATTGACGAAACTGCGCGTTTAGCAGACACGATGGCTGCGCACATGCCAATCAAGGTACCTGAAAAGCAAAAAGTGCTTGAATTGTATAATGTGACGGAGCGCCTTGAGTATTTAATGGCTTTGATGGAAGGTGAAATAGACTTACTTCAAGTTGAGAAAAAAATCCGTTCTCGCGTGAAAAAGCAGATGGAAAAGTCACAGCGAGAGTACTATCTCAATGAGCAAATGAAGGCCATTCAGAAAGAACTCGGTGAGTTAGACGACGTACCTGACGAATTTGAAACCCTGAAAAAGCGCATCAGTGAAGCTCAAATGCCAAAAGAGGCTGAAGAAAAAGCAGCGTCTGAATTGAATAAGCTGAAAATGATGTCGCCGATGTCAGCGGAAGCAACTGTTGTTCGTTCCTATATTGATACGTTGATTAATGTACCTTGGAAAAAGCGCTCTAAGGTGAAAAAAGATTTAGCGAATGCGCAAAAGATTTTAGATGCTGACCATTATGGGTTGGATAAAGTCAAAGAGCGTATTATTGAGTATCTAGCGGTTCAACAGCGCATTAACAAGCTTAAAGGTCCCATTTTATGTCTTGTTGGCCCACCGGGTGTAGGTAAAACGAGTTTGGGTCAATCCATTGCGCGGTCTACTGGCCGTAAATATGTTCGCATGGCGCTGGGTGGAGTACGTGATGAAGCGGAGATCCGCGGACACCGCCGTACGTATATTGGCTCAATGCCTGGTAAGCTGATCCAAAGTATGAGTAAGGTTGGGGTTAAAAACCCGCTGTTCTTACTCGATGAAATCGACAAAATGTCATCAGACATGCGCGGCGATCCTGCATCTGCGTTGCTTGAGGTATTAGATCCTGAGCAAAATAGCAGTTTTGCGGACCATTATTTAGAAGTTGAATATGACCTATCTGATGTGATGTTTGTTGCGACATCAAATAGTTTCAATATCCCAGGTCCGCTACTTGATCGTATGGAAGTTATTCGTCTTTCTGGATATACAGAAGACGAAAAGTTAAATATTTCAAAGCAGCATTTGATCCCTAAGCAAATTAAGCGCAACGGTTTAAAGGCTGGGGAAATCGAGATTGAAGACAGCGCGATTATCAACACTATCAGGTACTATACGCGTGAAGCGGGTGTGCGTAATCTTGAGCGTGAGATGTCCAAGCTGTGCCGCAAAGCTGTGAAAGCAATTTTATTGGATAAAGACCAAAAGAAAGTCGTGATTAACGCAGATAACCTAGAGAGTTTCTTAGGTGTGCAGCGTTTTGATTATGGCAAAGCAGAAGACGGTGACCGCGTTGGTCAAGTGACTGGTTTGGCTTGGACTGAAGTTGGTGGTGATTTACTAACGATTGAAAGCGCTGCGGTACCTGGTAAGGGTAAACTTTCCTATACAGGTTCGTTGGGCGATGTTATGCAAGAGTCGATTCAGGCTGCAATGACTGTGGTCAGAAATCGTGCTGAAAAGTTACGAATTAATGCAGACTTTTACGAAAAGCGTGACATTCATGTTCATGTGCCAGAGGGTGCTACACCTAAAGATGGGCCAAGTGCAGGTATTGCGATGGTTACAGGTTTGGTATCTAGCTTGACAGGGAACCCTGTGAAAAGCGATGTGGCTATGACTGGCGAGATCACTCTTCGAGGTGAAGTACTGCCTATTGGCGGCTTAAAAGAAAAGCTGCTGGCTGCACACAGAGGCGGGATCAAGACTGTGGTCATTCCTAAAAAGAATGAAAGGGACTTAAAAGAAATCCCTGAAAATGTCTTAGAGGGCTTAGAGATCCACCCAGTTACTTGGATTGAAGACGTTTTATCAATCGCTCTTGCTCAACCTGTGGACAGTTTTACTGTTGAAACGCAAAAAACTGCTGTGAAAGCTTAAAAAAGTCGATAAAAAGGGTTTTCAAATCCTAATGGTGTGCTAAGTTAAGCACTGGATTTAGGCCTAGGGCACGGGAAGCCCCGTAGTTTCTAGGCTGTAATACATTTAAGCAATAGAGAATCGAAAGATTTCTCGTAGTTAACAACAAAAGTGATGTTAGTTTTAAACCACCATCGCTCTTGATAATAACAATGTAAGAGGATGATATTGTGAATAAATCTCAATTAATCGATCAAATCGCAGCTGATGCTGATATTTCTAAGGCCGCTGCTGGTCGTGCACTGGATTCATTCATTGAGTCAGTAACCGCTGCGCTAAAAGATGGCGACTCAGTTGCCCTTGTAGGCTTTGGTACTTTTTCTGTTCGTGAGCGCGCTGCACGCACAGGTCGTAACCCTCAAACGGGTGCTGCAATTGATATTGCTGCTGCTAACATCCCTGCTTTTAAAGCTGGTAAAGCTCTAAAAGACGCGGTTAACTAAGAAAAGCTTATATTTTTACAATCACACTATTGTTAAATAGATGTAATTGGACGCATAAGCTTCAAGATAAAAAGCGTATCTGGTAAGATACGCTTTTTTTACATGAGCTAACTGATGCAAAGTACCTTGGTGCTTTGACTTAGATAAGAGATAGAACAAATGCTTGAAAAGATTAGAGAGGGCTCTCAGGGCCTTGCTGCCAAGATCGTTCTTGGTGCAGTTATCTTGTCTTTTGCGCTGGCAGGGATCGGTGGTTACCTAGGTCAAACCACAGAGCAACCAGTTGCAGAAGTCAATGGTGTTAAAATTACCCAGTTGGAATTTGCAAGGGCGTTCGAAAATGAACGTGGTAGATTAGAACAGCAATTTGGCGAGTACTTCGAGCAAATCGCATCTGATCCAGCTTATATGGCACAAATTCGTCAAGGGGTTGTAGATCGCTTGGTACAACAAGAGCTACAAAACCAGCTTGCTATTGAGCTTGGACTGCGCGTGAGCGATGGGCAGATCAAGCAAGCTATTTTTGAAATGCCGTATTTTCAGATTGGTGGTCAATTCAGCAATGAGCGTTATTTACAGCTGATCAGACAAATGAACTTCCAACCTGATGACTTCCGTGAGTATCTACGTGAAGAGATGACGCGTAACCAATTGGTTTCGGCGATTGCAGGTTCTGATTTTGCGCTGGAGAGTGAAGTAAAGCAGACGCTAGTTTTACAGCAGCAGACACGTGATGTGGACTATCTAGTACTGGACAAAGAAACTTTAAAAGATCAGGTTTCTGTAACAGACTCTGAAATCCAAGATCATTACGATTTGAATCAAGACCAGTTTATGTCGTCAGAGCAAGTTGCACTGAACTACATTGAACTAAAAGCTGCTGATATGGAACTGCTAGAGCCAGTCACCGATGAGCAGGTAAGAGCTTATTACGATGAAAATCAAGCTCAGTACTCTGAAGACGAAAGACGTCGTGTTTCACATATCCTAGTTGAAAACTTGGAAGATGCTGAAGCTGCTAAGACAAAAGCGCAAGACTTATATGCTCAGTTGCAAGCTGGTGCTGATTTTGCGAAGCTTGCTCAAGAGCACTCTGACGACGTTGCCAGCGGTGAACTAGGCGGTGACCTTGATTGGATTGAGCGTGAAATGATGGATCCTGCATTTGAAGAGGCCGCGTTTGCTTTGTCAAATGTAGGTGAATTTTCAGATGTTGTGGAATCAGAATTTGGTTTTCATATCATCCAATTAACAGATCTTCAGGCGCAGGAAGTTAAACCGTTTGCGGAGCTAGAAGCAGAATTACGTGCTGAGTTAGAGCAAAACGCGAAAATTGACGCCTTTTATGGCAAGCAAGAAGAAGTACGTGAGTTAGCGTTTGAAGTTGCAGATACACTAGAAGATGCGGCGGCAGCTGCTGAAGTAGAAGTGAAAAGCACTGAACTTGTTGCGCGCAACTTATTACCTGCACCGCTAAATCAGCCTACGGTAACTCGCGCTATTTTCACACCAGAATTACTGGAAGACGGCGTAAACTCTGAAGTAATTGAAGTTGCACCTGAGCATGTAGTTGTAGTGAGAGTCGTTGAGCATAAACCAGCTGCGGTTAAACCACTTGAAGAGGTGTCTGCGCAAATTAAGTCACGCTTAGTAAATGATAAAGCATCTGAGCTGGCAAAAGAAAAAGCAGAGACGTTATTTGCACAACTTGAAGAAGGTAAAGCACTTGCAGATATCGCTACTGCTGAATCTCTTGAAATGAAGACTGAAGCTTCGTTAGCGCGTCAGAGCTTTGCAGTTTCACCTGCTTTGGTGACCAAAGCGTTCAAATTGCCTCACCCTGCTGAAGGAAACACATCTAAAGCAATGGTTGAATTAAATAACGGCGATTCAGCATTACTAGTTGTTAAAGCTGTGAAACTTGCTGATGTTGCTGGTGAGATCGAGCCTCAACAGAAACAGAGCATTACAAGAACTCAAGTGAACAAGAACTACCTTGCACTTTTAAGCGCATTAGAAGGCACGGCGGATATCGTGAAGCCGAGCACGTTTGAAGTAGCAGAAGAAAACTAAGACACTTCTAATGATGAATAAAAAAACCACCGTAAGGTGGTTTTTTTATTTTAACAGATGTTCTTTATTGTGAGACTTACACTGCCAATAGCTTTTTCATCACTTTGGATTGAGGGTGATTGAATATAGTGTCACAACAGCCATATTCGACAGCTTCACCATTGTTCAATACCAACAGTTTATCACTCATATGTTTTACTAGGCTGAGGTGGTGAGTGATAAGCACATAAGTTAAATCAGTCTCTTGCTGCAGCTTAAGTAATAGGTTGACTATTTGCGCCCGCACTGATGGATCTAGTGAAGATAGCGCTTCATCCAAAACCACCACTTTGGGATCTAAAATCAGCGCTCTGGCAAGTGCTACACGTTGCAATTGTCCGCCACTAAACATATGAGGGTAATATTCATAGTGTTCAGACAATAAGCCAACGCGAGATAGAGTCAGTTCAATCTTTTTATTACGTTGTACTTCCGTTAACTTAGTATTGAAGCGCAGACAATCATCTAGCATCTCACCTATAGTAAGACCTGGATTGAGAGATCGTGTCGGATCTTGGAATATAAGGCGAATATGATGGCACTCTCGTCTAGTTGTACCATCGTCGACAATCATGTCACCATTTAACAATATCTGCCCTGAATCGGCATCTTCGGCACCGGCAAGTACTTTAGCGAGTGTACTTTTTCCTGAGCCTGTTTCACCGATCACGGCCAGTGTTTGCCCGGGCGCTACCGCAAAGGAAATATCATTCAATACTTTGACTTTATTGCGCCTAAATAGCCCAGAGCGTGTTTTAAACGTTTTACTTAAAGCCTGAACTTTTAGCACGGGTTGCATTTTTTCTTCTCTCTATTGAGTGGAAAATGACATGCATAAGAATGACCATGTGACTTGACCAACATAGGGGTTGCAACACATTCTTTTTGCGCTTGTGGGCAGCGAGGCCCTAAACGGCAGCCAATGGGCAAGTGCTGCAAAGGCGGTATTGTGCCTTTAAGCGCGTAGAATGGCGCTTTGTGACCTAGGCCGTGGGCATAGTCTGGTAATGACTTGACCAATGCTTGCGTGTAGGGATGATATGGATCGGTGAATACCTTTTTGGTCGGGCCGGCTTCAACCATCTGTCCGCAATATAAAACATGGATTGCATGAGACCATTGAGTTATTTCTTCTAACTCGTGGGAAATCATTAATATCGACATGTTTTTTAACTGGTTTAAACTCTTGAGCAGCCTAAAAACTTGAGCACGTGTTGTACTCTCTAACGCGGTAGTTGGCTCATCTGCAATCAGCAATTGCGGGTTTCTCGCAATTGCCATAGCAATCATTACTTTTTGGCATACACCTTCGGACAGTTCATGTGGATAACTGCTCGACACTTTTTCATCCTCACGTATTCCCACTTTGTGAAGAAGTGCTTTTACTTTTGTTTTCCGCTCTTTTTTTCGGCCAAAGAAGCCTGCTTTAAAGCAATCATCAGGCAGCGACTCAGCTACTTGCTCGAATATCTTGGCTGTTGGATCCAAGCTCCTACGGGGTTCTTGATATATCATCGCCATATCCCGCCCTACCACTTTTCGCCGTTTTTCCGGGCTTAGGCGCATTAAGTCGACACCACGCCAATGCATGCGGTCAGCTGTAATTCGCCAGCGGGCATTGAGTACACCAACAATGGCTTTTGCAATTAAACTTTTCCCTGAACCTGACTCACCTACAAGTGCATGTACTTCGCCTTCCTTAAGGCTTAAGTTTACTTTATCAACTGCGCGGATCACGCCATCTTCGGTCGGCAGTTCAATGGTGAGGTTTTTAATGTCTAGTAGTTGCATTAGGTTGCCTTTCTAGCTTGGAGTGCTTTTCTCAGCCCATCTCCAACAAGGTTAGTGGCTAACACAGACAAAAACAATAGGGCACCGGGTAGGCCGACAGTCCAAGGTGCAAGGTATATAAGCCCCAAGTTCTCAGCCAGCATGGCCCCCCATTCTGTAGTAGGAGGCTGAGCACCCAATTTTAGGAAGCCAAGTGCTGCGATATCAAGAATAGCCGTAGAAAGCGCGAGGGTAAATATGACCACAACGTGTTCATAAATATTTGGAAATACGCCACGAAATAAGATGTGAGTTCGACTTGCGCCGTCCAATCTATAGGCGCCAATATAATCTTTATTTAGCTCGTCGACGACTAGGTTGCGAATTGAGTGAATATGCTGCGGTAACAAAGCTAGAATAATTGCCCATACTGTGTTCAGTAATCCGGGGCCTAATATAGCGATAATGATGATTGCCAAAAGCAGCGATGGTATTGCCAGCGTAATATCAAGTAAGTGGTTTAGAATGCTAGATTTAAACCCTCGGTTGATCCCTGCAAGAGTGCCAAGAACGACCCCTAGAACAGTTGTTACAAGGGCTGCAACGATAGACAAACCAAAGGTATAGGTTGCACCATTCATCAAGCGAGAAAGCACATCCCTGCCAAGATCATCCGTGCCGAGAATAAAGTGTACATCACCATCATCATGCCAAGAGGGGGGGATTAGCAGTGCGTCACTGTGCTGTTGGTCAATGCCATACGGGGCCAATAGTGGTGCAGTCATTGCCAACAGGGTTAGCCCGATGAACATCCACAGTCCAACAAGAGCGAGGTGATTCGCTTTGAAGTTACGCCACAGGCGAGATAGTGGTGAGCGGTTCGACTCTTCGCTATATAAACTAAACTTTGCCATGAGACTGGTTCCTAGACACGGGATCAAGTAAAGAGTGAGTCAAATCCGCCAGCATATTTGCAAAGATGACGAACATTGACACAGCGAGCAGCCCGCCCTGAATGGCTGGGTAGTCCCGTTGATAAATACTATCTATCAACCATCGACCTATGCCTGGCCAAGAGAAAATGACTTCGGTGACCATAGCAAGTGTGATCAGTGTGCTAAATTGTAGGCCGATTTGTTTTATGACAGGTAAAAGCGCATTGCGCAGAGCGTGGTCCAAAATAATTTGTCTGCGGTTTAGACCTTTTGCTCTTGCCGTCTTAATGTAATTTTGCTCCAACACATTGAGCATAGAGTCTCTAGTAAACCTGGTAAGTACGGTTGTTGGATACATTGCCAGTACAATTGTCGGCAGTGCTAAATGATGCAGTGCGTCAAGAAATGCCTGTCCACCATAAGGGAAATCAAGTAGCCAAATGTCTAGCAGAATAAAATTAGTCACGGCGGGAATTTCGTATAACAGGCCAATTCGACCTGACATGGGGAACCAACCAAAGCCGAGACAAAAAACCATGATAAGCAACAAGGCGAGCCAAAAGACCGGAATGGAAAAGCCAAGTAAGGTTAGCGTACTGATGACTTTATCAGGCCATTTTTTATGGTAGGCGCTGGTAATGATCCCAGCAGGGATCCCTAATAGAATCGCTACGACCAAAGCGTAAAAACAAAGCTCAAGTGTTGCAGGGAGCAACAGAGCGACATGTGAAGATACGGTTTGACCTGACGACAAAGATACGCCCCAGTCACCCTCAATTAATCGACCGATAAAGGCGCTGTATTGCACTAGGATATTATCTTCGATGCGATACTTTTCTTCGAGTAATTGAGACTGACTAAAGCTGGTATTGACCTGCCCGCTAAAGTTAGTCAGCAAATCTCCTGGGAACAGGTAATTTAAGCTAAAAGTGAATGCTGTTAGTGCAAATAGCATGAACAGCAGCAAGCTTAGACGTCGCAAAAGATAGTCCAGCATTATTGCGTTCCCTTCCTTACATTTGCCAGTGATACACCACCAAATGGTCTAAGCTCTGCGCCAGAAATTTCTGCGCTGCGAGCTTGAAATCGAACACCGTGGGCAATAGGCACGAGTGGCAATTCGCGGATCAGCATCTCTTGCGCTTGTTGATAGTAAAATTTGCGCATTTTCAGGTCATTTGTGTCGAGAGCTTGAGTCAACAGAAGGTCAAATTCGGGATTACA
Source organism: Pseudoalteromonas sp. Of7M-16 (assembly GCF_022347805.1). Classification (NCBI taxonomy): domain Bacteria; kingdom Pseudomonadati; phylum Pseudomonadota; class Gammaproteobacteria; order Alteromonadales; family Pseudoalteromonadaceae; genus Pseudoalteromonas; species Pseudoalteromonas sp. Of7M-16. Next base: position 315,210 of record NZ_JAKRFY010000008.1, on the reverse strand, counting down.
CCAATTGGCGGGGTTTTTACCTGTAAATGTCGCCGTGCAACTCAAAAGAGGACTAAAAAAGTTGTCTGGGTCCGGAGTATCAGCAGCCCACCCCAACAGAACGCTATCGTGTTCATGGCGGCCAATTCGCTCGATAAAAGTATTCCATTCATACTCAACTATTCTGGTACGGATCCCAATCTGACGTAAATCACTTTGGATAAGCTCGGCCATTTTTCGCGCGTTAGGGTTGTAGATCCGAGAAACAGGCATGGCCCATAAAGTCATTTCAAAACCATTAGGAAATCCAGCTTCCGTTAGATATTGTTTTGCTTTGACTGGGTCATAATAAGGCATGGCCTGTGGCGTATATGCCCAAGAAGATGGAGGAAGAATAGATTGTGCAGCGATGCCATTGCCATAAAATACAGCCTGCATAATTTTATCAAAATCGATACTATGAGCGAGGGCCTTTCTTACTAACGCATTATCAAAAGGGGGCTTTTCAGTATTAAATGCCCAATATCCGACATTTAAGTTTACAGCTTTGTCGACCACAATATCTTTGCGCTGTGACAGTGCCTCTAACTGCGTTGCACTTGGGTGAGAGGTAATATCGCATTCTTTTGTCAGCATTTTAGCAATGCGCGTTGTATTGTTGGTGGTAATGTCATAAACCAATTGGTCAACAGCGTGGTTGTGTTTCCAGTATGCGTGATGTTTGTGAAAGCGAACTAAGTTGTCTCTTAAAAAGTGTTTGTATTTATATGGGCCTGTGCCAATGGGCAAAGTATCGAAGAGATGCTTTTTGTCTTGGCTTGCTCTGAACATGGCATATTCTTCAGAGAGTATGACTGCAAAGTCTGTGGCGATATTAGACAACAGGCTACTTTCGGCGCTAAACAGCTCAAAGCGAACTGTATATTCATCGACTTTGATTATTTTACGGATCAGCTGGTCCATACCGACACTTTGAAAGTACGGATAGTTGGCGTCGTGTACAAAATGATAGGGGTTGTAGACATCAAATAAGCGACTAAAAGAGAAGATGACATCGTCCGCATTCATTGTACGACTAGGGGTAAAGTAATCGGTTGTATGAAAAGCGACGTCTTTTCTCAGCTTAAACGTAATTTTTTTACCGTCTTCACTGATCTGCCAGCTTGTTGCCAGCTCAGGTTTAAATTCAGCCGTAACTGGGTCAATACTTATCAAAGAGTTATATAACTGGTTCGCAATTATATCTATGGTGGAACCTGTGGTTGTGACCTGAGGGTTAAAAGATACAGGGTTCGCCTCAGCACAGTAAACGATACCTTGTGTTTTACTGGTGGGTTTTGTTTGTGGCACTTCCCCACATGCAGATAGAATCAAGGTCGCAACAGCGCCTATTGTGATTGCTTTGTATCTTTGGCTGATGTTTAACCGGCGAGTCATTCTGGTGACCACAGCTAAGCCTCTTGTTGTGAGTCTAACAAATTGTATTTTTTCAAATATCCCCTTAGCTGATGATACGTCAATCCGAGGTTTTGTGCAGTTTTCTTTTGATTAAATTGGCTAAATTCAAGTGCTTTTTTCAGCAATTCTATTTCGTAGTCACTGGAGAGTGTTTTTAAATCACAAGGAAAAGATTGTTGTGCAGTTACAACCGAGCTCACGATGGGAGTCTCCATGGTTTCTTTTACAGCGTCCTGTACTGGAGAGGCATGAATCGCTAGGTCGGTAACCGGCGCTTTTATTCGTTGTTTTGGTCGAAATGGGCTTTCAAATGGGTCAAACGTAATTTGGTGAACTGCAAGGTGTTCATTGCCATGGCGGTATAGACTACGTTCTATTACATTTTTCAGTTCTCGAATATTCCCTGGCCAATCATAGTCGAGTAAGGTCTCTGTTGCTTTACGAGTAAAACCGCTAAACAGAGACCAGCCCAGATCTCGAGCCATATTGATGGCAAACTGCTCTGCTAGCAATAAAATATCTTCTTGACGCGCTCTCAGTGGCGGCAGTGTAATAACGTCAAAAGCGAGCCTATCGAGCAAGTCATGCCGAAATTCTCCTTGATCGGCTAGGCTGGGTAAATCTTCATTGGTCGCACAGACTAGTCGGGTGTCCACTTTAACTGTTTGCTTACCACCTACACGCTCGAATTCACCGTATTCGATAACACGCAGCAGTTTTTCTTGCACCATGGCAGACGTATTCGCCAATTCATCTAAAAATAAAGTACCGCTATTCGCTCGTTCGAAGCGGCCCTCATGACGCTTACTGGCTCCAGTAAAAGCGCCCGATTCATGACCAAACAATTCACTTTCCAGTAGATTTTCGTTAAGCGCGGCGCAATTGAGTTTAACGTAATTCTGGTCCCAACGCTCTGATAAGAAGTGCAGACGGGCAGCTATGAGTTCTTTACCTGTGCCACGTTCACCGATAATAAGCACGGGTTTGTCTAGCGGAGCAAGTTGAGATACCTGATCGAGAACAGCTAAGAAACTGTCGGATTGGCCGAGCAAATTATCCTGTTGGCGGAACTGACTCATAATTGACTAACTCTTGGTTTTTTTGACTAATATATAGTTTATTTGAAAAAGGTATGGATAGAAAGCTTTTTATTTTAATTGTAACTTGTTGAAAAATGGTGTTTATTTTTATTTTTAAAGTTGGCAAGCTTATTGATACATATTTATCAGCAATATAATTCACAACCAATGAGGTACAAGATTATGGGAATTTTTTCACGTTTTGCTGACATCGTTAATTCTAATATTAATGCAATATTGGATAAAGCGGAAGATCCTGAAAAAATGGTCAAATTGATCATCCAAGAAATGGAAGACACATTAGTAGAAGTACGTTCCACTTCGGCAAAAACACTTGCTGAGAAAAAAGAGTTAGAAAGACGTGTTGAGCAACTAAACGGCCAGGCAAATGATTGGCAAGAAAAAGCTGAGTTGGCACTGACAAAAGAGCGCGAAGATTTGGCGAGAGCGGCTTTGCTTGAAAAGCAAAAGGCGTCTGATGCAGCGCAAAGTGTTGCCGAAGAACTTAGCCATGTTGAATCGCACATCGAAAAATTGCAACAGGAAGTGACAACATTACAAGAAAAACTGGCAGATGCCAAAGCACGTCAACAGGCTATTGTGTTGCGTCAACGCTCTGCTGAGTCACGCCTAGATGTTAAAAAGGCACTCGATAGCACTAAAGTTGAAGATGCATTGAATCGCTTTGAACGTTATGAAAATAAAATTGACGGCTTGGAAGCGCAAGTCGAGTCTTATGACTTAGGTAAAAAGTCACTGGCTGACGAGATTGCTGATCTGCAAAAAAATGAAAAAGTAGATGATGAACTTGAAGCTTTAAAGAAAAAGCTCGCAAATAAATGAACCTAAGCGCACCTACTGTTAAAGTAGGTGCAATAAAATAAAAATACGCTGCCAAGACCAAATAAACAGGAGAAGGTTATGTTTGACGCAGAGATACTGGTTGCCCCAATTATTATTTTTATGATCGTGGTAGCCCCGCTGTGGCTCATTCTTCATTACAAGAGTAAAAAACAGGTGAGTCAGGGTTTAAGCGAGCATGAGCACCGCCAGCTAATTGAGTTGGCAAATAAAGCAGAGAAAATGGCCGAGCGTGTCGAAACATTGGAGGCACTGTTAGATCAAGAGTCACCAGATTGGAGGCGTAAAGTATGAGTCATCGACGCAGAGAATTATATCGTGACCCAAAGCGAGGAAAATTAGCTGGGGTTTGTGCAGGGCTGAGTGATTACTTCAACATGGAACTATGGCTTGTGCGCATATTATTTGTGACAGCTGTATTATTGTCTGGAGGACCATTATTTGTAGTTATTTATATTGCCTGTTGGTTTATCTTAGACCGTAAAGTCAGTGAACCAGAGCATACTGCTCATAGCCAAGATACAGATCCTGTTTCTGTTAAGTTTAAAGTATGGCAAAAAGGCGAGCCACCGCGCCAGGCGCTGTTTGACTTAAAAGATAGATTGGGCAAATTAGATGATCGCATTCAATCAATGGAGCGTCATGTGACATCGCCGGAGTTCACGGTGAAAAGGGAAATTAACAAGTTATAATGGCTCGTGGCGATTATTCGCCACGCCTCTTTATTTATAGGGACTAGCGATAAGAATGAGCGTGAAACGTGTTACCCACAAAGCCCTTGAAAAGCTGCAAAATAAAGCACAAAAAACATTGCAACGTTCATTGGACCAGCATGTTAAGTTAGCCGTTACTGGGTTTAGTGGAAGTGGAAAAACAGCGTTTATTACGGCCTTGGTTAAGCATTTAACGACTCAAGCAAATAGCCAAAACTTGCCGTTTTTTGATGTGGTAAGGGAACAGCGTTTAATAGCCTGCAAACAGGTACCGCAAACAGCACTCGATATTCCTACTTTTGATTATACTCATGCATCATCACATTTATTGGGCGAACCAGCTAATTGGCCGCCATCTACCGAGCGCATCAATACCCTGACATTGGCCTTAAAATTTCGCAGCGCCAGTGGGCTGCGTCAACATGTAGCAAATGACCATACGCTGTACCTGGAATTAATCGATTACCCCGGTGAATGGCTAATGGATTTGCCACTCTTAAACATGACTTATGAACAGTGGAGCAAGGCACAGCTCGATGTCTTGTCAAATCCCGCATTTTGTGCGCTTAGCGAATCTTTCTTGGCTGCATTGAAAGCATTTGATGCAGCACAACCTGTAGATATGTCTGTGCTCAATGAGTTAGCCGATATTTACTCAGATACCTTAATTAAACTGAAAAAAAATACCAAGCTGTCCCAGTTGCAGCCAGGGCGAATGTTGATCCCCGGAGATTTGGCTGGTGCGCCTATTGTGCAATTTTTCCCTATTGCCATACACGGAGAGCATGGTGAAGATAGCCAATATGCGCAATTAGAAAGTCGCTTTGAAGCATATAAAAAACAGGTTATTTCTCCGTTTTACAAGGATTATTTTTGCGCTTTTGATAGGCAGCTTGTCTTAGTGGATGTACTTGGTGCGCTGAATGATGGGCCTGCAACACTGGCCCAAACTAAACAGGCATTGAAAGACACTGTGAGCATGTTTCAACATGGTAAAAGTGGTCTTTTTCAGCGTTTATTTAAGCCCCAAATAGATAAAGTGCTGTTTGCTGCAAACAAGTGTGACGCGGTGGCAATCACAGAGCAAGATAGCCTCACCCGTTTATTGCATGAGCTTTTATGTGAACAAGAGAATGAACTAAAATTCTCAGGAGTTGAAGTAGATACAATGACCATATCCTCTGTGAAGAGCTGTCAACCCAAACAAGTCAAAGAGGGAGGTGATATACTGCATTGTGTATACGGTCGACCTCTGACAGAGTCACAGTATATTACGTATTTGCCTCCTGAGCCGCCAGAGCATGTTTTATCTGCGTCTCAGTGGCCTCAAGAAGGTTTTAACTTTTTGTCTTTTTACCCATTCCCCGCTTATCAAGGACAACTAGACCATATTCGGTTAGATCATACGTTACAGTTTTTGATTGGAGATAAGCTAACGTGACAAACTCTAAACACAGATACTCAGGTCGGCGCATAGAGACTGAAGAACCAAATCATAGTGCTCATGAAGCCACTCGATCTACTCCTCGATTTGGAGAGCGTATCGATGATGAGGTATCACAGATCGACTCTGAGCAAGAGTTTAAGCCTTTCTCAGTTGATGGATCTGTTGATAGCAGCTTGCAACCTCAAAAATCAAAACTGGGGTGGCGACATGGGCTGTTGGCGAGTTTAGTGATACTGATCCCCGTTGAACTCGTTTTTACGATTTACGATGCCTTTCAACAAAGTATTATCCTAGCAAGTTTGTACTTACTTCTTTTTGTGTCTGCGCTAGGCTGGGGCACTAAATTTTTATTTCGTGAAGTTAAAGCGCTGCGAACATTAAAAAATTTAGAAGCGCGCCGAGATCAGGCAGAGCGCTTGCTTAACAGCAACCAGATTGGAGAAGCACAACATTGGCTCAGTCCTCTATTGGCAAACTTACCTGCAGATACCGTGTCTAGTTTTCAAAAAAGCTTAAAAAGCCACTATACAGATCAGGAAGTTCTGCAGTTGTATGAAGTCACCTTGTTGCGGGATCAAGATATGCAAGCCAAGAAAATTATTGCAGAGTATGCGACGACTTCTGCATTGATGGTGGCGTTGAGTCCGATGGCGGTCACTGACATGCTTGCAGTGTTATGGCGAGGTGTGAGTTTAGTAGAAAAGCTTAGTGCGCATTACGGTATTACTTTAGGCTATCGCAGCCGAATAAAGTTGTACAAGCTATTGGCGACACAAATCGTCTTTGTGGGTGCATCAGAATTACTGAGTGACCTTGCTGCGACGAGTTTGGGTGCGGAACTACTGGGTAAGCTATCAGCTAGGTCCGCTCAAGGTCTGAGCGCAGGTGTATTTACTGCTAGACTGGGCTACAAAGCCATGGCGTTGTGTCGACCAATTCCACGTATGGAAAATAAAGCCAACTTTCTTGCTGACTTTGCAAAAAAGCTCACCAATCAATTGATTAAGCAAAACTAATCACAGGGCTTCAGATAAGTTGTTACTTCTTAGGTGACAACTTATGTGTACAGAGTCACTATATTAATTCTTCTCACATAGCCTTCTGAACTTCCAGCATGCTTGTACATTTATCCATCATGGAATATCTAATTACATAAGATATAAACAGTTTGAATAATAACAACAGGCAAGCAATGAAGAAGTTACACGATCACACTAATTGTATTCACGGTCCAAACCACTTTGATGACCCACATGGCGCATTAACGGCACCGTTATACCAAAGTTCCACTTTTAAATTTGAGAATGCAGCACAGGGGGCTGCTCGATTCGCAGGTGAAGAAGCTGGCTTTATATATACGCGGCTTGGTAATCCGACGACCCGAGAATTAGAAGAAAAGCTGGCGCAGTTAGAGGAGATGGAGGACGCGGCAGCAACAGCAACAGGCATGGGGGCGGTTTCTGCTTCAGTATTGAGCTTTCTTCAACAGGGCGATCACTTGATTGCTTCAAGTGCATTATATGGGTGTAGCTTCGCTTTATTTGCACACATGCTGCCGAAATTTGGCATCGAAGTGAGCTTTGTTGATATGACAGATAGAGATGCCCTAGAGCGAGCAATACAGCCAAACAGTAAAATGTTATTTGCGGAAACACCTATTAACCCGAATATGACGGTATTGGATCTGACAATGCTCGGGGAGTTTGCCAAGAAGCACAACCTATTGAGTGTGATTGACAATACCTTCATGACCCCATTGCTACAAAAACCCAAGCGCTTTGGTATTGATATTGTTATTCACAGCGCGACCAAGTATCTCAATGGTCATGGCGATGTTGTCGCTGGCATTGTGTGTGGCAGCAAAGAGCATATTGAGACTGTAAAATTAACGGTTTTGAAAGACATTGGGGCGACAATCAGTCCGCATGATGCTTGGTTGATAAACCGTGGCCTAAAAACGCTACATATTCGCATGGCGCGACATTGTGAGAGTGCGCAAAAAGTCGCCGAATTTTTAGAGCGCCACCCTAAAGTTGAAAAGGTTTATTACCCAGGGTTGGCATCGCACCCTGGCCATCACTATCTTGGTGAACAAATGCAAGGTGCGGGCGGCGTGATTGCATTTGAGATAAAAGGCACGCTTGCTGATGGTGAAGCATTTATCAATGCTACGGCTCTGTGCACTTTAGCTGTGAGCCTAGGTGATCCTGAGACGTTAATTCAACACCCAGCTTCGATGACACACTCACCTTATACACAGGAAGAGCGTTTGGCTGCGGGGATTTCTGATGGGCTGATCCGCATTTCGGTAGGCCTAGAATCTGCAGATGATATCATCGCGGATCTCGATAGTGCATTTTTGTGTATATAAATATTTACAGCATTATGCTCTGCATGCCTTGTAGCTAAAGGGTGTATTATTTTGTGTTCAATTTTGTAATTTATAGTTTACGAAATTGAGGTTCTTGAGGTGGGCCATTTCAGGCCTGCCTATTAATATTTTGCTCACTTTTACATAGTATCGAAATAACAGGTTTGAACGCTCCATCAAGAGAAATGGAGATCAAAATAAAGAAGGTTACTATGGCTAAATCTAGTAAATACACTTCCAAGCAGCCTAATGAGCAAGGCGTAATTGAGTGGAGTGACGAAGAAAATAAAATCTGGTCTGAATTAGTTGCAAGACAGCTAAAGTGTATTGAAGGCAAAGCGTGTGATGAATATATGGAAGGATTGAAGAAAATCAATCTACCCCATGACCGAATTCCTCAGTTACACGAAATCAATGCTGTGCTCGAAAGGGAGACAGGTTGGCAAGTAGCACCTGTTCCTGCGCTGATCGATTTTGATGAGTTCTTCAGATTGCTTGCCAACAAACAATTTCCTGTAGCCACGTTTATTCGTTCACGTGAGGAGTTTGACTACCTTCAAGAGCCTGATATTTTCCACGAAATATTCGGCCACTGCGCGATGTTAACGAACCCTGCGTTTGCAGAGTTTACGCACAAATACGGTCAGTTAGGTTATGCTGCAGAGAAGAAAGATCGCGTTTACCTAGCTCGTTTATACTGGTTTACCGTTGAGTTTGGTCTAATGCAAACTGACAATGGTTTGCGTATCTACGGCGGCGGGATCCTATCTAGTCCTGGTGAAACCCAGTACGTGTATTCAGATAAGCCTGAAATTAACAAACTTGAAGTGCTAGATGTACTTCGAACGCCATATCGTATTGATATCATGCAGCCCTTGTACTACACAATTAGTTCGATAGATGATCTATTTGATATTTCTCAAATGGACATTATGTCTTTAGTACAAAGAGCAAAAGAGCTCGGACTGTTTGAGCCAAAATTTCCACCTAAAAATAAATTAGCAAGTTAAGGAACCACCCATGTCTGATTTAAGTGCACAAAAATGTGAAGCGTGTCGTGCGGATGCGCCTAAAGTGTCAGATGAAGAGTTAGCAGTATTGATCAAGCAGATCCCTGATTGGGTACCTGAAGTACGTGACGGGATCATGCAGTTAGAAAGAGTGTATAAGTTTAAAAACTTTAAACTAGCACTTGAGTTTACAAATAAAGTGGGTGATATGGCTGAAGAAGAAGGTCACCACCCTGGTTTGTTAACTGAGTGGGGTAAAGTTACAGTGACTTGGTGGAGCCATTCTATTAAAGGCCTTCACAAAAATGACTTTATCTGTGCTGCAAAAACCGACGAAGTATTTGCTGCACTGTAATTGTTTTATTTCGGAATGTTAAGGGCGCCTAGGGCGCCTTTTTTATTGCCTTTTTTGAGTGGGACCAGAGTCCCGTCTCGGTAAAAATGTATCTCATTTTACAAACTGGAAGATGCTGTGATTTCTGCATCATCATTCAAATTGGTCAGTTCATCGATCAGATCCAACACCTCGGGCTCGACATAGTCAAAGCCTTTATCTTGTTTAAGTGCCGTTTCGATGGTTTCAGCCAATGCTTTTAGTTTGGGTACTCCGGTATAGCAGCATGCACCGTGGAACTTGTGGATGACCTTTAAGAGCAATTCTGGATCCGCTTGTTCACTGGCTTCGTTGAGGTGTTCAATGGTCTCAGGAACGCTTTGCAGTAGCATATTTAACATTTCCAGTGCGAGATGTGGCTTGTTACCTGAGCGTTGCAATGCAAGGTTCCAATCCAGCAAGTGGCTTTCAAAAGGTGCAACGCTACTTACCAGTTGCTCCTCTTTTTGTTCACGTTCGACAGGAGAAGCGGCACTGTGGTCACATATGATCTGCTTCAGCATGTCTTCATCAATGGGTTTAGTCATGTAGCCACTAAATCCATCTTTTACCAACTGCTCTTTTTCGCCTGCAAGGGCATGCGCAGTGACGGCGATGATGGGGGTGTCATCATTCATGGAAGACTCTTTAATGCTTATACACGCAGTGATCCCATCCATGATTGGCATTTGAATATCCATAAATATTAAATCGTATTTATGGGTTTTACACAGCCCGACTGCTTGCGCACCATTATGAGCAGTTTCAATGGTTTCAACTTGCTCTTCTAGCAGCGTATAGAGTAGTTTTAAGTTGGCGTCGTTGTCATCCGCAATAAGCACTTTGAGTGGTAAGTGTGTCGCGTTGTTGGTTTCAATCGATAAATCTGGATGATCTAAGCGGTAAGGCGCGGCCAACATTTCGCAGAGTTTTCGATGGTGAAGTGGCTTACTGATACACGCATCAGCACCGCTACCAATAAGCGACTCTCGCATATTATGAGAGATGGTATTGACCATGAGGTATAAATAGTCGGCTTTTTCTCTAGCGTGATTTATGTAGCTTTTTACCGTCTGCATATCGTCGACGGTTGCCATATTGCCAACCAGACAAATGTCGTAACTGAACTCTTGTGACAGTGCATTGAAAAAGGCTTCGTCACTGTCACACACGGTGACTTGCATATGCCAACTTTCAATTTGGGCGATCACAGCATTGCGCGTGTGTTCTTGTGGTTCAAAGTATAAGACGCGTTTATTCTCAAGCGGCTTGCAGGGGAGATCGTCATTGAATAAGCGGCTCGGTAAGTTAAATATGGCATTAAAAGTAAAGCAGGAACCGCTACCAAGTGCTGAGTTTAATGTGATCCTACCTTGCATGACCTCCACGATATGTTTGGTGATAATTAAGCCAAGTCCGGTACCACCAAATTTTCGAGTAATGCTTGTGTCAGCTTGAGCAAATGGCGTAAATAGCGTGTCTTGTTTTTCTTGTGCAATGCCGAGGCCGGTATCGCTGACGGAAACCAATAGAGATGTCTGTGAGTCACCTTTTAGACGATGGCTAATGTCTACTTTGACCGACCCCTTCTCTGTGAATTTAATCGCATTGCTGATCAAATTTATAAGCACTTGTTTAAAGCGTGTCGGATCGCCAACCAAGTTGTCAGGTACTTGTCGATTAATGGCAATTGACAGCTCTAATTGCTTTTCATAAGCACTGGGCGCAAGTAGTGTCATCACTTCGTTGACCGCATCTCTAAGTTGGAACTGGATATTTTCAAGCTCCATAGCGCCCGCTTCGAGTTTTGAGAAGTCTAATATGTCGCTAATGATGGTAAGCAGGCTGTTTGCGGATAGCTCAATGGTGTCTAAATAATCTTTTTGGTGTTTATTTAGTGGTGTTTTATACAATTGGCGAGTAAAGCCAATTACACCGTTTAGCGGGGTTCGCAACTCGTGACTCATTTTGGCTAAGAAGTCTGACTTTACGCGGTTCGCGACCTGCGCTTCTTTTTTCGCAATATTTAATTGGATATTTTGTGTTTCATATTGCTCAAGGGTTTCTCTGTAGTCACTGGTGGCCTGATCTATGTGTTTTTGCATTTCATCTCTTTGGCCGACCATCTTTTCACTGATGGTGATAAGACCTTGACGCATCATGTCAAATTCCCCTTGCATTTGCTGATTGACGCCAATATCCGTTTTTCCTTCAATTAGTTTGTCTGTTGCTAACTGCAGCTGGGAAAGTGGAGTAGAGAACATGCGACTTAAGCGAGTGGATAAAAAGACACTCAATAAAAGTGCGGCAAGAATAATGGTGCCGCTTAAAAGCAATGCTTTTTGCTGGCCAATAATGGCTTGGTCTTGGCTTATTTCAACCATTAAAACGGCGATAGTTTGGGCATGGGCATCTTGCCATGTAGCACCAGTGCCATAATCCTTTACAGGCGAAAAGATAACAAAATTATTGCGTAGCTTTTGTGCTTCAGTTGCGTGCAGGGCAGCGACATTACCGCGATAGTGCAAATCGTTAAATTCACTATGGTAATTGCTGGTCATAATGAGCTGGTTGTGCAAATCAAATACCGCAATACTGTTGACTAAAGACGCATGTTGATTATGCGCTTTAGTAATGATGCTGTGCAATTTGGCTTTATCTTTGGTGTTGAGCGGGTGCTCTACAGTCATTGCCAGCGAGTTCGCGATGCTGGTGCCTTGCTGTTTCAAGATTTGTTCAAGCTCTACGTAGCGATTTATAGTAAAATATCCGCCAAGTATTAAACCGATTAACACCGTCGGGATCAGGGTAAGCAATAAAACGCTATCGCGTAAGCTTAATTTAGACATATTGAGCGATATAAAACTTTGATAATTATGAACTCTAGATTAGCGAGTTCATTGGTGTTTAGCAATGTATAAGGGGCGGTACATGGCACAAATTTTTCGTGCTAAAAAAGCATCAGTGAAAGGTCAGGTCATTGAAGTGTCAATTGAATCACTTGATCATCAAGGGCGAGGCGTAGCAAAGCATAATGGCAAAGTTGGGTTTATTGAAGGTGCTTTACCCAGCGAGCAAGTTAAAGTGCGTATTAACCAACAAAAAGCCAAACTATTTGAGGGCAGTGTTGCAAAAGTTGTTAAACCAAGTGAGCAGCGTGCAATCCCATTTTGTCCCCACTATCAAGAATGTGGCGGCTGTTCGCTACAACATTTGGAGAAGTCTGCACAGCTAGCACACAAACAGCTTGCGGTTGGCAAACTGTTTGCCAAGTTTTCAGGCACGAGTGAGTTACCATGGAGCTTACCTATATCCAGTGATGGCTCGCACTATCGACGTGCAGCTCGAATAGCAACGTACTTTGACAAAAATGAGAAAGTGCTCAAGCTTGGGTTTCGCGCTGCAAAATCAAAAAAACTCGTCAATGTCGCTGAATGCGGTGTATTGAAAAAAGTGTATCAATCTATCTTTGTTGACTTAAGAGCCATACTAAATCGTCACCCTCAACTTCGTAGCATTAGTCATATTCAATTATGCGAGGCTGATAACGCGCCTTTTGTTTTGTTCCGTCATACAAAAGCAATTGATTGTGCAGCCAAGCAAATCGTTACTGACGAGTTTGATAAAAAAGGCTGGCAAGTATTATGGGATGACGGCAACGCTGAAGTATCTTATGCATTGTTACCTCAATATGCAGTGGATGAAACTCAATTTGAATTTAAGTTGGACAACTTTATCCAAGTTAATGCAGCGGTGAACGAAGCAATGTTACATCAGGCAGTGACTTGGCTCGCGTTATCGGGAAAAGAGCAGGTGCTTGACCTGTTTTGTGGCATAGGTAATTTTTCCTTACTGTTTGCAAAACAAGCAAAGAAAGTCATAGGAGTCGAAGGGGTTGCTTCTTCTGTTGCAATGGCTACGCAAAATGCGCACACTAACGATATCGACAATGCGCAGTTTTTCCAGTTTGATTTGACCCAAGATATGGCAACAGCAGAGTGGTTCAGCAATGAGTTAGATACTTTAGTGTTAGACCCGTCACGAACGGGGGCTTATGATGTCCTCAAACAAATGCCACTGAAGCAATTCAACAAGGTTTTATACGTGTCATGTGATCCGGTTACCTTGGCAAGAGACAGTGCGCTTATTTTGGCCGCTGGGTTTACTGTTAGCAAAGTCGCACTGATGGATATGTTCCCTCACACCGGGCATATTGAAACAATGGCGTTGTTCCAAAGGAGGTAGTCAATAATGGTAGCGACTCGCCAATCTCACCACGCAACACTTCCGGCTGATTTTGACGCGCGTTTGGCGTTGTTAAGTTTGTCTGAAGAAAAAACTGATCGACTCAATGAAGCATATGCTTTATGTCCCGCGGAGACCGATGGGGATCTGCTGGAGAAAGCCATTGAAATGGTTGAGATTTTGGCTGAGCTGAATTTTGACTCAGAATCCCTTGCAGGGGCGTTTCTAACCCCCTATTTTCTAGCGCAGCAATTAGATATTGAAGCGATTGAAAAGTCTTTGGGCGAAAATATCGCGCTGTTATTAAAAGGTGTGGAGCAAATGGCTTCAATAAGCACCTTGGCGCATCAAAGCAAAGGCAATGTCCAAATAGACAAAATCCGTCGTATGTTGCTTGCGATGGTAGAAGATGTGCGTGCAGTTGTGATCAAGTTGGCAGAGCAGATCTGCTATTTGCGCAGTGTAAAGGATGCCTCAGAAGAAGAGCGCGTCGTGGCGGCAAAGACCACCGCGAATATTTTTGCGCCGCTAGCAAACCGTTTAGGCATTGGTCAACTTAAGTGGGAACTTGAGGACCTTTCTTTTCGTTATCTACACCCAGAAAGTTATAAAAAAATTGCCAAAAAATTGGCCGACAAACGCCTTGCTCGTGAAGCATATATGAGTGATATGGTTGCAGCGGTACAACAAAAATTGACTGATGCGAATGTCACGGCAGAAGTTTATGGCCGTCCGAAGCACATCTACAGTATTTACAAAAAGATGTCTCAAAAAAACTACGAGTTTGAGCAGCTATTTGATATACGCGCTATGCGCATTGTGGTAGAACAATTGCAGGATTGCTATGCGGCACTAGGTATCGTACATACTAACTGGCGTCACCTCAATAAGGAGTTTGACGACTATGTTGCGACCCCTAAGCCAAACGGCTATCAGTCAATTCACACTGTCGTATTTGGCCCTGAAGGAAAAACAGTCGAAATCCAGATCCGCACCCATGATATGCATAAAGATGCGGAAATGGGGGTGGCTGCACACTGGATGTATAAAGAAGGTGCGCTGCCTGGTCGCGGCTCCGGCTATGAACAAAAGATAAGCTGGCTAAGAAAACTACTGCAATGGCAAGAAGAAGTTGTTGATGGCAGTGAATTTGCCGAAGAGTTAAAGAACCAAGTTGTTGAAGATCGGGTTTATGTCTTCACGCCACGCGGGGATATTTTTGATCTACCGCTGGGGTCAACTCCGCTCGATTTTGCCTACTACATACACTCCAATGTAGGACATCGCTGCATTGGGGCGAAAGTGTTTGGCAAAATAGTGCCTTTTACTTACAAACTTTCAACTGGGGATCAAATTGAGATCTTAACCCAGAAAAACCCCTCACCGAGTCGTGATTGGCTCAATCCGTCTTTGGGATATATATACTCTTCTCGTGCGCGCAGTAAAATCCATCACTGGTTCAAACAGCAAGACAGAGATAAAAACCTACAAGCGGGTAAGGAAATTCTTGATAGTCACCTACAAAAGCTGGATATCAGTTACAAAGAGTTAGAGCCTGCCATCGAGCGCTTTAACTTTAAAGAGTTGGACGACTTGATGGTGGCGATTGGTGCGGGGGATGTACGTATCAATCAGTTTTTGAACTTTATTCAAGATAAACCAGAATCTGAGCCTAAATTAAAGCTAAGCACCCGTAAAAAGCACAAAGGTGATAAAAACGGCATTGTAGTCGAAGGTGTGGGTAGCTTGCTCAGTCACGTTGCAAAGTGTTGCCAGCCTGTACCGGGTGACGCCATTGTTGGCTATATCACTCAGGGGCGGGGTATTGCGGTACACCGTGCCGATTGTGACTCATTTGCTCACATAACGGAGCTACACCCGGAGCGCGAAATTGCAGTCAGTTGGTCTGATGATGTGCAATCATTCTATGAAATCACTATTCGGATAGAGGCCAATGATAGGCAGGGGCTTATCCGAGATATTAGTGCGATTTTAGCGAATGAAAAAGTCAATGTACTCAATATGAATGTGCAAACTCAACATGAAAAAGGGGTGGCAATCTTTACAATGAAAATTGAAGTCGGCGATTTATCCGCAACCAACCGTTTACTGACAAAGCTTCTACAAACAGAAGGCGTGTTTGAAGCCAAGCGCCAGCATTAGGGGGATTTGATGAGTGATAATATACAGCGTCTTGTAGACATTATGGTTACTTTACGCGACCCTGAAAGAGGTTGCGATTGGGATAAGCAGCAAGACTTCAGTTCGATTGTTCCTCACACCCTAGAAGAAGCGCATGAAGTGGCTGATGCCATAGAGCAGAGAGATTTTGCTGCACTCAAAGATGAGCTAGGAGATCTGCTGTTTCAAGTCATTTTTTATGCCCAGTTAGGCAAAGAGGCTGGCCTGTTTGATTTTGAGTCCATTGTCGCAGGACTCAATGAAAAGCTTGTGCGTCGTCACCCTCATGTGTTCGACAAAAAAGCTTCTTTGACAGAGCAAGAGTTGGATGCTCAATGGGAGGCGATTAAACAGTCCGAACGTAAAGAGAAAAAAGCATTCGGCGATGATGTGATCCAAGGGCTGCCGGCATTAACAAGAGCTAAAAAAATACAAAAACGCGCAGCTTCTTTGGGGTTTGACTGGCCTGATTATCATGGCGCACTGGATAAGGTTGAAGAAGAAGTAGACGAAGTAAAGGAAGCCATGGCACAGGATCCGTATTCAGAACATAGCGCGGAAGAGCTTGGCGACCTGCTTTTCGCGACAGTGAATGTTATTCGTCATGCGAAACGTGATCCCGAGCAGTTATTGCGTCAGGCTACCAGAAAATTTAGCAATCGATTCATCCAGATAGATGAGGTTTTAGCCAAGCGAAACCTGACCTTAGAGGAAGCTAGCTTAGAGCAAATGGACGATGCTTGGGAGCACATAAAAAAGCGCGCAAAGTAATCTCGGTGTTTGAGTAGACAATTTTTGCTGGATTGCTAATCGCGCTTTTGCTATACTATTGCCCCGTCTTGATTCTTATTTAAATTCCATTTTCCTTGATATTCTAGGGTTCGCATGAGTACAAAATTTATCTTCGTAACGGGCGGAGTTGTTTCCTCCTTGGGTAAAGGTATTGCAGCTGCTTCATTAGCTGCGATTTTAGAGGCACGTGGCCTTAACGTGACTATTCTTAAGCTGGATCCTTATATCAATGTTGACCCGGGCACAATGAGCCCTATTCAGCATGGTGAAGTTTTCGTAACTGAAGACGGGGCTGAAACTGACCTAGACCTTGGTCACTATGAGCGCTTTATTCGCACCAAAATGACTAGTCGTAACAACTTTACGCAAGGTCGTGTATTTGAAGACGTTTTACGTCGTGAACGTAAAGGCGAGTACTTGGGCGCAACAATCCAAGTTATCCCACATATTACCAATGACATTAAGCGCCGAGTAATTGAAGGTGCAGAGGGCCATGATATCGCGATCGTAGAGATCGGTGGTACGGTTGGTGATATTGAATCACAGCCATTCCTTGAAGCGATCCGTCAGCTTGGGACTGAACTGGGTCGTGAGCACGCATTATTTATGCACCTAACGTTAGTGCCTTTCCTTGGTGCAGCTGGTGAAGTAAAAACTAAACCGACTCAGCACTCAGTAAAAGAGTTACGCTCAATTGGTATTCAGCCAGATATCCTAGTCTGTCGTTCTAATTGTAAGTTGCCGGCAAATGAAAGAGCGAAAATTGCACTCTTCACTAACGTAGAAGAAAAAGCAGTAATCTCGCTTCAAGATGTTGATAGCATCTACAAAATCCCAGCGTTGTTAAAGTCTCAGGAACTAGACAACCTAGTTTGTCGCCGTTTCTACCTTGAATGTCCTGAAGCTGATTTATCTGAGTGGGAACAAGTGCTTTATCAAGAGTCTAACCCGACAGGTGAAGTAACAATCGGTATGGTGGGCAAGTATATTGAGCTTCCTGATGCATACAAATCAGTTAACGAAGCTCTTAAGCACGCAGGTTTGAAAAACCGTGTAACAGTTAATATTGAATATGTTGACTCTCAAGATATCGAAAGCAAAGGTACTGAGCGACTAGACCACCTTGATGCAATTCTAGTTCCTGGCGGATTTGGTAATCGTGGCGTTGAAGGCAAGATCCTTGCTGCTAAATATGCCCGTGAAAACAAAGTCCCTTATTTAGGCATTTGCCTTGGTATGCAAGTGGCACTAATTGAATATGCGCGTAATGTTGCAGGTTTAGAAAATGCTAACTCTACTGAGTTCGATGTGAATACGCCAAGTCCAGTCGTTGGTTTGATCACCGAATGGCTAGATGCAGATGGTAATGTTGAAACTCGTACCGAAGAGTCAGATCTTGGTGGGACAATGCGTTTGGGTGCTCAGCTATGTCATTTAGCTGAAGGCTCTAAAGTACGTGAAGTATATGGTAGTGCAGAAATCACAGAGCGCCACCGCCATCGCTACGAAGTGAACAACAATTTTGTTGAGAAACTAGAGCAAGCAGGGTTGGCATTCACTGGTTTATCTGAAGACAAAAAGCTAGTGGAGATCATTGAAAATAAAGATCACCCTTGGTTTATTGCAGCTCAGTTCCACCCTGAGTTTACCTCGACCCCTCGCGATGGACACCCATTGTTTGAAGGGTTTGTTGGTGCAGCATTCAGCTACCAAAAAGAAAACTCTTAAGAGAAAAAGCCGTGCACGAGTGCACGGCTTTTTTGTTTAAATACCTTGTTTAAATACCTTAGGTATTGCTATGCGACTGAAACACACAAAGGCGGTTGCATAGCAATGCAAATTAAGCAGAAATAAAAACACTCACCACTTTGGGAAAAGAGGAATCAAGATGTCAAAAATCGTAAAAGTGATTGGCCGTGAAGTTATGGACTCACGTGGTAACCCAACCGTTGAAGCCGATGTTCATTTAGACTCGGGTGCTTGGGGCCGCGCGTGTGCACCATCAGGTGCATCAACAGGAACTCGCGAAGCACTTGAATTACGTGATGGTGATAAGTCTCGTTACTTGGGTAAAGGTGTACTTACAGCAGTAAACTTTGTAAATAAAGAAATTGCACAAGCGCTAGAAGGCCAAAATGCGCTAGAGCAACGTGCTGTTGACCAAATCATGCTTGACCTAGATGGTACTGAAAACAAAGAAAAGCTAGGTGCAAACGCAATCTTAGCTGTATCTCTAGCAACAGCTAAAGCTGCTGCGCAAGAGAAAGGTGTTGCATTGTACGAGCACATTGCAGACATTAATGGCACAGCAGGTCAGTTCTCAATGCCAGTACCTATGATGAACATCATCAACGGTGGTGAGCATGCTGACAACAATGTTGATATTCAAGAATTTATGGTTCAGCCTGTTGGCGCTTCAAGCTTCCGTGAAGCATTACGTATGGGTGCAGAAATCTTCCATAGCCTGAAAAAAGTATTGAGCGCACGCGGTTTAAATACAGCTGTTGGTGACGAAGGCGGCTTTGCACCTGATCTTAAGTCAAACGAAGAAGCGTTAGAAGTAATCGTTGAAGCAGTTGCGGCTGCAGGTTATGAAATGAACAAAGACGTGACGCTTGCACTTGATTGTGCATCTTCTGAGTTCTACAAAGATGGTAAGTATGACCTAAGTGGTGAAGGTAAGGCGTTCGATTCAGAAGGTTTTGCTGATTTCTTAGCTGATCTTGCTGCACGTTACCCAATTGTGTCTATTGAAGATGGCCTAGACGAGAGCGACTGGGATGGTTGGAAGATCCTAACAGACAAAATTGGTGAAAAAGTGCAGCTTGTTGGTGACGATCTATTCGTAACTAACACGAAAATCTTAAAGCGTGGTATCGATGAGAAGATCGGTAACTCAATCTTGATCAAATTTAACCAAATCGGTTCTCTTTCTGAGACGCTTGATGCAATTAAGATGGCGCAAGATGCAGGCTTCACAGCGGTTATCTCTCACCGTTCAGGCGAGACAGAAGATGCAACAATTGCTGATTTAGCAGTTGGTACGGCGGCAGGCCAAATCAAAACTGGTTCTCTATGTCGTTCAGACCGTGTTGCTAAATACAACCAGCTTCTACGTATTGAAGAGGCATTAGGTGACAAGGCTGTTTACAATGGTCGTTCAGAGATCAAAGGTCAGTAAGACTTAATATTTGATATGTATTGTTGAAAAGCCCGCTGTACGCAAGTACAGCGGGCTTTTTTTATTGCATTTATCAAGTGGCTCTAAGGTAGATTGGAGATGGGTTGTCAATGAAAATAATATAGGTACAATTACTGTCGGCTGGATAGCCAACTCAAATAACTAAAAAGGAAAATAAAAAATGATACATAAAGTCTCTACTCTTGCCGCTTTATTTTTAGGTGCTACGCTGAGTTTTAATGCAGCAGCCACTAAAACTCACTACTGCTTTGGCAAAGTATCCAACGTACACTTGACTAAAAATGGTTCCGTTTCAGCCTCTTTTAGTGGTATTGGTAGCACACCTTTGAGCGTAACAAACTCTGTTGTGTGCAGCTTACAAGGTGGTTCTGACGGCCATACTAGTGAGTATTGCCATGCGATGTACAGCGCTTTATTACTGGGGTTGTCGACTCAAAATACTGTGACTATGTGGTTTAAAAACAATGAGAGCAGTTGTCCTACAGGGGATTGGACTTCACTAGTATCAAAAGGTTTATACCATTTCAGAATTGTTAAAGCCTAATACTATTGTGGGCTTCACTCTACCAGTATAGGGTGGATAATTGCGAATTAAGCTGATGCTTAATTCGCAAATTGATTGACCAAAATCGTGTGTGTAAATTGCGTTTTTAAATAAAACCCTCTGGGCAATGTTTTGATTAATCCACCTCGTGGACCAATTGCATCAGTTAAAACTTTACTGTTGGCCGCTTTTGGCCTGATCTGCATGACCTCTCCTAAGTGACCTGATATTTCATCTACGCGTCCAAGTGCGATTAATTCGATTTGTTCTTCCCAATCACGTTGCAATTGCGCCTCTTGCTGCGCATCAGGTTGCCATAAAAATCCAGTGCCAATAGTTCTATCAATCGGGGGAATATCACGCTCAGCTAGGATTGGAAGCCAAAGTACATGATTGAGTTTTTTCTTAACGCTCGAGCTTTGCCATGTCAATCCCGTCAGGTTGGTCAGTGGCACAACAGACACATAGGTTGTTTCAAGGGGCTTTCCTGCATAACTGAGTGGTAAGGTTTTGAGTTCTATGCCGATATGTTCAAAATCAGGCACAGGCTTTGAACCTGCACTGGCGCCCAATACATATTCTAATAGCTGTCCGGGCCAGCCTTTTTCTCGTAGTAAATCATCTGGACTTTTAAAGTGATATTGAGCAGCTAGCTCACCCAGAGTTAACCCGGCGATCGTCTCAACACGCTGCAATAATTCTGAAACACTAGTTGGCGGAGCGGGTTTTAGCATTGCTTTACTTACCTAATATAGAAGTAGGGAAATTTTATCAGAATATAAAGGGGTTGTGGATTAAGTTGGGTTGGTTGTTTTTTGAACTGAGTTTGTTTGGTGGTATTTTAAACAGCTTTTAGTGGGGTGTGAATAGTTTAAGTTTATGATATTTATGTGTTTTATTGGTTTTTGATAAGATTTAGATGATTGCGAATCAACAAGAATTTGGATAAATACAGATATATGAACAATATTATCCACAGTTTCTGTGGAGAAGTTAGCTTTTTAACTGTAAATCTGTGGATTTGTTTGTAAAATGTGCTTGATGGTATTGAGTTATGCACAAGCTGTGAGTAACTTGAGTAAAAGCGGGAATAATATTTGCTGATGCCAGCTATATATGGAACAATCAAATAAAATAGACATAAGAATGAGGCGCTAAGGTGATTGATGCCGAAGGATTTCGTGCCAATGTGGGAATTGTAATATGTAATAACCAAGGGCAAGTATTTTGGGCAAGGCGCTATGGTCAGCACTCTTGGCAGTTTCCCCAAGGAGGTGTAGATGAAGGTGAGACCCCTGAGCAAACTATGTATCGCGAGCTTCACGAGGAAGTGGGGTTAAGGCCTGAGGATGTCGAAATTGTAGCCAGCTCTAAGCACTGGCTCAGATACAAATTGCCAAAAAGGTTAATTCGTAAGGATTCAAGTCCTGTTTGTATAGGGCAAAAGCAAAAATGGTTTTTACTCAAACTTAGGTGTAAAGACGAGGAAGTTGACCTATTGAGAACTCACCATCCCGAATTCGATGATTGGCGGTGGGTAAGTTACTGGTATCCGGTAAGGCAAGTGGTGTCATTTAAAAGAGATGTTTATCGTAGGGTTATGAAAGAGTTTGCACCATTTGCAATGCCGTTTAATCGCAAAGAACATAGCCATAAAGATCATTGGCGAAGACGATAGATAGGGTAACAAAGTGCTAGCAACGTTAAGGTCAATTGCGCAGTCAGTTTCTCAACAAGATAACTTAGGTGACGCTCTAAACCTTTTCGTTGTGATGGTAAAGCAGGCCATGCACACGGACTGCTGCTCAATTTACTTTGCGGACTACAGTCAAGACAATTTCGTTCTTATGGCTAGTGATGGCTTAAACCCCGAAGCTGTAGGCCAATTCAGGATTGGATTTACAGAGGGGTTAGTTGGCCTAGTCGCACAGCGCGAAGAAACGATTAACATCGCCCAAGCGCAGGTGCACCCTCGTTTTAAACACTCTCCTGAGGTTCAAGAAGAAGGTTTCAATGCCTTCTTATCGGTGCCAGTTGTCCACCAACGAAAAGTTCTCGGTGTGATTGTAGTGCAGCAAAGAAACACGCGAGAATTCAGTAACGACGAGGAGTCATTTTTAATCACCTTGTCTGCCCAGTTAGCGTCTCAATTGGCCCATGTTGAACTACAAACGTTGTTAAAACAAGACGCGACCAATCACAAAACATCTGTGTTAAAAGGTGTTGCCAGCACCCCAGGAATTGCACTTGGTAAAGCGTACGTCGTGTTGCCTAAACTGGACTTTTCCAGTATCGAATCAACAAAAAATACAAATCTGAGTGAACAAAAAAAGTTATTTAAACAAGCTGTGGATGCAACTAGACATGAGTTTCATGTGCTTGCTAATCGCCTATCGTTATCTTTACCCAAAGAGGCATTGGCTGTCTTTGAGGTTTATCAACAGCTTTTAGATGCGCGCAGTCTAGGTCAGCAAGTTAACAAAGAGTTAGAGCTCGGCTGGGATGCGAAATCTGCGCTAAAACATGTAATTGAAGATCTGGTAACTCAATTTGAGGCAATGCAAGATCCTTATATCAAAGAACGAGCAGTGGATGTAAAGGATTTAGGGTTAAGAGTATTACATCATTTGGTTAGTACTGAGTCGGTAACAAAGTCATATCATGAGCAGACCATTTTAGTCGCGGAGACACTCACTCCCGCCATGTTAGCACATGTACCTAAAGACAAATTGGTAGGGGTGATCAGTGTTCATGGTTCAGCGAATTCTCATGCTTCAATATTAACTCGGGCAATGGGGATCCCGGCAATTTGGGGGATTGAAAATATCCCACTACTGCAGTTTGAAGACAAGCCCATCATTCTTGATGCTTATGCTGGGAGAGTATATGTTTCTCCATCTAAAGTACTGACTCAAGAATATGAGGCACTTCGGCAAAAAGAAAGCCAACTGCATGATAAGTTTGATGCGGAACATGATTTGCCGCCCATTACCCTAGATGGAGAGCGCATCAGCTTACTATTAAATGCGGGGCTTGATCTTTCTTCAGAACATATGAGCGCAAAGTACAGTGACGGGGTCGGTTTATATCGTACCGAATCTTGGTTTATGCAACGGGGACAATTTCCATCTCAAGCAGAGCAAGAGCAGTGTTACCGAGAAGTGTTGTCTCTGTATCATCCTGAACCCGTTGTTATGCGTACTTTGGATATCGGCGGAGACAAAGTCTTAGATTATTTTGACATTGAAGAAGAAAACCCATTTTTGGGCTGGCGTGGAATAAGAGTTACACTGGATCACCCAGAACTTTTTCTCGATCAGCTAAAAGCGATGATTAAGGCAAACGCAGGGCTCGGTAATTTACGAATTATGCTGCCAATGATAGGTCATACGGAAGAAGTGGATGATGCGCTGGCTCTGCTTGAGCAAGCCTATTTTGAACTACAAGAGGAATGGGCTGATCAGTTTTATCAGATAGATAAACCTGAAATTGGGGTCATGATAGAGGTGCCTTCAAGTATCTTTTTGTTACCTGAGTGGGCAGAAAAAGTCGATTTTTGCTCTGTGGGTAGTAATGACCTAACGCAGTATTTACTGGCAGTAGATAGAGCCAATTCACGTGTTGCTAAACTCTTTGAACCATATCATCCTAGCGTACTAAGGGCGCTAAATCGCATTGCCACAGATTGCCAAGCACTGGAATTACCTTTTAGTTTATGCGGAGAGCTGGGCTCAGAACCTGAAGGCGCGATTTTACTCGTGGCTATGGGTTATCGCAGGTTGAGTATGAATATTTCGGCGTTGAATAAAGTAAAATGGGTGCTTAGAAGGCTCAAGGTGACTGACATGGAAGCCTTACTTGAGCAATGTTTGAGCGCATCAAGTGCGATTCAAGTACATCGTTATTTACGAGAGTTTATTATCGCTCAGGGCTTAAGCGAAATCATCTATACGCAATCAGGGCCAAAGAACGTTTAGATTCTAAAATCGGTTTTTTCATGGAACGAGTCGTGAGCTGAATGAATAGCGTTTAGAGTTTAGTTAAAGAACGCTATTTTTGAATCAAGAGAATAGGTGTGCAGGCTCACAGCAGATGCGTTAACATAGGGCACAACAATAACAAAGAGCATCATAATGAACATCATTATGTCTATTAACGCACCTTTGGTTTTAAGCTGTGCGTTACTCGGTTGTGTGGTCGGTTTTTTAGCTGGGTTGCTTGGTATTGGTGGTGGCCTCATTATTGTTCCGGTCCTATCGGCAATATTGGTCAGTTTTTCAATATTACCCACTGAGCAAGTCATCGTAGTGGCAATTGCGACCTCATTAGCCTCAATATTATTTACTTCAACGTCTTCAGCAATTGCACATCACCGAAATGGCAATGTACCTTGGACTATAGCACCTTGGGTGGTGGGCGGTGTCGCGATAGGTGCGCTTTTAAGTGGCTTTTTTACCACCTTAATCCCTGCTTTGATCATCAAATGGATATTTTTACTGTGTGTGATTTTAATCGCTGCAAAAATGGTTATTTCAAGCCGTAAAGTCGAACAAAACGTCACTCGAAGTTTACCCAGCGGTGCGATGATTACTGGCATAACGAGTATAATGGGCGCGCTCTCAGCCATGATTGGCATTGGAGGAGGGGTGCTTGTAGTACCATTGCTTAACTATTTTTCTATAGATATGAGAAAAGCCATAGGGTGTGCCGCGGTGAGTGGTATTGTAATTGCTTTGTTTGGCAGTATTGGTTATATCGTTGCGGGTAGCGAAAAGTTAACTTTGCAACAAGGCTTTTTGGGATATATTTACTTACCGGCTTTATTTGGTATTGTACTGACTTCTTGGTTTACTGCACCACTAGGTGCTAAAGCCACACATTATTTACCAGTAGCAACAATTAAAAAGGTGTTTGCATTCATTCTCATCGTGATTGCAGGCAAAATGTTATTTTATTGAGGGAAAGCGATGGCTTTGCAGTTTCCGGAAATTGATCCGATTATATTTTCAGTCGGTCCACTAAGTGTCCGTTGGTACGGCCTTATGTACTTAATTGGTTTTGCATTTGCGATGTGGTGGGCAAATAAAGAAGCTGATAAACCCAACTCGGGCTGGACGAGAGAACAAGTCAGTGACTTATTATTTTATGGCATGTTAGGGGTCATTTTAGGCGGCCGTATTGGCTACGTGCTATTTTACAACTTCTCTTCATTTTTATCAGATCCGCTGATGCTATTTAAAGTATGGGAAGGAGGAATGTCTTTCCACGGCGGCGCACTGGGCGTCATCACCGCGATTTTTATTTTTGCATGGCGAACTAATAAGTCCCCTTTGGCTGTGGGAGATTTTGTGGTGCCTATGGTACCAGTGGGGTTATTGGCAGGCAGGATCGGTAACTTTATTAACGGTGAATTGTGGGGACGACAAACGGATGTACCTTGGGCGGTAATTTTTCCTTCGGGCGGCAATGTTCCAAGGCACCCCTCCCAATTGTACGAAGCGTTTTTTGAAGGTTTGGTGTTATTCTTAATTCTTGTTTGGTATCGCAAACAGCCGCGTCCAGCAGGTAGTATTGCAGGACTATTCTTATTGGGCTACGGCGTGTTTAGGTTTGCAATTGAATACTTCCGTCAACCTGATGCCCATATTGGGTTGCATGCCGGTATTATCTCACAAGGGCAAATATTGTCGTTGCCAATGATAATTGGCGGCCTGGGCCTGATGATTTGGGCGCATCGCCGAGAAGCAGTTAAAGCTGCTTAATTACATGCTTATGGTCTTTGCTAAGTGAGTAAATTACTCACTTAGCTAGGCAGTGTTTTATTCTTTGTCGATTTAGCGTTATAGTAGTGCTACAAAAATCAAAGGTATCAGACTTGTGAGTGATCGCAAATTATCAAAAACAATACATAACCCTGTGCAACTGGTATTAGTTGTTGCAGTGTTTTTGATGTTTGTATTTCAGCCATTGGTGCAGGCAAAAATGATATGTGATCATGATATGCCCATAGCTTCTAAAGCGGTGGCCATGCATGATGTTCACCAGAGCATAACGCAGTCTCATGACCACAGTAGCGGTATGCACCATGATACTTCTATGGCAACACACAGTGATATGGATTGTTGCAAAACTGATTGTACTTGCCCTACCAGTTTGTGTGCGCCGTTTTCTCTTTTTATCAGTGAAGCGAATATCTTTTCTACAATCAATTTAGCGACAGACAAACCTGTTTCTGGCTATGTTGGTTCACCTAACCAATTTATCAACTCCGTATATAAACCCCCCATTTTGGTGTGATCCTAGGGTTATTGCGCCCTAAATGTCTTGTATAAAAATTGGTCACCTTGATGTCTGCCTATTAGCCTGTGCTGTGAACGCATTGGGTTCTAGTTTTAGCGATATGTGTCGGTGGCTATAGATCACAACTAAAAATGAGTTCCAGCATGTATAAATTTAAATTTGTAGCACTTGTGCTATGCCTTTCAGTTATTTTTGGCTTTCAAAGTCCAGTAAGCGCAACACAAAGCGCCGAGCGTCCGATGTTAAAAGTATACAAAACCCCGACATGTGGCTGTTGTACGAAGTGGTTAGCACATTTAACTCAGTTTAACGTATCTCACCAAATATATGATTTACCTAACTTAAGCGAGGTTAAACGCAAGTTGGGGATCCAAGCCCGTTATCAATCTTGTCATACTGGGGTGAGCGACAATGGTTATGTTTTTGAAGGGCATATCCCAGCAAAGTTTATTAAACAGTTCTTATCTAATCCGATAGAAAATGCCATTGGGTTGTCTGTTCCGGCTATGCCGCTTGGTTCTCCGGGCATGGAAGTAGGGAAGCGTTTTAACCCATATCAAGTGTTGATACTAATGAAAGACGGCAGCAGTAAGGTATTTGCCACCGTGACTGAATATAAGGAGCAGTTCTAATGGCCGTTATCTATGAGCAATGCATGCCATTTCCCAAACAGCAACCAAGTTTAATTAGCAAAGGTTTAGGAGGAGTACGATGATGTCTTCTGCAATAAAAACGCTTTGTACGGCTTTAATTGGGATTGCGATAGGCGGCCTATCGGCTACGTTATTTATGGAGGTACAACCGCTCAGTGATAAAGAAGCAACACCGGAAGGCGAGAAGAAGCCGCTTTATTGGGTGGCACCGATGGATGCAAATTATCGCCGTGACCAACCGGGAAAATCTCCGATGGGCATGGACCTAGTGCCGGTTTATGACGAACCTCAAGGACAAGATGAGTTTGGCCCTGGCGTAGTAAAAATAGCTTCTCATGTGGTTAATAACTTAGGGGTGAGAACGGCGACCGTAAAGCGAAGCTCACTGCAAGCCTCAGTAAGTACCGTGGGCTATGTTCAGTATGATGAACACGAGTTGGTGCATATCCATCCTCGTGTAGATGGTTGGGTAGATAATTTATACGTCAAAGCGATAGGTGATGAAGTCGAGCAAGGACAGGCTTTGTACGATTTATATTCTCCTGAATTGGTGAATGCTCAAAAAGAAATGCTCGTCGCGTTGAAGCAATCAGATCAGCAGCTGATAGATGCAGCGCGTAAGCGGCTTCGAGCACTTAAAATGTCAGTGGACTTCATTGAAAAGCTGATAAAGACCAAGCAGGTTCGTCAAACAGTTACATTTTACACACCGCAATCCGGCGTGGTTGAAAACCTTAAGATCCGCGAAGGTTACTATGTACAACCTGGCACGACGATGATGAGCATAGGCAAGCTAGATCAGGTTTGGGTTGAAGCCGAAGTATTTGAGCGCCAAGCTGCGGTTATCAAACCCGGGCTACCAGTTACAATGGAGTTAGACTACTTACCAGGCAAGTCTTGGCTCGGCGAAGTAGATTACGTGTATCCCAGCTTAGACGCTCAAAACCGTACTTTGAGAGTTAGACTCAAATTTGATAATCCAGGTTTAATACTCAAACCAAATATGTTTGCGCGCGTTGATATTGAAGCTGACCCAACACATGGGGTTTTAACGGTTCCGGCCAGTGCAGTGATCCGAACAGGCGCCCAAAATCGAGTTGTACTGGCGCTAGGCGACGGTCAGTTTAAATCCATTGAAATAGAAATTGGCAGAATTAATGATACTGCTATTGAGGTAGTGTCAGGATTGGCAGAAGGTGAAGAGGTGGTTACCTCCGCACAGTTTTTGATTGACTCAGAATCAAGTAAAACATCTGATTTCAAAAGAATGCAGTTTGAGGAGCGCCCCAAATCGGTTTGGATGCAAGGTGAAGTAAATAGCGTGATGGTGTCGCATCGTAAAGTCAATATTACCCATGAACCCGTTGAGGTGTGGGACTGGCCTACCATGACCATGAATTTTAACGTTGCCAAAGCCGTTGAGATAGAAACTTTACAGTCTGGTCAGTTATTGCATTTTGAAGTCACGGAACAAGATAACGGCGGGTATGAATTAACAGGTATTCATATAATGGCACAAGCTAAGACCCCGACGGCAACAGTAAAGGGGGTTATTAATCATGTGGATCAGAAAGGACGCATTTTGAATATCAGTCGAGAAGCCATCGATAAATGGAATAGACCTGCGGCGACAATGGATTTTGTGGTGGCTGATACGCTTGAGTTCAAAGAATTCAATGTAGGTGATGAAATCTTATTTACCTTTGAAGTCAAAGATGACCTAGTCATTGTCGCCATACAGGTAGCAGACGATGAGCAAGTGCATGATAGTCATGCACATCATTGATAGGAGCCGAGCGTGATTGAATCAATTATCAAATGGTCTGTAAACAATCGCTTGTTGGTGGTGCTGATGACACTAGTGTTGACGTTTGGCGGGATCTATTCGCTAAAACATACGCCTGTCGATGCGATCCCTGACTTATCTGATGTGCAGGTGATTATCAAAACCAGTTATCCAGGTCAGGCACCGAAGGTGGTGCAAGATCAGGTAACCTTTCCGCTCAGTACAGCGATGTTGTCGGTTCCCGGCGCTAAAACTGTGCGTGGCTTTTCCTTTTTTGGCGATTCTTATGTCTATATTATTTTTGACGACGACACCGACCTTTACTGGGCGCGAAGCCGAGTTCTTGAATACTTGAATCAAGCCGCTGCCAGTTTACCTGACTCAGCAAAACCACAGCTTGGCCCCGATGCTACTGGGGTTGGTTGGATCTATATGTATGCGCTGACTGATAGTTCAGGAAAGCACGACCTTAGCCAACTGCGCAGTATCCAGGATTGGTTTTTAAAGTATGAACTGCAGACGGTATCAGGGGTGTCTGAAGTCGCCACCGTAGGTGGGATGGTAAGGCAGTATCAAGTAGAAATAGACCCAAACAAACTGAGAGCATATGACATCCCTTTGAGCTTAATTGAAATAGCACTCAAACAGGGTAACCAAGAAACGGGGGCTTCGGTAATCGAAATGGCGGAAGCTGAGTATATGGTGACTGCTACCGGGTATATAGGTTCGATCAGGGATATTGAGCAAATCCCGTTGGGTGTCAGCATTAAAGGTACTCCACTGACAATTGGGCAAGTCGCACAAGTGCGTTTGGGGCCGCAAATGCGCCGAGGTGTTGCAGAGCTTAACGGTGAAGGCGAAGTCGTTGGTGGAATTGTAGTGATGCGTTCAGGAGAAAATGCACAAGCGACCATCGAGGGGGTTAAAGAAAAACTACAGTCGTTGAAGCAGTCTTTACCAAAGGGTATAAAAATAGTGCCTGTTTACGATCGCTCTCAGCTAATTGAGGCGGCAGTTGATAACTTATGGCAAAAATTGACGGAAGAGTTAATTGTCGTGGCTGTGATCTGCGTGGTTTTTTTATTCCACCTAAGGTCGTCTATTGTGGCGGTGATCTCATTGCCACTCGGAATACTGGCTTCTTTTATCATCATGCACCTTCAGGGAATAAACGCCAATATCATGTCATTGGGAGGTATTGCTATAGCGATCGGCGCCATGACTGACGGAGCGATTGTGATGATAGAAAATATGCATAAACATATGGAAAAAACGCCACTGACAGATGAAAACCGCTGGGAAATAGTTACCAAGTCAGCATCAGAAGTGGGCCCAGCATTGTTTTTTAGTTTGTTGATAATTACCGTTTCATTTTTACCTGTATTTATATTGGAAGCTCAGGAAGGGCGAATGTTTGAACCGCTTGCCTATACAAAAACGTATGCTATGGCTGCATCGGCTGGGTTAGCAATTACCTTGGTGCCTGTGCTCATGGGGTACTTCATTCGCGGTAAGGTACTTTCAGAAAAGAAGAATCCTATAAATCGCATGTTAATAGCCCTGTATATGCCCGTACTAAAGCAGGTGATGCGATTTCCTAAAAGCACCATTCTATTAGCGGTTGTGGTATCTGTTGTGGGCTTTTATCCGGTGAGTAAAATCGGCAGCGAGTTTATGCCACCACTAGATGAAGGCGACTTAATGTACATGCCCACGACCTACCCGGGAATATCGATTGGCAAAGCGCGTGAGTTATTGCAGCAAACTGACAAATTGATCCGCACAGTACCTGAGGTAGAGAATGTTTTTGGTAAAGTAGGGCGTGCAGAAACTGCAACAGATCCGGCACCGCTCACTATGATTGAAACCTTTATTCAATTGAAGCCTAAATCGCAATGGCGCGAAGGTGTGACCACAGAGAGCTTGCAAGCTGAACTAGATAGCCTCGTTAAATTCCCTGGGCTGACGAATGCGTGGGTAATGCCAATTAAAACGCGGATAGATATGTTGGCAACTGGGATTAAAACCCCTGTTGGTATCAAAGTCGCAGGTCCAGATCTTGCGGTCATTCAAGATATTGGTCAGCAAATTGAACGTATTTTACCCGCAGTTGCCGGAACCGCGTCGGTGTACTCTGAGCGAGTTGCTGGTGGCCGATATATTAAGGTGGATATTTCCCGAGTGCAGGCCAGTCGTTTTGGATTAAATATTGCCGATGTTCAGCAAGTGGTATCGACTGCGATTGGAGGCGCTGTTGTGACACAAACTATCGAGGGGCAGGAGCGTTACCCTATTAATATTCGCTATCCACAACATTACCGCGACTCACCGGAAAAGCTCGCCATGTTGCCTGTGATCACGCCATCAGGAAAACACATTACGTTAGGTGACGTCGCTGAGGTTTATATTGATACCGGACCTGCGAGTATAAAAAGTGAAAATGCGCGTTTGAATGGGTGGACATATATCGATATTGACGGAATTGATGTCGGCACTTATGTACGAAATGCAAAGGCTTATTTATCGACAGAACTTGATCTACCTGCTGGTTATTCGATTATTTGGGCTGGTCAATATGAGTATATGGAAAGAGCAAAAGCAAAGCTTTCATATGTATTGCCTCTCACGCTCGCAATCATTGTGATTTTACTTTATTTGAATTTTAAAGCACTAAGAGAGGTGATGTTGATACTGATAACCCTGCCTATGGCCATGATTGGTGGAATATGGTTAATGTATTGGGAAGGGTTTAATTTCTCGGTGGCTGTGGGGGTTGGCTTCATTGCGCTTGCCGGCGTTGCAGTAGAGATAGGCGTGATCATGTTGGTCTATCTCAACCAAGCACTCAAAGATCTCAAAGAAAACGCGCAAAATAACGCCACCGTTATTTCAGATACAGACTATATGAATGCGCTAATTTATGGGGCCGGGTTGAGAGTTAGGCCTGTTATGATGACGGTTACAACCATTATTGTTGGGTTACTACCAATATTATATGGAACTGGAACGGGTTCTGAAGTGATGAGCCGTATTGCCGCGCCTTTAGTAGGCGGTATGACAAGCGCTGTTGTACTTACGCTTATTGTCCTGCCCGCCTTTTATAGCCTTTTGAAGCGCCAAGATATTGTAAAGTTTAATCAAAGTATTGCTATTAATAACGGCTAATTGGGTGTTTAACTTAAAGAAGCAATGTTCAAATGAACCTTGCTTCTTTTTTGACGTCGTTACGACGCGACAGGGCAATCTTGCTCCCTTGCCGTGAAGCAGCCACTGTTGTGTACCGCATTGATACATGTTCCTTGACCTACTGTAGGACACAAGTCAGGTTCACCACCAGCAACAAAGTTTGTAACTTTTGGTTGTAGTGCTTTATCACTAGATAGTTTTTTTAGGGGGGTTTTCTTGATTGTAAGCTTCATAATTTTCCTTATATATATTGATTAAAGCAAATCTAAGCTAGCAAGAAAAAGTACACAAATGAACTGCCATTATTTTCAGTGTACGTGTGAGGGTCTTGAGGCACTCGTTGTATTTATCACGCCAGCAATGATGGTTTAGCGTCAACTGGCAGTGTATGATATGACACAGTTGATTTTAGTAGAGTGATAGGGTTACGTTAATGAAGCAATATTTAGACTTATGTCAGCGCATTGTCGATGAGGGCAAGTGGGTTGAAAATAAAAGAACAGGTAAAAGATGCCTGACGGTGATTAATGCTGATTTGACCTATCACGTCGATAAAAATGAGTTTCCGCTAGATACGACTAGGAAAAGTTTTTGGAAGGCCGCAATTGCAGAGTTACTGGGTTACCTACGAGGTTATGACAGTGCGGCACAATTTCGAGAAATTGGCTGCAACACATGGAATGCCAACGCAAACGAAAACCAAGACTGGCTCAATAATCCGAACCGTAAAGGGGAAGATGACATGGGGTTTGTTTATGGTGCTGTTGCCAGAAACTTCCCAAAGCCAGATGGTGGGAGTGTCGATCTAATCAAACAAGTGATAGACGATTTGTCTAAAGGAATAGATAATAGAGGTGAAATTATCACTTTTTATCATCCAGGCTCATTCCATTTAGGCTGTTTACGCCCTTGTATGTTTCAGCATCAATTTTCCATATTAGATGGCGTATTGTATTTGAATAGCTACCAGCGTAGCCAAGATGTACCACTAGGCGGCAATTTTAATGCGATCCAAGTATTTACCTTGCTTAAACTGGTTGCTCAGATAACAGGCCTTGAAGCTGGTAAGGCATTTCATAAGATTGTGAATGCGCATATTTATGAAGATCAACTTGAGTTAATGCGCGATGTACAATTAAAACGAACACCATTTGCTTCACCGCAATTGCATATCAATCCTGATATCAAGAGCTTTGAAGATTTAGAGACTTGGGTAACTTTGGATGACTTCGAAGTGACTAACTATCAGCATCATGATGCCATTCAATATCCATTTTCAGTTTAAACTCTGAGCAGGTTAGGGCTAGATAAATTTTATCAGGCCCTATTTGTCCCTTTTTTGCATGTCATTCTTTTGTATTGCTCCAATTTTAATTGAAATCAGGCTTTTTGTTCTTTTTTTGCTCAAAAACTAAGGTTTTTATCCGATTTATTGGACAAACCAGTCTTTTTTAGTCAGTCTAACGCCTTAGCTAAGTAGTAAATCGCGTCTATAAATTTGTTAAGGTGGAATGTGCTGTATGCCTACCAAGCTTTGGTTATCAACTTCACTTACAGTGTTAATCTCACTGTGCTTAATCGGCTGTGCAAATTCAACCCAGACATTTGAAGAAAAAGTGGCTCAGCAAGAAGCGATACACGCCCATAAAGCTTTGGTTTCCTCGTATGAAGAAAATAAGGCCAGTATTGAGCGTTTGGCAAAAATGGAAGGTGACTTGACCCAGTTACTTAAATTGCTCTCTACACAGGCAGAAGTTCCTGATGTACATAGTTACTTGCAGCCCACTCAACCGGTGGTTAAACACGCGGTTAAGTCTGACTCGACAAAAGAGTCGTTTGCCGAAACGCACGATGTACCTCTGGTGAGTGTGACGGATCAAACCGAGAAAAGGTTGCAGATCCCTGATTTCGTGGTAGGAATTCATTTAAAGCGAGATGCAGCATTGTCACAAGCACAGCAGGTCCAGGCACGGATCAATATAATCAGGCAAAGCTATCCACTCGTATTTAATGGTGTCAATGCTCATATTATTGAGCCTCACCAAGACAGGAAATTATTTTTTGTCACTGCATACGGCTTTAGTTCTCGACAAGAGGCAAGCGTATTTTGTAAAGCGATATCTAGGGTCACTAGACATTGCTCTGAACTTAAAAATTATATATAAATGTATAAATATAGGGACTGATTTTATACCTATCGGGCAGTACGTGTAAGCTTGTTTTAGAGCTATCACTCAGAATAAGCCATCGCGAGATAACTAATTTTAATCACGCTTTATTTATGTTGTGATTTGTATAGGATAAAAGTATGAAAAATAACTTAAAACAGCTAGGTTTAATGACAGCGATAGCTGTATTACCATTTGCTTCTTTCAGTGCGCAAAAAGCGACATTTGATGCCAAAGTGAAAGTTAAAAATGCGTTTCAACTGGTCAAAAACAATGACTTAGACTTTGGTACAATTCGAGCTGTGGCTGATAATACAGGTACCGATACTGCCTCATTGACGATCCCTGCTGATACGACACAAACGCCGACAGTTGCTTCCACTAATGTGAGTAATGCTGAGATTGCCATTATTTCAGCTGGTAGCCCGGCTCAATTCCAAATTTCCGGTGTTGTGCCTTTTGCGACTTTGTCTATTACCGATCCTGTTGAGACCGATGTTTCATTGGCTGCAGGTAGTGGCAGTGGCGCTGCTGGATTTAAGCTTGGTTCATTTACATATTACATCGAAACGGGGGCGTCGAACTCGACTCCTGTTGTTGGTAAGCAAATTCAAGTAAACGAAAATGGTGAGGCTGTTTTTAATATTGGCGCAACCTTATCAACAACGACGGGTAACTCTGCTAATTACCTAGATGGGGATTATATTGGCACTTTCACACTGGAAGTGAGTTACTAAAGGCTATTAGCTTTGTCGTTGCGCACAGTTTGTAAAAAACAGCATGCAAAAGGTAGCCTTCGCGCTGTATTGTTCGGGTTCTTATTGTTAATAAGTAACTCTGTTAGCAGCCGAACTGAGGTGATCACACCGTTGGATTTTGGCACAATCGTTATTGCTGATCACACCCAAGTTGGCCGTGTTCAAATCGGCGCGAGTGGACATAATGTAACCAGCGGCCCTGTGCATTTGGTATCTGGAGGGCAAGCGGCAGAATTGCTTCTTTCTTCGTTACCTGCTTTACATAGTGTCACTGTTTCAACAAGTATTATCACGCCTATGCTTTCCCACAGCAATTTATACGTACAGGGAATAAACTTGGTGCAGCTAGAACATGTAGATAGACTATTTAGTGACGCACAAGGCAACGCTTTATTGAAGGTGGGGGGAACCATTGAGATTGGAGCTCAATCTACCCAGTATCCAGACGGTACTTACCGTGTATGGGCAAATATAGAAGTAAGTTATTAGTTTTATGAAAAAGCAATTGGTATGTATCGGCTTTGTGGCCCTTTCTTTTTTTACTCAGGCAGTGTATGCCTCTTTGATGATTTCGCCAACGCGCGTAGTGTTTGATGAACGTCAACGCACAGCCAAAGTATTCCTAATTAACAATGGCAGTGAAGCGAAAACGTATCGCTTGGGATGGAAGGAGAAGCGCGCTTTACCCTTTGGGGGATATCAAGACCTTCAATCTGAACAGGTCGGCCCGTGGAAATTGAGCCACTTGATGAGAATGACACCAAGGCAAGTACATTTGGCACCCGGTGAAAGACAGGCTGTTAAGTTGGCGTTGCGCCGAAAACAAGGAATGAGCGCCGGTGAGTATCGCTCTCATTTATTATTTCAAGCCTTACCGACAGAGCAACTAGATAACTCTGAAGCAATCGGCATTAGCCTAAATATGATATTGAGTTACAGCATTCCTGTCATTTATCGAAAAGACGTTGTTGCGCCTGAAGTGCGTATTATGGCGACAAAGCTATCCACTGATTTAAATGGCAACACCGTGATTGCAATAGACTTGCAAAGAAGTGGTAGCGCCAGTGCGCTTGGAAAATTGCAAGCTCATTGGCAGCCTAAAGGTGCGAAGGAGTGGCAAGTTGTGGCAACAGCAAACAATTACGCAATATACCCTGAGGTCACTAACGCAAGCGTCGAATTAAACATTTTGGCAGGTAAGGTGTTAAAGGGCGGCGGACAATTGCGCGTCACCTATACGGGTCAAGAAGAGTATCGAAACCTGATATTCTCACAACGCACTTTTGATATAGCGAATTAACCCCAGCTGTGATCTCCAAGTGTTTTATTGCTGTGCTAGTATGCTTTAGTGCAGCGATCCCTTATTTCAGTCATGCCAATATAGAGAGCACACAGAGACAAACACACTCCGTGCTGAGCTATGGCGAACACCGTATTCAAACCGATGAAGTGTTGTTTTTTTCACTCTATATAGATGGTTATTATCTCTCCGAGGTATTTGCAAGGAAGAGTGAAACCGGGGTTCAACTAGAGTTACAAAGCTTGTTCTCAGCTTTAGATTTTGCAATTTCATATGATCAAAGTGGCGCTCAATACAGCGGATGGTTTATTGACCAAGCACAGCGCTTTTCACTTGATTTAGTACTCAGAGAAGCCTTTGTATCGGGCCAAATAGAGCACTTTGACCCAAGCGATTTCGCCCTGGTTGACGGTGAAGTCTATTTTGATGCTCGCAGAGTGTCGAACTGGTTTGGGTTGCAGTTTAAGTTCAATTATCAAGATTTAAAGTTGCAAGTGAGGGGCGAACAAAAGCTACCCATTGAGCGGCGTATCGAGAGACAAAACCGTCAGTTCAGTCCAGGAACAGCTCAACAATCACCAGTTCTGCCTTGGAAAGCAACTCCCTATCAAGCGTGGAGCCCGCCTTTACTTGATATTCAAGGTTCATTTAACACAATGAATTTGAAAGACAATGTCGCTTCTCTATCTTTGCTTGGTAGTCAAGATATCGCATTTTGGAACACCAGCTACTTTTTAAGTGGTCGTTCAGGCGATCTTTTAAGTGAAAGTCGTATAAGCGCAAGCAGAGAAAATGAAAGAGGGATTGATTTTGGTCCCATTATGGCAACTCAAGTTGAGGTTGGAGATGTACTTGGTACGCGTATAGGAGGTAACTATCGCACTTCATATACTCGAGGGATCCGTGTGAGTGACAGGCCTCTATACAGGCAAATTGACACGCAATCTGTGAGGATCAGTGGTGTGATACAGGTTGGTTGGGATGTGGAGCTTTATCAAAACGGGTTGATGATAGATCAAAGGCTAAACGTGCAATCTGGTTTATATGATTTTGATTCTATAGAACTCTATTTTGGTAGCAATGAATTTGAACTTGTGATGTATGGGCCGCAAGGCCAAGTATTACAAGAGAGTCGCTCCTACTTTGTTGCAGGGACCAATATTGCTGAAGGTGAAGGGTATTATGATACATCGATTGTTGAAACTGGAAAAACGCTATTGGGTGACAACGTAGGCATGCCTGATATTCTGGGCTGGAATCTAGTCAGTAGATATGACTATGGTCTCAGTGATGACCTCTCTGTATATGGCGGCATGCGCTATGGCTTAGAGGGGCAAAAAAATGCTTATCAGCTCAATATGGGGGCAAGTTATGACGTTTGGAGTAAAGGCATTTTAAACGTGGATTTAAGCCGTGATGAACAGGGCGCACGTTATTATCAGTTCCAAGGTCGTACGCAGGTAAATCAGCATGCATTTAGTTTTGTACTAACCGATCACAAAATGCGTACTGAGCCGGGACAAGCATCGCAGCAACATACACAAGAGTTTGCCGTTCGGGCTGCTGGCACGCTATACAGACACAATCATCTGCGGTTGAATTATCAAAACACGCTTAACTGGCGTCGTGAACAAACTGGAAGCGACTTCTTGGGGTCCAATTTACTCTCTATGGCAACGCAATATGGCACTTTCAGTAATCAGCTCGATTACCATCAACCCGATCCGGCATCAGATCATATAGTAAAGGGGGTTACTCGTTGGCAAGGACGAGTCAAAGGCACCTATGGCCGGATTGGATTGGGTTATCAGCTGCATCCACAAAAGCAGTTATCTGACTATCAAATACAGTTGAGCCGTATTCTAGACAGCCAGTTTGATGTCGAGTTTGACTACACTAAATCGTTGCTTAATGAAGATTATGAAATCGGTGCTGGGGTGAATTGGCAACACGACAGGTTTAGACTAACTGGACGATTTAGCTATCTACAAAACGATGATTGGCAAGTCGGGCTGACTGGACAGTTTAGCTTAGGTTATCAAAGTTATAGCAATGAGTTTTTTATCACGGACAGGCGTCTTGCCAGTACAGGCTCGGTATTAGTCAAAGTCTTTTTAGATCACAACAACAATGCGATATTTGATGGCAATGATAGGCTGCTGGAGGGCGTGAAGATTCGATCAGTACAAGGTTTTTCCCAAGCGTTTACAGATACTAAAGGGGTTGCCTTACTAGGAAACATGCCGCTCAATAGACAAACAGACATTGTGATGGATGAAGAGTCACTGCCAGATCCATTTTTTATTGCTGCACATGATGGCCGTTCTATCACGCCTCGCAAAGGGTTTCTCGCTTATTTGGAGTATCCGGTGGTGCATGCTGGCGAGCTCGAAGGTGTGGCGTATGAAAAAGATCTAACCGGGCAAGAGCAACCTTTGGCGTATGCTGATATTGAGTTGGTTGATCGCAATCAAAAGGTGGTCGCGACGGTTAAATCTGCCTACGATGGTTACTACGTCTTCAGTAGTATCCGCCCGGGTAAATATGAAGCGAGAGTCAAAAAACGTTCTACGGACAACTTTAGGCAGCAAAATACGGTAGAAGTGGCGCTTTCAAATCGTGGTGACGTGTTACTTGAAGTTGATTTGTTAGTGACACAATTACCCCATTATACAGGTTATATTGCCAAGGGAGGGGAGTTCGATTCTTTGACAATATTAAAGGCCTACGTAGCGATAGAGTCTAAACGGTCGAGGCATTTATTTCCGACAAAGCCTTTTTACGTACATGACAAAAAGCGAAAAAAATACTTACTTGGTTACACGTTTGCTAAACAGTCACCGCAGGCGGCAAGAGCTTGCCTTAAGCTTAAGCAAAATCACATAGCGTGTAAGGTTGAACGAATTTCCGTTTCGCAATAAGTTTTAATCAACTTCATACAAGACACGACGATATAATACTTTGAGCAACTTTTATATCGTATAAGCCCTGCTTTGGTTCGATTTTTGCATTATGTACGTCAATAAACCAGAGGTATGTCATTATGCGATTTCTAATCTTGGTGTTTGTAAGCTTGCTTGCAGGATGTAGCACAAGCGCTTGGGTTGGCTCAAGTGCAAAACAAAACCCAAAGCCGGCGCCACCTATGCGCAGCGTTCACAGCTATGTTGGAGAGTTAGCGACTCAGTTAAGTCAATATAGCAAGCCACTAAAGCCAGGCGTTTCAGTCGCTGTCACCAGCTTTTTTAAAGATAATGGGCTAGGTGCCGATACGTTAAATAATCAAGGCGCTGGTTTGAGTAATCAAGTGCAAGAGAGTTTCATTACGTATTTAACGCAAATGGGCTTACAGGTTGTTGAATTTCGGATGCAAAAAGCGATCAACCTATCAGACAGTGCCGATAGCGTTTTGAGCCGAGATATAGAAAAACTCAAAGAACGTCACAAATTTGACCTTATTTTGACAGGCAGTGTGAGTGAGAGTATTAATTCTTACACCATACATGCGAGGCTGATTGATATGGTCAATAGCAAGACAATGTCAGCCGCTTCGATTAGCTTGCCAAAAGAGACCTTGTGGGGAACAGAGCAAGTACAAATGCGAGATGGGTTACTTCATCGCGGTCAATATTAACGGAGAAAGATATGAAAAAGTATGCATTATCACTTTTATTGCCTGTGTTATTCGGCTGCTCGAGTACCGACAGTGAGCGTCATAACAGTAATGCAATGGCGGTAGATAAAAATGCTTTTGCTAGCTCTGAAAGCCAGTTTCAGGTACACCCTGGTGGAATGCATGGCATGACCGTGTCTCAGCAAATGGCAAGTCGAAATGTGACCCACTATGTACAAAATTTGATGCAAGACATGATTGGTAACTTACGCTATGTAAACGACCGAACGCCAATCGCGGTAGCGACCTTTGTCTTTTTAGATGAAGACTATAACTATGGCTCGTTGCTAGGTAACCAGTTGTCAGAGAGCTTCGTTCACGAGTTACACAACTTTGGCGTACCTGTTGTTGACTTTAAAACGACCGACTTTATGCGGGTTACTAAGCAAGGGGACTTCATATTTAGCCGCGACTTTTTAGAGTTATCAGATGAGCATACTTTTAATTACGTGTTGGCGGGTACTTTGGCAAATCATCAAGGTGGCGTGCTAGTCAATGCTCGAATTGTCGGCGTAAAAAGCAAAGCCGTGGTAGGTACTGCACAAGGGTTTTTACCTCAGTCGGTTGTTAACGCGTTACGTGATGGCATTGGCCACGATGGCATTCGTTTGGAAAGAGCAAGCAGGTAATGGCAATGAAACACAGCATAGCATTAGTTAGCTGCCTAGTAGCGCTGTTTGGCTGTGAGAGCAGTCAGCATTCGCAAATAGTGCCCAAAGGACAGCAATCGAAACAAGCACAGCAATCGTTGCAGCTTGCTCAGTTAGCCAATGAGCTAAATATGTCCCCAGAGGTCGAGTACACCGACCCGGGGTTTGTTAGCTACTCCCATAATAAGCAGCTGGCCAATTATGCTGGACAAATAGCATTGGAGTTAACAGATTCCATGTCGGGGGTTTCTCCCAATGCTGTTGCAATTACGAGTTTTGTGAGTTTTGACAAAAGTTTACGAAACAGCAATCAGCTGGGAAATCAGTTGGCTGAGTCGATGATCCACCAATTTCAAAAATTGGGTTACCCCGCGCTCGACTTTAAATCTCACCGCGGTATAGCAGTAACTAGAAATGGTGACTTTATTTTGTCTCGAGACGCCAAAAAACTCCCACAAAACCCTGTGCCAAGTCATGTTCTAACCGGAACTATGATCTATCGCGATAGGGGAGTTGAGGTCAACTCTCGACTGTTGGATTTTGATAGTCGTTTGGTCGTGGCAAGCAGTAATGTCATTATTCCCTATTTTATACTTCACCCCAGTGCGACAGTCACTTATCGATAAGCTAGGCTTGACTGTTATATGTAGTCAAGCCATTGCACCACAACTAGCTCATTTATAACTCCATATCTTAGTTGCGCATTTAGGTTTCTGTTTTTGCGTACTATTTTTAAAATATACTTGTCATTTAGGGTTTAGCGCTGTTATAAATGTAACCGCACAATCAAGGGTTTAATCTTTGATGTGATGGCGTGTCCCCGTAGTTTAATGGATAAAACGGGGCCCTCCTAAGGCTTTGATGTAGGTTCGATTCCTACCGGGGACGCCAGCCGCTACAATGTGAATTTAACAGGCACTAGAGAAGCCGCGTTAAAGCGCAAAGTCTTCGCTGGGGGCGATGATAAGCTCGACAATATCGTTTATTTGAATATTATTCATCGGTCTGCTGTTTATATTTTTCGCGATGGCATTTTGAGCGTTAACTTGTGTCACCTTGACCCGATTGATTGTTTGAATACTACGAGTAAAAAACTGGTTTCTCTCACCTGCTACGTCACTGCGATGTGCAATACTCAAAATCTGCCCTTCTTGCAATCCATGGGCACTGCCTAAGTTAATTACAACCTGATCTTGGTCTTTATGAAGGATCCTACCTTTTGTTGGCAAACATGAAAATGCTTGGTTTAGATCTTGTGCAAGGCTATTAAAAACACCTTGAATGCGTTTGCCATAGTCAGTATGCCAAAAGGTGTCGCTATATACGTCAATGATCTTGGTTTTTTCATAGGGCCACACGCCTGTAACGCTATAGTGTTGTTGCCACACTTTATCTTTGCTGATTGCGTCGAAAGCGGCAAAGTCTATTTTGAAACTTCTCACGTATTCGTCATCTTGCCAAAAAGCATAGTCACTATTTAATTGCTGTGTACTGGCGAGGTCGGTTATTTGGCTGAGCAATACATATTGGCTATTGCTTGAGGCTGTTAGGCTCTCAATAAGCTGGGCGTCGTAATCAAAGTTTTGTGAAAAGAACGCGCGTACATTAATGCTTTTATCTATAAATGGAATAGGCTTGACCGACATATTGCGCTGCATCAATGTCTGATACATGCGCTCGCTGGTTGATTTATGTATGTCAAAAATTTGACCTAGCCTGGCTTGATGAGGTTGCATCAGTTGACTTTGTGTTATCGTGATCTGTTTATTAAACGACTCTTCGGGGCACTGCTGTTGTTTAGGGAAAATATCTAAGTGAAGAGTCACACTCATAACACCATCTTGTGTGTTTTCTGAGACTAGATTGATCTCTTGGATTTCGCCATG
This sequence comes from Pseudoalteromonas sp. Of7M-16, assembly GCF_022347805.1. Taxonomy (NCBI): domain Bacteria; kingdom Pseudomonadati; phylum Pseudomonadota; class Gammaproteobacteria; order Alteromonadales; family Pseudoalteromonadaceae; genus Pseudoalteromonas; species Pseudoalteromonas sp. Of7M-16. Next base: position 272,595 of record NZ_JAKRFY010000008.1, on the reverse strand, counting down.
GCTTTTTATTTTGATGTGATCTTGTGCAAGCACGCCATCTGCGAGCGTTTGAATACTTGATACGGTTGCACCAGAAAAAATCAGCGCTTGTGTTATGGCATCTTGGACTGCTTCTTGCCTTGCCGCCGCTCTGTCAGTTGTGTATGCATTTGCATACCCTGTTACTTCAAACCATTCTGCTTGAGCACCAAAGCTTAGTAAACAGGCTACAAGAGCTGTACTACTCACTTTTTTCATCGTTTAATACCATATCAAAAATTTGACTTCTATTTCATAGTTCAGCAAATCCTATGCCAATAGCATTGGCGCAATTTGTGCATGCTGTATAAACACAAAGGCAATTTGGCGTGATTAGGAGTCGGTAACATATGCGAAAGTTATTTAAAATTAGCAAAATTTTAGCCATAGGTGTAGTGGTAGGTCTTGCTGGCTGCAGTTCAATTATCGACAAACATGTAGAATATAGTTACGTTCAACCAGACAGCTACCCGGTTTTAAAAGCGATAGGGTACGCGCCATTGGATGCACAGCCTGGAGCGACCGATAGTGAAAAAATGCTTATGGCAATTAAAGTGTCTAAATTGGAAGCGTATCGAGAGCTAGCTGAGCAAGTCTATGGCCACCAGCTCAACGCCACGACGACCGTAAGGGGTGTAGTTGCGCAAAATGACGGCTTGCGTAGCCAAGTTCAAGGGGTGATCCGAGGTGCCCGAGTGCTCAAATCATATGCGGTCGGTGATATTTATACCACAGAGTTGGAGCTTGATATGAAAACCGTATATGACCTTTATATTGGTCAGGTAAAACCGAAGAAAATTCAACGAGTCACCTATTACTAGTCATGTCTAACTAAAAAAGCACTGTCGGTACAGTGCTTTTTTTGCCGCTAAGATTAACTTAGGCTTTGAGGTTTTTGACGATTTCGCCTACGTTTTCAACCACATTTCCTTCTTCTGTGTAGGTGGTCGACATTGGCCTACCGATCAAAATCTCTTTCAATTCACGTACTGTCATGTGCGCCAAATGAGCTGCTTTTGCATTCACTTCGTTTTGATTTTTGCATTTAAGTAGCAATAAATTTATTTGCTCCGTTAAGGGCGCCACATCTGGGTCTTGAAACAACTCTTTAGGGTAAGTTGATAAACTTTTATCAGTCTTCTGTATTGTATTTAAGAAGGTAATTTTTTGCCGCGCGATGTCTTTTAGGCCATCGCCATTTCTAGAGCTAAGCGCGTTAAGTTCATCGTCTAGAAGCTGGGTCAAAGCTTCTAGTGATGTAATTTGTGCCGTAAGTTGCTGTATACACAGCTCAATATCTTTATCCATATAAATCGAATTCAAATGCCGCTATATTTTTGGCAAGTTTCTCAGCATCAACCTGATACTTACCTTCTGCAATGGCTTTTTTAAGCTCTTCTACTTTCTTACTATCGAATGCCGGCGTTTGCTGCGCTTTGTCTTGCAAGCCTTTTAATTGCTGTGCCTGTGGCGTCAAGCTAACCGAGTCTGAAGCCGCTTTTTGTTGAGCAGCAGGTTTTGTTGCCGTATTACTTGCATCATTTCTTTGCAATTCAGCACGTTGTTGCTTAATATTATTAGCAACATTGTTTGGCTGATTTTGACCGTTAATGTTATTAACCATGACATTGACCCATATAAAATAGTTGTTTCAGTCTTTTTATCGACCATTCCACTACTAACTTTAGCAAAAATTTTAAATATTGACCGCAACGGAATCAACATCTTTTACGCGTGCTCGGATGGTTTTCCCTGATTTTACATTTTTTACACGAATTTGCTCGCCGAGATTGCCATCTTGCAGGGCGATCCCCTGAGTTTTGATAGCAAAGTGCCCATTGCCAGCCACTATTATGACAGAGTCTCCCTTACAAACCATACAAACATGACGTAAATTGATGGCTTTGTCAGCTTGGATGCGACGTTTCGTTTTACTACCAACTAACATATCAATGCTATCAATGTTTGAAGCGCGAACAAAGTGTTTTGGTCGCATTGCCATTTTTAAGTCGCCAGCTTGCAAAACCGTGCCTTTATCCAGCTGCTGAGTACTGACTATGACCGGGTATAAAGTTTCTATTTTTATATGCACAAACTGTACCCAGTTCTTTTTGTCGTTGCAGCGAACTTGTACGGTAACTTGACGATTAAATGGAGGTGAGGCTTTGCTAGAAACTTTTAATGGCGACTTACATTGCCGATTAGGGAGCCGTGAATCCAGCGGCAATGCAGAGACATTGACTTCCCCTTTTGGGTCCTCAGTGGTATGTTTTTCCACATACTTTATTGCGACTTCCTGAATTTGTACTGGCTCATAGGTGTGAGCGTAAACAGGCTGCTTGGCTAAAAAATATGCCAAAATGAGAAAGAATTGAACTGCAATTGTATTTTTTAACAAACTCATGATGTTTCGACTATGCTTATGGGGTGAAACAAGGTATAAAGATTTTGCGTGAATTGCTTCACCGCTTCAAGGGCAACTTTGAATGCTATATGACAAGCAAACATTGTTCCGATAAGCTGTATTTTGAGTAGGAGAATGAAATGGCAGGTATTTTAGACTCAGTTAACCAACGAACACAGTTGGTGGGTCAAAACCGACTTGAACTATTACTCTTTCGTTTGAAGGGGCGCCAACGCTTCGGTATCAATGTTTTTAAAGTAAGAGAAGTATTGCAGTGCCCACCTCTTACCGCCATGCCAAAATCTAATTCGTATGTGCGTGGTGTTGCACATATTCGTGGCCAAACTATTTCCGTAATTGACATGTCGCTTGCGGTGGGTGGGCCCCCAATTGAAGATATTAAAAATTGTTTTGTGATCATTGCCGAATACAATCGCTCTGTGCAGGGCTTTTTGGTTGGTGCAGTTGAGCGCATCGTGAATATGAATTGGGAACGTATCATGCCTCCGCCATCAGGAGCTGGTCGATATTCTTACGTGACAGCGGTGACAGAAATCGAGGAAGAGCTGGTTGAGATCCTTGACGTTGAAAAAATATTGAACGAGATCTGCCCAATAAATACGGAAGTTAGTCAAGATATTGTCGCAGACGGTGAGATGCAAAAAGATCTCGGTGAGCGTATTGTATTTATTGCAGATGACTCTGCCGTTGCACGAAACCAAGTAAAAAGAGCACTTGAACCTTTGGGCGTGCAAACTGAACTAGCGAAAAATGGTAAAGAAGCGCTGATCAGACTCAAAGAAATTGCAGAAGTAGATTGCCAAAACGATATCACAGAGCGTGTTGGGTTATTAATTTCTGATGTAGAGATGCCAGAAATGGATGGTTATACCTTAACGGCTGAAATTAAGGCAGATCCTAAGCTAGCGCCTTTACATGTCATCTTACATACTTCACTCAGTGGGGTATTCAATCAGGCAATGATTGAAAAAGTGGGTGCAGATGACTTTATTGCCAAATTTAACCCGGATGAGCTGGCTTCGGCTGTGAAAAAATGGGTTCATTGTGATTAATAAGTGGTGGTAAACCTTGGAAAATAAACATTTAGAGCAAAGCGAGTACGATCAGTTTCGCACCTTTTTAGAGCAGCAGTGTGGCATAGTACTTGGCGATAATAAGCTTTATTTGGTCAAAAGCCGCCTTGCGCCTTTAATGTCCCGGTTTAATGTCGATTCATTATCGTCATTGGTGACAAAAACGCTCAGCCCACACGAAAGACAGCTTAGAGCTGCAGTGGTCGATGCGATGACGACGAATGAGACTTTGTGGTTTCGAGATCAATACCCGTTTGAACTGCTTAAAAAGAAGATTTATCCTGAATTTAAGGATTTACGTAGACCTGTCAAGATTTGGTCAGCGGCGAGCTCTTCAGGCCAAGAGCCTTACTCGATTGCGATGTCAACAAGTGAGTATCAATCGCAAAACCCTGGCGCGCTAAAAATGGGCGCCCAAGTGGTGGGTACAGATATTTCTAACACCATGTTGGATATGTGTAAAAATGCCGAGTATGACGCCTTAGCACTGGCGCGAGGGTTATCTCCTGAGAGACGTAAAAAGTTTTTCATGGACAGTGGTAATGGAATGGCGCGTGTTGTTGACCCAATTCGTAAAATGGTCAATTTCCGTCATTTAAACCTGCTTGATTCCTACGCGTTATTGGGTAAGTTTGATGTTATCTTCTGTCGTAACGTATTGATTTATTTTTCTCCAGAAGTCAAAGCGAAAATCATTTCTCAGTTTGCTCAGGCACTGAATCCAAATGGTTATTTGTTCTTGGGAGCATCGGAGTCCATGGCGGGATTAAGTAATGACTTTGAAATGTTACGTTGTAATCCTGGGATAATTTACCAGAAGAAATCCTAATCAAAAAAAGCAGTCGAGAGACTGCTTTTTTGTCACTTTGAACAGTGTTATCAACCCAAAATTACGTGCGGTACGAAACGGCTCAAATCTTGTGTGATTAAACTCGTATCAGCTCTAAGCCCAATCCCTGCTGGTTGGTCGCCTATCACCCAACTGCCGACCACGATATGTTCACCTGCAAAATTGGGAAGTGCTTTAAACTCCTGATATATGTACCCTTCATCTCCATAAGTGCCAGGCGAATGCGCTATTACTTTCCCCTCTTTCAATATTTCGATATTTGCGCCCTCACGAGAGAAAATTGGTTTCTTAACACTGCCTTTTTGTGCGTCTAGTTTGTGTTTTTGATCACCAAAATAAGCAGGTAGTAAATTGGGGTGGTTTGGAAAGTATTGCCAAAGTAAAGGTAAAATGGCTTTGTTGGATAGTATAGATTTCCATGCAGGCTCTAACCATTGAGTGGACAGAGTTTGCAACGGATCCGCATACTCGTCATTAAACATAAATTCCCACGGGTATAACTTAAAACACCAATTAATAGTATTATCAGCCAGATCCGTAAAATGGTTTTCAGTGCTGAGCCCAATATCTTCAATGTAGGTAAATCTACAAGGGATGCCTGCTTCAAGAGCACAACTTCTGAGGTAGTCCACGGTACCTTTGTCTTCTTCTGTATCTTTACAGCAACTAAAGTGTAGGGCATGATTTCGATTGAACTTGTGTATATGACGAAATCGAGAAATCAGCTGCTCCTGAATACTATTATATTGATCACTGTTTCTCGGCAGGCTTCCTGCTGATACTTGCTGCTCTAACCACATCCATTGCCAATAAGCTGTCTCAAACAATGATGTCGGCGTATCATAATTGGCTTCTAAGAGCTTAGCATGGGAAGTACCGTCGTAGCAGAAATCAAAACGACCATAGAGATGTGGATCTTTGCGCAGCCATGAGCGCCTGACCGTTGACCAGAACTTTTCAGGGATAGCAAAGCGGCGCATTAACTCATCGTCATCACATATTTTATCAACTAAAAAGAGCAACATCTCATGAAGCTCCTGTGTGGGTGCTTCAATATCTTGTTCTATTTGTGTCAGCGTAAATTGGTAGTAGGCACTTTCATCCCAATAGGGTTGGCCATGCATGGTATGAAATTTAAAGCCCAATGCATTGGCTTGCTGTTGCCAGTCAGCTCGAGGCTGGATCGGTATTCTTAGCATAATATGTAGGAGTTGGTTTAGTGTGAGGAGGGAGAGGTTATCCCCCCCAGCTCCTCGAACTGGCACTGCGGCCAAATCCACCGCGACTTTTTGTTCGTGTTACGGTTTTACTTGGTTTAGCTTGATAGTTAATCGACGTGCTTTTTACTGTGGTTGTACCGGCAGAGTTGACGCTGGAAACGACGCTATTTTGAGCATTACGATATTGAAAGAAGTCGTCTTTACTGCGATAAAGAGGCTTGGCACCTGAATAGTATTTTCCGCTTAAAAAGGCTGCTTTTCTTTTTTTGCGCTTTTTCATCGCATCTAGGCCTTCGTCTACAGCTTCTGCAAGTAATGCAACCATAAAGCCTGCCATAACCGGACGCCATAACCCGCCATTATTTTCACAGCGCTCATATCCAAAGTCACTTTCACAGAGCTGCTCAGTAGCATATCGCGGAGCTTCAGATAAATGTTGGTCTTTGGCTTGTTGGTAATGATATAAACACGACTCTGTCTCAACGCCAAATGATGTGCATTCATCCACATCTTTAAAGAGCAGTGCAGATTCTTCAGAGTCTGAGCAGCCAGCTAAACCAGCTGTGGTGCCCATCATTAGAGTAAGTTTGATTTGCTTGCTGCGTTTCATACTTACTCCTTAGTAGGTCATACAGGCTGCATTAAGAATACCCGTTGCCAGTGAAGCTCCACCGAGAAACAATCCAGCACTTATATGGTTATTTTCAATTTTCTCGGATAATTTAGGCATATATAGACGTACTAGAAAGAAAGTTACTAGCTGCATTACACCCGCAATAATGCCCCAAATTGCAAAATCGACTAATGACACTGCGTTGACGGCGGCGCTGGCAATTGGCAGAGTGAAACCAATCAAGGTGCCGCCAAATGCTGCAGCCGCTGCAGGATTGTCTTCCTTTACCAGTTTCCACTCACAGTGTGGTGTTATTCTGGTATAAACATATAAAAAAGTAAGGATCAGCAAGTAGCCGATCAAAAAATACAAAATAAATGGAATGAATCCCTGTAAAGACTCCAAAATCATGAGGTTATATACCTTTTATGTTCTTATTCGTGAAGTAGTAAGTGCTCCAATTCACGGTGAAGAATATCGTCATCACCGATGTTTAATTCTATCAAACGTTTCAGATGGGTAACACTGTCTATGTCAATTTGTGCACAGTGTAACCCTAAATGAGCTTCCTCGATATGGCGAATTTCGACTTCCATGTTTATTTCAATTTCACTGCCTGGCAGCATAAATTTTAAACTTGCCGGTTGTCCTTTTAGTGGAGTGAGTCCAATAGGGAGCGTGATAAGGGCACCATTTAATGACAAATCAATAATCTCACACTGATAATCACCAGTGGTTGTCATCAGCGTGGCTGCGTTAGAAAATAAAATCCGGGAAAATTTTCTGCGTTCTGTCATAAGTTGATCTCGTCATACTGTTAATTCAAGTTTAGTCATATTTTGGCGGACTAACCAGATATAAAAAAGCCCTGAAAAAGGTCAGGGCTTGTAAATCAAAAGTGGTTCAAATTAACCGATCTTTTTGTATTTGATACGTTTAGGTTCTGCCGCTTCAGCACCAAAAGTTTTCTTTAACCACTCTTCGTATTCAGTATAGTTACCATCGAAGAAGTTAATTTGACCTTCGTCACGGTAATCAAGAATATGCGTTGCTATACGGTCAAGGAACCAACGGTCGTGCGAAATACACATGACACAGCCTGGGAATTCCAAAATTGCGTTTTCCAGTGCTCGCAGTGTTTCAACGTCAAGGTCGTTGGTCGGCTCATCCAGCAGGATCACGTTGCCACCTGCTTTTAGCAGTTTAGCAAGGTGAAGACGGTTGCGCTCACCACCAGAGAGTTCTTTTACGAACTTTTGCTGATCGTTTCCTTTAAAGTTGAATCGACCAACATAGGCACGGCTTGGGATTTCAAAGTTGCCAATTTTAAGAATATCTTGGCCGTTAGAGATCTCTTGGAAAACCGTGTTGCCGTCGTCCATGTTATCACGGAACTGCTCTACAGTTGCAAGCTCGACCGTGTCGCCCAATTTGATTTCACCACTGTCTGGTTGCTCTTCACCGCTTAGCATTCTAAATAGCGTTGATTTACCCGCTCCGTTGGCACCGATAATACCGACGATAGCACCTTTAGGCATAGAGAAGCTAAGGTCGTCAATTAGAACGCGGTCGCCAAAGCCTTTTTTCAGGTTATTCACTTCAATAACTTGATCACCTAAACGCGGACCTGGTGGAATGAAGAGTTCATTGGTCTCGTTACGTTTTTGATAATCTGACTGCTGAAGTTCGGTGAACTGAGCCATACGCGCTTTCGATTTCGCTTGACGGCCTTTTGGATTTGAACGAACCCACTCAAGCTCTTTCTCAATTGATTTTTGGCGTGCTTTCTCAGATTTTTCTTCTTGTTTAAGACGTGCATCTTTTTGCTCAAGCCAAGAAGTATAGTTCCCTTCCCAAGGGATACCATGGCCGCGGTCTAATTCTAAGATCCAACCTGCAACGTTGTCTAGGAAGTAACGGTCGTGGGTAATTGCTACAACAGTACCTTCATAGTCGTGCAAGAAGCGTTCAAGCCATGCGACTGATTCGGCATCAAGGTGGTTAGTCGGTTCGTCCAGAAGTAGCATGTCTGGCTTTTCAAGTAGCAGACGACAAATTGCAACACGGCGTCGTTCACCACCAGACAAGTTTTCAATTTTTGCATCCCACTCAGGCAGTCGCAAAGCATCAGCTGCGCGTTCCAATGCATTGTCTAAGTTATGACCATCATGAGCTTGAATGATAGCTTCTAGTTCGCCTTGTTCTTTTGCCAGCGCGTCGAAGTCAGCTCCGTCCATTGCATACTCAGCATAAACTTCATCTAGGCGCGTAAGAGCATTTTTAACTTCACTTACCGCTTCTTCGATGGTTTCGCGCACGGTTTTGCTTTCGTCTAATACAGGTTCTTGTGGTAGGTAACCAATTTTCGTACCGGGTTGTGGACGAGCTTCCCCTTCAAACTCAGTGTCTACACCTGCCATGATGCGTAGTAGGGTAGATTTACCTGCGCCATTTAGACCAAGTACACCAATTTTCGCGCCAGGGAAAAAGCACAAAGAAATGTCTTTTAGGATAGTACGCTTAGGTGGCACAACTTTGCTCACCCGCGACATTGTATAAATATATTGAGCCATGAATCTGTTCCGACTTATTTTTTATTTCCGCTATTGTAGTTACAACTTACGGTGCATTCAATGCAAGTCAGACGATTAGGGCTGCAAGTTAGTCTGTCTTGAGTACTTTTTGACACGAAACAAGGTCTGTCGCACCACAGGGTGTACTAAGTAGCGGCTGTCAATTATCCATTTTTATTGCTCAAAAGAGCTTAATTTTACTTGTTTACATTTGAAAATAAAATGAAACAAAAACGGTGGGCCAATAAATGGAAAACGAGTGTGTTTTTTTTAAGTCTTTATTGTTAGGGCATTTTTGACCTGTTTCAATTCCTAAAAAAAGGTATTATTTACCTATGCTCAGCAAAGCTATGAAGAAAAGCCGTTAACTTCTATGTTGCTCAGAGCACCTCAATAATTGTTCATAATTATATATGGGCACAAACGCCTCCTTGTAAGGAAGCCGATAAATACAGACTGATTAGCAAACCCTGCAAAACGAGCAGTCTCTATAAACCTCACAGCTTTTGGCTCTGATAATTCACCATTTGCTGAACACATTTCACATCACCAAGAAGCTTAACTGACCAATCGGTAAGGATCGCAATGACACAGTCAAGTTACTCATCAAACAGAATTTTTAAAAATAAGCGAACTCCGCTGGGCGCGGAGATCCTCCGTTTTGCTAGACGCATGCGCGGCTTCACTCAAGCTGAGTCTGCAGCCAATTATGGGATTGAAGAGCGCACACTCAGGCGCTGGGAAAATAAAGAGTACAGTCCGAAATGGAATGATGTGATTGGTCTAGTAGAAGATGTTTATTCACTCGATATATTAGAAGTAATAGGAAAGCTCAATGATTGCGACACAAATAACCATTAAACAAATTCGCACAGCCTTAAGACGTTGGGGTAAATATTGGCGTCAGCGAGAGCTGGGTAAGGGCTTTAGCCGCCAAGCCGTCACCGAGCAAACAGGGGGCGGACATACCAATTACTTCTCCAGCGACATGATGAATGTACCGGAAGAAATTGAATTACTGGGGCAGTTGATCAGTAAACTGCGGCCAGAATGTATCCGAGCAATACGTGCAAAGTATTTGCTGGATGTTGAACTGAGCCAGGCTGCAAAAATGCTTGGCTTTGATACAAAGCGCTCGGCAGAGTTTTGGCTAACCAAGGCTGAAAGAACGCTCATGCTGGAGTTGAGCTACTAAATAGTAGGAAATCATATGTCGATCATGAATACGGTTGAGCAAATCAAGAAACATGAGGGCTATCGACGCTTTCCGTATTACTGTACGGGAGGAAAACTGACGATAGGTTATGGCAGAAATTTAGACAATAAAGGAGTGGATAAAGATGAGGCGGAGTATTTACTCGCGCAAGATATTCAAAATGCACTGGCAGGTGTAAAGCGTCGTATTGACGTTTCGCATTGCAATGAAGCGAGGATCGCAGTGCTGACAAATATGGCCTTAAATATTGGCTTACAAGGGTTGATGGGATTCAAAAAAATGCTTGCTCATGTGCAACAAGGAGAGTTTGAAGATGCCGCGGTAGAAATGCTTGATAGCCGCTGGGCAAATCAAGTACCTACTCGAGCGCAAGAATTAGCACAGCAGATGTTGAGCGGGGAGTGGCAATCATGAACTGGTTAACCAATTTGTTTTCGGGCAGTGTAAAGGAACCATTGCAAGTGGTTGGTGAGATTATAGACGACCTGTACACCAGTGAAGAGGAGTTGCTGGAGCAGCATGTCATTAAGGCTAGGTTGCTCAATAAGCAAAGTGAAATACAGGCGCAAATTAACTCAGTTCAGGCAAGTCACCGCAGTCGTTTTGTCGCTGGTGCAAGGCCTTTTTTAATGTGGGTATGTGGGCTTGGGTTTTTATTTGCTTTTGTGATCAATCCAATTTTGCAATGGCTATTTCCAGAGCATGGTGTGCCAGTGTTGCCACTCGAGGTGATGCTTGAGCTTACTTTGGGCATGTTAGGTCTGGCTGGGCTCAGAACCATTGAAAAGTTGAAAGGAGTAACAAAGTGAGACAACCTGAAAACTGGCAAATGAAAAAGGAATTGAGTTTGGCCCACATTCTTACGACGATTGCCTTGGTTGTATCAAGTATCTTATACCTAAGTGACTTAGATAAAAGAATTACTTCTAATTCCCAAGAGCTAGCGCACTTGAAACAGATCCGAAAGGAAGATCAAAAACGGATCGAGAAGCGCCTCGACTCTATCGACAAAAAGCTCGATGCCTTGTTGAGTGCAAATCGTAATAACCCCTAGTGCCTATACAGGCCACTGTTTAAAAATCCATTCTTTGTAATTAATCACTTAAATCATGTGCACAAGCTATGAGATTGCATGTGCGTTCGTGTGCAAACGTATTATCAGGAGACGAATTGTGAGTACAGCCATCGAATTAGCTAAACTGCCACCACCTCAGGTTATTGAAGCGCTTAGTTATGATGAGATTTATAAGCAAATGGAGCAAGCGTTGCTCGAAAAGTTGCCGGATCATGCTTTGTTGGCCTCTGATCCAGCAATCAAATTAATTGAGGTTGCCTCTTATCGAGAGCTTTTACTTCGTCAAAGGATCAATGATGCTGCTAAATCCGTGATGTTGGCATTTTCTCAAGGTGATGACTTGGATCACCTCGGTGCTTTGTTTGGTGTAGGGAGAGATGCGGACGAAGCCGACGAGCGATACCGACAGCGCATTCCTTTGTCACTAGAAAGCTACAGTATGGCGGGAACCAGAGGTGCATATGAATATCATACCTTATCAGCCAATGATCAGGTGAAAGACGTTTATGTTGACTCTGAGCAACCTGGGTATGTGAACATCTACGCTTTGATAAATACAATGACAGAAACGCAGGCCAATGCCATAAAAGCAGATATTGATGCGCGTTTAAATGATGAAGATATTCGACCCATTACAGATAAAGTGGTGACGCAGTGGGTAATGCCAACAAAAGCCGCGCTCAGTGCTCAAATATACCTAAATATAGGTGCGAACAAGCAGCAAGTTGAACTTACAATACTACAAGCGCTCGATGCATTTATGGCGATGAATTGTAAACTGGGCACGGAAATTCCACATTCAGGGATCATTGATGCGCTTCATCAGCCGGGTGTGAGAAAAGTTAAATTGCTCACCCCAACAGAGGACTTGCAGCCGTCGGTAAACCAAGCGTACAACCTAGACATTAACTTGCAATTTCCTGACGAGGCCTAAATATGAGCGATAAATCACTACTGCCTCGCAATAGCACAGATTTAGAATATCAATTAGAACAACATTTATCACATACCAGAGAGCAGTTCGACACACGTACCGTGATCCCTGATTATATTGGCTCTCAATGGGACCCCATGACCTGCCCTGAGGCGCTTTTACCCTGGTTGGCTTGGGCACTATCAGTCGATGAATGGAAAGAAGATTGGCCTGTTGAAACAAAGCGTGCAATGATTGTTAATTCAGTTAGTGTGCACAAACACAAAGGCACAGTGGGGGCGGTAAAGCGCGCACTTGAGTCGCTTGGACTAGAGATTGAATTCTTTGAGTGGTTCGAAGATATTGATGATGTATATCTTGCTCCTCATCACAGCGGAGAGCCACACACTTTTATTTTTATCGCATGGGCAAATGACGTGCCCTATACCAGTCGCACGGTGGTTTTAGACCAAAAGTTATATGATGCGATTAACCGTGTGACCAATCAAACTAAGCCCCAAAGGGCGCATTTTGACTTTTTAGTTGGTATGAAAATGTCGTCGCAAATAGCCGCAGCTAGCAGTAGCCACGGCTTTGCGTCGAGTCGACTTTATGCCAAAGTTATGCCGCACACAAAAACGCGTGCGGGTAGCAATACACTTTCACTCGCTGGTGCTATTTCTGGGCATCGCACAGCCTCTTCTCGCTATTATGCTGCATCTTCTTCTGAGCGTAAGATCACCTCAACTGCTCAACCCGGATGTGCCCTTGTTATTAGAAAGCAGGTACCTTTAGTCAGTCGCCAGCGCGTGAATACCTCTAATGAGCGAAAACTCAAAGCGAGCACTAGGCTTGGCTTTTGCGCATCGCTTTCGACAGGCTCAGGTCAAGTTGTTAGAACTTATATTCGCAGTGACCAAACCATGCCTTCGCGCTTTATTGAATTTAGCTGCCGCGCAGCGGGAGCCATGACAAAAAGTGCAAAGCAAACGACAGTTTGTCGTTTGTATTTCAATGCAGTGTCTGCATCTTAAATATTGATAAACAAGGAGTGCAATAGTGAGCACGATTTTACAACCGGTGATCACGTCAGCGGGGCTGGCTGCTGTGTTCAGAGCACAGCAAAAAGGCTTTAAGGCGAAAATCACTAAAATAGGTATAGGCTCAGGTGTACATCAAGTGGATGAAAACACGACAAGCCTAAAAGCGGAGCAATATCGATTAGATATTGACTGTGCTGAGTATGATGAAGCACAAAAGCAGCTGCATCTGACGGTACGAGATGACTCTAAAGTGGCGGGTGATGGCTTCTTTGTAAATGAAGTTGGCTTTTACACGGAAGAAGAAGTTAACGGCCAAATTCGCCATGTTTTATTTGCAGTTTACTCAGCTGCGGATCCGATAGCGTACAAGTCTAACGATATAGATTTACTTCTGGCGTTTGATCTGACCCTAACTGGCGTGCCTGGCGATGCTATTACCATTATTGATAAGGGCGTAGACTTTAATATCCTAATCGCCCCTGAGCTTGCCAAAATGGCTCGTTCACAGATCATGAATATGTATCGTCATTTAAAACAAAAGTTTGCATTAATTGACAAAGGTATTTTGTAAGGAAATTTCATGAAAAAAGTAGATAACCAGCGTGCACAAACTTTAGCTGAAGAAGCGCTTAAGCTGATGCAAGAAGCCAAAGTTTTACAACAGCAAGCACAGTGTCAGGCGGCTCGTATTTTAGGCTATCAACAGCAAAGCGACGGACTGGCATTTAAGTATTTAGCCGCGCAGGCAGAGCATGGCGAACACAGTCAACAAGCATTTGACGCGAAACAAGCTTGGCTTCATGCCAGAAAGTCTGTTCAGGCTCGTTATCCAAAACTTCATGGAAAATAATTTGAAACAGATTTTTTAAAAAGCCCGCTTTGAGTGGGCTTTTTGCATTTATGGAGAGATTCAATGTCTTTAGAACAAGATATCACTCGCGTTGTTGAAGCCACCGAAGGTTTAACGGCAACGGTTGATAATCAAATCACGGAAATAAAGCAAACACTGAGCTCAACGGTTGCCAGTACCAAAACGCAAGTGGATGCGCATTTAGCAAGAGCAGATGCTTTGCTAAATTCGTATGAAGAGCGTCAGTCGCACTTCCGAATTACTAAAAACCAAGCGCTTAAAGCAAATGCTGCTGGAACTTTCCCGCTTCATTGGCATGGTGGTTACGTGACAAAAGCGACTTTACTGGAAAAAGTAGAGACGGGCGTAGAGCCAGAACAACGTAGTGCACTTGCAAGAGAGTTTTTACAGGCAATTGGTTCAGATCGTAAATATTTTGCGCAAAGCTTCAATATTTGGGAGCTTGAGTACGCCCCAAATCGTGGTGGAGATCGTATTGGCGAGTATGCATACCTAATGTATCAGTACTTGAGATTGCCAACTGAAATGACAGTTGGTGCGATAGTGAAACATATAAGTGGCGTTGTGCCGGACGCACATTGGTGTGGTGGTTTAAAAGCAGGTGAAGCGGCTAAAGTATGCGGAACAACGTATGCTCATGGCGGCAGAAACTTTTACACCCACTGTCACCCGTATGTGCGTGGCGCCAACTTACCGCCAGAGGCCAAAGGAGTGATCCAAGTTGCATTGCCAGCCGTGGTAACAGGTCATGTGCCACTAGATCGTGCATGGGGACAATTTGCTTATCTGGGTGATGCTGCTGAGCATGCCTACGATACGGTTTAAAACTAGGAGAGATTGAAATGGCAAAACTATTTGTAGATGGCCAATTGGCTGAGCAGTTTTTCGATGCCAGTATGCCACAACATGCGATTGCACAGCTAGTAGCGGATAACTTCGGCGAACAGAGTACATTTTCTGTTGAGTTGACGGTAGAAGAGGCTTTGCAACAAAGTCGTGAAATTGTTCGCTCAGCACTTGAGGAACAAGTTGCGGATTCTGAATCACTGCTTGGTACAACATCGGACACAGTGCATCTACTACTCAATGAGCTGAGTGGTTTCGTAAATAAATTAAGTGCAGCGCAAACACTTGCTGAAATGCGCGCATCTACTGTGTCATTAAAAACAGCGATTGGTGATGTAGAAACAAAAGTAACCAGTGGCGAACTAAGTTTTCCTTATCAAACCAAAGGTCAAAACGACGTAATGGCTGACATTATCGCCCGTGCAAACGGCGTCGATGCTGTCATCAAGGCGCAGTAAGCGCAGTATCAATCGGGTATTGAGCACACTGGATTGATTTTAAATATTCATTTTTGAAACTAAATGCAAAGCCCACCACTTGGTGGGCTTTTTTATTTTAATTTGGAGGTAAATTATGTCTTTAGAGCAGGACATTGCAAATGTAGTCAGTGCAGCAGAGCAGCTAACTGGTATCGTGGATACAAAAATTGAAGATATTAACAGTACGGTTAATAACAAAGTAACTGAGATGAATACTCGAGTTGCGCAAAAAGAATCTGAATTAGATAGTACCGTAGCTCACCATGTGGGTAGGATTGACGCAGCTTTGGATAATTTGGGTATTATCGGTAATGGTGGAGTAGGAACAAGAGCTATTGGCGTTGCTAATTATTTTACGCCGGGTAATGGTCCTGCCACGATTCATTTTAAGCTTCCTCTCAACGTTAAACAGCATAATGAAATGTTTCACATTCGAGTGATTGGTCATGCTTACCACCAAGCTGAAGCGGTAGATGCAACATTTGTAGGATATAGCTTTCCTGATGTGCAAGGGGTTTACCTTCCGCAGGCAACCGGCACACATTTGCCAACCATTTATGTTGGTACTGATGACCATATTTATTGTCGCCTAACCTTTACAAAGTGCCACTTTCTTACTTTGAGTGTCGATACAATGAGAGTGGGAAATGGTCGCCTATTGAAACACGGCGATATCGAAATTATTAATGACCCACAGCAGCAGATATAAGGAGCAATAAAAATGGAAAATAATATCAAACTTGGTTCTGCTGAAGAGCAACAAATAGCGCAACAGAAAAATGCAAAAATGACACTAAGAAACGAGATCAACTATTACGTGGCGGACACTGATTCTCTAGTCGGAACGGCGAGTGACTTAGCTCATTTGTTACTGACGGAACTCAGTGGCTTTGTCAACAAGCTTAGCGAGGCTAATTCTTTGGCTGAAATGCGTGCATCTACCGAATCTTTAAAAAATGCTATAGGCGCGGTTGAGAATAAAGTTGCATCAGCTGAAGTGGTGTTCCCTTACCAAGCTAAGCTACCTTTGTCTGTTATCGATGAAGTAGTCCAGCGAGCCAATGGTGTGAGCCAACTAATAAATAAACAAAATAATCAGAGTTAGTTTTCTCATTAACCAAAACTACATTATCAATCAGCCCACCAACTCGGTGGGTTTTTTTATTTCTAAACGGAGGTTAAAACTATGTCTTTAGAGCAAGACATTACCCGCGTTGTTGAAGCAGCAGAGAAGCTCAGCGATGTGGTTGATACTAAAATTGAAGATATTGACAATCGGGTTGCGCAAAAGGCGCAGGAGATTGATCAAAAAAATGCGGCAGTGGAAAGCCGTTTAACAGCTAAGGAACAGGCGGTTGATGCGAAAATCCGCGATTTTCAAAAATCCTTACCGCTGGCACCAAATACATTGGTTGACTCTAAATATTTCAATTCTATTTGTGAAGCTAACAATACACCAACGGATGTTTTGGTTGCACATAAAGCGCCTTGGACGGCATTTTTGCATGATGGCACAGAAGGTACTGGCACGGTCACTCGCGTAAGTTTGGACAAACTAGACGAATATGGTTTGACACCAAATGAAGATTTTCAGAACCGAGGCATTGGTTACAAAAACCATGGCGGAGAAGCTTTTTATGGTTCTAATTACCGTGTTTTACTCTTTGATATTGAAATTACCAAAGGACGCAATAGTGACGTAAATAATGGCAGCTTATTTGTCTTATCTCAGGGCTGTGATACCCATTTTGGTTGGGGGCGAGGTGAGTTTATAACTCAAGCGAGTTGCTGGATCAATGTGCTTGAATGCTCAGATACAATCAAGTTCTATCCATCGTCAAATCGTTCAGCTCCCATTGAATGCAATAAGTCTGATTTAGGAAAAGGTTGGCAATACAAGCATGCGATCAGATCGGGCTGGGGTGGTTGCCATCAACCTTTATTTAGTGGCTTGGGTAAAATAAAAGTTGCAATGTGCTTGCCGTATGTTGGTACTGGTAATCACGGCGACAATATGGTTTGGGCCGACAGTGTTGGCTTCCCATACACTCACACTGACAGAGCTGCAAGCACAGGAGCATAAACATGGCAATTTTAAAGCAAATTTCCACAGGACGCATTGTAGCTGGTGGCCTGACTACGCAAGAAAGCGCGCAAAAAATAGCTAAAA
The DNA here is from genome assembly GCF_022347805.1 of Pseudoalteromonas sp. Of7M-16. Lineage (NCBI taxonomy): Bacteria > Pseudomonadati > Pseudomonadota > Gammaproteobacteria > Alteromonadales > Pseudoalteromonadaceae > Pseudoalteromonas > Pseudoalteromonas sp. Of7M-16. The sequence goes on along the minus strand of NZ_JAKRFY010000008.1, from coordinate 255,210 downwards.
GTGCAGGTGTGGCTGAAGGAGATTATCAGCTTATTTTTTCTGAAAAAGAGATTTTGGCTTTTCGCCGAGATGGGTATGCGCAAACATGCGATCACTTATTTATCGATTACATGGCTAACCTTACTGAGCTAGGTGACGCGGCACAAGCAACCATTGATGCTAAGCAAGCATGGTTGGATGCAAGGGCTGCAATTAAGGCCAGCTATCCAAAATCTTAAATTGTTTTCCAGTTCTTAGCACCTGCTGTGATCAACGCCGGTGCTTTTCTTAAATCTACTGAAGAGCTTAGGTATGTCATTGACAAACTTTAGCGCCATTGATCTCAGCCGTTTGCCGGCGCCAAACCTCATTGAACCACTAAGCTTTGACAAGATTAGGGCTGAGATTTTAGATGATTTTCAAACTCGCTTTCCCGATGCTGAGCTGAGCCTTGTAAGCGATCCCGTAGTAAAACTCATAGAGTCATTTGCTTATCGCGAGTTGTTGCTGCGCCAGCGCATCAATGATAGCGCAAGTGCGGTGCTGCTGGCACATGCCACCAGCAGTGAACTTGACTATTTAGGTAATCGTTTTGGTGTGGAGCGAGCGTTGTTGGTACCAGCTGACAATGACCAAGTACCTCCTCGTGAAGCTGTATACGAGCAGGATGAGCGTTATCGCGAGCGTATTGCATTGGCTTTGGAAGGTTTCAGTACAGCAGGGCCTGCCGGTGCCTACGCTTTTCATGCACTTAAAGGGTCGCAGCATGTTAAAGATGTACATGTTGATGCGCCGCAATTTGCCTACGTGGATTTACCTGCACAAGTACAAAATCTGTTGCCACCGAGCGCACGACTTCTGGTCTGTACAGATGATGCTGGGTTGACACCAGATGTACTATCTGGCGCTCAGCCTCCAGAACCTGTGCCTGGTGACGTTGTTGTAACCCTGCTTACAGATCAAGGCAATGGCCATGCTACGCCACAGGTCATTGAGCAAGTGCAATCCCAACTGAATAAAGAGAATGTGCGTCCGTTGACAGATAGAGTACATATTAAGTCGGCAGACATTGTTGAGTTTGAACTTGATGCAGTGATACATATTTATCCAGGTATGGATGGGGCTGCGTTAGTAGATGAAGCAAGGGACAGCTTAAACGCATGGCTCAATGAACACCATAAACTTGGTCATGATATATCGCTTTCGGGCCTGTTTGCGGTACTTCATCGTGAAGGGGTTCAGCGCGTAGAACTTAGTGCACCACAGTGGGATATTGTTGTACAGGCACATCAAGCCGCATTCTGTACTCGGGCTTCGATTCAACTAGGGGATGAGTATGTCTAACTTTACCCTGCAAGGGAATACAACAGAGTTAGAGTTGGCCTTGGAGCATTGCAGTGACCGAGTGCTGCAGATCCCCGTCAAAATTGATCATTTATGGGATCCGTGGAGATGCCCTGCGACGTTTTTGCCCTGGCTTGCTGATGCATTGAGTGTCGATGTGTGGGATAGCGGTTGGCCCGAGCACGTAAAGCGTAAAGTCATTGCCGACAGTGTGCCAAGACATAGATATAAAGGCACAGCAAGTGCAGTTAACAATGCGCTGAAAGTACTCAGTGCGAAGGTGGAGCTACAAGAGTGGTGGCAATATGGTGGTGTGCCACATAGTGCAAAGCTATTGGCAATAGCAAGCGAAAACCTTGATAGCAATGGGAACACTTTCCTGAGCCCGAAATTACAGGGACAAATGTGGCAGTCTGTGGTTGCGACTAAGCCGATGCGAACGCAAATTGATTTTACAATTGGCGTTAACTTGAAAAACGACATGCACGTATTTGGTGGTGCTCAGAGCCCATCACTGCACGTTGCCTTGCACCGCGATGACCCGATATTTAATTTTTCCACTGTGGCTTTAAACACAGTGGCTTCTGCACATTCAAGCAATATGCAGACGATCACACTGGGTGACGATCCCAGCTTGGATTTTGAACTAGCCAATATTCAAATGTTCGCAGCCAGTGTATCGAGTCAACTGGGGGCTGGGAGTTTTCAAGATAATCCAAAGGTCAATTTTGCCACATTCTCGATGGTATCGTCTGCTGCGAACACTGCTAATCTGGCCTGCTCTCAAATGAGAGATGCGCCTAAGTTTCTTTACGCATCAAGCAACTCTGTATCAAGCGGTGCCCATACCGTTTCAATTCAAAATATCACGCTTAACTTTTAATCTAAGGTACAAATATGAATGTATATACACCTGTTGTGACCCAACAGGGGATAAATGCTGCGGTCAGCGCCCTTGAGCAAGGGGTCAAAATTCAAATTGGTCATATTGCTGTGGGGGACTCAGGCTATACACCTGATAGAAATCAGACTGCATTGAAGAGTCAAAAAAATACGGCGCCAGTATCCGGTGCCGAAGTTGTTGGCAATGGCCAGTTTCATGTTACGGCAACATTTACTGATGACAAACAGTATGCGGTAAAAGAGGTCGGTTTTTATCTCAACGATCATGCAGATGAAAGTCAACGCACTTTATTTGCAGTGTGGTCACACCCTGAAAATGTGCTTTTTTATCAGACGCCCATTGCAAAGATTGTGCAGGGCTTTGATCTGCTTTTAACTGCGGTACCGCCTGAAAGTCTGGATTTCAACGTGACGGGTGATTTGAGTTTGTATTATGCCGACGAATTTGCAGCGCTCACTATCGCACAGACAAAAGCAATCAGTGCGCAAATTCAATCAAATTTAAGACAAATTCATTTCAATGACCGCCTGTTAAAGTTAGAGGGGTAGTTTGATGTCAAGTTTATCAAAAAGCGTTGCGGAACTGGCCAATAGCAATGCCAGCTTAAGTTTAAAGTGCAATGAGCTAACCGATGATGTGAATCAGCTTTTACTTACATTGGATAGTAAAGTAGACACTGCGTTTTCTAAAGTGAGTACAGAAATAAAAAGCACCCTTGAGCAGACTTTTTATGTCAATGCAGATCCATCCATAGGGAGTGATAGCAATGATGGGACTAGCTTGCAAACACCTTTAAAGACGATGAAAGCAGCAGTTGCAAAACTAGTACCGGGCAGTTTTGCTCGAATAAAACTTGCTGCGAACAATGTAGAGCACCTATCGGCGACTGTAGAGGTACCTGATTGTTCGGTTATTTTTTCTACCTATACACAAGATGATTGGCAGTCCATTGGTTTAAAAATGCATTTTACCGGCGCAATTGCATTTAATACGCGAGGCGATAATGCATCTATCTCCCTAGAGCTATTTGGTGAGTTTCAAAAAACCATCTTGATGAGTGGTAATCGTTTGTTCGAAAATTTGGGTAAGGCAACTTATTCATTATCTAGTGACAGTGCGAGCTTTCCCGTGGTGGTATTTTATCGCAATACCACAGGGCAGTTTTTCCCTTATTTTGTTGCGGCAAACTATGCCAAATATAGCAAGGTAGGCATGCTGTCGATGAGCAATGTAACTTTCGCATCTCGGATTGTAAATATTGCTGACGAAGTCGTTTATGAACCTATGCCCCATATCCGCTTGGATACACCTCCAGTGGGCGGTGCCGTACTTGCAGTATTTAATAACGTTGATATGCACTGTGAGCAATTGTCTAACCCTGGCGTTGAACTAGCTGCTGGCAGTTATCTAATTTCAAAGGCGGCGGGGCTGAACCATATTGCACCGCCCGTAACTGCAAGTGCTGAAGCCTAACACTTTACTTTTCTAATTCCGTCTTTTTTCAAAAACTATATTGAGGACAATATTTATGTCTACACAAGCTAAAACGCTTGAGCAGTTGATAACAGAGCTACATACGACGAATGGTGATCTGATCACTGCTAATAATGACTTAACAAATACCGTTTTAAACAAAACGGGTGAAATTGATGCCGCAGTGGCAAAAGCGCAAGCAGATGTCAGCACTGCAATTACTGCTGGTGATAACCGTATCAGTCAAGCAATTTTAGACTTGGCACAAAGTCACGCAGATATGCGTATTAACTATTATGACCGCAAGTTACATTCCAAAACGAGCCTAATTGAGGGCAGCGGCTTAACGGCTGACCCGAATGATGAAACCCGTTCGAATTGGATTTTAGTGCCACAGGGAGGATCTTGGACCGGCTATCATACCTATCCAGCAGCGAAAGCCATGACCAAGTTGCACACGGTCGCTGGATACTCCTACTCTCCAGGTTATTCAGAGTCACCTGTGCAATATACAACTGATTGGAGTCGTACTTACATGCAGTTTATATTGACAAATCATAGTGCGACGAGCGAGCAGATTAATGACAATATTGCATCTCAAGGCGTTGACGTAAATCGCTCTTTAACTGGCGGTTGGTGGAACGGTTCTATTGTAAAAGATATTCCATGTATGAGTATCTCAGGTTTGCACCCTTATAGCTGTTTGTTTGTCAGATTAGTTAATGTGGTTTCTGATGGCGTGACTGAGCCTGAAGGCTTACAACCTCAAAACATTTTACAATTTGGGGGCAATTGTAACTTCTCAATTGACCGTGCTGTTAATTACCCAAGAATTCCAGAATAGGTGAGATATGTCTGATATAAATCCTCTTGATTATATAGATACTAACTTAACACATGCTAAAGCTGAGCAACGTACACGCATTCACTATGCGGTTGCAGACGCTGACTCTTTAATTGGCACAACTTCTGACACCACGCATGTGTTGCTCATTGAGTTTGCTAAATTGACAAAGGCGATAGCGGCAGCGGCAACACTTGACGAAGTGAAATCAGCGGCTCAGCAGTCTGCGACTATGTTTGCCCCATTGTTAGATAAACAAGCGACTAATCAACTGACTTTTCCCTATCAACACAAAGGTGTAAATAACGTATTAGGTGAAATCGAAGCGCGCGCGCAAGGCGTAGCAGATATTATCAAAGCGTAACAACACTAACTCACCCAGAGAACACCTATGAACTCCCAGTACTTTGATTTTTCTGCGCTGCCAGCGCCAGATATCATTGAGCCACTGGACTATGAAAGCATTTACCAAGCCCGTAAAGAAAGATTTAAATCCATTGCGCCACAGTACGCAGGTGCATTAGAGCTTGAAAGCGATCCCTTGACAGTATGTCTGCAAGTGGAAAGTTACCGAGAACTATTGCTGCGCCAGCGCATCAATGAAGCGGCGTATGCTAATTTGTTGGCGACCGCACAAGGCGGCGATTTAGATCAGCTTGGTGTCTTTTATGGTTTAGGGCGTGCCGAGGGTGAAGAAGACGGTAATTACCGTCTTCGCATTCGGCAAAAAACTCTGGCCTCCAGCACCGCTGGTAGCAAAGATCATTACCGCAATGCAGCGCTCACCGCTGCTCCCAATGCTATCCGTGATGTCGAAGTGGATAGCCCAACCTCCGGACGTGTCCGCGTATCGATTTTATTTCAAGACAATGAACAAGCCGATGTACTACTACAACAAGTGCGAGATTATGTACTAAGTGATCAGGTCAAAGTGTTAACTGATCAGGTAGAAGTCAACTTCGCACAAGAAGTGCCTATCGATGTTAAAGCCGATATTTATCTTCAGCACAATGTGCCTAATTGGGTCTTTACCCAGTTAGAGGATAAATTGCGCGCCGCCTGGCAAGAAACGATGGCGCTAGGGGTTGCAATGACGCCTAGTTGGCTTAGTGCACAGCTTCATGTAGATGGTGTAAAGCATGTTGAAATACACACACCTGATACCTTGATTGATATCGCATCAAATCAATACGCTCAATTAGGGCAAATTCAATTATGTCTCATCACCTAGATACGGATAGTGACGTATTGCTCCCCTACAATCACAGCACCTTACAAGAAGCCATTGTCAAACATGGACAACTTGAATCTGTGCTGGGAGAGGGAATACAGCTATTACGTGGCTTTAAATCCCACCCCAAACAATCCTTGTTACCTTGGTTAATCTGGGAGTACGGCTTGGGAGCCTTGGTTCCTTATCTCGATGACCTTGACCAAGTTTTACAACAGGGACTTGCCTGGCAACGGATCCGCGGTACACGAAAAAGCCTTGAAATGGCCTATGGTTGGCTTGGCTTTTCAATTGCTGACGTTGAAGAGTCTCGCTCTTATCGTCATTTTTACCGTTATCAATGCCATCTAGAACAATTACCCAATATTAATGATGCCGAGCGTATGGCACAACTGGCAGAGCTCAGTGCGCCCGCGAGAAGTGAACTCACTCGGATCACCTATCAACTCGATATAAGAGATTTGACGCTCTCAGCCAAGCCATTTGGGTCACTACTTAGTGATCATTCCGGTTTTAGACATCGTCTAAAAAATGGCAAGTTGCTTCGCATTAGTACACAGCGAACTCACCCTCAACAATTTAGTTTTAGTGGTGAAGCCGCCAGTGGCTTAAATCGAAAACACGATAGTTTTTGGCAGAGCTGTACTTCTCAGGTGCTTGGCTTTTTGCGCCTCAGTGAGCCTGTAGCATGTCAATTTAGTGCGGCATCGACACATAGTCGAAAAACTAGTCGTACGTATTCACTTGGCCAAGCGCAGTGGTTTGGTCATTGGCAAGCGAGCACTTGGTCTGCGATTAGTTCCCCTCAGGTGGTGATTGCGCACCAAGGACATCGCTAATTTTATTCAACACTTCAAACTAACCCTAAACTCGGTTTTCAGTAACTGATTCTTAGTCACTTAATGTGTGCAAGGACAGTATTGCACGGTTGATATATGGATATATAAGGCGAATGAGTTAGCTGCGATGAATAACTGAACTAGGGCCAATAAGGAAATATTTTGGCTATTCTTACTCGTGCAGGGCGAACATTATTCGCCCAAACTATTGCACAAACTCCGATATATTTAGCTTGGGGGCGCGGTGCATCGCAATGGCAAACACCACCAGCAGAACCCATCAACGCTACAGAATTAGCAGATCCAATAGGCTATCGAAAAGCCAAAAAGGTTGGATATTGCTATCCCGACGATCAAGGTGACATCCTTATCCAAGGTGGTCGCTTTTCTCTCTCAACGCAACCTACTCAGCACGTGTACTGTGAGTTTTCATTTGATTTTACCGATGGTGCAGGTGAAACCGTGCGTGAGTTGGGCCTTATGTCTGGCACGCAGGCAAATGCCGATTTACCAGATGGATTGGTGTATTTGACACCAGAACAAGTGGCCTCACCGGGTACTTTATTGCTGCTTGAACATCGTGCTCCGTTAATACGAGAGCAAGGTGTGAGAGAGAGCTTTGAATTTGTTGTCAGTTTTTAGAGGTGTTTATGCTTGAAGATTACTATGAAAAATTTCATGCAGACTCCGGCTATGAACGATTGCTGTTTAGAGCTGGTAAAGGTTTGCAAAGCCGTGAACTGAATGACTTGCAGTCACAAGTTAGCCATCAGCTAAAAGGCGTCGCTGATGTCCTGCTCAAAGACGGAGACTTAGTTAAAGGCGGCGAAGTGGTGATTGACGCAAAGCTTGCAACTGCTTTGATCACTGAAGGAGAAGTGTATATAGCAGGGCAGGTTCGCCCAGTCCCAAGCAGTGTTGTGCCAATTGATATGGCTGCCAGCGTCGATATAGGCGTTTGGCTTACTCACAATGTGGTCACCGAGGAGCACGATCCGAGTTTACGAGATCCCGCTGTTGACGCAATTAATTACGACGAGCCAGGCGCAGCAAGACTGCAACAGATCTGTCAATGGGGCCTGCTCAGCGATGCTATCGGTCCTGATGATGCGTTTTATCCGGTACATAAAATTGAGCAAGGTACGCTCATAATTAAACAGCCTCCGCCACAGCTCGATGCAGTAACACAAGCGCTAGCTCGGTATGACCGAGAAGCCAATGGGGGGAGCTATGTTGTTGAGGGGATGTCACTGAGCTATCGAGGTGCTGAACTTGAACAGCAAGGGTTTAGTCTGGAAGAGGGCAAGGCACATATCGAAGGTTATGAGGTGGCATTTGCCACTGCAAGAACTGCTCAATTTGACTATGACCCAGATATAGGCTCAGTTAAGGAAGAGCCAAAAACATTTCAAGCCAACGATCAAGGTGTTATGCGCATCGACACGGACTTTTTCCCAGTTAGGCAAATAGAAGAAGTCAATGTAACAGTAGAGAAAGCAACGCAGCTTACACGCGGCCAGCTTTCTGGTGGCGAAGATTTGCTTCCTGACGAGTCTGTACTTGAAATTTTGAGCATTACGCAAGGCGATACAACGTATATTCAAGGCGCTGATTTCATCTTTCTAAGAAATCATATTAGTTGGCAGCTCAGTGGTCAGGAACCTGCTGGAGGTAGCCAATATGAAGTGACTTACCGATATCGAAAGCAGTTGACGCTCGATTATGACGAGTATGGCTTTAACCTTAATAAGCAGTTGGCTGACGGCGGCAACGTAGTAGACAACACCTTGGTGACGATAGATTATCAGTGGTATCGGCCACGAATCGACCTTATTGTGCTTGACAGGCTCGGCCAAATTAAGCGCATTAAAGGACAGGCTTCTCATCAATTTCCAACCGCACCTAAAGCGCCTGCCCATCATTTGGCGCTAGCACAAGTTACCCAATCTTGGCTCAGCAACCAAGCCCCAGACATTGAAAACCTAGCGGTTAGGGCTGTGTCCATGTCGCAACTTGAGCAGATGCAAAATCAAATAGGTGATTTGTATCAGTTGCTCGCTATTGAAAGGCTTCGCAACGATGCAAACAGTCAGGATCCGGCCAGTAAATATGGCGTGTTTGTTGACCCGTTTATTGATGATGACATGCGTGATGCAGGTATTGCGCAAACCGCAGCTATTGTGGATGGGGAATTGGTTCTGCCACTGAGTGCGGATATCGCTGAGTTACCAGTACCAAATGAAGGCCTGCTCACTTTGCCTTTTGAACTAGAGGATGTGTTAGAGCAACCAAAACAAACGGGCAGTATGAAGATCAATCCTTATCAAGCGGTTGAGCCCATTCCGGCAACTATTACCTTAACACCGAGTTTAGACCACTGGACTCAGACACAGCGCAACTGGACAAGCCCCATAACAAGGCGGTTTACGCGAGGTGGAGGGTGGGCCAGACGCACAACACAAAACACCCAAACTCAAGTGGTTAGCCGCACAACTCGCAGTGCAGAGTTTTTACGTAGACGTTGGGTGACCTTCTCATTATCAGGGTTTGGTGGTGGAGAAGCGCTGCAACGTGTAGTTTTCGATGGCATAGCGGTCACACCTGAGGAGATATAATGATTAACGCAGATCCTAACGGCCGCTTAAGCGGCCGTTTTTACATTCCAGAGAATATACCTGTTGGTAGTAAAACAGTGCGCTTCGTCGGTGAAAAAGGTTCATTCGGAGAAGCAACTTATACAGGTAGTGGGACGATAGTCAGTGAAACAGCGCGACGTATCACAACCATTACAACCGTACGCTTTGACCCGTTAGCGCAGACTTTTACATTGCCACAAAGCCGCTTTATCGCCGGTGTGGAGTTATGGTTTAAAAAAGTGGGCGCGGATAAACCCGTTCGTGTTCAGATCCGCGAAACTGAGGTTGGTATTCCCAATCAGACAGTGCTCGCCGAAGCGTCTTTAGAGCGAAGCATGTTCCAGCTCAATGGTGCTCCAACGCTATTTGAGTTTGACCCAGTATCACTAAATGCAGGGCAAGAGTACGCCATTGTGGTATTAACCGATGATCCTGACCATGAGGTCGCGATTGCAGAGCTTGGCAAGTTCGATAGCGACAGCGGCTGGGTAACCTCACAGCCCTATCAAGTTGGTGTGTTGTTGTCATCCAGTAATGCATCAACATGGACACCACATCAAAACCGTGACTTAACTTTTCGACTAAAAGCGGCTCGATTTACGCAAACGGAACAAAGTGTACCTTTGGGTCAGATTACGCTTGATGAACATAGTGACATATTGGCCATGGCGGTTATTGAGCGGCCGAGCAGTGAAACGCAGTTACATTTTGAATTTGAAGGTGCACAAATCGGCCAATTTAATCTACAAGAATGGCAAGCACTGAGACTGGCAAATAAGGTCAAAGAGCCTTTACAGGTAAGTGCAAGATTGACGGGGACAAGTACGCAAACTCCGGTTTTGTTTGATAGCGTTCAAACAGCACTCGGTAAAGTAAGCAATGAAGCTGACTATGTGACTCGCGCTATTCCTTGCCAAGTGGGCGGTAGTTTGAAAGTGAGCTTTGAAGCTCAGTTACCTGGTACAGCCAAGGTCGAAGTTTTGATTCAACAGCAAGGGCAGTGGCTGAGTATTCCACTCAAAACCACTCAACCGCAAGGCGATGGTTGGCTGCTCTGTAATTATGAGTTTTCTAACCTCAGCGACGCTCAAGCAAGGGTTAAGCTCATACTTTCAGGTACGCATATTGATAGACCTCGTGTGCGCTCACTTAGAACCTTCTCAATTTAGGAGGGAATATGATAGACGACAAAACCTTGTCTTATTCCTTACCTCTCCCTCATCCCGACAATCTGTTACAGCAAGATGTAGAGCGCATACGTCAGGCCATCACTGATGTTGACCAATTGCTCTATATGCAAACCAATCTTGACCAGCAGCAAGATGCGCTGCTGAACGAGAAACTAAGACGAGTCAAGCTGAATCAGCTGCTCGGCGAAACACTATTAACTATATAAGAGGACATTATGGCGAGTATTCAAAATGCCGTGCAAGTCATGGTAGATAAGCTAGTTGCCGATATGGAAGGCAATCAGCCGCTTACAGCCGAAGAACAAGCATTAGTGAGTAATGCTATTACTAAACTGACCGACAATGCAAAGCTTGAGCAAGCGGTTGTGGCCGTTGCAGAATCACATATTAATGATGCAACATCAACACTACAGCAAGTTTCACAGTCTACAGGTGCTGCCTTGCAGACGGCCACGGAGTCTCTTACGCAAACAAGCACGACGCTTGATACTAAGTCAAGCAAACTAGATTTGTTAGACTCCATGGCACCGAACTTAAATCGCGTCGAATCATTGCAAGCTACTAATAACGCTTTGCAAATTCGACCAATTTTTCCAATGACACCGATTGATACACCGAGTTCTAATGCCACCCACAGAAGAGCGACAGGTGTATTTGCCGTGTATGACAATAGTGGCGATACATATTTGGTAAGGACTGGTTTTACCCATAACGCAAATACTGAACAGTGTCGATTGGAGTACCTAAGACTTAATGCCAATGGTGCTGAAAAAACCACGACGCATACCAGCTTTATATACTCTAATGCGTTTGAGCAAAACCCGGCGAGTAAGATTTATTACTATGGCACCAGTGCTTATTTACCACTAGCGAGTAAAAATAACGCAGCTGATATTCAATACGAAATCGTCTACAGCACACAAGACTCTCAAACGACAGCAGTGGCAAACTATGGTGGCGTATTCTGTAAGTCATCGGGCTTTACCTCTATTACCAAGCCAAAGCAAAATCTAGACGCAACTGATCAATATGGCATTAGTACTTCAACAAATCACAGTTATAACCAAGTGGGTGTGTTGTATGACAATGTCAAACATTGCTTAGTGATGGTTGATGAAGGGACTTCAGTGTTAGTAGAAAAATACCGTGATGGTAATGTGGTAACTAATACTGCGATTGCAAATGCTGAAGAACTTCAAGCTTATGTAGATGCAGGGGACTTTACCGTTGTTAAGTTCATTTATCACAACATACAGCACACTTATGGTTTCCATAACTATAACCAAAATGAGTCAGTGATGAATAGTCACGGTGTTAGCTACTATGGCTTTTTTGGGCGTTATAACGGTGTGACAAAAATGGGCGAGCACAAGTATAGTGCGCATTATCGTTTTACTCACGAACGTCGATTGGAGCCTGTAAATTATTTCTTTAGCTGTAGTACAGGTCATTATAGAACGCCTAGTTCTAGTGGTGCGTATTCTTCTGGCGCTGAAGTAAAGGTTGTTTTGGAGAGTATGGCCGGTGAAATACTAGGTATGTATTCCTATCAGGCAAGGCCGTACCATGCCGGTTACGATAGCGGTATCTTAGGTGGTGCAGTTAGCTGTATTAACCCTTATTCAGGTGCTGGTATTCTTAACGAACACTACACCTATAACCAATATGGCCTTGGCAGAACGTGCCGCGCATTTTAAGGAGAAAACATGAGCTGTGAATATTTTGCCGACAAAGGCATGAAAATTGATGGAAACTACTGGTTAGTTCATCCACAAACAGGGGTTGCTTGGAATGACACGTCTATTGCTGACTACAAGCAAGCTTATGAAGCACAACAAATTCTATTGGCTGAAACGCGCTTGAGCGATGAAAAATCGGAAAAGCTTAAATCAATAAAAGAAGCGGTATTTGATAAGCTAAGCAATGAACAGTGGCGAGTACAAAAAGCCCAGGAGCATGTGCTAAGTGCTGAGTTGGCTGGTGATCAAGCTGAGATAGGCTTGTGCAAAGCACATTTGGCTGAATTGCTAGCACAGCGCGAGCAGCTTCGCCAAGCGAGTGATGAAGCAGAGGAAACTCTTGCGCAGATCTCAACATACGAAGAGTTGGAAGAGTTTACATTTGATGTAAATATTTCATTATAATTTCGACAAAATGACCCGTTTTATTCCCAATAAACGGGTTAGTATCATGAATGCTTGCGAAAGCAACAGACTTGTTATTCCACAACCGAAACCCGCTTAGCTGTGTCGAGCGGGTTTTCTTTTATTGAGTTTTAAGGTTTTTTAATATTATTGCGATTAGGGCAGGAATGACCTGTTTTAGAACCTTAAAATCAGTAAAATACACCTATGCTTGAGAAAAGCTTCAAACAAAGAGTGACGCTTTTAAGCTGATATAATAAGCCCAACAACATCAACGCCATATTGCTTTTACCTCGATAAAAAGTATTTGGCGTTTTTTGTTTTAAGGGACACGTAAAGCTGTTTTAAGGCGGTCATAAATGACCTGTTTTATTTCCTTAAAATCAGTAAAATACACCTATGCTTGAGAAAAGCTTCAAACAAAGAATGAAGCTTTTAAGCAGACAGAATAAGCCTAACAACATCAACGCCATATTACTTTTATCTCGATAAAAAGTGACTGGCGTTTTTTGCTTTAAGGGACAGGTAAAACTGTTTTAGGGCGGTCATAAATGACCTGTTTTAGTTCCTTAAAATCAGTAAAATACACCTATGCTTGAAAACAACTTCAAACACAAATTGAAGTTTTGAGCAGACAAAATGTACCCAACAATATCAACGCCACATGACTTATGTTTCGACAGAAAGTGATTGGCGTTTTTTTGTTTAAGGGTATTTGTTTGACTGTTTTAAGGCGGTCACAATTGACCTGTTTCAAATCGCTAAAATCATTAGAATAACCATAAGCTTGAAAGAGCTTACACAGTTATCCCATGAATCAAAGCCCGTGCTTAGTTGAGTGCGGGTTTTTTATTTTATACAGGAATCTTATGAGTGGTTTTACTAAACTGGACCTGTCAAAAGTCCCTGTGCCAGATATCATCAAAACTCTTGATTATGAACAAGAGTATGAACAACTCAAAGCGCAGTTTTTACTGCAAAACCCACAGTTTGAATCTGCGTTGTCACTAGAAAGTGAGCCCGTTGCGATATTACTGCAAACGCTTGCGTACCAACAGTTATTGCAAAAGCAGGTGCTCAATGATGCCGTGAAAGGAAATATGTTGGCATCTGCGCAAGGTCATGACTTAGATGCGATCGCGGCGAGGTATAACCTTGCACGAAAATCTTCCCCCGATGAATCAGACACAGCATTTAGACAGCGTATTCAATTGGCATTTGATGGACTTAATACTGCGGGAAGCCGTGAGTCTTATATCTATCACACCATGTCTTGTGATGCGCTTATCAAGGATGTGGCAGTGCAAAGCCCTGCGCCTTGTGACATTGAACTGACGATTTTAAGTCACGCAAACAATGGTTTGCCTGAGAGTGACTTAATTAGCAAGGTTGAACATTATTTTGCGGCGCAAGGAAGCGCGCAATCTTCTGTGAATGAGGCCGCATCCAAAGTGCGTCCTTTGGGAGATCGTGTGACTGTGCACAGCGCAAAAATAAAGTCTTTTACGGTTAATGCTGAGCTATCTATTTTGCATGGGCCATCGGGGCAAACCTTGCTGGCAACCGCCAAACAGGCCGTAGAAGCGTATTGTCACTCCCGGCAATACTTAGGAAAAAAAGTCACGCGCGCCGGGATATACGCTGCACTGCACCAATCAGGAGTGGAGGATGTCAGGTTACTTAGCCCGGTTGAGGATATTGTGACCTTAGCGACTGAGGCACCATTTTGTGAGTCGATCACTGTCAATATGGAAAACCTCTATGAATAAGTTGCTGCCACGTAATGCGAGTGAACTATTACATGCACTTGGTGCCCAGTATTCGTCTGGTCAAGTGGTGCGCAATTTACTTTTATCGTTATTACAACTCTCTACGAGAAGCGATGCACAGTTAGTCTGGCTGGCCAAGTTGTGTCAACAACAACCAAGTGATGTGTTGGCAGATCGAGAGCGATTAATGCAATGCACAACATTGCAACTCTTGGTTTTATTGGACCATCCTGAATTTTGCAATCAAGCTCAGCTTCGAGAGTTTGCAATTCAACTAGACATAGCCCAGTGGCGCGAAGAAGCATCAGACTCTGTAAAGCGTGCGCAAGTGAAATCTGCCTGCGTGCTAAATGATAGTCGCTTGCTAATGGCCAGTTTGTGGAACCCGTTTTTATGTCCAGAGGCTTTACTGCCGTGGTTAGCTTGGTCTGTTTCCGTGGATGAATGGGATGAAGCTTGGAGTGAGGCGGTAAAACGCCAGGTTATCGAGGACGCATTTTCAGTACATCAGGTTAAAGGTACACCTTATGCACTGCAAAAAGCACTTGATAGCTTAAATATTAAAACAGAAATCAAAGAATGGTGGCAAGGAGATAACTCAGAAGAGTTACCTCGCGGCACAGTGCAAGTATGGGCGCTGATCAACAGTAATTTGGACGAGCAGCAGCAAGGAATGCTGACCCCTCAAATGTTAAAGCGGGTACGCCGTATAATCGAGTCTGTAAAACGCGGGTCGATACATGTCGATGTGCAGTTAGGTTTGGCATTTGAAGAGCGAATTGGCGCTGCTGGTGTTAAAGCGCCCGCTATTGTCCAGCGCTTTGATGCGCCTGTGGGGCTGGGAGTAAAGCCATCTAAAATCGAAATGAATTTAGGCTGTGTAGGGACGGCGAAAGCACATCAATCATCGCATTTTTCAATAGCTGGCGTGGGTATTAAACCACCATCAAATAAGGGTATTACGCGGTTATCCGGTGCAACGATGAGTAGGAAAACACAGCATTTTACGATGGCTGGTAGTGGCTTAAAACCTGCAAAACTTGCCGATAGTTACGGTGCTTGTGGACTGTCTGCAAGCTATCTATCAATACATAACGCCCCAAAAGGTCAGGGAGTTCTGCCAAGTCGTGGCACTGGGAATGAGTTTGCAGTGAGTGCAACTTGGCAGATTATTTATCAACATTTTAACTTACAAGGAGCCGCTTAATGTCGGCATTAACGCTGCAGTTTACCCAGGTGGGGTTAGATGCTTTGTTGGCTGCTAAAGCCAATGGAAAAAAAGCACAAATAAGTCACATGGCTTTTGGCGATGCAAGCTATACACCTTCGCAAACCCAAACGAGTTTGCAAAACCTTCGAGAGTTACAACAGATACGTGAAGACAACTATGAGGTGGGTGAAAACCACCAGGTCACCGTTGTCGCGTTGTTCGACAAAACGACATCAGCGCCTGAGTATGCGATTCGCGAAGTAGGCGTTTATATTCAAATTGATGAACCTGCTGGTAGTGATAACAACCTGATCCTTTTAGGTGTGTACTCCGAACCAAATCGAACACTTGGCTATCGCACACCGGATGTAAAGATTCTCCAGAGCGTGACGCTGAGCCTTGCGCAATTGCCGTCGGACAGCGTTGAGATAAAGCCTGGTATCGATAATCTCAACATGTTGATTGATAACGAATTAGCGGATTTAACCTTGGTGCAATTGGATACCATGCATCGACAGTTAAAACAAGAGTTACGCTTGGCTGCACTGGAAAAGCTTCAATAGATTAATTAGGAAAATATATGTCAAACGAACATACTACCATCACTGAAAGTTTAGCGAATGTCGCGACAAGAGCGAACGAACTTTGTAATACTGTTGATGAGCAGTTATCAGTAATCAATTCCACTTTGACTGCTGAAAAGCAAAAAATGGCAGCTAAAACGGCAGAGTTGACGGCGCTCACAAACGCAGCAGTAGCTGAGTCAAAAGCAAAAATTGATACACTTGTAGACAATGGTTTTCGTTCAGAGATCCCTTTTTTTAGAGTGACGAAAAACCAAGAGTTAAAAATCAATGGCGTGTTAACGCCCGGAACTAAAGGCACACCAAATGGGTTTGGTAACAGAGCAGGACAATATGACTGTGAAATTGTTGCATACACTCAGCATGGTGTAGAGCCAGACCAAAAGAACCCGGAAATCCAAAAAATGTGGTCGGAAGTTCATCACACTATCCCGAAGCACAACCAGCCAGATTTTGCAATTATCAGATTGACAGCGAAGGATGTTGCAGATTATCCAACACATATCAATAACGCATATTCGATCTATCAAGGCGCTTTGCCACAAAGTGGCATATTTACATTTGGGGCTTGGGTAAAAGTCGAGCAGGGAGAGGTTCATATGGGATACCCTCAGAGCGATGACAGTACAAGGTTGCCAAACGACAATACATGGCACGAGAGAATGTATACGGGCTCAGTTTTATCTGGTGGAGCATATTACAACTTTGGTCCTCACTTTTATCTAAGTAAAGGCGCCAGTTGCTTAATAGCACTGCCTGGTGTCGTGTTAGGGAAAGTGCCAGAGGGACGTTGGGGTTATTTCGAAAGACCAGTTTTTGAGAGGGAGCAATAAATGTTAGAGCAAATTATTAATCAAGAAGATGAGCTTGGTGGAGTGCGTAGTCAATTTGATATTGACGTCGACTTAAGAGCTTTTTTGAAAGATACAGATTGGTATGTGATCAGAGAGTCTGAGACTGGTATTGCCATGCCTGAAGAAATCAAAAAACAGCGCGAATTTGCCAGAAGTCAAATTCAATCGCCATTGCTAAAATAGGTTGAGGGCAATAAGTATGTCAAATGATAACCTATCAATCACTGAGCGTCTTACTAACGTAGCTGCTAGAGCCAATGCATTATGTGACACAGTCAATAATCAAATTGGTGCAATAAATGATGCGCTAACGAATGCTGAAAACAAGTTTGATAACTATATGGTGGGGGCGCGTGCTGAACTGTCCCATGTCTTATTGAGTAAAAATCAAAAGATGGAACCCAATGACAATGGCACGGCGATTAAAGGCTTTACGACCATTGGACTTGAGCGATTTGAGGTGATCAAAGAAGCAACTATCTATGCAGCAGCTGCCAACGACACAGATCATACTGGTAGAGGCGTTGCACAAGACTTTCGCTCCAATGTGTACAACGGTTATGTCAACACACCATTTCATATCTTACGTTTAAAGTGGAAACGAAATACTGCCGCTCATCCGGCGCGCATAGATAACAACTATTGGACAGGTTCCCAGCAAGGCGCGCTGTCTACAGGCTGTTATTTCAAATTGCTGTCAGGCAGTGTTGAGGGATCAATGCAAGCGGTGAAAGACTATAGTAATGGATGGCAATTGCTTGGTTATCATCAAAAAGCAGACAGCCCGGCCAAGTCTTTTTACGGGCCGCACACTAAGCTTGGGCTATCCGCGTCGACGCTCGAAGAGGGCGAGGCGTTAATTTGTTTATTTGGCACAGTTAGCGGCTTTGTTGATTTTGACAAAGCAGGTTGGGGCGTTTACCCAGAGTTTGCCAAGCCTTCTGATGTGTCCGTTGCCACAGCGCAACTTAGTACTCAACAATAATATGGCTTTGGGGATGAAACACGATGCAAATAAAACATAATGATGCGCTCATAGCTTCCATAGGAGAGGTTTTGAGTGCTGCGCAAATTGCCCATTTTCTTGAGCAAAATGAAATTGATATTCCAATTGGTGAGTTAACTTTTATCTACTCCCGTGACGAGGCGTTAGAAGCTCGACGTATTGCGTATACCGCTGAGTCAGATCCTCTGTATATGGAGTGGCAATATGATCAAACGGAAGAAAGTAAGCAAGCTTGGTTTGCGTGTGTGGCAAATATTAAAGCGCGCTTTCCATTTCCAGCTTAACGTATTTGGGCATTTCGTCCATCTCGACTCGCCTTTTCCTTCGAGTCACATCCATCACCAGTATTAACTTCAAAGAGTAATAAACCTCATGCAAAGATGTACCTTAATCAATAAGGTGCTTGAACGCTTATCATCTGGACTTCAAGGGGTGGCACAAGTGGGGCTATTAAAAGCCACACAGCCCTACCCAGATCTGACGCAGCAAGCCCAACTGACAGTCAAGCTGCTCGGCGAACGTCAAGCCAGTGAACTGCAGGCAAAAGGCGCCGACAAAGGTGTCACTTATGGACCGTCGTATAACAAAAACCTCAGTCCAAATTCACTCGACAGAAGAGTGCTGCAGTTGCAGCTAGACATAGAGTTGGAAGACGCCGACAACGCGACGCTGTTGCAACGACTTGACCAGCTGATAACCCACAGTGAGGCACTTGTGATGGCGGACGAAATGCCCATCCATTGGCAACATTTTATCGCGCAAAAAAGTGATATGAGCTTTAGTTACCAAGTTAATTCAACTTTGGCAAAAGCGCAGCTTTTTTGGGACTTTTATTATCAAGTTGAATTCCCTGATGAGCCTGCTGGTCCTGAGATCACGGAAGTGTACCTGGGCCCTAAAGGCGGTGAGTACAAACTGATAAACAAAGTACCTACGACCACTTAGGAGCATTTATGTTAGCTAATCAACAGCAGTCTGAGTTGGCTGCATCTGACATGCAGCATCGCTTTGCCAAGTTAATTTCAATCGGTACGGTTGAAGAGGTTGATTATGAATTGGCTCGGGTCAAGGTGCGTATTGGAGAGTGGCTCACGGCCAAATTGCCCTGGCTCACTCATCAAGCTGCGCAAGATATGACTTGGCAAGCCCCTGAAGTGGGTGAGCAAGTATTGGTATTGGCTCCAAGTGGCGATATGGCACAAGGTATAGTGCTTGGTAGTTTATACGCGAATGCTCATGAACAGCCTCACTACAAAATGAACCATGTTGTCGATGCGACCAGTGCGGGTGGCGCTCTCGTTCAAGCTTTGCCGGCCATTGCGCCACAAGCCCGTGAACATGTTCAACGCACGCACTATCAAGATGGTGCGATTGTTCAGTACGACCGAGAAAACCATGCATACGATATTTTTATTCCGCAGGCAGATCCTCTCGCCAAGATAAACATTTATTGTGGTGGGGATATTAATGTGGAATGTCATAACGATACCAATGTCACAGTTGGCAACGACGCAAATGTCGTAATTGGTAATAACGCGACGGTAGAAATTGGTGGTGCTGCTCAGGTCGATGTGACTGGAACGGCGGATGTTACTGTTGGGGACAATGTTTCCGTAAGCGGTGGCGCAAATATTGATATCACTGCATCGGGCGCTTTAAGTCTGACAGGTGATTCGGTATCTGTCACTTCAACGGGCAGTAATGTTGAAGTACTCGCATCAGCAACTTTAAAACTTAACGGCGCAAATATTAGTGCACAGGAGTAACCGATGCCAGCTATTTCAGTAGATGGTGCGATCACAGATGTCCACGTGGGATTTGCCCCGGGCACTATTTCTGCGTCTCAAACTTCGTTTACAGTTGGTGGAATTGCCGCTTTAAGAGTCGGTGACAGTATTAGCGACCACGTACTTATCGCTGACCCTAAAGTTAAACATTCTGGAATGGTCGTTGCTGCGGGCGCATCCACTTTTACAATAGCAGGAAAACCGGTTGCCAGACTTGGTGATCCTACCAACTGTGGTGGCAAAATCGCCGTTGGTGTTGGCAGTTTTACCATAGGGGGATAAACCATGATAGGAATGAACGCAAAAACGGGAAAGCCATTAGGTGGCGTTGAACACTTAAAACAGAGTATTCGCGATATTGTCACAACGCCACTTGGTAGCCGCGTTATGCGCCGTGATTATGGCTGCGGGTTATTTGAACTCGTCGATAGGCCATTTTCTCATAATCTTGTTGGCGACATTACGATGTCAATTGCCAACGCGTTAGATAGGTGGGAGCCGCGCTTTCGCCTTGAAGGAGTGGCCGTTCACCCTGCGGGGGAAGGTAAAGTCGATATTACTATTGAAGGTCTTTACCTCATTAACAACGAGCCGGTCACTATTGAAGGGATCTTACTCTAATTTATCTTGGTTGATATATCAGTCAACTTCTCATTATTAACTTCCTTCTGTACTTATTCGTACAGATAACTAATCAACTTAAGCCATGTCAATCTGCTTGAACCTTCAAGTCAGTTTGCATGGCTTTTTTATTAGCTAATTGACATACCTTTAAAGGAGATATCTATGTCGCAATTTCTACACGGTGTAGAAGTCATCGAGGCGCAGTCTGGTACGCGCCCAATTAAAACAGTAAAAAGCTCAGTAATCGGTCTGATTGGTACTGCTCCACAAGCAGATGCTGAAAAGTTTCCTCTTAACACACCGGTTTTAATTGCTGGTAAACGTGCGGAAGCTGCGTTGTTAGGTGAGCAAGGTACTCTTCCTGCTGCGATTGATGGTGTATTTGACCAAGCGGGCGCAGTTGTGGTTGTTGTGCGTGTCGACGGTGCTGATGAGAGTGCTGTGATGACCAACATTCAAGGTGGTGTTGCTGCTGACGGTAGCTATGAAGGTGCGTATGCATTCTTAGGCGCTGAGTCAGTATTAGGCGTAACACCTCGTATCCTTGTAGCTCCAGGATTCACTCACCAACGCCCGTCTGGCGCAGCTAACCCAGTTGTTGCTGAGCTTGTTGGTATTGCAGAGCGTCTTCGCGCTGTGATCATTGCTGACGGTCCAAACACAAATGATGCAGACGCGATTGCATATCGTGGTGATTGTTCATCTCGTCGTGTATATGTGGTTGACCCACAGGTGAAAGTATTCAAAGAAGGTGCAGTTGTAAATGAGCCTGCTAGTGCACGTGTCGCGGGTATGATTGCTAAGTCAGACAATGACCGTGGTTTCTGGTGGAGCCCAAGTAACACTGCTATGAATGGCATTGTTGGTACCGCTCGTCCAGTTGACTTCCAGCTAGGTGATAAGAATGCGCGTGCAAACTTACTGAATGAAAAAGAAGTGTCTACAATCATCCGTCAAAATGGCTTCAAGCTATGGGGTAACCGTACTTGTGCGACAGACCCTAAGTGGGCATTCCTTTCGGTAGTTCGTACTGCGGATATGATCAACGATTCTCTACTTCGTGCGCATATGTGGGCAGTTGACCGCAACATCACATCAACTTACATCAAAGACGTGACTGAAAGCGTACAGGCTTACCTTGATAGCTTAAAAGCACAAGGTGCTATTTTAGGTGGCCAAATCTGGGCTGATGAAGACCTTAACACACCTGAAAATATCCAAGCAGGTAAAGTGTACTTCAGCTTCGACTTCACACCACCGACGCCTGCTGAGCACATCACGTTCAAGAGCATTCTAACTAACAACTACTTAGAGGAAATCGTATAATGGCAATGTCTCCTAAAATCCTAAAAAAATCAAAGCTGTTTGTAGATGGTAAGGGTTACCTTGGCATTGCAGATGAGATCTCACTACCGAAAGTAACAGTGAAAACTCGCGAAGTAACTTCTGGTTTCCAAGCTCCAATTGAGCTAGATGTTGGTCAACTTGAAAAGCTTGAAGGTTCAATCACCTTACTTGAGTACAACGCAGATGTACTTAAGCTGCTAGGTGATTGGGGCGGTACTGGCAGAACAATCAACTTAACTGCACGTGGCGCAATCCAGAAGCAAGGTGCTGCACCTGAGCCTGTTGTTGTCACATTACATGGCTTCTTTAAAGAAGTAGACATGGGCAGCTGGAAAGATGGCGAAGAAGCGAAAATGACACTGCAATACGCTGTTCAAAAGTACAAGCTAGAAGTGAACAACGAAGTTATCTATAACATCGACCTGTACAACGATATCCGCGAAATCGCGGGTGTTGACCACATGGCGAACCTACGCAAGACAATCGGAGCTTAATCTATGACTGAAATCATTAAACTGACTTTCCCTATTACGGTCGATGGGCATGAGTATGCAGAACTAAAAATGAGACGACCTAAAGTGCGCGATCGGTTAATGGTTGATAAAGCGGATATTAGCGAATCTGAGAGCGAAATCCGTTACTTCTCACATTTGTGTGAAGTGTCTCCCGATATTATCGAAGAGTTAGACTGGAGCGACTTTGTTAAGTTGCGTGAGGCACTCCAGGCTTTTCTCGTATCCCGCCCAAGCGTCTAAAAGCAATGGTGATTGCCCTGGCTAAGTACACAGGGTGGGGCTTGCAAGAACTCAACGCGCTGACCGAAGACGAACTTATTGAGTGGTTTGAAGCAGCGGTTGATTATAAAGAAGCAACAGAGGCGGGGTAACCCGCCTTTTTTTCACCAGCGCAAGTTTGATAGCTCAAGGACTTAAGCGCAGTTTTAGGGTCTTGAGCTATCAACCTTGGCGCGTTGCCGTTCGTTGCAATGTGCAATCAATACATTCCCGCTTATCTCTCTTCCTAGGTATTATTATGAAACATCAAGAATTGTCTGCCAAAGGCCGTTCAAAGAACAAAGTAAAGTACCGCCTACCTAAGCAGGATCAGGTTGATCCGAATGTTCAATTAGGCAGTATGCTTGCTAACTTGGTGAAAGCTAAAAAGCCGCTCGATACCAGCTCATTACAAGCTGTGATAGGGCAGTTAGCAAATGTGAATGTCAATGAATTGCTGGGCAATTCCAGCAAAATTATTTCAAGCCATTTAACTCAGTTTTCTACTGTGCAGTCCAAATCTAATCGAGCGGTAGCACACAGTGCTCAAATGCTCCAAGCGGCTCAAAGTGAGCAACAAGCTGAAACTTTAAAAGCACAAGTTGATGCAAAAATTGGTGATGGGACTGGCTTAAGCGGTGCAATTAAATCGCTTGCACAGCAAGTGTCGGCGCTAGATTTTCAGCAATTACAAACGGCTGCAAGCAATGAGTTGGCGCAGTTACAGGTGGCACTGCCACAGCTTTACGATGGTTTACCCATCAATGCGTTGAGCGAGTCTTTAGCAACGGCGAGTGCGCAAGTTAAAAGTACTGATGCTCAAAACACGTTAGAGTTACAACTCGATACATTGCGTCAAGCGGCGCCTGTCATGGTTGATGCGCTTGGTATTGCACAAATGAGCGGCGATATCATCAGTGCTACGCAGGGAATTGCACAAGGTACTCGTAGTGATACTTTCAACGAAGATCTTCAGGCGTTGATCCAAAGTGCGCCACAGGTACTTGAAACATTTGGTTTTGATAAAGCCAGTGACGTGGTTAAGCAATCACTGCCTGCAATATCATCGGTTAACTTCAAAGATGTTTTTGAGGGAGATATTACAAGCTTAGCCAGCGCAGCGCCTGAGTTGTTAAATGCTTTTGATTTGTCTGAGGCTGCAAAAACACTGGAAGGCGCACTGCCGGTCGTTGAAGCGCTTAATGTTAAAGAGCTTCTCAATGGCGATCTCTCGAGCATAGTTGATGCAACGCCAGAAGTATTCAAAGCGCTAGACATGTCCAGTGCTGCACAAGCTATAGAGCAAGCATTACCTGCCCTAGAACAAGTGGACATTGCGGCAGTAATGCAAGGTGATTTAAGTAGTTTGCAAAGTGCGGCGCCTGAACTTCTCAAAGCAATAGATTTATCTGCTGTTCAACAATCATTGGCTCAGCATATTCCCGCGTTGTCACAGCTAGATCTTGCAAGTGTGATTGACGGTGATTTAAGTCAGGTTGTTAGTATCGCGCCTGAACTACTTAAATCAGCAGGGTTTGAACAGGTTTCCAATACTTTAAGTGCAGCCATGCCTGCATTACAGCAGCTAGATCTAAAAGGCATTGCAGGTGGAGACATTTCGAGTTTAATGTCGGCGGCGCCTGATTTATTGGCGTCGGTTGGATTAAATGAGGCCTCTGAAACACTTGGGGCTGCATTGCCAGCGCTACAGCAGCTTGACTTAAAAGGTATTGCCAGCGGTGATGTATCAAGCTTGATGTCGGCGGCGCCTGATTTGCTTGCGTCGGTTGGCTTAAATGAGGCCTCTGAAACACTTGGGGCTGCTCTGCCAGCGCTGCAACAGCTAGATTTAAAGGGGATTGCTGGTGGTGATGTATCAAGCTTGATGTCGGCGGCGCCTGGGCTTTTAAAAGCAGCAGGATTAGGTGAAGCCTCGGAAACACTTACGGCCGCGCTACCGGCACTGCAACAGCTGGATTTAAAAGGCATTGCCAGTGGCGATGTATCGAGCTTGATGTCGGCAGCACCAGGACTGTTAAAAGCGGCGGGTTTGGATGAGGTGAGTGCCACGCTAGATGCGGCCTTACCGGCACTGCAAAAGCTCGATACCAAGGCCATTTTAGAGGGCGACTTGAGCTCTTTGATGCAGCAAGCTCCTGAATTATTAAACGCATTTGGTTTACAGGACGCGGCGAGCCTTTTCACTAAGCACTCAGCTCTGATTGAAAAGCTCGACTTTAAAGGCATTTTAAATGGTGATTTGTCGTCATTAACGGGGGCTGTACCAGACCTCTTGGCGGAATTTGGCTTGGGTGACCTCGGCTTAAACTCGTTATTTGACGGTGAAGATGAGCGAGAGGAAAAATCCAAAAAAGCAAAGAAAAAGTCGAAGAAGCGACGCAAAAAGCCAGCTAAGCGCAACAAGTCTAAAGCGAAAAGTGTAGCGAATGATGAAGCAGCACAGCGCAAAGCTGCCAAGTTGAATGAGACTTCAAAAGAGACAAAACATAAACCTAAAAAACCAGCTAAGCCTGCTTTAAAGGTGCTGGATGGCGGTAAGGCAAAACCTGCAAAGCGCCCCAAAGTGAAAGCACCTAAATCATTTAAAGCGCCAGCAGCAAATGATCCTATGTTTTCTAAGTTAGGCCAGTTTTTTGGTAAGAAAGGTGGTGCATTATCTACCTTAACAAAAGGACCTGGTAAATATTTAGGTAAATTGGCCACGCCTTTAACGGTGGCGATGGGGGCGTTGGATGCCTACTCAGCTTTGAGCGACGACTCACTGAGCAAGCAGGAAAAAACCAGCCGAGTCGGTGGTGCTGTAGGTGGTATGGGCGGTGCGATGGCAGGTGCCGCGGCAGGCGCTGCAATAGGCTCCGTTATTCCCGTAGTAGGGACTGCGATCGGTGGTATTGTCGGCGGTGCAATTGGCGCATTTGGTGGCGAATCTGTTGGTTCGTTCCTAGGCGATACCCTTGGCGGTTGGTTCTTTGACGATGAGCCAAAAGAAAACACTGAAAAAGCTGAAAAAACAGCAAGTGTATCCAACACCTTAGCGCAGGGCCAAGCGGAAGTTCAATTTAGTGAAGCAAGCAACTCGGCATCGCAAGCTGCATCGAGTCATGCACAGACACCTCTTCAGTTTGTCAAAGATAATGTTATCAACGAAGCCAATATGGTGATGGGCACGATGGCGGCGGTTGAGCAGGCTTCAGGCAAGCAAGCTGGAAAGTGGCACAAAGCATCGCAGCAAGGCCAGTTACTTGGCCACGCGTTAAATGGCCACACCATCTATCAAGCGGCGGCAAATGATGAGTTATCGACACAGGAAAAGGCACAAACGATTGGTGGCACACTGACAGGAGCATTGAGCTCTGAAGGCGTTTCACACCTAGTTGGGAAAATTCCCAAATATGGCAAGTTCCTTGCCCCGGTGGCGGGTTACTTGACTAATGCTGTGATGTCTCAAGTAGGAGGAGACTTCTTCGCCAGCCTATTTGGCAGTGATAAGCCTGAGCAATCAGAGGCGTCAAAAGCAAAAGGGCAGTTATCGACGCCAACACCAAATGCACTTGCCGAACCGAGTACATCTCAATCGCAAATAAGCAGTGATATGCATACTCAGGAAGTGGCGGGCAATATTACTGTTAATGCGAATATCACGGTGAATGCGCAAAGTGAACAGCAAGCTCACGAGATTGCGTTACAAGTCAAGCAAGTTTTAGAGCAGCAACAGCAACAGGCGATGCGCGATTACCGCGCTCGGTATTACAACGAGGTAGCTTAAGGGGTCATCCCCTTAAGCTTTTTTAAGAGGACTTTCGATGGCAAAGATCAATCATGCCAACTACATGATGCAGCTGGGTGAATACAAGTTTTCTGTCAGTACAGCGGCATTTCAAAAACTACAGTTTAATACTGAATATCGCTGGAAAGATCTTGAATCACAAACCGACAAAAATAGTCCGGTTAAGCAGTTTATTGGTGTTGGTGAACAAACCTTAGAGTTAGAGGGGACAATTTTCCCACAATTGGTTGAAAATGGTTTAAAGCAACTTGATTTTATGCGAGATGAAGCGACTCAAGGTGTGCCTTTAACTTTGACTTACGTTGAAGAAAGCGGCAAATCTAGCCCGAGTGTAGGCCGAGTTCTTGGCAAGTGGGTTATTAAATCCATTAATGAAACCCGTACCTTGTTTTTGAATGATGGTATTCCAAGAGAAATTCAATTTAGTATGCGATTGTCTCGTTACGATGGTAATGAAGGAGCATCATCATGAGTGCTGTGAGCTACATAACCCGGGATGGAGACTGTCTCGATCTCATCTGTTTTCGACACTATGGACGCAGTGCGGGCATGGTAGAGCGTGTGCTGGAAGCAAACTATGGCCTAGCTGATTTGGGACCGATTTATCCGGAAAACATCAAGATTGTATTACCTGATGTGCCTAAGCCCAAAGTGCAGCGAGAGATTAATATCTGGGAGTAGAGGGTCATGGAATTACAGCCGCAATATTCAGTGAAAGCCAATGGCAACGAAGTCGCTGAACAGCTACGAGATAGAATCGCCGAAGTGAGCGTGACCTTACGCACTGGTTTGTTAAGCGATATGTGTGTTGTTAAGTTTGATAACTTAGAAAAAGCGCCGATCAAATTGCCACAGCCAACGGATAAGTTGGAGATAGCAATGGGTTATAAGCAGGGAACGGAAGATAGCAAAGCGCCCAGTGTCGAGATGGGTGAATTTCAAGTTGGAGAGTATCAGATCACAGGGCCGGTGAGGGCGCTTGAATTGGTTGGAAATAAGGTCCTATGGGATCAAAATTTAAAAGCAGCCAAACTCAAATCTTGGCCCAGTGACCCTGAAAGCCCGCTCACACTTGGCAGTGTTATTTCTGATATTGCCCAGGAGTACGGGTTGACCCCTCGAATTGCCCCTGCGTTAGATAGCATTACGTTACCGCAAATCGAGCAAAGTGAAAGTGACATGCAGCTGATGAGTAAGCTTGCACAGCAGCACGATGCGGTAATGAAAATTATCAATGACAACCTTATTTTCATGAAAAAAGGCACAGGTCGTTCTTTGTCTGGCCAGCCTTTACCACAGGTCACGCTTGAACCAAAGTGGATCATTGATTGGAAGTTCAACACCTTGCACTATCGATTGACTAAAGAGGTCGTGGCTAAGTATCACGATCTAGGTATTGCACAGTTGCAAACAGTCTCTGCTGGCGGTGGCACGCCGAGCTTAACGTTACCGTATACGTACGCCGATGAAGCAAGTGCGCAGCATGCCGCAGACAGCAAATTGGCGCAACTTACACGGGCGCATGTCAGTGCAGATATGGTGGTTTACGGTAATCCAGACATTATGGCGGGCGCTGTTGTTGAAGTGCAAGGGACTCAAAGCGCATTAGATAAGCGTTGGTTTGTCAAAGAAGTGCGACATGTAATTAATGGTCATGGTTTCTTGTCTTACTTAAGCTGCGAAACGCTGACAGAATAATTATTTTTCACCTTATAAATATTAAATATTTCATACCGCACTGCTGATCATGCGGTGCTTTTCCTTCCAAACCCCCTACCTCCAAGGTCGTCTCACTTGTTTGCTCACGTGCATTGCTCTATGCATAAACAGGTTGAGACGACCTCTTTCCAATTATAATTACCCTTTTAAGAGTAAAACTATCCCTACCAAAGCTGTTACCCCACCCAATAGCATAGCGCGTGTCACATGCTCTTTTCTGATCAAGCTCATTGTCATAACCATTAATGGCGCGGCTGAAAAAATTGTTTGTGCTACCGCAGGATCGGTATTGTTGACAGAGATAAGTTGTAACCATAAACCGATGAAGGTGCCAAAGAAAACCGCCGCAAATAACCAAGCTTTGCCCTCAATCCCTTTGAGCGTAATGGCGCGAGTTAAGCTGCTGTGTTTTATTGTCGCAACTATCATTGCCACCACGAGCGTGCCCGCAGCAAGGCGTATCATGGCTGCCCACAAACTGCTGATGCCATCATTATTTAGCGCACCTTTTGAAAGAACCATCCCAGCGGCTTGGCATGTTGCGGCACCGAGCGCAAATAATACGCCTTTACGGTAAGTCTCTTTATCTAGTTTAGGCAGTTTTTGACTGGGCTTGACTGCAATAACGACCCCTATGGTCGTAACCACAATACCGAGCCAAGCAGTGGCAGATAGATATACGCTTAGCAGTGCGATATTCAATAATCCGGCAATGGCAGGTGCTAGAGATTCGATCACCAGTGTTCGGGCTGGGCCAATATTGCGCAGGGCAGCGAAGTAGGCACTATCTCCAATTGCAATACCGACAATGCCGCTGGCAATTAACCACCCCCAACTTATATAACTAGAGGGCAATTGGCTGTCCCAAGTGAAAAGCAATACGGCCCCCATCAGTGCAGAGGCTATTACCCCCTTAGCGACATTGAGCTCTAAAGGGTTTAAATGATGGCTAAAACGTTTATATAAAAGGGTTGAAAATGCCCATACTGCAGCTGCACAAAACGCAGCAATCTCTCCTATACCCACAATCATCTTTGTTATTTAGTAATCTAATCTGGCAGTACTGTAATTATTTTGTGAATTTATGCAATGTAATTGAGCTTAATAGTGACCGTGATTGTTCCCTCCTCACGTAATTCACCAACTTTAAAAATAAACTTTCAGTTTTTATTGAAAGTTTAGAACTTATTTTGCTACACTCTGTTGTGTTGAAATAGTCGTGTGCTTAAATCGGCCTGTGGCCATTTGTTGGAGAACATAATGATCCTAGATGCGATTCAAATTAATTTAATTCTTTTGAGCTTTTGTATGTTTATCTCTTGTTTGATCATGGCTATGACTGAGTCAAAGCTGTTTGTCGGAGAGCAACGTCTAAAAGTGAGTATTGAATATGGGATTTTTGCTTCTGCAGGGCTGATAGTAAGTGTCGTATTAGGGTACGGCTATTTCGGTTAATCATCTACTTGCATGACAGGGTGCTATTTGCTTTGGCACCCTTTATTATCCTTTCACCTTTTATCCTTTCACCTTTTATCCTTTCACCTTTTATCCTTTCACCTTTTATCCTTTCACCTTTTATCCTTTCACCTTTTATCCTTTAACCTTTTATCCTTTAACCCTTTATCCTTTAACCCTTTATCCTTTAACCCTTTAACTCCATCCAAATATAAACGTCACATGTGTAATGAGTAAACTCACTCAACTCACTGAGTTTCCTGCCTTATTTTGTCTTCAATTTTCCCTTCCTAATTTTTATTTTTGACAGTATCGAGACTGTTTTAAGTGATAGAGACTTGCCTATTCGTTTTTGCCTACGGTTTATTTTGGTATTGTTTAATTTGGACGTCTGAACATCTAGAAGTTGATATTTTATGGCGTTCGTTCATAATGTCAGTCAATATATTGCAGTTAGTTTTTGTCTATTCTGGGGAGGATCTCATGCCGATCACTGTTAAAGACGAATTACCCGCCATTGCGAGGTTGCGTCACGAAAATGTATTTGTGATGCCAAAAAGTCGCGCGATGTCTCAAGAGATCCGTCCTATGCGATTGGCAATCTTGAACTTAATGCCAAATAAGGTAGAGACAGAGGTTCAATTTATTCGTTTATTGGCAAATACGCCGTTGCAAGTAAATGTGGATTTGCTTAGGTTGGATACTCATCGCAGTTCAGAAAACTCAGAACAACATTTGAATATGTTTTATCGTTACTTCTCAGAGGTAAAAGAGGAAAACTACGATGCTTTGATTGTCACAGGCGCACCTTTGGCACATTTAGAGTATTCAGATGTGATCTATTGGCAAGAGCTACAAGCATTTTTTGACTGGGCCGAGCATCATGTTACTTCAACGCTATTCTCCTGTTGGGCTGCTCATGCTGGCTTATATCACCATCATGGATTGAAGCGTGAATTAAAAGAGCAAAAACTTTGTGGCGTATTTAAACACCGAGTTTATTTTGATCACGGTGCACTAACACGAGGTTTTGACGATGAGTTTTTAGTGCCTCATTCCCGCTATGGTCATATTGATATTGAGAAAATCAATCGCAAAGAAGACTTAGTTGTATTGGCAGGCTCTGAACAAGTCGGTGCCTATCTACTTAAGAATAATACAGGGAGCCAAGTGTATATTACGGGACATCCAGAATATGATGCTGATACATTGCAAAAAGAGTACTTACGAGATCTGCAAAATGGACCTGATGCCCCTATGCCTGACAACTACTTCCCAAACAATGACTCGGGTGTTAAGCCATCAAAAACCTGGCAAAGCCACGCCTTTTTATTATTTTCAAATTGGTTAAACTATTATGTTTACCAAACAACTCCGTACGATATTAATCTCGTTAGCCAAGACGTAAGGACTAACAATTATGCCGAATAACAGTGTGCCATTTGAGCCTATCGATGGCCAAGCCATATCTGAAGCGCTGAAAAAGACGATGCAAGAGCGCATCGTTATTTTAGACGGTGCAATGGGAACCATGATCCAAAAACATAAGTTTGAGGAAGAAGACTACCGTGGAGAGCGCTTTAAAGATTGGCATGTGTTGATCAAAGGCAACAATGACTTGTTAAGTTTGACCCAGCCTGATGTGATTAAGCAAATTCATCGAGAGTACCTTGAAGCGGGTGCTGATATCATTGAAACCAATACGTTTAACTCGACCACCATTTCAATGGAAGACTATGACATGGCCAGTTTAAGCCGTGAAATAAACTTCGAGTCAGCAAAGTTAGCGCGTCAAGTATGTGATGAATTTACCGCCAAAGATCCAAGCAAACCACGTTATGTGGGTGGTGTACTTGGTCCGACGTCAAAAACATGCTCTATTTCTCCAGATGTAAATGATCCGGGTTATCGTAATGTGACCTTTGATGCGCTGGTGGAAGCGTACATAGAATCAACCCTTGCCTTAATTGAAGGCGGCGCGCATCTTATTTTGATAGAAACGATTTTTGATACACTCAATGCAAAAGCGGCGGCTTACGGTGTAGAAGAGGCATTTGAGCAAGCGGGCATTCGCTTACCTGTAATGATTTCAGGGACTATCACTGACGCGTCTGGTCGCACTTTATCAGGGCAAACTACAGAAGCATTTTACAACTCCATTCGTCATATTAAGCCTATTTCTATTGGTTTAAATTGTGCGTTGGGCCCCGACCTACTGCGCCCTTATGTTGAAGAGTTATCTCGTGTATGCGAAACATTCACTTCCGTGCACCCCAATGCGGGCTTACCCAATGAGTTTGGTGAGTATGACTTAGAAGCTGATGATATGAGCAAAGAGATTGTTGACTGGGGTAAAGAAGGCTTTATCAATATTGTAGGCGGGTGCTGTGGTACGACACCTGAACATATTAAAGCCTTTGCAGATGGTTTGAATACTGTGTTACCGCGTAAGCTTCCTGAGCTTGAAGTACGCATGCGTTTATCAGGCCTTGAAGCCTGTAATCTGAATTAGGAAGTATCATTATGACGCAATCTACCGCTGTATTTACAAACGTTGGGGAAAGAACCAATGTCACAGGTTCAGCACGCTTTAAACGACTCATTTTAGAAGAAGATTACGAAACCGCGCTTGAAGTTGCCAGAGAGCAGGTTGAAGGCGGTGCTCAGGTGATTGATATCAACATGGATGAAGCCATGTTGGACTCAAAAATGGCGATGGTGAAATTTTTGAACCTCATTGCTTCTGAACCTGAAATTTCAAAAGTACCTATCATGGTTGACTCCTCTAAATGGGATGTCATCGTTGCGGGTCTGAAATGTATTCAGGGCAAGGCCATTGTAAACTCTATCTCGCTAAAAGAGGGTAGAGAGCCGTTTGTGCGCCAAGCCAAGATTTTAAAACGTTTTGGTGCGGCTGTTGTCGTTATGGCGTTTGACGAAGTTGGTCAGGCTGAAACGGCAGATCGTAAATTTGAAATCTGTGAGCGCTCTTACAAAATTCTTGTTGATGAGCTTGGCTTCCCGCCAGAAGACATTATTTTTGATCCGAATATTTTTGCTGTTGCCACAGGTATTGAAGAGCATGACAACTATGCAGTTGAATTCATTGAAGGCACGCGCCGCATAAAGCAAAACTTACCGCACTGTAAGGTATCTGGCGGTGTTTCAAATGTGTCGTTTTCTTTCCGAGGCAACAACCCAGTTCGTGAAGCTATCCATTCAGTCTTTTTATACCACGCCATCAAAGCGGGAATGGATATGGGAATCGTCAACGCCAGCCAACTAGCTGTGTATGATGATATTCCACTTGAATTGAGAAATGCAGTTGAAGATGTGATCCTCAATACTGACCCCGGCGCTGGCGAACGTTTAGTTGATATCGCGCCTAAGTACTCAGGTATGGCGCAAGCTGAGAAAAAAGAGGACTTAGAGTGGCGTACATGGCCAGTTGCGAAAAGGCTAGAGCATGCCCTTGTTAAGGGGATCACAGAATATATCGATGAAGATACCGAAGAGTGCCGCTTAAGCTTTGAGAAGCCGATTCAGGTTATTGAAGGGCCACTGATGGACGGCATGAATGTAGTCGGTGATTTATTCGGTGCCGGTAAAATGTTCTTGCCTCAGGTGGTCAAGTCAGCCCGTGTAATGAAGCGCGCGGTGGCTTACCTTGACCCATTTATCGAAGCAGAGAAGGAAGAAGGCGCGAGCAACGGAAAAATAGTCATGGCCACTGTGAAAGGCGATGTACATGATATTGGTAAGAACATCGTGGGTGTTGTGCTGCAGTGTAACAACTATGAAGTAGTTGATTTAGGTGTGATGGTACCCGCTGAAAAAATATTGCAAACGGCCATCGATGAAAAAGCAGATGCCATTGGACTGTCCGGCCTTATTACCCCTTCACTAGATGAAATGGTACATGTGGCAAAAGAAATGACACGTCGAGGCTTTGACATCCCGCTTTTAATTGGCGGGGCGACCACATCTAAAGCACACACTGCGGTGAAAATTGAACCACAGTACGACAAAGGCGTTATTTACGTTAACAATGCCAGTCGTGCAGTGGGCGTCGTTTCTAGTTTGCTGAGTGATACGCAAAAGCCTGTCTTTTTAGAAAAAACAGCCAATGAATACGTGAAGGTCCGTGAACAGCAAGCGCGTAAAAAACCGCGTTCTAAGCCTGTGACTTTAGGCCGAGCTCGGGACAATGCCACTAAGTTGGACTGGGATAATTACACACCGCCTAAACCTAAGAAATTGGGAATTACCGAGTTTAAAGACGTTAGTATCGCCACATTGCGTCAATATATAGATTGGACTCCCTATTTCATGACATGGTCTTTGGCAGGGAAATACCCGCGTATATTAGAAGATGAAATAGTTGGTGAAGAGGCTAAAAAGCTATTTGCTGATGCCAATGCAATGCTCGATGAGTTAGAGCAAACAGGTAAGTTGCAACCGCTTGGTGTAATAGGGTTATTTCCTGCAAACCGAGTAGACGACGATATCGAAATTTATGCCGATGAATCTCGAACAGAGGTGATTGGTAAATCGTGTCAGTTACGTCAACAAACGGAAAAAACAGATTTCCCAAATTACTGTTTAGCTGACTACGTTGCTCCAAAGGGTATTGAGGACTATTTTGGCGCATTTGCAGTCACAGGTGGTCTTGAAGAGGATGATCTGGCGGATGCGTTTGACGCACAGCAAGATGATTACAATAAGATCATGGTCAAGGCGGTGGCAGATAGACTCGCAGAAGCCTTTGCCGAGTACTTGCACGAGCAAGTTCGTAAGGAGTATTGGGGTTTTGCTGCTGATGAGTCATTAACGAATGAAGAGCTTATTCGCGAAAACTACCAAGGTATTAGACCTGCACCGGGTTACCCTGCATGTCCTGAGCACACGGAGAAGAAAAAAATCTGGTCGTTGTTAGATGTTGAAAACCGCATTGGTATGAAGCTAACGAGCTCTTACGCAATGTGGCCAGGTGCAGCTGTTTCCGGCTGGTACTTCTCGCATCCTGACTCTAAGTATTTTGCAGTTGCTACCATTCAAAAAGATCAAGTTGAAGACTACGCTCGCCGTAGTGATATGTCTATAGAAGAAGCTGAGCGTTGGTTGTCACCTAACCTTGGTTACGATACTTAAGCCATGCCAATGGACTTGTTAGGGGCAAATACCCTAACAAGTCTTTTTTGCTGTATTCTTAGTATTTTTTTAATGAATTTAGCGGGTTGCATACAGCCTTTGCCGTGTTATATTTTTAGCTATGCAGTAGCGTATTCATTGCCGTTCAGGCTGCTCTTTTTGCTGCCTCTCCCATTATTTGGCCTGTGAGGGTCGGTTTTTTATCGTAATGAATAGTATAAATTTAGTGGTGAAGTAGTGAGTGTATATGCTTAAATTTTCCAGTGTTACTAAAAATTACGAAGAAAGCACCGTGGTTACTCAAGCATTACAACCTTTTAATTTACAAGTTGCATCGGGAGATTTTATTGCATTGGTTGGCCCATCTGGTTCGGGAAAAACGACCTTTTTAAACATTGCTGGATTATTAGAGTCTCCCAGCTCTGGCGAATATACTTTTTTAGATAAAGACGTAAAGACACTCAGTGATAAACAAAAATCCCGACTAAGAAGTTCTGATATTGGGTTTGTTTTTCAGAGCTTCCATCTACTTCCCGAATTAAATGTCTACGATAATGTGGAAATTCCGTTGCGCTACAGCCGGGTACCTGCTAAGCAGCGCCGTGCCAGTGTGATGTCATTACTTGAGCAAGTCGGGCTGTGTGACAGAATTAATTGTAAACCAAACCAGTTATCTGGAGGTCAACAGCAAAGGGTAGCTATTGCGCGCGCGTTAGTTGGTAAACCCTCACTCATATTGGCTGATGAGCCAACTGGGAATTTGGACTCAAAAAATGCCGCAGATATTATGGCCATTTTATCGTCCTTCAACCAATGTGGTACCACGATTTTAATGGTCACTCATAGTTTAAAGTTGGCACTGCAAGCAAAGCGAACGATTGAGATCCGCGACGGTATTTTAAAAGAGCGCTGTATCGAACATTATGCAGCAAGGTGGGGCTAATTAAATACTTGGCTAAATAGCTAGGTTCTAAAAATTGATTGTTAGTTCAATCTTGAGCTGACTATTTTCCTATATACGCCCCTGATATTTCTCCATAAAGCCTGCCTTCCCTATCCCTCTTTGTAATAAAGTTGTTTATTTTGTGGTTTCTGGGTTTTTATTGTGTATCTATTTGGTTTTTGTTAGCCTTGCCAGTGAAGAAAAAATTCCCCCTAAATACACCTCTGATGTTTATGGTTTAGTTAGACTCATATTTAACTGCATAACATATAGGCGATGGAAGGCTTAGGTACACACGAAGGAATTTTAGGCGTAATAGTGTTAAGAATATCATTTACCAAAAATAATCACGCATTTGGGAAACGTTTCATTTAGCCTACCAATGTTTGAAAGGCTTTAGGCTGCGAGTTAGTTGTCAATGTGGATAAATATATTAAGCAACTTGCCACTAATAAGTTGGAATATATAGTGCTTTTCCCCAAGGTCAGCTGTTTGCTCGATGTAAGCATTTTTAAAGGGTTTTGATCTTAAACGTGCATGTCTGAGCCATAGAATTATAAGAATTATGTTAGTGCTACACCCACCGCTGAATAGGAGATAACATGCTGTACTACTATATACGCATGGCGGTATTTAGTCTCAAAAGAACACCTCTGTTAAGTTTCTTAATGATAGCGACCATTTCAATAGGCATTGCTGCGACCATGGTCACATATACTGTCAGCTACATGATGACCAAAGATCCAATCCCCAGTAAAAGTGAACGGCTATTTACTGTTCATTTGAGTTCATGGGATCCATCGCGCATGTACAAAATGGAGGATGGTAAAGAGCAAATTCCCATTTGGGTTACTTATCAAGATGCAATGAACTTATACAACGAAAAAAAAGGCAAGCGTCAAACAATTATTGGCAGCCATAAAACTATGAGTCGTGCTCCAAGTCAGCCACCGAGTGGCGCGCTATCAACCTTGTTGCGGGCAACCACATATGAATTTTTTGATATGTTTGAAGTGCCGTTCTTATATGGTTCAGGTTGGACAGAGTCCGATGACGAACAAGGTGCACGGGTAGTTGTATTGTCGAAAAAGCGCAATATGAAACTCTTTAATGGTCGAAATTCTGTTGGAGAAGAGGTCTTAATTGGTGGGCTTTTATATCGTGTTGTTGGCGTATTGGATGACTGGGTAGTACTGCCTCGATTCTACCTTGAGAGCCATGATGTTTTTATGGATGTCAGAGACATGTTCATTCCATTTCGCTCCAATATTGATAATGAGTGGATTGCGGCAAGTGATGTCAGTATGTATTGCTGGGGGGACTTTGAGATGAATAAATTTAGCTCAATGCTCACTTCTGAATGTGTATGGTTGTACTTCTGGGTAGAGCTTGAAGCTTCAACTCAGCGCGATGCGTATTTTGATTTTGTAAATAATTACGCGATGGAACAACGAGCTTTAGGGCGTTTTCAGCGTGAACAAATGAACCGGGTACTAAACGTGCCTGAGTTTATAAAACACAATAAAGTTGTGACCGGAGATAGTCGTTTGGCTGTGTGGCTGGCATTGGCATTTTTGATTGCCTGTTTACTCAATTGTATGAGTTTAATGATGACTAAGTTTCATGGTAAAGGGGCTGAAATTGGATTAAGGAGAGCGGTTGGTGCAAGTAAGGAAGATATTGCTTGGCAATTTGGTTGTGAAACGATTCTGATAGGTCTATTAGGCGGAGTTGTGGGTTTACTCTTGGCAAATTTGGGCCTGATCATCACGGCAGAAATATACAGCCACTTAAACCCGGCACTGATGGCAATGAACATTGAGTTGATGCTAACCACCTTGGTATCGTCAGTGATTGCGAGTTCGCTTTTTGGCCTGTATCCAATCTATAGGGCTTGTCAAATACAGCCATCAAGCCAATTGAAGAGCTTATAGGCAAATTAAATGAAAGATCTTAAACCAATTATTAAATCACTATGGTACGCCAAAACAGCACCTCTTTTGCTGATATTGCAAATTGCAGTTGCCTTCACGATACTCGTTAATTCAGTGTTTATGCTAGTACAGAAGCATGGAGAATTTAATGATCCAAGTGGCTTAGATGAAGATGTTTTATTTTCGTTTCAAATGTCTTTGCATGGCTTGCCAGAAGAGCGAGTAGCCAGTGTATATCGAGATCTAGATGCTATCAGAGCGTTAGATAGTGTCGAGGAGGTTGTTACGGTTAACTCCATACCTCTGTCCCATCGTGGAGCGGGTATGGAAGTGAGGTTAAAACAAGGGTCACATGAATATGATTCAAAAGCAGGCTTATATGCGGGTGGCCATCAAATGATTGAAACCATGGGGTTAAAGCTGATCGCAGGTGAGGGGTTTACCTTGTCAGATGAGCGAGCGCTGAAAGATTTTGGTTTGAGTCAGCCTGTTGGCGTGGTGATCACCAAAGCTTTGGCTCAAGACCTTTATCCTAATGACTGGCGCCAAGCACTAGGTAAAACGCTTTATTTGAACGACAAAGAACAATCTGTCAGAGGCATTGTTGAACAATTGGTTGGCCCTTGGAGCTTTTGGGGATACAAAAATAACAATTTCTTGGTTCCCACCTTATTTATGATGACGGATGCGAGTTTTATTGTGCGTGCGCACAAGGGGTTGCTTGAGCAAAGCATTAGAGATGTGAAGGATTTATTGTTAGTTGACTCCAGCAGAAATATTGACAATTTTATGAAGCTCAGTGAAACAAGAGCTTGGGCTTATCAACCGCAGGTTGCGGCTTATAATACGCTGAAAATTGTGATTGTTGGCTTGTCCATTATCATAATGTTAGGTGTGTTCGGCCAGACACGCTACACAATTTTAAAGCGACAAAAACAAATCGGTATTAGGCGAGCATTAGGAGCTAGTCGGTATGAAATAATCAGGTATTTCATGTTAGAGAACCTCTGTATTAATGTTTGCGGTATTCTGTTTGGCTTAGGGTTAACCATTGTGGCGAATAACTTACTGGTAGTGCACTTTGGCCTTGCGCCGGTGCCTGCGCAGTATTTGCTCATTGGTGTGGTAGTTGTACTTTTGGCTGGCGTGTTGGCGGTTCTTCAGCCTGTGCTTAAAACGGCGAGTATTTCACCAACTGAAGCGACACGTTCAGCGTGATCTCTTTGCAAGCTTAGGCGCAGTAATTGGGTCAATAACATACTCTGTTTATTTGCGTTTGTTCCCCAGTTATCTAAGTATTTATATGTACGATGATAACTTGCCTGCATTTTGTTTTTCGGTAAATATAATATTAATTTTGTGTTTATTTTGTTTTTTTTAGTCTACAATAATTTGAGTGCTCTTTTTGGGGACTTAATTACTCAGTTTGAGAATGAAATATAATAAATGCTTAAGGAACAGCAAGCTATATTCTTTTTCACGACCCGTTGTAGTCAGTAAGTATAGTGAAATGCTGTAGAATAATAAGTACACAAAGTTAAAGGAAATATCATGCTTAAAATGCGAGGAGTAGCAAAATCCTTCACCACGGATACGGTCAAGACGCAGGCGTTGCAGCCGTTTGATCTCGATATTCAACAAGGTGAGTTTGTTGCGGTCGTAGGTCCTTCAGGCTCTGGAAAAACGACATTTTTAAATATTGCTGGGTTACTAGAAGAACACTCGCAAGGGCAATATTTATTGGACAACCAAGATACGACGGGATTGTCCGACAAGCATAAATCTTCATTGCGAAATCAAAAAATAGGCTTCATTTTTCAGAGCTTTAATCTAATTCCCGAGCTTAATTTATTCGACAATGTTGAAATGCCGTTGAGGTATCGAGATTTTAGCGCTAAAGAGCGAACGGAGCGGGTGCTCAATGCACTCGAACAAGTCGGTCTTGCTGGACGAAAGTCACATTACCCTCAACAGTTGTCAGGTGGTCAACAGCAGCGAGTCGCCATTGCTCGTGCACTTGCGGGTAGCCCTTCCTTCTTACTCGCCGATGAGCCTACTGGTAACCTAGATTCTAAAATGGCCGACGGTATTATGGCGCTGCTCAAAGATATAAATAAGCAGGGGACCAGCATTTTAATGGTCACCCACGATATGGAGCAAGCTCAGCAGGCTGGTCGTATCGTAGAGATACGAGATGGAAATTTGAGTGAGCAAAAACACGCTATATCGGCTTAGAGGTGCGGCTAATGGGCAAGTATTATTTCAAGCTAGCTTGGCTTAGCTTAAAAAAGACGCCATTGCTGAGTTTGCTGATGATAGGCACAATCGCCATCGGCATAGCTGCTTCTATGATCACAATCACCGTAGGGTACATGATGGGCCAAAACCCATTACCCCATAAAAGTGAGCGTGTCGCAATGGTACATCTAAATTCTTGGGATCCTTCACAGCCAATCGGTTACAGAAAAAATGGTGAGGTAGATATTCCCTCTCTATTAACGTATCAAGACGCAATGGCTTTATTGGCAGCGAACAAAGCGGATAAACATGTCCCATTTGTCTCATTTAATTCGGCGGTTCGAGCGGAAAGCGAAGATGTTATTGATTCGCAACTACACCAAATACGTTCAACAAGCCGGCATTTTTTTAGTGTGTTTGGTGCTCCATTTATTTATGGCAGCACCTGGAGTGAGGAAGCGGATCTGCAAGGTCAATCAGTCATTGTTTTATCGAAAAGAGAAAACGATCGTCTGTTTCAAGGGGCAAACTCAGTTGGAGAGCACATTATTGTCGGTGATCATTTGTATCGAGTTGTTGGTGTGATTGACGACTGGCAACCTACGCCCAAGTTTTACGTTAACTACTATGACATGTACAGCCCGACGCTGCCTTATTTTGTGCCGCTTGAATCACAAATTCGAAACAACTTTTTCTCTCCAACCACAATGGGTTGGTATTGCTGGGGTGATGGTCCTAGCTCTACTTTGCAGGAAGTCATGTTGTCAGAATGTGCATGGATAAGGTTTTGGGTTGAGTTTAAGTCTGAAGATAAAAAGCATGAATATTTCAGGTTTATGGAAGACTATACTGAAGAGCAAAGAAAAGTAGGCCGATTTGCGCGACCTGAGCCTAACCGATTGATGTCTGTTACAGAGTACCTTGAAAAAGAAGGTGCAGTGAGTGAAGAAAATAAGATCGGCATTGGTTTTGCGTTGGCATTTCTATTTGCCTGTCTGTGTAATGTGATGAGTTTGATGATGACAAAATTCCATGGAAAAGGCGGAGAAGTTGGTCTGCGACGGGCCGTGGGAGCATCCAAACAAAATATTACAGTGCAATTTGGCTTTGAGGCGGCACTGATCGGCTTTTTTGGTGGTGTGATTGGATTATTGTTAACCCAGTTAGGGCTCTCAGCCTTGACAGATATGTACCCAGAGTATCATGTCAATGTCATGACGATGGATTTAACTCTAATGGTATCTACTGTCGCACTGGCCGTCAGTACTTCGCTGTTATTTGGATTGTGGCCTATATATCGAACGAGCCGTGTTCAACTATCCAGTCAGCTTAAGAGTTTATAGGAGCAGTAGATGAAGGATTTCACACCCATACTTAAAACGCTGTGGAAAAATAAAACGGGCCCTACATTACTGATCATACAAATCGCTGTGGCGTTTACTATTTTGATCAATATCTCTTATATGGCTATGTCTAAGTTGCATGAGATAAATTTGCCAAGTGGCCTTGGTGAAGACACACTTTTTTCATTTCGTACTAATTTACCAGTTGAGTCTGAGGAGTATGAAGCACTATTGAAACAAGATTTGGCGAGTATTAAAGCGCTTAACAGTGTTGAAAGTGTGGTGACAACGAACTCCATACCATTGGCTGGGTGGGGATTAGGTTTGCAATTTAATGAGTCTGAAGACCCTGATAGCTTTATCGCTTATGCGGGTATTTATAGTATGTCTGATGAGTTTATGAAGACTCTGGGGCTGGAGATCATAATGGGTCGAGGGTTTGAAGATAGTGAGATGAAGATCTCTAATCAAGACTACAGCGAACTCTCTAATTCAATTCTCGTCACACAAGCAATGGCTGAGCGCGTGTCGCCTGAAGATTGGTCTGCTGCGGTAGGTGTTACAGTTTATATGAATGGTCGTCCGTACCAAATCGTTGGTGTTATCGACAAATTAATTGCCACTTGGCCTGACTGGAGTGGCAATGAGCGCAGTGTTGTATTCCCTGTGTACAGTTTTTCCGGTGAAAATAGGTTTTTGGTGAAAGCCAGAGCGGGACAACTTGAACAGGCTATGGAGGATGTTCGCAGCCTTCTGTTACAACAACCCGGTAAGTTTGTAGCGGATCTTCATACATTTAAATATACTCGCGAAACTGGGTATAAAGCCATGAAATCATCGTTGAGTATACTGATTGGTGTCACTATTGGCCTAGTCATGTTAACTATGTTGGGGGTATTTGGACAAGCGCGTTTCACGCTGATGAAACGGCGTCGTCAAATTGGTACAAGAAGAGCGCTAGGAGCGAGTAAGTTTCATATTATGAGGTTTTATATTATTGAAAATCTTGTTGTTGTTGGGGTCGGAGTTGTATTTGGTAGCCTTTTTGCTGTGCTCTTAAATGTCAAACTCATGGAACTTTTCCGCTTAGAATCTGTACCGATGGAGTACTTTTTATATGGAGGTATCAGTGTTTGTATTGCCAGTTTGATAGCTGTTATTCCCACCGCATACAGTGCTGCAAACATTTCA
The DNA here is from genome assembly GCF_022347805.1 of Pseudoalteromonas sp. Of7M-16. Classification (NCBI taxonomy): domain Bacteria; kingdom Pseudomonadati; phylum Pseudomonadota; class Gammaproteobacteria; order Alteromonadales; family Pseudoalteromonadaceae; genus Pseudoalteromonas; species Pseudoalteromonas sp. Of7M-16. Next base: position 212,890 of record NZ_JAKRFY010000008.1, on the reverse strand, counting down.
CCTGCAACTGCCACCCGTTCTGTGTAGCTCCCTGAAACACCCCGATTAGGCAAGACCTTTGCCTAATCGGGGTGTACTTTTCTTAAATTTATCTCATTATTCAGAAAGTCCTATGAATACTTTAACTTAGCCGTTTTTACGGGTTTGTTATCGAATATTATTCTTTTAATTAGTGAAAAAAGCTTATTTTTATGTTGGTTTTTGGTTAACATGTCGAGGGTGGTTTTAGTATACTTTGGATTATATCGATTCGAATGCGGGGTAAGCATGAAGCGGCTGATATGGCTATGGCTCATTTTTTATACGGGTAGCCTGTATGCTCACAATCAATTAGTGGTTGATATTATGAGTAGTGAAAATTTTAGCCAACGTTATGCCGAATTTCTCAATGGCCGCTCGCCGTTGGATGTTAAGTCTTTTTACCCGACGACAAAAGGATCGCATATTGAAATTATAGAAATGGTCCTTTTACAGCAGGCACTATTTTTAGGAGGAGAGACAAGAGAAGTCGTCTTCAACCCTAAACCTTCTGTAAATATCGTGGAATTTTCAGATATGCTTTCGGGTGAAAGCCTAATTTTGGCGCGTAGTGTTTGGCATGAAGATATCATTAATTATAGAGGTTCACTCTATGTGAGTGATGCTGTGGTTGAATTTGGTCAATATGAAGCGGGCTTATATGTAACTAAGCGAAATGTGGCATTGCAAAACTTACCGCAAGAGCAGTTGGATCAGCTAACTGTTGTTGCAAACCCAAGATGGCGAGTGGACTGGCGGGCATTAATTAACACCGATATAAATATTGTGAGCTTTATCGGACCTTGGGAAACCATGCTAAATATGGTAGAAACCGAAGTGGTTGACGCGATGTTGATCAATTTTAGTGTTAGCCAAAATCTATTGCTAAATTTTGAAGAGCGAGAATACGTTCCTATTCAAAATATTAAGATGATGTTACCGGACTCACGGCATTTTATTGTCAGTAAAAAACACCCTCAGGGTGAAATGATTTTTGCAGCGCTTAATAGAGGGTTAAAAATATTACGGGCTCAAGGTGTAATCGATAAAGCCTTACACCAATCGGGGTTTATTAATCACCTCGTTAAAGACTGGGAATACGTAAATCAACAAATGCTCTCCTCAAGTCAGGTCGTGCCATGAAAAAAGAGTTGCTAGTTATCGTGAGTTATTGGTTGCTAAGTGTCAGTGCTTGGGCGAATATCAACACTGAAGCAACCCCCTCTCAGCGGGAAGATTTATCTAAGATGCTACTGCATTTAACAGATAGTCTAGAAGAAGATTACGACCTTAATTTGTTACCACAAGTACGCGTGCTGAGAGAGCAATCTAAGCAGTTGGGGGAAAAGCACCTACAGGCGCGTTCGCTATTGCTGGAAGGGCTGATCCGCCAACATTTTGGTGATTACAAGCACAGCCTAGTGCTCCACAACGATGCGTTGGCCATTGCGAAAAATCTGGATTCACCAGTATTAGAGGTACAAATCTATCTAGCACTGGCGCAACTGGAAATGGATTTGGAACGTTTTCGATATGCTCAACAGCTACTTTCTCGTGCTTATACGATGATCACAACCCGCATTGATGCAGAGCAGGCCGATAAATTAATGGGGGAATATGTGTTGTGGCAAGGCTCGCTGTATTTGCTCAAAGGAAGTTACCGTCAAGCGCTCGCCACTTTAAGCAAAAAGTCACTGTCTGAATTTAAAGGGCTATCGAGCAAGCTCGCACTTGCTAGGGCATGGGCTTATTTGAGTATCGGAGCGTATCCACAGGCACGCCTACTGATGAACTCACATTATATAAAAAAAGCAGAATTGAGCCAAAATTTGCATCTGAGAGTTCGTTATCAGCTTATGAATGCGACAGCTTATTTACAGGCAGGTGAATTTACCTCTGCGATAGATACGGCCAAGTTGGCGTTAAATGAAACCTTCGGCACGCGTTTTTTAACTGAGCAGTCCAAGCTGCAAAAAGTATTAGCTGGTGCCTACGCGCAATTGGGGGATTTTGAGCAGGCGCATTTATATCTAAAGCGTTTTGCGCTGTCTCAGCAAGCGCTTAACTTGCAAAAGCGCAACAACAAGCTTCTGCAATTAGAAGCCCAATATTCTCTCGCAGCGCAAAAGCAACAATTAAGTGTGTTGGAAAAAGACAATGCGTTGCAAGCGCAACAATTGATCCAGCACCAGCAACAGATCGACAATGCACATCTGGCGCAACAGCGTGGTGTATTAGGGCTGTTGCTCATTGCTTTGGCTTTAGGCTTCGGTTATTGGAGATGGCAAAACAAACGCTATTTAATAACGTTAAAGCAGCAAGTTGCAGAGCGTACTGCTGAACTCGCAGAACGCAATAAAAGGCTGCAAGCTCTGAGCTTCACTGACAGCTTAACTGGATTAAATAATCGCCACTACTTTTTCAGCGTCATTGATGCGCAAATAAAGCCTCAATCGACGTCACAAAGCGATAAGCAAGAGATGATATTTTGTTTATTGGACATAGATCACTTCAAAAAGGTGAATGATACTTATGGGCATGCTGCTGGCGACCTTGTGCTACAAACGGTCGCTGATATTTTAAAGCAGTGCACACGAGAAGGTGATTTGGTGATCCGTTGGGGGGGGGAAGAGTTTTTAATTGTGATGCCAAATATGACCCACAATGAGGCAATTGAGGCGGTAGAGCGCGTGCGTAGACAAGTGGAGTGTTTTCCATTTGTCGTGAATGAGCAGGCTATTCAGGTCACTTGTTCGATTGGCTTTGCTCCTTATCCTTTGACAAATGGCGCAAATAAATCATTAACTTGGGAACAAGTGATAGAGCTGGCTGACAATGGACTATACATGGCTAAGAAAGAGCATCGAAATGCGTGGGTCGGCCTTCATCGCCTTAATCACCCGCTAAACTGCTCGATAAAGCATTTAAACAAGGATTATCGAAGTCTTATTAATAGTGGCCAGGTGACTGCCAGTGTCAGCTATCAAACTTAAAGTACTGGCAGAAAATAGCATTCAACATGATAGAATGATGAGCATCCGTACTTATATTTGCTTGAATCTACTGTGCTCCCAATTGAAGAAGTTTTTCCAAAATTAGTTAAACAACTCGAACATCATGAAACGGTTCTCTTACAAGCGCCTCCGGGGGCTGGTAAGTCTACTTGGCTACCATTAAATTTAATGAAGTCAGGCCAGTATCAGCGCATTGTGATGTTAGAACCTCGCCGATTAGCGGCGCGTAATATAGCCCACTATTTAGCAAGTCAGCTCGGTGAGCCGCTAGGCCAGAGCGTTGGTTTACGGATCCGTCAAGAAGTTAAAGTGTCAGCGCAAACTCGATTGGAAATTGTAACAGAGGGCATGTTAACTAGAATGATTCAGCAAGATCCTGAGTTGACGGGAATTGACTTACTCATTTTCGATGAATTTCATGAACGCTCTTTGTCTGCTGACACCGCATTGGCATTTGCATTGGAAACTCAGGCTGCGCTGAGAGATGATTTAAAGATTCTGGTGATGTCTGCAACCCTAGATAGTGAGCGCTATCAAGCCTTTTTACAATGCCCCATCGTATGCTCAGAAGGACGCAGTTTTCCGATAACACATAAGTATGTACCACTAAAAGACGAAAGCCAGTGGTTGATGCAGATAGTTCCAGTGGTGCGCCAAGCAATTAAGGAAGAAAGTGGCAGTGTTTTGGTCTTTTTACCTGGTCAAAAAGAAATCAGGCAGGTTGCCAGTGCACTACAAAGTGTCTTTGAAGGTGAGCCGAGTATTCACATCGCGACGCTCTTTGGTGAGCAGGACAAATCTGCTCAGCAGGCGGCAATTGCCCCCGCACCTGCTGGGGCGCGAAAAATCGTACTAACAACAAATGTGGCAGAGACATCTTTGACCATTGAAGGGATCCGTATTGTTATAGATTCTGGAAAACGTCGAGCAGCGGTATTTAATTTGAAAACCGGAGTAACAGAGCTTAAAACAGTGTCGATTTCACGTGCTTCAGCGGTGCAACGAGCAGGCCGTGCTGGGCGTATTGAATCCGGGGTGGTATATCGCCTTGGTAGTCAAGCCCTATTTGAGCGACGTGATGCCCATGATAAACCAGATATTTTGAGCTCAGATATCAGTGGCTTGGTTCTGGAGTCTAAGGTGTGGGGAACCCAAGTATCAGAGTTACCTTTGTTAGATATGCCGAGCGATGCGCAGCTTAAGCAAGCACAGCAACTTTTAATGAACTTAGAGGCGCTGGATAAGCAAGGAAAACTACGGCCGCTAGGGCAACAAATGCAGCGCATTGGCAGTGAGCCTCGATTTGCACATATGTTGCTTAAAGTGAAGTCACTTGAAACTAAGTTACCAGGCATAACTTTATTGGCCTGTTATTTTATGGCACTACAAGATAGCCGGGTTAAAAGTGCGCCAGAACTGAGCCTAGCGCTTGGCCAGATGCACCATAGTGCCCCAGCGGCATTTACTAAACAGTTAAGGTATTGGTGTAAACGTGCTGAAATTGCGTATCAATCTGATGACTTGGCCATTGAACACTTAGCAGTCGTGGTGGCTTTGGCATACCCAGATAGGTTGGCAAAAAAACGTGGAAATGGGTTTGTACTGGCTAATGGTGCGGGCGTCAATGCGCATAGTGAATTTTGGCAAAGTACTCCTTATCTTGCCATTGCTGAGTTAGGAGGCCATCAAGGGCAAAGTATTTTTAGCGCAACAGCTTTTGAACCTGACGAACTTGCTGATATTTTGCCCTATTTATTCTCACAAAAAACCGTGTGTGAATTTGACCAAAAGCAAGCCCAGTTTTTACATCAAGATAGGGTTTACTTGGGCCAGTGGATATTCAGTGCAAAACCAAGTCAATTGCCCCTTGATGAGGCCGCGAGAACGCAAGCATGGTGTTCAATTGTGGCTGAAAATGGTCTGTCTATGTTTGCTAGCTATGCCGACTGTGCTCAGCTACTGGCCCGCATGCAGTTGGCCGCTAAGTATTATCCAGAAGAGTTTCCGGGAAGTAGAGAAGCGGATTTAATAGCAGAATTATCTCAGTGGTTAGAACCATTTTTGACTGAGGTAAAGCAGTTTAGCCAATTGAAAAAGTTGGATTTAAAAAACGCCTTGTTGTCACGTCTTGACTGGCAAAAACAGCAGCGCCTAAATACACTTTTGCCAGAGCGTATTGCGGTTCCAAGCGGTTCACAGATCCGAGTGCAATATCAATTGGCGGGGCCAGCGCGCCTCGCGGTTAAAATGCAAGAAGTCTTTGGCATGCTGCAAAGCCCGGTACTGTGTGAGGGCAATGTACCTGTATTAATGGAGCTGTTATCTCCTGCGCAAAGGCCTTTGCAACTTACACAAGATTTAGCGCATTTTTGGCAATCGAGTTATAAAGACGTGCAAAAAGAAATGAAAGGACGATACCCAAAACATTATTGGCCAGATGACCCCGCAACAGCACAAGCGACTAATAAAGTAAAAAGCCGTATGTAGATGTTTGGAGCTTGAACTGAGTGGGTCAAGGTAGATTGAGTAGATACTGATATAAACAATAATTACACCTTGACCTAAACTAAGCTTGAGGTTTTAGGCTGGTCCGAAAGATAGATAATAAAAACAGGATATTTAGATGGAACTCACTCAATTCTCTTCTCAGATCAGCCGATTTACTCCGCTTGTATGGACTATGTTGCTAGGCAACTTTTTTGTCAGGGCTAGCTATTACATGGTGTGGCCCTTTTTAGCGGTGATCCTGTATAACAAGTTTGCTTTGACCGCCACAGAGGTTGGAGTTTTGCTTACTGGTTCAGCCGTATTTGCCGTTTTGCTTGGGTTTTATACTGGTAACTTAGCCGATAGATTCGGCCGCTTTACCTTGTTATACAGTGCTGTAATCGTTGGCATTTTAGCGTTTACAGCTCTGGCTTTGGCTGAGCAACTGTGGACATTTTGCATTGCGGTCTTTTTTGCCTGTATGCCTCGCACGCTATGGGATGCGCCGAGTAAAGCGCTGCTCAGTGATGAATTGAGCGACAGTCAAGACAGGGAATTGGCACTGCACTTACTCTATTTTTTGGTGAATGTAGGTGCAGCGATAGGCCCTTTATTTGGCTTATGGGCTGGCCTCAATGGCGAGCAATTTAGTTTTATCTACACGGCTTTTGCTTATCTCGTGTTGCTTTTAGCATTAATAGTGAAACAAGCAAGTGCCATCAAAGTTGAGCGAGGCGGCGCACAAAAGTCAGTGCCTAGTTTTGGTGCTTGGCTGCGTATTTTACGTCAGGATACGCGGTTTTTATGGGTATTATTAGCAACATTTTTAGTTTACTTAGTATTTGGTCAAGGTGATTCGAGCCTAGTACAATATTTAACACGGGCACAGGTACCTGAGTTAGCTGTACTTATTTCTAGCCTGATCATTACCAATTCACTGATCATTGTTATTTTTCAGTTCCCTCTGTTGCATATGATGCGTGATTGGTCGATTCAATCTCGGTTGTATTGCGGAGGTTGGATTTTAATCTTGTCTCAGTTAATGATGGCGTTTAACCCGGTGAGCAGTTTTTGGGGATGGATCGGTGCTGTTGCAGTATTGAGTTTTAGTGAAGCGATTATGTTTTCAAATATCAATATTTATATTGACCGTATGGCACCTTCGCATTTAAAAGCCAGTTATTTTGGGGCCGCTGGCCTGTGCTCGCTGGGATTTGCATTTGCACCTTTGTTAGGTGGTGTACTGCTCGACTGGGGCAGTGGCACCACGTTGTTTATTGCTATGGCGATAGCGAGTTTAAAAGCCATCTATTTGTACCGTTTGGCTGCGCGCGCTCATTAAAAGCAGGCCAAGATTAAAAAGTAAAAGCGCTGTTGGCGCTTTTACTTTATGCAGTTTAGAAGTTGACTATGGTGGACACTGCTTCTTCTTCTGTGGTTTGAATCGACAGTTTGATTTGCTTATTTTGCCAGTCAATGTCGACCATTCCGTAGTTACTGCCTGATTTATTGATCAAGTGTCTATCGCTGGTGGTCAAATTGCTTACATTACTACTGACAATTCCGACTTTTCCACTTGGTATGCTTGCACCACTTGGCGCACAGTTACCCCACTCACCTGCAATCCCTTTGCCATTGTCATCCACTTTAGTGTAACACCAAGGTTGATCATGATCTTTGCTGGTGCAGCCTCTATAGGTCGTAATGCCGTAAGTGAATGGGAATTGACATTGCTGGTTGTACTGTCCATTTCCCTTAGTGTCAGCGTAGACTGGTAAGCGTAATGGATTCTCAATATGGTAAGGCCAGTTTTGACCAAAGCCAGATGCGGTTACTTCATAAACAGTGACTGCTGAGCCATGTTCGGCGCTAGCTGGAATGGTTTTTTGTAGTAGCTCTCCCCAGTGTTGATCGCCAGAGAGGAATATCACAGCTTTGGTCTTACCCGAGTTAACCGACTTTTGTACAAGGCGAAGCAGTCGATTTCGCTCCATAGGGACTTCAGCCCACGATTCATAGCTGGTACCAGACATACCCGTTTCATTAAGCTCGGCAATGGCCTGTTCAAACTTTTTGCCATCACCATAGGCACAGTACTTGTCTCGACTTCTACCTTGATAGAGGGGGGGTAAAAACTGAATACCGCTGGCGATCAGCTTGATTTCAGATGGAATATCAAGTTGTTGCTCAAGCCATTGCCACTGTTTTTCTCCTAAAATGGTTGTTTGATCTCCTTCACAGGTCCCATAATTGTCGAATGTAGGTGAACGAAAATAGCGAGCGTCCAATGTGATCACATGGGTTCTTTCATTGCTGGGACCGAGCATCTTGGCTTCATAAATACCGGCTTGGGCACCGTGTCTTGGATCCTGTGAAGGAACATCAAAGTGTCGAAGATATTCTTTTTGACTATTCACCCGCTGTGGGTAGTGTTTACCATCGTTATTCGCGCCATAATCATGGTCATCCCAAGTGGCCATCACTGGGATTTTGGCCGCTAAAAACTTTTGGTAGTCAATATTACGCTTCTTGTCATCGTACTTCTGACGCATGGTGCTCATGTCCGTGGTATCAGCGTAAATGTTGTCGCCTAACCAAAGAAATAAATCGGGTTGGTGAGAAATAAGTTTTGCCAGTGCCTGTGGCATATCCCCTTTGGTTTTGAAGCAGGAGCCCAGCGCGACTCTGTCGAGTCTTTTGCTCGGCTGAGGGTGGGTGTGTGTCAGTAGAGGTTCGTTTTCGATGGTTTCACAGTTTTCCCAGTTACCTTCACCATCTGTATAGCACCAAGGCGTATCTTGGTTTATGGTTGCGCAGCCAAAAAACTTTTCCCCTTGATACTGGGATGGTGTTTGACACAGCTTTCCTGAAATTGTTTTGAATTTTGGAATAGTCTCGGTGCGTACATGTCCCCAAGTTTGTCCATCAACGGCTTGTTTTAAATAACACCATTGGCTGTTGCTGTTGTTTTTATCGGTTGTGCCTTGATAGCGAGCAGCTTGATAACTAAACGAAGTTTGACACTGTTCGTAAGGGACTTCTGGCGCTGCGTATGTATGGTATGCGGCACTACTTAACAGAGCTGCTGTTAATATATAGCTTGTTTTTTTCATTGGTATTCCTATTATTTCCTACTGTTCCTCCCTGTGAATTGTGCCTTTTGCGTAACTGGGCGAGTGTGCTTCCTGCTGAACGTGAGCAGTGTATTTCCTAAAAATGAAACGCAGTTGTCAAAAGCATGGCAATATTATGTCTAATGTCATTGTCACGCCGTAATTGGCTGATCTTTCAAAAGGGGTTAACAGGTAAGTTAATGAAATAATAGATTTTTATTATTATATTTATATTCTCTACCAATTTCCTAATTTATCCACTGTTTACTTGCACTTGTACCTGATATTGGCTATTTTGAGCTGGTAATTGTATTTTCCGCATACGACTACAAGGCTACGGACAAAAAGGATTTTGCAATAAAGTTAAAACTAAAAACCATAAAGCTCATGTTATAGAGCAACAGGAAAGTTGGCTTGCCTGCTAACGGTAAACGTTCGCTTGGCAGAGGCGTTAGTTGCACAATTTGTGTCGGTAGTTGTGGCATGGAGCATTCAAGATAAGTTGAGCTCCGGCGACAATATTTGAAATTTGCTAAGTAAAAAGCGGAGCCTATGGCTCCGCTTTTTTTCATCACACCGTCATATTAAGTGGTGTTGAGAGATTTGAAATTTGCTACTTATTTAATGCTATTCCAATACTTTAATGAAAAATTATCAACATTGACCGTTGCGGAGGCATTGCTAAATGACCTTACTCGGACTAAAAAGCGATAGAGTTGCTTGTTGTCATCAAGTGGGTATATCTCATCTACTTGGAAGCTGCCTTTACCTAAAGTCCGAGTTTCACAAAATGACTCAAGTTCGCCACCTCGGTAATAGACATCGGTACATATTTGGAGTGGTTCACCATATTCAGCCTCTGTGACATTGAGATCTAACATAGTATGAATTTGTGTCGCGTAGGCATCATAGCTCCATGGAAAAAAGTAAGAGTAGCTTGCTTGGCGCCAAGGAGAAATGGCCATCTCTAGGCTTTGCTCACCGTACAGAGGAGTATCTTGATTGAGAGAAATCGAGACTTGATCAGGGTAACGCGTGGTAAATTCGACATTGCCTGACTCATAATCATTACGTACTTGATAAGCTGCACCTTCGACTTCTGTAGCCGCACTATACATGTCTATATTTTCAATCAATATGACACCGCTTGCCTCAATATCAAAAGCGATAGAAGTGATCAGTGCTGTGTAGTAGTCATCACTGAAATCTAACATCAGCGGGACAAGCTTACGCTCGTTCGGAGCTAATACTAGAGTGTTGTAGTTGGCAATTGTATTAGCTGCGCCCGAAAGCTCTTTGGTGAAGTCAGTACGGCCTGAGAATGTGATTGTACGAGGCTCATTACTAGGGTTATGCAATGTGACATAGGTTGCAAGGTAGTTATGTGTAGAGTGAGCCATGAAAAGGCCGCTCGTTTTGTTGAATTTCAGTTTGTGGCGCCCAGACTCATCGGCATTGACCTGTATTGCATATTGTCCATTGTCAGTGTGATGATTTACCACGGAAGGGTTGCCAGAAAAGTACCGATCAAGCTCCGTTTGGATTGCTGAATCAGAGCTGCCATCGATTGTTAAGTGTGTAATTGCCGTGCTCGCTTCGCCTTTATTTTCACCGAGTGATGCTTCTATATTGTCAAAAATAACAGGCATTTCCTCAAGCAAATGGGTACTCCACTGAGCCGTCACATTGGTGATTTTTTTGCCCTTTGGCAGGGTCGTTTTGAAATCAAATGAATGTATGCTGTCGGCTTGTGGTGGCACTATGTGGCCGTCCGAGTTGTACACGACCATTTGGCTGCCGTCATCGAACTCAATTAAGAATGATGTATAGAAATAGAGGTTTTGCGCATATTGTGCATGAGCAAGCTCAGGTAGCTTGATATCATAACTGACTTTGAAAGGGGTTGATTGAGAAAATGTTTGATTGATTGCGAATGTGCGTTGGATCTCGAAGTGGCTTTGCGCATTCACTTGTAGACTGTAATTTCCCGATATTGGATATTGATTGCTTTGCCCTATGGAAGTGATATCGCCGTAATTGATCTCAATTCCTTCAGATGAGCGTTCAAAATCTAGCTGTGCGATTGGCTGAGCATAGGCTTGATTTGCAAATAGACCTGCTAAAGCAAGTACTAAAGACTTAACTTTCATATTCCTTTCCTTATTTAGTTGTAATTTCGCTGTTTTTGTCGGTAGGTTGAATAAAATATTTAGCTCTATTTTTAACAAAATAATAAAATACTAATTTAGTATTAAGTTTTTAACCGGGGTTGTTTGTTTTATGAACAGCTTTTAACTGTTACTGATCTTGCGGAATAATCACTTCTGGTCCTATGGGGTTGTAACGGCTTGGTTTATCAATTTGTTGTGCAATTAACGTTTGGGGTAAGTATGGCGTCAGTAAGGGTGTGAAGTGCGCCACATTATGGTAAGTATCATCTAGCCACTGATCTAGTAACCTCGGCTGTTGAGGCAAAATAAATGGGCTGGCTTTATCGTGGTATGGCGCAAGCTTTGGGTGCGGCGAAAGCGTAATGATTGAGCAGGAAAATATCTGCTCTTGGGTAACAGGATGATGCCATTTTTTATACAAACCAGCGAAACACAGTGCTGCATTGTGTGCTTTAAAGTCATAATAATGTAATGGTTTGCCATTTTTGTATTGTGTTTCTCCAAACCCTTTTGCAACCACAATACAGCGGTGGTGCCTAAATGGTTGATATGCGGCACTGGTTGTGACGTTGAGTTTGTCGTGGCGGCTATTGAACGAGGTATATTTAGAGGGTTTAAAGCCGGTTTCAGTTTGTGTAAGTAGCAGCCACCAAGTTGCGTCAGTTACTTTACGCTGATTATTTTCTTGATAGATGATGCTCACTTTATCGGTTGCTCTTTTAAAGCGTGCGAACTGTATTTTCTCTGTTGGGTTTTCGATGCCCAAGTCTATTAATATTTGGATCACAAAGGGGTCATCTGTGATGTTAAGCCTGCCACACATATGCTTGTCACCTCCACGAATGTATCCGCTATGACAAATATAGTTCAGCCAATGCGGACGATAAACTTGCACTTTTGAAATTGATCATTAATACTGTATATATATACAGTAAAGTGTGTGATATGGCCAATTTAATCGATTTTTTACAACATCAGAACCTTGTTTGGCAGGGGACTGATAATGCACCACTGACTCAGCGCTTAGTTGAAAAAGTAAGCACAGGGTATGATGTACTTGATGCGCATCTTGATGGTGGGTTCCCTATGCCTGGAGTGGTGGATATAAAAAGCCACACGGGGGTAGGTGAAGTACGTTTACTGCTACCTTATATTCGCTCGCAATCGCGCTTATGTGTCATGATAAACCCGCCAGCTTGTATCAATGCCCATGCGCTTTTACATCAAGATGTTATGACTGAACTTGTATGGGTGATCTCGACTAACACTTGCCAAGAAGCACTATGGGCGGCAGAGCAGTGTTTAAAAAGTGGTGCGTGTGGCAGCGTCTTGTTATGGCATCGAGATCTGCAAGTACATCAGGTCAAACGCTTATTGCTGAGCGCTCAAACGGGCAAAAGTTTATGTTGCTTGTTACGTAACGATGTTTCTCAATTTGGTTCTCTGCCTGTGAGTTTATGCTTGCAGCTTGAACCAGATATTGATGGGCTTAAAATTAAGGTGAATAAATTACGCGGTGGTTGGGCTAAACCGCAATTAACCCTACCTTGGACGTTACTATGGCCACTTGTGATGACGCAGACTGAGCAGACGTCTCTTGAAGCCCAAGTGTTACCTTTTTTACAGCCGCAGCGCCGCGCGAGCAGGTAGGGTTATGGCTCTTTGGCTTTATTTACACTTTCCTCAGCTGCAATTGGACAGTCTACACGCTCAAGATATGCAAGTGCCCCCGACCATTATCGTTTCAGGTAAAAATCACAGCGTCATACAGTTGAATCGGTCGGCTCAGCAACTGGGGGTGCGCAAAGAGATGGGGTTAGGTGCTGCTGCCGCGATGAGTTCGTCTTTATGTGTGCTTGAATACAGTGAGGTATATACGCAAAAGCGTTTAATTGAGTTGGCTCAATGGCTCTATTTAGACACTGCTGAAATACATTTATCAGAACCAGATGGGCTGCTGTTGAAAGTGTCGAGTATGCTGTCTTTACATCAAGACTTAGACCATTACTGGCAAGTTATTCAAGCTCGACTTGAATCACAGCATGTGCATTATCATTTTAGCTTGGGCTATTCGCCTATTGCGGCGCAGCTGCTGGCACAAAATCAGTTTGACAGCCTGTGTCAAAATCGTGAGCAACTCATGAGGCAGTTAGGCAAGCTGTCAATCAATACTTTGGCGTTGACAAGTCAGCAACAGCAAAAGCTAACGCGTGTAGGCGTGAGAACAGTACAGGCCTTATTGGATATTCCATTGTTGGAACTCGGTAAGCGATTCGATACAGCCTTAGTGCATTATGTTGGGCGTTTACAGGGCAAATTGCATCACCCGGTCACCTTTTATCAGCCACCTGAAGTATTTGAACGTCATTTAACCTTGCTGTATGAAATTGAGAACCTCGACTTTTTAGCTCGCCCATTACTTAAGCTGCTGGTGCAACTAGAGCAGTTTTTACGGCTGCGCAATAAGCTGACTCAGTCCATTGAGTTGACATTTTATCAGCGTGATTGTGACGCATTGCAATTGAGTGTAGGGAGCGCACAAGGGGAATATCGAGCAGATAAATGGCAAGCTTTGTGTCAGCTTGTATTAGAGCGGACTCAGCTATCAGCTCCTTTACAAGCTGTGGCGTTAAAAGTGCCGATACTTTGTGAACCGCAGACATTGGCAGATGATTTATTCTCTGAACGTATTGGCACAATGACCGCTGCGGGTTTGCTGAGTACTTTACAGGCAAAGTTAGGTGAAGAGGCTGTGCAGGGGATCCAACCAATGGCCGATGCTCGCCCAGAGCACGCAACAGGTCGAGTTGAGCCATTAGTGCACGTTAAACGCACAACAATACCAGAGCAAAAACCACCGTTATGTAGGCCTAATCTGTTGTTACCTCACGTGCAGCCTTTACATTGTAAAGTGATACTACTTCAGGGCCCTGAAAGAATCGCAACAGGATGGTGGGATGGTCATGAAGTAGAGCGCGATTACTTTGTGGCACAAGATGAAAGTTATCGACGTCTATGGGTTTTTAGAGATCGGCAGCAGCGTTGGTTTATGCATGGGATATTTAGTTAATGCAGTACGCAGAGCTTTTTTGCCAGAGCAATTTTTCATTTTTGACAGGGGCGTCACACCCAGAAGAATTGGTTAAACAAGCCCACTTTTTTGGCTACTCAGCACTGGCTATTACCGATGAGTGCTCGCTTGCTGGTGTTGTGCGTGCGCATACCTTGATAAAAGATGAAAAGCTTGACCTAAAATTGATTGTCGGCAGCGTTTTTCGTTTGGAGTCACTACAAGTGGTTTTACTTTGCCCAAATAAAAAGGCCTATAGCGAATTGTGCCGCGTGATCAGCAATGCCCGACGGCGGGCTGACAAAGGTGAGTATGCTCTTGAAAAGTGGGATTTGTTATCTGTAAAACACTGTTTGATAATTTGGTTACCGCAGGGGGAAGTTGAGGATGAAAACTGGGGAACTTGGCTCTCTCGACATCATGCCTCACGTGTTTGGATAGGGATACAGCGAAATTTAAGTAATCAAGAAAAGCAATACCTGCATCATTGTGAAACATTGGCTCAGCAGCTGCATTTCCCAATCTGTGCCGTGGGCGCAGTGTTAATGCACAGTGCTCAGCGTATCCGTCTCCAGCATGTACTGACTGCCATCAGTCAGAATCAAAGTGTTGAGCAAGTTAAAGCCCAGTTGCTGAGCAATTGTGAGCGAGCAATGCGCTCAAAAGATAAAGTCAGCAAAATATTTAAGCCACCTTGGGTCACAGAGTCATTAAAGATTGCAAAGCTGTGCACCTTTAATTTAGATGAGTTGCGTTACCAATACCCCAGTGAGTTAGTGCCACAAGGCCAAACAGCAATGCAATATTTAAGATCTTTGGTAGCAAAAGGCATACAGCGCCGTTTTACTGAAGGAGTCCCTGATGATATTGCCAAGACCATCGAAAAGGAGTTGAGCTTAATTGAAGAGCTGGACTATCCCTACTTTTTTTTGACTATTTATGACATCGTGATGTTTGCCAAAAAGCAGGGAATTCTCTATCAAGGAAGAGGTTCCGCGGCCAACTCAGTGGTGTGTTACTGCTTAGAGATCACGGCGGTAGATCCCCGTCAAGTTGCGGTTCTGTTTGAACGCTTTATTAGCCGAGAGCGCAACGAACCGCCTGACATCGACGTTGACTTCGAGCATCAAAGGCGCGAAGAGGTGATCCAATATATTTATCAAAAGTATGGCCGCAAACGCGCTGCATTGGCTGCGACTGTAATTACTTACCGCTTTAAAAGTGCAGTGCGTGATGTGGGAAAGGCGCTCGGGATCAGTGAGACGCAATTGGTCTATTTTATTAAAAACGTAAATCGACGTGATCGCAGTTTGAACTGGCAAGCGCAAATTGTTGAGCTGGGCTTAGAGCCGGACTCATTAAAAGGTGCGCAGTTTATCGAGCTGGTCAATGAAGTCATGGGATTCCCGCGTCATTTGTCGCAGCATGTCGGTGGCTTTGTGATTTCCGCAGGGCCTCTACATGATTTAGTGCCAGTCGAAAATGCTGCAATGCCAGAGCGTACAGTGATCCAGTGGGATAAAGACGATTTAGAAAGCCTTGCTCTGTTAAAAGTAGATGTGCTGGCTTTGGGTATGCTCAGTGCTATTCGTAAAACATTTGAGTTGGTTGAGCAACACACGGGACGGAGCTTGAACATTGCGCAGCTAACCCGGTTACAAGATGACCCAAAAGTGTACGACATGATTCAAAAAGCAGACACTGTGGGGGTATTTCAAATTGAGTCTCGTGCACAAATGAGCATGCTACCTCGTTTAAAGCCTCAGTGTTACTATGATTTGGTGATTCAAATAGCCATTGTAAGACCGGGACCAATTCAAGGTGATATGGTGCATCCATTTTTGAAACGGCGCAATGGTGAAGAGCCTGTTACTTACCCCTCTGAGGCCGTGAAGTCAGTGTTGGAACGCACCTTAGGAGTGCCAATATTTCAAGAGCAGGTCATTAAGCTGGCGATGGTTGCTGCTGGGTTTTCTGGAGGGGAAGCCGATAAACTCAGACGTGCGATGGCGTCTTGGAAAAAGACCGGAGAGTTGATGCAGTTTAAAGAAAAGCTACTCAACGGCATGACTCAAAGGGGGTACGATAGCCAATTTGCAGAGCGTATCTTTGAGCAGATCTGTGGGTTTGGAGAGTATGGCTTTCCCGAGAGTCACTCAGCTTCATTTGCCGTATTAGCGTATGCATCGTCTTGGCTGAAGTTTTATTATCCGGCGATGTTTTACACTGCATTACTCAATAGTTTACCTATGGGGTTTTACAGTGCATCACAGTTACTCCAAGATGCTAGACGCCATAATGTGCCTGTCTTACCCGTATGTGTGAACCACTCCCGCTATGAGCATTTTATATGTCAGGTTGAAGGGATATGGGCTATTCAGTTAGGTTTTAGGATTATTAAAGGACTTAATCAAAATATTGCAATACTCATAGCTGATAAACGTCCTAAGCAGGGGTTTAAAAGTCTACGGTGTTTGTCTGAATTAGGCGTCGAGAAAGTTGCACTTGAGCGCTTGGCGTCTGCAAATGCGCTGTCTTGCTTTAGCGATGATAGATATGCAGCTCGTTGGCAGCTGATGGAACAAGAGTCTACTCTGCCCCTTTTTAATGCGCTGCCATATGATCAGGTGCCCCATATTCAATCGCCAGATGCGTTTGAAGATTTATTGGAGGACTACGCTGCGACGGGAGTGACGCTTAACCAACACCCGATCACCTTGCTTGATGAGGCGCAGATGCTTGGTGCATTTACACGGATGACTGATTTAAATAAAAAAGCACACAAAAGCTTGGTGACGGTGATAGGTGTGGTGACGGGGAAGCAATCCCCTGGAACGGCTGCTGGTGTGACATTTTTCACGCTAGAAGATGACACCGGCAATATTAATGTGGTGGTATGGGCTGGCACAGCTAGGGCACAAAAGCAGGCTTACTTAGGCGCTAAATTATTAGAAGTAAGGGGGATTGTAGAAAAAGAAGGGGATGTGATCCATGTTATTGCCGGGCGCTTAATTGACCGTAGTGAGCTGCTTCAAGGGTTTGATGCAAAATCACGAAACTTTCATTAAAAGGCTGTGTTAGGTCAGACCATTCAAAATGCCTTGAGTGCTGTAATTTACTGCAACTGTGCCATTTCCTACTGAGAGTGAATTGGACTCAGCCTCTAACTTCGCAGTCTCTTGCTGGTTTCTTTCAAAGCTTTCATCCCTTACCTATACTGAAAGCCTAGATGCACTTTACTTGTTTGAACTTTTCATTCGGATATCGTAGTGAACATGTCTTTGCTCATTCGGTTCATCACTTATTTAACTGCTGCACTGTGTTTGTATGTGCCGCATCAAGGGATAGCGAATCATCACGCAGAATCGGAACATCGCTTTTTTGAGTTGGGTGAACTCATTTTTCAGCATGTCGGCGACAGTGACAAAATACCCAAAGGGGTTGTCACTGCCATGGTGCAAGATCAGCAAGGGTTTATTTGGATAGGGACACAATTTGGATTAGTTCGTTATGACGGCTATCGCTTTAAACGTTTTGAGCACAACCCAGATAACCCTTATTCATTGTCAGGCAATTTTATTCGCGCCTTATGGGTAGGTGTTAAAGGGCGGATTTGGATTGGCACATTCTCTGATGGCATGACGGTATTTGACCCCACTACCAATCAGTTTCAGCACTTCAAACACCATGTTAACAATACAAGCAGCCTGTCTAACAACAATATTCGAGCAGTTACAGGAGATGAAGAGGGCAATATCTTTGTCGCTAGCAATGACGGCTTAAATCACATAAATAGCCAGACTGGCGAGGTAACGCGGCTAAACAATATTTCCGGGTGTGATTTGCCTTTTAAAACCGCGCGAATACGCTCATTACTGATTGAGCGAAAACAGGTTCTTTGGGTAGGCACTCAGCTGGGTTTATGTCGCATAACACTACCTGATACACAATTGAATCTACAACCTCAGTTATTAGGGCAAACATACACACAGTTCAATGACAAAAACGTCTATCGTCTCTATTTAGCTCGAGACAAGGCTGTTTGGGTTGGTACAACAGATCATGGAGCTGCACGAATTGACCAAGAGACTTTTCAAGTCAAATGGCTAGAACATCAATCAGGCAATAATAAATCACTGAGTCATCACTGGGTTAATGGGATAGTGCAGCCAAGTACCGATGAAGTTTGGCTCGCTACATCCGGCAAGGGTATTACCGTTGTTGATGCGACATCAACCACTGTAATACGCCATATCCGCCATGAACCATTAAATCAATATAGTATTGCACTAGACACAATGGGGGCGATGTTAGTGGATGATTCGGGTGTTGTGTGGGTGGGTACTTGGGGTGGAGGAGTGAGCCGATACAACCCGAAAAATGGAGCATTCAGAACATTTGTTCGCCATCTTGATCGACCTAATTCATTGAGTCATAGCGATATAAAAGGTTTTGTTGAGCTAGACAATGGCCAGATCTGGGTGGGCAATGCTCAATCAGGCATCGATATCATAGATCCTAGTGTTGGCGTCATTGGCGGGTTTCGTCCTCAGCCTGATAACCCGCAGGCACTGGCTGATGGCTATGTCCGAGTGATGTTGCAAACCCGCGATGGCAGCGTATGGGCCGGCACAACCAACAAAGGGTTACACCGGTTTGATATTACAAAGCGGCGATTTTACCGCTATATGATACCAGAAGGACTGCCTAGTATTCAGATAGTAACCTTGCTCGAAACGCCACAAAATAGGTTGTGGGTTGGCACAGGAGAAGGGGTTGCCTTGGTAAATACTCAAACTCAAAAAGTAGAGACCCTGTCGGCGTTTAGTGGGCACGAATTGCTCATGGGCAAATCGATTTTAAACTTTGCTTATGACCATGCGAATCGCCTTTGGATTGGCACACGTAATGGTTTATTAGTCATCTTGCTCGACGACAAAAAAGTGCTTGAAGTGAGCGCTGAGGCCGATACAACAGCCAGTTTATCTGATAACTATATCAACAGTTTATTGATAGATAACAAGCAAAGGCTGGTGGTTGCCACACCTCATGGACTAGATCGTTTAGTGCGTTTTGACGGACGTTACGCCGAGTTTGAGTCTCTCAATGAGCTCGCTGGTAGACCTGCTGGGACGGCGGGAAATTTACTGGAAGATGGGCAGGGGAGGCTGTGGAATGGCTATGGTTGGCTGGATCCCGAAAAGCGAACATGGCAGGACCTCACAAATGCTGATGATTGGGATATAGGCACCATGTGGACAGGTTCATATACCAAATTGCGCGACGGCACCATGTTGTATGGGGGAACAAAAGGGATCTTAATACTGCGCCCGGATCGTTGGCAAAGTTGGCAGTATCAACCAAAGCTGGTGATCAGTGAGCTGGAAGTCGACAACTTAGCTGTGCCAGTTCCTAAGCAGTTGCAGTTACCCGCATCTACCAAAAGCTTTTCTATAGAGTTTTCAGCACTGGATTTTACCTTTCCTGAACGCAATCAGTATGCGTACAAACTGCAAGGTTATGATGAAGACTGGATTTATACAGATGCGTCAAAGCGGCGTATCACTTATACACGCCTTCCTCCGGGCCGTTATCATTTTCATGTTAAGGGAACCAATCGCACTGGAGTTTGGAGCCACCATCAAATAGATTTAAATATTGTGCAACAACCGAAATGGTTTGAAACAATCTGGTTTAAACTGTCGTTATTACTGCTCACTATCGGTGTTTTTTATGGCTTTTATCGCTGGCGAGTACGAGGCTTGAAGACGCAGCAAATTGCATTGGACAGGCTGGTGCAATCACGAACAGAAAATATTTCTATGCTGGGCACCATAGGCCAAGAGATCACCTCAACGTTGCAGTTAGACTCGGTACTAGAGCGGGTGTATAAACACGTCAACGAATTAATGAATGCGGATGTCTTTGTGATCGGTATTTTGGATCCACCTCGTCAGCGCATACTTTGCCAATTGGCTATAGAGCAAGGAAAAAAATTACCTTCATTTGAATATATGCTTACAGATAAACGCCGTCCTGCGGTGTGGTGTATCAACAACCAAAAGGAACTGATAATCAATAAAATCGAAGAGCTAAATCGCTATGTTGAGGAGGTGGCTCCACCTGTAAGTGGTGCCAGTACAGAGTCCCTGATCTATTTGCCTTTGATTATTGATAAGCAAGTGTTGGGTTGCCTTACCGTACAGAGCTTTAAACCATCAGCTTTTAATGACAATGATGTACAAATGCTTCGCACCATTGCCAACTACACAGCCATTGCGCTTGCCAATGCTGAGTCAGTAGAAAAGTTGGCGTCTACATTCGGCCAGCTTAAAGATGCTCATGACAACCTGAAACAGACACAAGAACAATTAATACAACAAGAAAAAATGGCGGGTCTTGGGCGTCTTGTATCGGGTGTTGCACATGAAATAAACACCCCATTAGGGATTGGAATCACAGCGAGCTCTCACGCGGTTAAAGAGCTAAAGGAGTGTCACGATTTGTTTGACAACAACAAGCTGACAAAAACCAAACTTCAGTCATTTATTGAAGTGATGACGGAGAGTTTACAGTTGTTAGAGTCGAATCTGACGCGGGCCGCACAGTTGGTTAAAAATTTTAAACAAGTCGCTGTGGATCAGTCAATTGAGGAGCTCGGAGAGATTAACCTAGGGCAATATTTAGAGGATATTCTGATGAGCTTAAAACCTAAGTGGAAGCACACAGATATCACACTCAATACGCAATTTTCCGATGACATCGTATTTTCAACTTATCCTGGTGCAATTGCACAGATCCTCACAAACTTGGTTGAAAACGCAGTAAAACATGGCTTTGACGAAGGTAAGCTGGCGGGAGAAATTGAAATCAGTTTGCTATGTACTGACACTCATATCGAATGGACCTTCACCGATAGTGGTAAAGGTATGAACAACGAAACACTCAAAAAGGTATTTGACCCGTTTTACACTACTCGTCGCAGCGCTGGTGGTACAGGGTTAGGTATGCACATAGTCTACAATATTGTTACGCAAAAGCTGCAAGGTGAGATCAGTTGTTTCAGCGAGCCAGAACAGGGATGCCGATTTATTATTCGACTGCCTATTCATGGCCCGGTTGAAAAGTAAGATTGATAGTTATTAAAATGTTCGCGATAGATCAGCGAAAGTCTTCAGTTTCGAAGTAAAGCTGTTTCAATGTTCCACAATTAACAAACTTATATACTAACTCAGACAACTTAGGAACGCGCTTTGAGGTTTTGAACTTCTGCATGCATGCATTAGTTAAGTCAACGAAAATTAAGTGGTTAAAGCTAGGTGTTTGAGTTATTTTATGAACAAAAATACGCTCGGTTTTATTGAGTTCAATGCTGGCATACTCCTGCCATTGCGAGGCGGCAGAGAGGTCTTTTAGTTTTCTTGCATAAAGCTTCTTGCTAAAGACAATGGTGCGATCACTATACACTTTAAAGCCATCACGTTTGTAGTGACCTTCGTACACGTCGGCGACAATACTGACTTCTTCACCTCTTTCTAAACGCTGTAAATTAAATGGCTTAGGCTTAATGGTGATGAAATCTGAATCTCGTACTAGGTTTAAAAATGCAACGTCAGGGTTGTCGATTTTATACACAATTTGAATGTCGCTGGGCAATTTATAAGATGCGAAATTTGTCGCATATATTTTTGAACCGCGGTTCATTAAAACCATGCCATGTTCACCTTGATAAGCAGGGTTGAGTGGAGGGAGTTCCTTTTTTTCTTTTTCGGCAGAGGCCAAAAAGCTGATAGTACAAAAGAGGGTAAATAAAACAATTCTTTTCATAGTGGTTCCTTTGCGCAGCAAGCTTGGTCTGAGTATAGCAACTAGTAGATTAAGTGCTACGCAATAGCGCTTGGTATTAGGTTTTACTTATTTTGCGCTAAATATATAGCTCAATAAAGTGCTTATGCAGCGACGTCTTCAATGCGATTTTGATTTAAATTATATAAGCACACTCTATCTCGTCCACGTTGTTTAGCTGCATATAGGGCCTTGTCAGCACAGCTCATCCACTTTGTCTGTGTCAAGCCACTCCCTGTCGCACAGAGTCCGAGACTGACTGTTATGGTACGGTTATCAAGTAGCGCTGATGTTTTGATGTTTGCCCTGAGCTTTTGCGCAACTTTCTCAGCCGTTTTAAGTTGTGTATTGGGAAGCAGTACTACAAACTCCTCCCCGCCAACACGAAATAGAAGGTCGGATTCTCTGATTTGAGCGCGAATATCTGAGACTAAATTAATGAGCACTTCATCGCCTTTGGCGTGTCCATATATATCGTTGATCTGTTTGAAGTGGTCGACATCTATCATGATGAGGGTTGAGTCGTTGTGGTAGTGAGTTTTGTTAGCTAGTGCATCACTTAAAAAAAAGCTGAGTTGGCGTCTATTCAATGCGCCAGTCAATGCATCCTTGCTGGATTCTTCTTTTAGCAAGGTATGTAACGCATCAATCTGCCTTAAGAGTAAGTGCACTGCACTTGCTGTCAGTAAAAAAGCAAAGAAAAACCGCAATGAATCTGCAACATCATAATTTAAAAAGACATAGGTAGTCGTTGTGAGCAGCAAAAGACTATTAAAAATTATGGATGTTATCAGCGGAAATGAAAAACTAATGATGATACTAACAGGAAAGATCCAGAAAATAGTGCCAGCGCCAAGTGTGAATAAGGTTAAACTCACACAGCTAATGGCGAGGATAGCGATGATATTTTCATTAATTGGCAATGCTCTGCCTTTGAGTAAAGCATTGCTATCAGCGAGAAAAGCGCAGATAAAAATCGCAATCAGTGCACCTAAAGCATATTCGCCAATGATGAAGTTTTTAACTGCCAAAGGGGCAAATATCACCATAATGATCAAAGACAAAGCAGGAAATACTTTGCCCTGACCATCAAAATAGGTGTTTAAACGAAGTGAATATTTAGCGTTATATTTAGCTGGCACGCGACATACTCTCTACCATAAATTATGCACTGTCACAGCTATTAATATATATAATTTATTCGTACTTTAAAGGTTTTTTGTGTTAATTATTTGATAATTCTTTGTGCTTTGATTGATTTAAAATAGACCTTCTAAGTATTGTGTCTAAAGTTATTAGCCTCTAAATCCCAGCTCAACTATGACGCATTACGATAAGCGACGTTGATTAATCGTCTCTTTAAGGTGTTGCTCCTGTGAGTTGCTGCCCTTGTTCTGATGCTCAATGTTTTTGTCGGTGGATGTTTTTATTGTAAAAATTCGGTTTTAGCCTGACGCTGAGAAATAAGATCTGCTAATTCCTGCTCACTGGGTTGATTGTTGATTAAGCCTTCATGTGCGAGTAGCCATTGTTTTCTAAGTACACCACCTGCATACCCAGTCATTTTTCCGTTTGCGCCAATAACGCGGTGGCAAGGGACAATTAATGTAATAGGGTTTCGTCCGTTTGCTCCGCCAACAGCGCGCACCGCTTTGGGGTTATTAAGATACTCTGCGAGTTCAAGGTAGGACATACTTTGGCCAAAGGGTATGGATGTCAGGGCTTGCCATACTTGCTGTTGAAAAGGTGTGCCCTGCCAATCTAAATCAAGATCGAATTGAGTCAATTGCTTAGAGAAATATGCTGACAATTGCTGTTTGCATTCTTTCAAGAGCGCATTACTATGCACCTCTGTTGTTTGGTCTCCACAAAATATCAGTTGTCGGATCCCAAGATTTGATGCTTTAACTTCAATGAGCCCCAGTGGGCTTTGAAAATAATCGGTAAATAGGTTCATAATTGACTCCATAATTGAAAAGTGAGATAGCTGCGCCATGGTGAGAGTTGCGTTTCATTGAACTCCCGCTGTGCTTTGAGCGCTTTAATCACCCCGAGATCGGAAGCTAAGAAAATATCAGGATCACTTTGCCCGCGCATTTTTGCATAGGCCACAGTCCAAGGACCAATCCCCTTAATATCGAGCCAGTCGTCGGGCTGTTCAGCGGCTTCAGCAAAGCAAAAGTACTCGGCAAATCGGCGCAATGTTTGCCTTCGCGCATTGGGCATTTTTAAAAATTCGAGATCGTTGTCAGCCATGGCCTCAGCAGTGGGGAAGTAATGCTCGGTATCTTTTGGTTGACCAAGCGTGTGTACCAATTGAGTTACAAGGTTTTTTGCGGCTTGTACGGACACTTGCTGGCCAAGAATAGCACGTATACCCGCTTCAAATAAGCTCCAGATACCAGGCAACCTTAACCCCGTTACTAACGTAAATTCCTTTGGTAATGCACGTGTTAAATCACTTTCTATTTGCAACAGATCCGCATCCAAATCTAAAATCCGACGAATATTGTTCACGACGGGTTTCAGTGACTTGAGTTCGTTAATGTCAATCTCGACATCAAAGCAATGCTTTTCTGGGTTGTGTGTTGCGGTAAATTTCCCCTGGCTACCGTGCCATTGAAATGTCCTGCCATAGCTTTGGGGTGTTATCCATTCCAGCCCGTCCACCAACCTTTTCGCCAAAAACTGTTGCATATGGTGCCAATTGAAGGGGGGGCGATAGTACAGTTCTAGGACAATATTTGAATTCGCTTTCTTTTGTTGTTGTCGCATTTGAGTTGGAGTGAACTGCAACTGGCTTTTAAAGCAATCGTTAAATCGGCGAATGCTATCAAAGCCACTTGCCAGTGCGACTTCTGTGATAGGTAAACGAGTTTGATGGAGAAGTTTTTTGGCAAACAAACACTGTTGATACAAGGCGTATTTCTTTGGGGATACGCCAAGGTATTGATTGAATAGCTTACGTACATAGCGGTCGCTGACACCAAGTCTACTGGCCAATTGGGGCAATGAGCCCTCTTGTAACGCCCCTTGATCAATGAGTGCAATCGCTCTGTCTAGTGTTGCACCAACGCCTTGCCATGGCGCTGATCCCGGCGCGCTATCAGGCCTACAACGCAGGCATGGACGAAACCCAGCTTGGGCTGCTGACAGGGCGCTGATAAAATATTGTACATTTTCTTCTTTTGGTGGATGCACAGGACAAGTTGTTCGACAGTATATCCCAGTGGTTTTTACGGCAATAAAAAATTTGCCATCAAATCGGGGGTCTCTTGAAAGTCGCGCTTTTTTACATACTTCTACATCTAACATCAAACTTGTCCTTCTTGGTCAATCTGGGTAATTATACGCATCTATGTGATTGTTACTGGCCAGATCCGGAACTCATTGTTGATATGTAAGACCTGTGATGTAAAGGAATATCATGCGGCGCAGTATATTTCGCCGCATGAGTAACTGTGGCTAGCTGATGTTGGCTTTAATTTCATCAAAGCTTTGTTCAATGAGTAATTGACCGTTTTTAAATACTGTTTTTAATAGATTCTCTCTACCACCTAAATCATTTTCACGGACTGTTTTGATGCCCTTCACAGGATCGTGAACTACAGCCAAACGGCCTTTTTTGCTGCGTTTGCCATGATCTGTTACAGGATCCTTAAAGACATCATGCCAGAGGCCTTTTACTTTGACAGCGCTGGCTTTCATGGCAAATTGCATGGTATCACGGTCAAGTTTTTGAAGTAGTGCACCGCCCATGCCAAACGCGATATTTTCTGCACTTTGCTGTTTAGCCTTCATCGCACTTAGAATTTCTTCGATAGCGTTTTCTGCTATACCATCTCCTTGAATCACTCGTACGCAATTCGGTAATACCCGATAGCCTTTGCTATTTGTGTGATAGCCAAATTTGTCCATCAGCTTTTCTATTGTGGTGGTAACAACCTCAACTGGCTCTCCGCTATCAGGTCTAATTACCAATGTACCGCCGCTATTTTCAACAAGGCTTTTAAGCTCTTCGCCCCAAATGTGATCGATGGCATGCCATAAATCATAGGAGTCACTGACCACCGCAACCAGTTTTCCTGGGCCTGAAAACTGCTTTAGCATATTTTCATAGGCTGCCTTTTCGCCACTTCTTCCCCATGCGGTGATCGTACTATGCTCAGCAGCAGGAATAGAAAATCCGGGCATTGTCGCTGCGTAATTGCGCCTCGCAGCCATAATGGCACTGAGAGTGTCAGTGCCCATAAAGTTGAGTAAATGTGCAGCACCACCAATTGCAGCAGCTTCTTCAGTAGTCGCACCACGCGCACCAAAATCGTGTAGTTTGAATTCAAGTCCATCGAGGGAGTCGGCAGTTTCTCCAAGATATCGTTTAATGATGCACTTACAGTGGTACGAGACTGTAGCAACGGTCGTTGGGTACCAAATGGCACGCAGCAATGCGGTTTCAACATAACTGGTTAGCCAAGCACACTTGGGATCGGTATTGATAACTTGCACTAGAGCATTGCTAATTGGTACCACGGTTCCTTCAGGTAGCGCTTGTATTTTTATGGGTAAAAAACCTTGGTGTGTATCGACGATATGACGCCAACCCGCTTCATTAAACGGGACACCATGCGCTTCTAAAACTTCTTTGGCTTCATTGATGTCTTGGTGTGTTAGCGGTGTAGTCAAATAACTTTTAATGAACATCTGCAAACCAAAAAACAGTGCCTTATCATATTGTCCCCCGCGAGGTTCGATATAGCTTGATACCTGGCTGGTGCCTTCAGGGTATTGTTTGTAATGAGATGCTTTATAACTGTCCGCATTTAGGATGATATTTGTCATGATGGAGTTCCTCCTATCTAAAATACTCAGCAGGGTCTATCCCTGCTGACATTGGCATTTACATGCCTGTTAATTCTTGAATAATAAAGTAGTGATCTTCGAATAATTTACATGGCTCAAGTTCTGCTAGTGGCACCCACATGGCATGCTTTGCATCGTCAGCGCCTTTGACCTTTGGCAGCGCATTATTTGGTGCCAGGTCAAAATAAAATGCATGGGTGATTGTACGTCCACGCGCCGAACGATGTGGATCGTCGAACACTCTTTGTTGCTTGATTGAACCTTTTAGCACTGGCGCAGGCACTTTTAATTTTGTCTCTTCTCTGAGTTCTCTCAAACAGGCATCAATGAGCTTTTCACTGCCATCAATAAACCCGCCAGGTAGTGCCCATAGCCCTTTTCCTGGGCGAGCCTTACGTTCTATTAGAAGTACATGGCCGCTTTGAACCACAACTGCATCAACGGTAACAAAGGTGGGGGGATATGGTGCGCTTTGCCATGCTTGGCGATATTTTTCGATGAACTCATGTTCGCTTCGGATTGCATGATAATCTGCTGTGGAGATAAATTTGTCTAACATACCACGCACGTGAAGAGGTAATTTTTGTGCTTCTTCTGAACTTAAAAAGTCTTCGCTTTGAGCTGAAAATAGGTGTTTTCTTAACGGCGTAGCAGAGATAGCTTGATAGTTTTCAACAGGTACTGACTTCCACTGCGGGAACATATTGAGGTAATACGAAGACTGGTCTTTACTATGACCGATCAGGCCAATAAGTGGTGTTTTATGCGGCACTCTATGCTGGGCCGTGACAATCCCCTTAACCGTTGTCTGCACATTGCGTACCCAGGCGTCATCGTTGTAGACGGTATCCATTAGTGGTGCAGTATGAACTCGGCTGTTTTCTTCCGCACAAAGTGTACCACGTATCATTAATTCTCTTTCTGAGCTAGTCCACGGGTTTCTAACGGTTCTCGGTTGATGGGCAGAGCCACATAATATTATTACTTGTGAAGCGCGCTTTAAACCTTCTTTGACCACACAGAGATGACCTTGATGAAAAGGTTGAAAACGGCCGATGAATACGAGGAAATCGTATTGTTGATCGTTACATGATGTCATTGCAGCAAACCCCTTGCTGTTATTAAAAGCGCTATGCAGGTCTATCCCGCTCACGAAATTGTCACCAGATGAATCCCATCTGATGTACCTACAATGGCATATTGTTGCCTAAATATCAAACTTTAATATTGAAAAAGGAATGTCCTTCGGATATCCCGAGCTCATGTTTAATATCATTTAATTGTGTTTGTATTTGCTCGCTGCTGAGCTGCTTGGTGTTATGCTCGGCCAAAGTGTCACTCAAAAAAGTGACGACTTGCTTTAAGTTCACCTCTGCGGGTGGCCTTGCCTTGTGTTGTTTATCTGGTCTCGGCACTCCGGCTAGCTCACCCACTGCTTTTGCATCAAAGCCGAGTTCAGCCATTTTTACTGACAATGCGTGTGAGGGTTTTATTCCCGCCTCACGGAAACTATCTACAATGGATATGGCATCATTTTCCGAAAGTGTTTGTGCTTCAAATTGCTGCAAAATACCTGCGACTGTATCCGGCTGCTGTTCAGACAGCGCGGGGCTAGCAGAGGTGAGCTGCACATGTTGCTGATTTGGGGTGGAGAGCGGTGCGACCATAATGAGTGATCCCATGTAATATTGATAAACATAGAATGGATGCTAATTGCGCAAATAATGTGAAAGAGGTTTGGTCTATTTTGCTCGTATGCAAATGGCGTCATTGTCAAGAGTGACGCAAATCAGCGAGGCGTTGTGTATGGGTAGACTGATTGGTGAGTACTTAATCACCTCAATATCATTTTGTCGACGGAATATTTTCTGTGCGGCGGTGATCTGTATAAATCCGCAAAGCTAAAAATACGGAGACACCTGCAACGGTAGCACAAAGGACATGGTGCAATATTAAGTGGCTGACAATAAAAGTTGGTATATCTTCGAAGCCATCGATTAGTATTACTTTTAAAAATAAGGCGAGGTAGGCGCTTATGTGACCCCACAGAGCAACTTTAAATAAGCGCTTAAATTGTAACCTGTGTGACATTGATATATCGAGTGATGTAAGTTTAATTATCAGCAGAGAAAGCGCAGCAATAACAATGCTGATCCCTCCTAGCCCCAACAGCGAGGTTTTGACTAATACAATCACTAAAATAAACGCTAATAACATCTTTGAAAATTACTTAATTCACACGTGTGCGATGCTACGACAGCACAGTCAAATTTGTCTATCTGAAATTCTCTGAGCGGTCGTCAATTTTTCTTTGTTATTCGTGTTGACTCAAGCAGTGGAAGGGTACATAGTAGACATTCTACTTTGCAGGATAATAAGAAATTACAATGAATAAGCTTACTAATACATTACTAAATCTATCGTGGCTCCCTGTCACGTGGCTTTGTGTGTAGCGGTTAAGCAACTTCTTCTAACCGCGACGATAAATGCGGTTAGCCCTTCAAAAGAGTTTCTCCCATTTATCGTCCTTGTCATAAAGGATAAAAAGAAATGCCCGCGCAACTGTCTTATGCTTTTGTCGTATTAATTTGGTCTACTACACCGCTGGCAATCGTCTGGAGTAGTGCTTCTATGGCTCCCACTACCAGCGTACTATTGAGAATGTTACTGGCTTTAGTGTTAGCTGCTGTGGTCGTGACTTTCAGTAAAATCAGAATGCAATGGACGAAAAAAGCATGGCTCCTTTACACTTATTCTGGTGGCGGGATCTTGGTCGGAATGATGTTTGCGTATTTAGCATCCCTAACAGTACCTTCAGGGGTGATTTCTTTGGTATTTGGGCTAGCGCCAATAATATCGGGTTTACTGGCGCAAAAGCTGCTGGGAGAGGAAAAATTCACAGCAATCAAAAAGTGTGCGCTCGCCTTGGCTTTACTCGGTATGGTGTTAGTGTGTTTTGCACAGCTGCAACAGTTAAACATAGAGCCAATTGGACTGATATATGTTTTATGTGCCGTTGTTAACTTTAGCCTAAGCGGGGTGTTAGTTAAGCGTGTAAAAATAGCGATCCATCCAATGGCGACAACATATGGGTCTTTGCTTTTTGCTACCCCAGGTTTTGCAATAATTTGGCTCTTAGCTGGCGCGCCTTTTGAGGTGGAAAGCTGGAGTGAGAAATCAATGTGGTCCACTTTTTATCTCGGTATTTTTGGTTCTTTCTTTGGTTTTCTAGCTTATTTTCATATTTTGCAGCACATGAAAGCCAGTACGGTTGCATTAACCACTTTGATTACACCGGGGTTTGCAATGACTTTAGGGGCACTGATTAACAACGAGGAGATCACTATGTTGTTATTGATAGGTGCGATTACAATTATACTGAGTCTAGCGCTCTACCAATTTGGTGGGCAGTTAAACAGCTGGCTTCGCTTTAAGGCCAAACCAATTGACTAGCAGTTGACGATGCGCGGTAAAAAGGACGTGACCGCGCAGCTGCATTTACCATGTAATTTAATGGGTAAATAAATTGAAATTAAGACCATATATAAATAACAGGTTTAATTCATATCCTTATTTGTGGTAAAAATAGTAACATCGGTGAAAATTATAATTATAAGTTTAGGGACAATGATACTAGCATTCGACGACTTTCAGTTTGATATTCAGGCGCTTACACTATCTAAAGACGGACGAAAAATTTCGTTAAAAGAAAAACCGGCACAAATACTCGCGTTATTGATCACACAACCGGATAAAATTCATAGCAAAGTTGAAATCCTTGAAGAGGTTTGGCCTGGTCGAACTGTTACAGAGCAAGTAGTATTTCAGAATATTGGTCACTTAAGAGCACTGTTTGGTGATGAAGCGATCAAAACGTTTTCAAAAAAAGGCTATCAGTGGCAATTACCTTGCGATCCTGTGGATGGTAAAACACCTGCTGTGTCCGAGTCTTTGGCGACAGATAACGTTTCTGCCCCAGCGGATCCATCTGTAAACGTCTCAGATGATGATTCTGCGCAAAACATCGCAAATGCCTCAGCGAAACTACCTTGGCAGGTATTAGTCTCAGTGTTGGTTGCTGTAGCCGCTATAACAGGGTACTTCGCACTATCTTAAACGTGTAATAATAAGGTAATTTACATAGGGTGAGTGCACATTCACGTGCAACATGGTTGAAGGCATATCCAAATAATATGCCTTTACGACTTGGCAATCAAAACTAAGGTAGCTTCATTAAATCGCAAACAATAAATTGAATATTTGAACTCGTGAATAGAGTTATTGTCAAAATTTAAGTCTAAAGCCCCTTTTTTAGGGCATACTTGACCTGTTTTTCTTGGTGCTTTTAGGTTAGCCTTCCAGCGAGGCTATTTTGACCAAAAGGAGTATTGTTTGACTACGATAGCATATCATCACTCGACACAAATCATTTGTGTTGATAGTTTAACCACAACTTCTCACAGTATCGTGACAGATCAAGCACAGAAGTGCCAACGTGTGCACAATGGGTTTGTTTTTGCTTCTGGCAATTGCACAGAGATTTATCATTTGCTGAGTAATTGGCAAAAAAACTGCTTTGAAGCGATCAGTTGCACTTTTTTCTTTATCAATAAACAAGACCAAGTTTTTTATGGAGAAATACGTCATGGCAAACGGTTCTTAGAACCCTTGCAAATGAATTGGGCTATTGGATCTGGTGCCAATTGGGCAATTGCAGCGATGGACTTTGGTAAGAGCGCTCTAGAAGCTGTACAGTATGCGTGCAAAAGGGATAAGTCATCGGGCGGAAAAGTACATACGTTTAGCTTAAGCAATACGGCAAAGTGGTTGTCTCTTGGCAGCGCACAAAAAATCCATGCGTAAAAGGTTGGTTTTGTTGGTGCAGAATGTATCCGTCTTTCTAGGTTTTTCATTTTAAATAAGTAACTTGATATGACAACACTGTATATTACAGGCGCAGGTGTAAGTGCCGAAAGTGGCATTCCTACCTTTCGTGGCGAGGATGGATTTTGGACAATCGGTAGTCGCAATTATACGCCGCAGCAAATGGCTACACGGGCGATGTATGAGCAAAACCCAGCAGAGTTTTTGAAGTGGTATTATCACCGCTTTGTGACTTATCGCCACCATGGACCAAATTCTGTCCACTATTGGTTGGCTGACAAGCAGCTAATTACGCAAAATATAGATGGCCTGGATGGCAAAGCAGGCAATGAACATTTTATTTCTATCCATGGACGAATTGATAAAGTCACTCCGTTTCATATTCAAGGGGAGGATGTGGTAGTAGATACGGCCCCTTGGGACGAGGTTGATGAAAACAATTTAACTCTGTCACTGCTCGACTTATTCAAAATCTCTAGTAAAGGACCTGAATTAAACGTTTCACTGAAACCCCTTGTTTTATTATTCGATGAGTTTTACACCGATTTGTACGGTATAGACAGTGCGCAAAAGCGGATGTGGGATGCCAGTAAAATGGTCTTTATGGGCACTTCTTTCAGTGTCAATATTACGCAAATGGCGCTTGATATAGCAGGACACAAAGGAATACCTATAGAAGTGGTAGACCCAGAGCCCACACATATCATGCATGCAAACGTTGAGTATTTTGCGATGACGGCAAAAGAGTACATTGATCGTGATTAACGTACCCCGATATAAAGGCTTAGCGCAGCTCACAACCAAGCGCTTATTACTTAGGCAGTGGCAAGGTGCAGATAAACCTATCTTTGCACAAATGGGGGCAGATCCAGACGTGATGCGTTATTTCCCCAATCAGTTGGATAAACATAGCAGTGATAGACTGTGTGATAAAATATCGAGTTTGATTGCCGAGCGTGGTTATGGTTTTTGGGCTGTAGCATTGCAAGATGGTGAAGCGCAGCAGCTGGGTTGTACACAGCCAAGTCGATTTATTGGTTTTGTTGGCTTGCACTGGCAAACGACTATAAAGCCAGAGCAGCCATTTATGGAGGTAGGGTGGCGTTTACATCGGGATTATTGGGGACGGGGTTATGCTTTTGAAGCCGCGCAAGCCGCGCTAAATTTTGCTTTTAATACCCTACATTTGGAGCAAGTGTACGCATTTACTGCGTTGCAAAATACGCCATCTCAACAACTGATGAAACGCTTAGGCATGTATAATACTGGCCGTGACTTTGCTCACCCAGAATTGCCTAATGGACACGCTTTGCAAATGCACTGCTTGTACCGGATCAGCAGTGAAGGGTTCAGTGCACAATCATCAATGTAAGTGATATAACGTGCTGACGTCGACCTGATAGTAACTGGCGATAATCAGTAAAACTTGACTGTCTTGTGATAGCGCAATGTTTCTTTTTACTAAGCTGGCTTTAATATGGCTTAAGTTTGCATTTTGAGGGATAAAATTATCTGTTCGTTCGGCTTCGATTAAAGCAAACAGTGCCGTCAGTTCATGCTCTGGTAGCTTATGATCCGCAAGATTGTATATAAAGTAACACTCCAAAGGTGTTAAGCCGTGCTGGTTACGTATTTGCAGCGCTTTGGCAAGCGATTCGTTGCGCTCAAATAGCAGCAATGATCGAATAAAGTTAAAGGGGGGAGGAGATTGCTCTTCGTTGGCAAATAATGCATGTAAAAACGTATTACCCTGATGGTTTGTGTGTGTGAAGGCTCCAGATGCTTGCAGCGCAGGCATAAAAAAGTTAATCCTATCACTATTATTTAGGCCGGCAATAATCCCTGTGGGTAGTCCATGTGCAGCGATACATTGTGCGGCGATATTTTGGTAATTGGCATAGCTACTTACTTGTGATTCACCGGTTTCAAAACAAAACTTGAGTTGCGCAGCTCGCCCGGTTTCATTTTGCTGGTGGTACGCAGACAATATTTTAGCTAAGTCTTTACTACGGATTGCTAAAATGAGCTCTGCAATGGCTTGTTCATTCGGATTGTTATTGTTTTGTTCCTGTGCCATTGACTTACCCTCATTAGATATCTGCATTATATATATCATAAACTTACTCTTGGATCCGTGCTATAGAAAACTCACTCAAATTCAGTGATGCTTGAAATGAGAATGAAGCGACCTCATAGCATAGAGACAACATAAGGATAGAGGAGTAGGTATGAACTGGGTCTATTTGTGTGCGTTTATAGCTGGTGCGATAGTATTACTTATATTGATGTATCGCATGGTTGTTTGGGCTAAAAAAATGCCCAAAGGCGCATTTTTATTTATGGCATTCATGCCATTAATCGCATTATTTCCAATCCCGCCGCCACAGTTTAAAAATATTGCCAAGGCGAAACAAGAGCAACGTAAAAAACAACGCTCAGAAGAAGATTAATAGCATCAGGGACATTTGCATTTGCTAAGGTGGATTAAAGCGCACAAGCAGTAATTTAAATAAAAAGAGGGACAAGTCATGTCTGGGGAAACAAATTTAGCAGTGCTGCTGGCCAGTATGGAGCCTGTACTGTCAGCTGAATTATATGTTTATGTGGTAGTATCGGAGCAGCAGCTAACGGATCTAACACTGGATAACATCTTTGGCCTGTTCCGTGAACAAGAGGGTATTACAGTGATCACTAGTTTGGCGTATGCACAAGAGAGCGGTTTAAGCTATCAGGGAGATTATCGCTGCATAACTCTCAACGTGCACTCGAGTTTGGAGGCAGTGGGTTTAACCGCAGCTTTTGCAACGGCACTGGGTGAAGACAACATCAGTGCTAATGTTGTGGCAGGGTATTATCACGACCATATATTTGTTCAAAATAGCTGTGCGGACAATGCATTGCGTTGTTTACAAAAGCTGTCTAAAAAACATCAAGCGTAAAAGGTTTTTTAAAGCTAAAAAAGGCTGCCAGTGCAGCCTAACAAGTTGGGATGAGGGAGTGTATAAAATCAGTCCATGGTTAATACAATGCGGCCTTGGATATCATTGTCTTGCATTTGTGCAAACACCTGATTGATATTGGCCAGAGGCTGCGTCGTCACGATGGCACGCACCTTACCTGCGGCTGCAAATTCTAAGCATTCAATCAAATCTTGACGGGTTCCTACTATACTGCCGATGACGCTAATTCCTTTTAACACAGTGTCAAATATCGGGATCGGCAAGGCATCATTTGGCAAGCCCACTAGAACACATTTGCCACCGCGTTTCACACTTTGATAGGCACTGTCAAAGGCTGCTTTGGAAGTCGCTGTGCAAATAACAGCTTGTACACCGCCGAATTGTGATTGGATTTGCTGCGCTGGATCTATAATTTGATAGTCAATGCAGTGATCTGCGCCTAGCTCTTTGGCCAATGCAAGCTTGCTATCACCACTGTCTACAGCGATCACATTTAGGCCCATGGCTTTTGCATACTGAATAGCTAAGTGCCCGAGACCACCCACACCGACAATAGACACCCATTGTCCAGGTTTTGCCTCGCTCACTTTGAGCGCCTTGTAGGTCGTAACTCCCGCACAGAACAACGGCGCAGTCTCAACGAAGTCTAAGTTGTCTGGAATTTTAACCACATAATTAGCATCAGCTAAGCAATATTCAGCGTAGCCACCATCTACAGAGTAGCCGCTATTTTGCTGACTGGGGCACAGGTTCTCATCACCTTGTAGGCAGTGTTCACAGTGGCCACATGCAGAGTGTAGCCAAGGGATCCCGACCTTATCTCCGACAGTTAAATGGACGACATCATCGGCTTTGCTTACTATGGTGCCGACGCCCTCATGACCAGGAATGAGTGGCATTTTTGGTTTGACTGGCCAGTCACCGTGGCATGCATGTAGATCAGTGTGGCACACGCCACATGCTGCTATTTTTACTAAAACAGTACCGGGTTTAATATTAGGCTGTGCGACAGTCTCAACGCACAGCGGTGCTTTAAATTCATGGGCAACAGCTGCTTTCATTGTCAATCCTTGTTGTCGTGGAGGTAATTGATTGTGTTTAAAAGCAGTGTAACGGGTTATTTGATGGCGCAATTGATCGGGCGCAATAAACCGCTGTATAATCGAGCCTCAAACTTGCGGCATCCTTTTCTCAACCGCTCGTTCAATAATATTAATAATAGCGCCACCATGGCAGTATCACTGGATCATCAACTGAACAAAATCGCATTGACTTCGTCTATAGATTGAAGACGTGATTTGTCTTGTGACAATATCTCGACTTAAACGTATGGATGCGCCAGTGAAATAGGGATAAAAATGAAAGATTTAACGCAAGGGCCTATCTATAAACACCTGATTTTTATGAGTATACCAATTATGGTTGGTATGTTTGTACAAACCCTCTACTTTTTAGTCGATTTATACTTTATTGGTCAATTAGGTGATGTGGCGTTAGCAGGGGTGAGCAGTGCAGGGACTTTGTTTTTCTTTGTGATGGCCTTAACGCAGGTGCTCAATGTCGGTGTGGGCACTTTGGTGTCTCATGCAGTTGGCAGAAAAGATCAGCAGCACGCTAACCTTATATTTAATCAAGGACTGTGTATTAGCATACTTTGTGTGTTCATACTGGCTATGCTCGGTGTGATTGCCGGGCCCGTATTTTTCTCCAATATGGCCCCGGATGCGGCAACATATGAGGCTGGACTCAGTTACTTTTATTGGTTTTTACCGACCCTGTTGCTGCAATTTCCGATGACAGTGATTGTTGCTGCGCTGCGTGGTGCTGGGGTTGTGAAGCAGCCTATGATGATCAGTATGCTCGCGGTGGTTATCAATATCGTGTTGTCTCCAATGCTTATTACTGGTTGGGGATTTGGTCTTGAGATGGGCGTTGCGGGTGCAGCTTTGGCGAGCTCATTGGCTACCGCGCTCGGACTGCTGGCATTGTGCTGGTATTTTCATTTTAAAGAGAGTTACCTGCACTTTTCTATCAATAAATGTATGCCAAAAGCAATAGAGATAAAAGGCATTATTGGGCTTGGGTTGCCTGCTGGTGGAGAGTTTTTGTTATCGTTTGCGTATATGTCGATTATCTATTGGGTACTTCGAGAATTCGATGCCTCAGCGCAAGCAGGTTTTGGCGTCGGTGTGCGTGTAATGCAAGCTTTGTTTCTACCTGTCATGGCGGTTGCCTTTGCTGCGCCTGCCGTTGCTGGCCAAAACTTTGCGGCGGGAAATACGCAGCGAGTTTATCAAACCTACCATCAAACTGCTCTGCTGACTTGTGGGTGTATGTTGGTTTTGAACTTGGTATGTTGGCTTTACGCAGAATATTTCTTGGCACCATTTTCAAATGATCAGAACGTGATTCTCGTAGCAACGATATTTTTAAGTTATGTATGCTTCAACTTTATACCTGCTGGATATGTGTTTGCAGCATCAGGTATGTTCCAAGCTTTAGGTAATACTTGGCCAGCTCTGATGAGCACAGCAACCAGACTTGGATTGTTTGCATTACCGGTGATTTGGTTGTCAATGCAGCCAGACTTTAATATCGAAGTGATTTGGGTATTTTCAGTGGCAACCGTGTATGTACAAGCTTTGGTGAGTTTTATCTTGTTAAGAAAAGAGCTACGTAAAAAGTTATCGGGCGCTTTTGCGCCAACAGAGACAGACCTTGAAGGCGAACCGCAACAGCCAAGCAATGCTTGATTGTTGCGGCGAGTGATTTTATTGTGAAGTGTCGGCACTTCTTATTTGAAATACAAACTCACTGCCTTGACCTAGTCGGCTGTTGACTTTGATTTCGGATTTGATCAGCTCTATCAGCCTTGCGGTGATGGCCAGCCCTAAGCCTGCATGAGATTTCTTGCACCCTCTGGTATTGCTTGCTTGATACCTTGCCTCAAAAATATAGGGCAATTCTTTGGGGCTGATCCCTACGCCTGTATCTTGCACCGCAATGCTATATGATTTATCCGTGGCGCAAATAGAGATGCAAATATTGCCTTTGGCAGGCGTATGACGCAACGCGTTTTCTA
Organism: Pseudoalteromonas sp. Of7M-16; assembly: GCF_022347805.1. NCBI lineage: Bacteria > Pseudomonadati > Pseudomonadota > Gammaproteobacteria > Alteromonadales > Pseudoalteromonadaceae > Pseudoalteromonas > Pseudoalteromonas sp. Of7M-16. The sequence continues at coordinate 175,386 of NZ_JAKRFY010000008.1, read as the reverse complement.
TCAGGTTGCTGAGTATGCGCTCGAGTTTTGCGATATCTGAGTACACAGTATAGTCACAATTGGCGGGGTAAACGTTCAATGAAATATCCGCTTTTTGGGCTTTTAATGCGAACTTAGCCAGTATGTCGTAGATTAACTCCCCCAAATTAAATACTTCAAAGCTGACATTGGATTGCCCTGATTCTAAATGGGCGAGCTCAAATATTTGGTCGATTAGACTTTTTAGTTGGTTGCAGTTTTTCAGTGCGATAGCGAGATACTCCTGTTCGTTAATTCCTTTGGGCGGCTGCTTTTCAATAAGCTCTAAATAGCCTTGCAATGACGCAAGCGGAGTACGCAAGTCGTGTGATAGGTGAGCGAGTAATTTTCGGCGTTGCTCGTCAATGGCGGTTAACTGGGACATTTGCTGGTTAATCGTCTCTAGCATACTGTTGACGCTTTGGCCGACTAGGTGGATCTCATTGTGTTTAGACGGCCAAGTGATTTTATCGACGGACTGAATGTCGAAGTCATTTTGTTCTACAGTTTGAATAAATTGGCTAAGTCGTTTTAAAGGTCGGGTCATAGTCCTAAATAGCAAGAGCAAAATCGCAAATAAAAATACCGCCATGGCAATTAACCAAGCAGTACTTTGGGCCAGTTGTTCCGAGCTTTTAATTTGCGCACTGATGGAGTCTGCAATGGAAGAGCCGATTATCACATACAGGTAGCCTTGCAATGTATCTTCGTTATACACAGGTGAAACGGAGAATATTTTGTTTTGTTCAACTGAGCGAGGATCTTCTCCATAGACGGGGAGTTTATCTGGTTCATTGATCAGTTGAATAAGCGGCCTTAAATCAATTGATTGCCTTTTTACTTCACCGGGTTTTGCAGAGTAGGTGAGGAGTTTGCCACTCGGATCTACAAAATAAAATTCAAATGCGGGCCCTAATACCATGAGGGTATGGAATAAGTTTTCCAATGCTTTGTAATCGTATACCCCCTGTTTGAGCAGTGGGTTGTCTTGCGCTAGGTGCTCAGCCAATCCTAAATGCAACTGCTGCTCTGCTTGAGAGCGCGAAATGGAAGACAGGTTTTGTGTCCAAAACACAAACGCAGATGCGGTGAGCATAAATACGCCAGTGATGGTCAAAGCGAGCCTGTGATAAAGTGAAAAGGTCATAACCGTTCCTGTTGCAAAGGCTTGGAGTTAAGCTTATATCCAACTCCCCAAACGGTTTCGATGATCGCTTGGTCAGTGAGCTTTTCAAGTTTGGTTCGAATACGGTTTATGTGTGAATTTACAGTATGTTCGTAACCTAAATGATCATAGCCCCAGACTGATTCAAGTAACTGTGCGCGAGAGAAAACTTGATTTGGGTGTTTGGCAAAAAATAGCATTAGCTCAAATTCGGTCGCCGTTAGGTCTAATTGCTTCTGATGTAATGAAACCTCGTGACAGTGTGGGTCCACTTGCAAATCTCCGAGCGTAATAGGCATCGATTTACTAGAAGGCATGTCATTGCTCTGTTGTGCTTCCAATAATTTGATATGTCTAAGTTGTGCTTTAATCCGCGCTTGAAATTCTCGATAACTACAGGGTTTACAGATGTAGTCATCCGCGCCCATTTCTAAACCGATGATGCGATCCATTTCACTACTTTTAGAAGTCAGCATAATAACGCTGATTTTTGGGTGTAGGGTTTTAATTTCGCGGCATAAAGTTAACCCATCGACTTGTGGCAGCATGATATCTAATAACACAATCGCGTAACTTTGATTAGATAGCTGAGACATAACACCTTCTCCGGTTGCAAGGTGATCAACTTCAAGGTCAAGTTCGTTCAAATGAACTTGAAGTAAACGAGCAATGTCTAAATCGTCTTCGACAATAAGCACACGCTGATGCATAGACTAACCTCCTGCTTGTGTAAAATCACAAGCAAACTCGCCCCGGCTACTCGAATACCGGGGCGAGTAGGAGGCTACTTCATTCTCATTATGGTTACTGACATCAGAGGGTTGTCAAACTTGTGGGCACTTGTTAACACAGAGTTTGTTAGGCCATCGTCTTGGCCGACAACACCGGGATGCATAGCAACCTTGTTCAGTGCTTCTCGTTCGGCATTAAACCCTTCTCCGCCATCGGCAGGTCCAGGTATTGTGCCACTGACCTCTGAATTGGCTTCAGTGCCAGCGTCATAAGCATAGGTGACTAACGAAAGTTCTTCACCCACAGCCATAGAAGACACATCTAGGGCATTAAGACCGGTAAAACCGTCATTTGTATTCACCATCATGGTAAATAATGACAATTTTTGTTCATCAAGTGATGATTGGCTTAACATGAGCTCTGCTTTTGCTCCCGGCAGTAAAACCCCTTCTCCTGAGACTTTACCTTGCACTACGCCTAAGGCTAAAAGGTCGCTGTTGTCACCACTTTCAGCCATCTTCTCAAGTGCTTCACTCGCAGGTTGACCAATTTCCCAAAGTTGTCCTTCTTTATGTAACACCACCCCAACAGGTGATAAAGGCTGCGCATAGGTCATATTTGTGACCGTCACTTTTAACATCGCCTCGCTAGGCTCTGGGTCTGGTGTCGGATCAGGAGTTGGATCAGGCGTTGGGTCTGGTGTTGGATCCGGAGTCGGTGCTGGTGCAGGTGTCTCTACAATTGGGGCCGGATCATCGTCATTATCGCTACACGCCACTAAAGTAAGGCAAGCAATTGGTATAATTAATTTAGACAGTTTCATAGTGGTCACCTTATTTAACTGTGATAGTTACTTTAGCAACCGGGTTTAACCAGCGATGAACTGTGTTGTGTAAATCGCTTTTACCGCCTGAAGCATCATCGTCGCCTAAGTTACCACGGTGAATGTGGATCATCTCATTCGCTTCGTCTTCGGTTACGCCAGTGCCTTGAGTACCAGGCGCTGCACCTGGCGATGCAGGAATACCGAGTACACCTGGTGCGCCTGAGCCATCTACCACAAGTTCATTGTTTGCTTCAGTGCCAGCATCATAAGCATTTAGGTACACATGATAGGTGCCAGCTTCAGAGGGGATCTGCCAACTATTAAGACCAATAAAGCCGTCATTAGTGGGTAGCATCATAGCGACGATAGACAGTTTGTCATTTCCGTCGCTGGTTTCGAGGTCTGCCATTGTGCTGGTCACAGGGGCTAATAGGCCTTCTGCCGGGTTGCTGACTGTGTTTGCATTGATGCCCGTTAAAATGGTGTTGAGGCCATCTAAGCTACCACCTTCGGCCATCGCCTGAAGCGCATCGGAAGCCTTTTCCCCAGTTTTAAATAGCATCGCATCGCCGGTATGTGCACTAATGAGTATCGGGGTGAAGTATATCCCTTGAGTTAGGTTTGTGACCTTAACTTCAAGAGAAGCTGCATGTGCTGCGCCTGAGCTAAGAAGTGTGCCTGCGATGAGTGATAGAATACGTGTTTTCATAATTGGCTCTTGTTGATTGTAATTGACATCAATAAGCATGCAGGGCAATTATTGCGAAAGCCTCTCTCAATTATCACAAATTTATCACAGCAAGATCATTTTTTAATATTGAGTGAAAAAGACAGAACCAGCCCGCAGGCTGGTTTGGGGATTAGAACTTGTTGGCTGGTGGCCATTGCGGGTTACTGATCTCATCTTCACCTACAGCTGTTGGCGCTTCAGCGGTAATGGTTGAGGGCGTATCTTCTTTTGGAATACATACTTCAACAACATAGTTGATACTGTCGTTTTGGCGGATCTCTTCCAACGCCCCTAAAAGTTGCTCGACACTCGTTACTTTAATACCTTTTCCGCCAAATGCGTCGGGCAATTTAGCAATTTGCCAAGAAGGGAGATCGTTATAGCTATACACTTGGTTGAGAAGTTTGTCTTGATAATCCACTGGTGGTTTGCGAAATGGATTGGGGTTTACCAAATATTGTTCAATGCCGTAAATGCCATTTGCCAATACAAAAACCACGGTATTTTGCCCATAAGCATGTTGATCGGCTACTGCTTGGCAAGTTTCGTGAAATGCGCCGTCACCGACAACAACAACTGAGCGCTTATCTGGGTATGCGCATTTTACCCCAGTGCCCGCAGGCACGGAGTAACCGATTGAGAGCCAAGCTGCTTGTGCCACAAAGCCGCCGCGAGCAGGGATTTTAACACGTTGAGCACCAATTAATGGGAATCCTGCGTCGACAATTAGCACGTCATCTTCAGCCAGCCAACTGCTAATGGCCGCGAAGAAGCTGTCATAGCCGAGTTGATTATCGGTATTTGGAAAGCTGCAAACAGGGTTTACTTTACGCAGCCCAGTTAGCTGTGCAGGGGCATGCTTTGCCAACGCTTCAAATGCTTCGGTTAGATACAGCAAGTAATCTTTGAGCATGACGGAGGGATAAAAATCGGCGCCCACATAAACACCTTTATGCGCGGATAATACGGTATTGCTACTACGGATATCTTGGTTCCCGGTATCTTTGCCTGTCGTCCATGCGCCCAATCCAACGAGGACACCATCTTCACCAACTAGATCTTGTACTTCTGATGGTGTAAGTGTGACACACCCTTCAAACCACGGGTGTGTTTCTGCGATAACTGATTTACTCAGTGCAGAGGTTACGAAGTGGATCTGACCATCAGGCATTGTATGGTGGCGGTTAATGACCTCTAGCAAGTTTAAGAATTCATCTTGGAGGCCAAAGCGTTGCAATTCGATCCCTGCCCAAAATATGCTTTTTGGTTTTGAAAGCATAAGTTGCAAGGTTGCCTCAGCTGCTTGTTTGGCACAGCTGACAGTGAGAGTGTCATTTTGCCGCTCCCTGATCCGTCCTTGCGGCCTTTGACATGGGCTACGCCAAATATCTTCAGTCACTTCAAAGTAAATAGGACGTTGTTCACTGAGCAAAGCGGTCAAAGCTGAATCGATTTGAAATGGGGCCTGAAGCGCGTTATTAACTCGCTCTGCTGCTACGGTGACAGGGCGGAACATATGAATATCGACAAATTCGTAGCCAGTAGTATGGGAGTACAGCAAACCAGCACATTTTGATATCTGATCTTCTTTATTGGTGGGAGCGCCATTGATTAATATAACAGGCACCTGTTCGACATAGGAACCAGCTATGGTATTGAGTAAGCTAAATGCCCCGACACTGTACGTCACGTATAGTGCACTTGGCCCTTTTAATCGTGCATAAGCATCGGCTGCAAAACCAGCACAGATTTCATTCGCATTGCCTTTAATTGTGATAGGTGATTGGCTGTCGGCCAAGATCGTATCGAGTAAACCCGCTGTGTAATTTCCGGCGACACCAAACATATGATCGACGCCGATCTCCTCAAGCCTATCTTTAAAGTAATCGGCAACTGTGTATTCTTTAAAATTTGTACTCATAAATATTTCTCTATTGTGTTCACAAAAAAAGCGGTTTAGCGTGTCGCCCAACCGCCACTTTGGTGTGCGCGCTTACTTGGTATCGAAGTAGCTGAGATCGACCCCAATGACACTTTCAATGTTTTGGTTGCGATCTATGGGTGCTTCACTGGCAGAGAAGTTAGATTCAATGTACTGGTTGATAAGTTTACTGGAGTTTTCTTCATAGATAGCCTTGATGGCATCAGATGCGGGAATATTCGTCGCCTCAAAATACACTTGGCTGAAAGGTTTTAAGCCAAACCCTTTTTCTAGTGCTAAATCTGTAGAGCGCAATGCGCCTTCAACCCAGCCTTGGTAATCAGAGAATGCTTCACCACAGGTATAAAGGTTAGGTAGGGGCTCACTGAGCGTTGCCATAACTTCTTTATCATTGGCGCCTACAGCCCATTGGTGCACCCCATAGCCAAATTGGCGGCTTGCTGGAATATCAAACTTAGTACTGCCTTCCCAAATTCGCGCACTTGTTAAAATGGGTGCAGGAACATAATGCGTGTTGAAAATTTCTTTAAAAAATTTGGTTGCTTGTGCAACAACAGCGGTTGAAGCAGGATAAATATCATCGGGCACTTCTTGAATGTAATGCGCTTGATCTGGGTGATGATAGGTCTCACCAATGTTCTGTAAGTTACTCCAGAAGTTAATGTTCAAATAATCGCAGTATATTGTTAACGCAGCTGGACGCTCGTACTTATCATTGCCAATGCGATCTAGTTTTGCCTCTATGTCTTTGGATGGGGTTGTTGTACGTTCTTGATACATAAGTGCTGCGGCCAATTCATCATTGACAGCATAAAATGGGTATACTGATCCGGTTGGCAAGTCCGCAAAGTTTGGACCAAATTCAACCGCAGGTCTGCCAGTGGTGCCGCGGCCCCACCAAGCCGAGTCATAATAGAGGTTAATCTTCAAAAGAGGCTGATTGCTGGCCGTTTGTAAAGTATTCCAAAGTTGCTCTGAATGTGCTTTATCCAGTTGATTGAACGCATTTGAGCGAACAAAGAGCTTTTCTAGCGCAAGCCTGGGCAAGCCTAGAATAACTTTTTCAGCTTGCACAGTACCTTGATGAATTCGACCATGTTCGTCTTTATGAGTGTAATGTAAGCTATAAAGCCCTGACTCTTCGGCGTAATCTATCTCATCGATATTGGTTTGCAAGTGGATATTGTCGGTGCCGACCTCTTCAACCAGTGTATTGGGCAGCGTGCTGAACCCATCTTTAAAGGTTTTGAATTGCACGTTGGCTGGAAAGTCTTCCAATAATTGATAGGCAACACCTGCGTTCATTTGTGACAAAAAAGTACCGTTAAAGCCAAGTACCCGATACAGCATGTTGATGCACTCTTGTGAGTATCCCATATCTGTATACAGATCCCACAATGTCCATTCATTGAGGCTTTGCCCTTGCCACTGGCACTCGAGTCTAAATGCTTGCCAAAATTCAGGGCCTCGCACTTCTGGGCGTTGCTGAAACTGAGGGTTTGCTTCTAAGATGCGGTTAAATACGACATTCACAATGTCTTTTGGGTTAACACCTTGCTCAGACTGGTCCAAATTGTATAAATGTGACCAAATAGCATAATTATCCTGCTGTGCATCCGATACGCTAAAGCTTTCTCCACGGAAAAACAAACGATTATTTCCGCCGCTATTCATTGGAAAGGGCACAATGTCGTTTTGCAAGTTAAGCTTTAAAAAGAGTGCCATTAAGTCGTCCATACCATCAAACAAAAAGCGCATGCCGCCTTGTTCTTCTTTTACTGTGATGGTTTTAGGTTCGCTTGAACGGAGGTTGTTAAATTTAATTAGATCTGAATCTAAACGGCCGCCAGTTCTGTTTGACCGCTCAAAGATAGCGAGGTCTTGACATTGCGCTTCTTGCTGTAAACGCCATGCACTATAAAGTCCTGACATACCTGCGCCGACAATGGCGACTTTTACTTTAGACGGGAGAGGTTTATCCGTTATCTCTTTGCCAAACGTGAAATGTGTCATAGTTTTTCCTTAGCCTCAATGGTTAAGTCTACTTTGGCAGACGACTACTCCTATAAAACGACTACTGCGACTGTGCTGCAAAAGCAGATGATTAAATCTGCGATATACATCAAACCTTGCTGGTATTTGTACAAGTTCGCAAAGGCACCTTGGCACGGTTGTTCAAGATGCATTTGAACGAATTCAATTAAATGTAGCACAAAGGTTAAATTTGTGGGTTTGAACTGAGCGGCAAACGGTTTTTACAACTAACTTGAAGCACATCAATTAAATTGCCTCTGAAGATTATCTTATGATGCTTGAGTGCAATAAGGCATTGAGGCAAACTATATGTAAAACATATGGTTATAATTCACAGCTGTGAAACCAATTTAATGGTGTGAGTGATGCGTTTTAAAGTTGATAACAAGGAAGTCGATCTTATCCGCGGTGTTGTTGTTTGTACATTGGACACGCAGCAAAATCCCGTTGATATACGTGCCAAGACATTGCAAGTTTTAACCTTGTTAGTTGAAAACTCAGACCGTGTTGTGACCAAGCAAGAACTGTTGGAGCAAATATGGCGTGACCTAGTTGTTCAAGAGCAGGTACTTGTACAATCTATCAAGGAAATCCGGGATTTACTCGGGGCCAATACGATAAAAACGTTCCCTAAAAAAGGTTACCGCTGGGTAGCGGACATAGAGTTGGTGCAAAAGACCGGTCAACCACAACGCTACTTGGCGGCTAGATTTCTCGCATTAGGCTTTTTGGCTTTTATCCTGCTATTGGGACTGAGCTACATTGTATTCGTTAAACAGAATACAGCTCAATTGCCAACCATTGCCTTTTTGCCTGTCGAAAATCATATGCCAGATAAGCTGCATGAGTGGGTGCCTATTAAAGGGATGGATCAATTAACGCATGCACTTGCAAAACAAACCGATTTACCTGTCAGCAATACCGACAATGTACTACTCGCAATAGAGCACCTCCAGCAGCGAGATATAAAAGAAAACCAGTCAATCGCACAATTTGTGTTTAAGCTTCAACAAAAATTAGACGCTCAATTGATAGTGCAGACGCGCCTGACAGGTTACCCTCAAGATCTGCAATTACACTATACATTGCATGCACAGCAAGGGCCCGAGCAAGGGGTTATTCTCTCGCAAAGTGTCGACGATGCTTTCAATCAGCTTATTTCTGCACTGGCACAGAGGTTTGGTCAACGCGAGAGAATGAGTGATCAGAGCTACTACAGTGCTTTTAGCAATCAAGCATTTGCCAAGGGAGTAAATGCTTACTTGCAACGAGATTTTGATGCGGCTATCACGCTGTTTCGTGGGGCGCTCGTTGAAGAGCCAAACATGCTTGCGGCAAGACGATATCTGGCCGGCAGCTTAGCCAATACGTATCAATTAGAGCAGGCAATTGTGTTATTGCAAGGGAGTTTAAAATTGGACGACCTGTCGATGGGCCAAAAAGAACACTTGCGGGCAAACTTGATGATAGGGTATCTGCTGATCCATTGGCCCAGCGGTGCAGATAGGCAGCAAGAGTTAGACATGGCAGAGCGATATATCGCCAATGCTAAAGGGTTAGCACAATCGAGCCAAGACAAGCTTTTTATTGCCTATTCTTATGAAGAATTGGGTAAAATCAAACGATTACAAGGCCATTATAGCGAGGCGACTCGCTGGTTATTGGCTGCGCTTGAGTATCATCAGAGTTTTCATGGCCAATATGGACAAACTGCTGCCTTAATCGAGTTGGCAAAAATCGCCATTGCACAACAGGAGATCAGTGAAGCCAAGCACTATTTCGCCAAAGCAAAGCGCGTCGCTGATGAAAGCAACGCTCACCCAAATCAAATTTGGGTGTTGCTTGCTCAAGCGGATATGCATCGTGATTTAGGGGATAAAACACGGGCTAACACTTTGGCACAACAGGCCCTTGATATTGCACATCTTGCAGATAGCCCTCACCTTATCGCGCGGGTGCAGGCATGGTTTGCACAAGTGCCTATTCATACAGTGAATTAGAGACTGCAGTAGTCGGCTTGCTTTGGAACCCAGTCAGGAACAGTATCTCGTTGAGCTACATTGCTCTTTCTTAACTGCTCAACGGCTTTGACAACAGTGCTCGGTTCCACGACTTCATTTTTGACGAAATAGACCCAGTCTACATCCTGATAATATTGGCGCATTTCAGTAGACTGAACAAGCTTATTTGGGTCAAACCATTGATTGAAGTTGATTGACATAGGGACTTCTGGGTAGACATCAGCACCGTGTTGGGCAAATAGATAGCCGTTTACATAGTACTTCAGAGTATTGTCAGCAACTTGGAGTACTAAGGTATTCCAACCTTGCAGGGACTCAATGTGATAATCATATGCGTTGACTTTGGTCCACGGCGTCAGCTGAAAAGTTTCCCAAGAAGTGGCAAATAGCGCGAGCCGCTCCGTACCCCAACCACCATTAGGTAAATACTCGAAATCCATTTCACTGTAGTTTTTGTCCATTGGCGCTTTGAGCGGGCTGATGGCATAAAATGTTTGTATTACTGCGTCACCATCTGGGCCATATTGTGGTGCATCGTTAAAATAAACACGTGCAGCGTAGGTGCCTTCTTTGAATTTGCGGCTGTGACACACTTGGGTGTGGCGAGTATTTTGAGCCGATCCATCAGTTTTTGAAGTGATGCGCATCACTGTATTGTTGTGGTTGATGGGATCGGGGTGAAAGGTGACGCCCTCTCGCCACCAAGTCGCATTTTTAATACCTGGATGACCGACTTCGTCTCTAATTTGCCAACCATTTTTTTCTGCTTCAGAGAACTGGCTGTAACTAAAGTCATCAAACATGATTTGTGGGGACTTGGCATTGGCAGTTGCACAGATACCAATTGTGCCTGCTACCAATAAGCACACTTGAGTTTTTATTAGAATTTTATTTATCAGCATGTGTAATTACTCCATTGTTTAGGACGTGGAGTAGCTTGTTTTAGGTTGCTAAAAAGCGCTAATTAAACTTGCTTAAATATTGGGTTTTTGTTTATTAAAATATATTAAATCATTGATAACTAATCATATAAAAATGAGTCATACTCATCCATAAGCTGACTCATTGGGCTAGTATTTGGTTGCTTAGTTGCTGGCTTGTACCTCAACCTCTTGTCCATCGGTTAGGCGCTCAGCGCCTCGTACCGCAATCCGATCACCAACAAGCAATTGGCGCTCATCATCTGAAGGTGTGATCTCGACCAACTTACCTTCGCCTTTTCCGACTGTGACAGGTATTTGCTGAACGGTATTATCTTGCGAAACTTTGACGATATGGATCCCTGTTTGGCGAATAATTAAAGCGTCTCTGTTAATCAACATGACTGGTTTTTTTGACTGTAGTGGCACCGTGACGTCTACCAACTGTCCTACCGCAAAGGTATGTTGATCTGCTACGAGTTTGGCCCGCACCTCCACCGTTTGAGAGCGAGGATCCGTGGCAGGAATAACACTAGTAATGGTTGCTGTGCTTATAGTCGGATTGTCCAAATCTCCACTTTGTATGGGCAAAGAGATACCCGGTTTTAAGTAGTGTAAATATTTGACTGGCACATACAACCTAGTCTCTAGGTTGTGGATATCAACAAAGTTGAGTAATTCACTAGCGCGGCTCACTTCTCTGCCTGCACGCTTGAATCGCTCACTGACGACACCGGTAAAAGGTGCACGAATGGTCGCTCTGGTGAGTTGATCTGCTATTACGCGTAATTCAATTTCCGCCAGCGCGATATCAGACAAAGCTAAATCATGTTGGTTTTGAACACTATCAACTTGTGTTGCCGCTGCACTGTTGGTTTTAGCCAGTTTTTTCAACCGGCTGAGTTCTTGTTTGTGAAACCTGAGGTTTACTTTGGCGCGGTTTAACATTTCTTGCTGACGTGCTTGCTCCAGCTCGAGGGGGAGTGTATCCATACGGACCAGTATCTCTCCCTCTTGCACCTGTTGACCCGGCTCTGCAACAAACAGCAGTCTGCCGGCCAATCCGGCTGTCAGTACGACATCTTGCTTGCCATACAGGGTGCCGTTGACGGCCAAAGAGCTCGTTAATGGCGCTTGCGTAACGGACTCTACGGCAATTGGCAGTGCGGCGGCACTGATTGAACTATACATGAGCGTGCTGCATGCCAAGGCCAATGAGAAAAATTTAACTGTGAAAGGTGTTTTACGCATTGTTACTTCCTTATTGGTTTGACACGAGGTTGAGTGAGGGTTTGCGTTCGCTATTTTGCTCTGGGCGCGAGTATTTTCCTTTGCCCAACTGTAATAAGCTTGGCATGAGGATCAGCGTGAACAGGGCGCTTATCGCCATTCCGCCGACGATCACTGTGGCTAGACCGCGATAAATTTCCGCACCTACACCAGGTACTAATGTCAGAGGCAACATACCGAACAGACTGGTTAACGTACTCAGGTAGACCGGCCTTGCTCGCAGCAGGACAGCTTGACGCACAGCATCTTGTCTAGGCAAACCTGTCGCTTCCGCGATGCGAGTCTGATCGACCAGCAAAATGGCATTATTCACGACCAAACCAAGCAAGATGATAAAGCCAATCATGGTCAGCAAGTCGAGCGATTGAAAAGTGAATAAGTTGAGAATATAGAGTGCTATCACACCACCGGCCGCTGCCAATGGCATAACCATGAGTACCAATAAGCTATCTTTGGCCGATTTAAACAGCGCACTCATCAATAAAAATAAAATAAATAGAGCCAGCACAAAGTTAATGGCCATCTCTTGAATGGCTGAGTTCATTTTTTGCGCATTGCCTGAAAGAATCACCCCTGCGGTTTCTGGCAGTACAGCTTTGACTTTAGGGATCACCTGTGTGCTTAAAATTTGCTGCGCTTGCTCCAAAGACATATCTGCTGGTGGCGTTACGACCACGCTAACCGTTCTACGACCATTGACACGGCGCAGCTGGCTAGGACCAACAGTACGCTCGACATGAGCCAACTCTCCGACCGTTTGTATACCGGCGTCTGGAGTGACTATAGGGAGTGATTTTAAGGCTTCTGGCGAATCCCAGCTCGAGGCGCGCAGAATGACGTTCATGCGGTCATTGCCGTTAAAGTATTCGTTGACGAATAGCCCGCCAGTGAATGCTTGTATTGCCTGAGATACGTCCTGGCGAGAGAGTCCAGATTGTGTGATACGACGGTCATTAGGGTGCAATCTCAATTCAGGCTCAGCCATATCTAAGCGTGGTTGTGGCTGTGCGGTTGCCTGTGGAATGGCCTCCTTGACTGCAGATAAAGCTGTTTTAGCACCACTGATAAGGTCATCCATATTTGGGCCGGTTATTTCGATGTCTATATTGCGGCCATCGCCCCCATTGGATACTTGGATCATAGAACCTCGGAATAGGAACACCTGTGTATCGGGCAGGTCCACAAGTATTTCCTCGCGAGTTACTTTCATCAACTCTTCAACCCGTTGAGGATCTGCGGAATAGATAAAGCCACCTGCGTTTGTGCCAAATAAGTAAAAATTGAAATCTTTTATACCCGGTTGTTTTTCCCCTGTGTAATGCGGCATTAAGCGCGCTTTAACGCGTTTTAGCAACTCTTCTTCCATATAGTTTATGTTTCCGCCAGGTGGTGTAACGAGCGAAAAGAAGAAGCCATCTGTAGGCGCTTGGGGCATAAAATCGGTTTTTGGCAACATGGTAAATGTGACCAGTAAGGAACTTCCCAATAGACCCACTATCCAGCCTGTTTGTTTGGCGCGCGAGTTGGTTAACTTCATAATAAAATTAGTGAGCTTATGCCAGTATGCTTGATAGGGATCTTGTTTTGCTTTTCTATCAGGCATGTAACGATTGGCGATTGGAATGATGGTTAACGCGCTGACAAGGGATGCAATAACGGCAATGGAAAGGGTTAGGGCTAAATCGGAAAACAGTTGGCCTTCAATTCCGGCCATAAATAAAATAGGTAAAAAGATAGCTACGCTGGTTGCTGTAGAGGCAAAGAGGGCGCCAGCTACCTGAGTTGCGCCCTTTAGGGCTGCCTTGCCATTTTCGAAGCCCTCCGATTTTAGCCGAGCTATATTTTCTTGTACTATGATTGCCGCATCGAGGACTAACCCTACAGCGAAAGCGAGTCCTGCCAAAGAGATAACATTGATGCTGCGATCAAATATATTGAGCGCCAAAAATGCGACCATTAATGATACTGGTATCGTGGCGGCAATAACCATGGTAGTTTTAAAACCGCGAAAGAATAGCCATAAAATGATACAAGACAATAGTACGCCCAAACCTAAGTTGCTTTTCACCAACAGTAGGGCGTTTCGAATGTGTACAGAAGCATCAAAGCTGAGCTCAATGCTTAAACCTGCTTCGCTTAAAGGGCCCGCGTTGAGTTCCTTGATGGCGAGGTTAATATCATCTAACAGTGCGACAGTATTGGCGTCGTTAACACGTGAAATACGGATATAGTAAGCGGGCTGTCCATTCCTACCACTCATGCCAAGCCGATCTGAGAAAGTCTCTTTTACGGTGGCAATATCGCCTAAATAAATGGGGCGATCATTGGAATATCCGACGCGCATTTGCAGCATATCTTGTAAGTCATATTGCCCTGTAAAACGCACTGTGTATTGTCTACGGCCAACATTGGCGAGTCCTGAAGATGTGTCTTGAGAGGCACGCAGCGTTTGCCTGATTTGATTGATGCTGATCCCCAGCGCTGCGGCCTTGTGTGGGTCAAATGTCACACGTAATTCACGGTCTCGTTCACTGGCAAGATCAACTCGGGAAACGCCCTGTATTTGCGACAGCCTAGGTTCAATGATCTCGTCTATTTGTTTTTGGTATTGCGCCATATCAAAGCTTAAACCTTGCTCACCGGCTTCGAGTGGTGTAACCAGCAAAGTAGCTGCGGCTGTACCACCGCCTCCACCAAAACCACCGCCAGCTGAAACGACAGGGTCTAAGGCATCCAGCGGCAGAGGAGGAGCTTGATTCAGGTTGGTTAAGACATCCAACATTGCCTGCTGCATATCGGTGCCAATGGCGAAAGTGAGCGAAATAAAACCGTTCCCGCGATTGATTACGGTATCAACTTCCAGTGCCCCTGGTGTATTTTTTACTGCGTTTTCTAGCGGCTCAATAATGACGGATTCTATTTCTTCGGGGGCAGCTTGTCGCCAGCCAGAAAAAATGGTGATTTGAGGTTGTTCTATATCTGGTGTAAGTTGAATTGGTAGTTTAAATATACTTAACAATCCAAACACCATGACTAAAGCCAGAATGACTATCACACTGGCTGGGTTTTTTAGGGAACTGCGCGTTAAATTCATCACAACATCCAAGTTTAACAGTACATGATGGAGTGTAACGATTGAGGGAAAAACTGCCAGTACCAAAAAATCAGCGGCTAACAAATGACACGATAAAAGGTACTTTTCTCGCGTTTGATTGCAATTTTGCAATAAGCTGTAACAATTTTTCATTGATTGAAACGTATTGCGTTGACACGCAATTTAAAAAGGTTATGGGCTTACTACCAAGCCGGTAAAGTTTAGGCCATACCTAGCGGATTGAATATGTGTGTTTGGGAAGTGGAAGCTCGTAGTGTATAAAAAAATTCATACTTAAAATGCATGTAGCTTATAAACTGACTTGAGATTGATGTAGGTTAAGAATATCACCATATTTCAAAGTTTATCTGTATATGTTTTGGACGCTGAATTAGAATCGCGTCATAAGTTTAGGGACGGCCTTTTGAGGTTTATTCATGCATGACTGAACGCATTGGGATGTGGATCTGGTTAATGCGAGATAACAGCTTTTCAAAGGGAGAAGTTTAAGGACAAACAGCCTAGCACCTGATGTTTTAATACAGTTAAAAGGAGTATCGTCATGTTTGTTGCCTTGAAATGGGACCATCAAATAGGGGCGCATTTTGTATCTTGGGTTGTCGTAGAGTGCTCTGCGGTAAGAGATAAATTTGGTTTGCCTCAAGCAGTACCGCCACGTCGAGATGTCGCATATTTTGTCAATCCACATACCGCAGAACAAGATGCAAAAGCATTTGCGGATCATAAAAACGGTGTGACCAGTGTGTCATATAAACCGGAATACTCACCCTATCTATCCGATCACCATGGCTTTGTGCATTATCAATGGGATCATACGTACCTTGAAGAATTGATAAAACATGCGGTGCTGTATTGGGAAGATGGTTTGCATATCAAAAAACAACCGTTTAGGGACGATATTGCATATTTTATTTGTCCATCAGAATCTGAATCGGATAGCCGTTTTTTCGCCCAATATAAATTAATGTTAGAAGGGCAGTGCTTGCTGCACAGTGCCTGAGGGTTGTTGAGTGAGGGTGGAGTGACCACCCTCAATTAATCTATTGTGTTAACAAAACATCTTGTGCTGAAAAGGTCGGGTAATGACTGGGCTTAAAGCGATTAATGTTGTTCAAAAATCGACTGTCCTTTACCGGCAAGGTTGCAGAGCCATAGTCATATTGATTGAGCTTATCACGCAGTGATTGGTTAGTTAGACCATCACCGCGCATATGGTACCAGCTGATGATAGGGGGTGTGACAAAGCGACCATAATCATTTTCTGCAATCTCATTACTTTTCGCAAATCTCAGTGCGTGAGTGAGTAGCCCATCTTTGTGATATACGATTTTTAAGTGTCCGTTTTCAAAAGGTAGCTGATCTTTTGGTTTGGTGAAAAGGTCACCGTGTGCACTATAACTCCCATGAGTGACCATACCATCAAGAGTCCATACGGCAGCATATTCCCAGTCATGACGGTGCCCGCCACCTAGATAGGGAATGATTTGGTCTTTCTTAAAATACAGTGCATAGAAATGCGCGCAGTAACGACCTATCTCAGTCTCTTTGCAGGCATACCTGTGTACAGTATTTGAAGTCGACAAAAATTGTCCGTCACGGCAACTTCCACCAAGTGCTCCTGATGTTTTTAGTCCAGAATTTTGTTGTCCAGTTCGGCTAATACCGGCGCTTGGCAAGCAGCCATCTGTGTCAAAATCAAATACTGGCTCGGTACCATTGATGATATAGCTAGGTGGTAACGCCGGATCTAAGGCCGCAAAGTCGTTTGCCATTGCGCTGTCGTTTAATACAGCGCAGCTTATAACTAATGCGCTAAATACAATCTTGTTGGTCATAAATTTCCTTGTTTTTAGAGATTAAAAGATTACTTATGTCACTAATCGTGACATGAAGAAAAATGCTTCGAGACTAAATACTAGGCAGTGATTATGACGGGTTGTATACTAAATGTTAAATTTAGTTTTTTTGTTCTAGTTCAGTATGTGCTTTTTTTAGGTAGTCTTGCTTTACAATTTCGAGCGCATCAAGCACTTGTTGAGGAGGAACTTGGTTTTGTTCTAATAACATAATTAAGTCAACGGCGAGTTTTACATGTTGCGGCGCTTGTTCAACCGAGGTGGGTTTATTCATTCTTTAAATTGTCTCTTTTTAGATACTTGCTCTATGGCAACTTCAATGGCGACTTCAACTCGTTCTTCCATTTGCTGTCGTTCAGATTGCGGCAGGTAAAACTCCATATCGACATCGTAACGGATATAACGGGCTGGTAACTGATTGAGGACGGTACAACAAAAGTCGGCCATTACGTTTTCGTCGTACTTTTCGTGCAGCTTGCGCTCCACAATTTGTTCGAGCATAACTTTCTCATAATAATTGTGCAAATCATCATGCAGTTTCATAGTGTTAACTCCTTCGTACTCCCCCTTCGTATCATTTAAAGTCTATATCATAATAGTTGAGTACGCGACTTACCAAGTCGGTTAAATTCGCCTTAAATAGAGTCGATGTTTAGGACATCAATTTTTGCATGATATATATGGGGATGCTGTTAAAGCATTAAAAAGTTGCTGATGGACAGTGACCAATTCATCTGTATTGCGTTGATAACCGCCGCCTAGTGCACACATTAGCGGGATCTGGTGTTCATAACAATAGTCCAAAATAAACGCTTCGCGGTTGAAAACGCCTTGCATTGAAATATTAAAATAACCGAGTTCATCTTTGTCAAAAATATCCGCTCCGGCATTGTATAAGATGATATCGGGCTGGTGCATACGCACGCACAAATCCATTGCTTGCTTGAGCGTGGTTAAATAGTCGCTATCTTGAGTTCCTGACGGCAGTGCAAAGTCATAGTCAGAGGATTCTTTTAGTCTTGGAAAGTTTTGTTCACAGTGTAGTGAACAGGTCACAATATTGGCCTGTGATTGCAGAATTGAGGCTGTACCGTCGCCTTGGTGCACATCGCAATCTAGGATCAACACAGAGTCGACTCGGCCTGTTTCAAGGAGTTCACAGGCGGCGATGGCTAAATCATTAAAAATACAAAATCCGCTGGCCTTGTCACCAAATGCGTGATGATAACCGCCCGCTAAATTGGCTGAAAAGCCATGTTGTAGAGCATGATTTGCCGCTGCGATGCTGGCTCCAACAGAGGTTAATGTGCGTTTAACGAGTTGTTTTGACCAGGGAAACCCCATACGTTTTATTTCGGTGCTTGTCATCGTGCCATGGCAAAATGCCTCGATATATTCTTGGCTATGGCAACGGCTTAGCTGCTGATGGGAAGCAGGCTGCGGTACAGGTTTAATATGAGACTCTAGCTCTGAATTAGCTAAGCGAGTTTTGAGTTTGTGGTATTTGCTGATAGGGAATCGGTGTCGAGATGGCAGTTCTAAGCTACTATAAATCGGGTCGTAAAACAGCATGTCAGCGATTGCCTTGCTTTTCTAATTGTTGGATTTTTTCTTCTGTCGCTGATATTGCTTTACGACAACGCCCTAAACGCGTATGCAACGCTAAAATTTCGGCATTCAGTTTAGTATTTTGCTCTGCGTTAGCACCGTCCAGTTGGGCACGACGAATATCTATCATTTCCTGTAATCGACGTTCAAACTCATGGTTTTGGGATAGCTCTTGGTACAGTTCGTGGGAGGATTGCATGATCCGCTGTACAGCCTTTTTGTAAACCTTGGCTTTTTTCGGTTGACTGAGCTTATTTTCTTTTGCCCATACAGGAGTCGATTTTAATACCTTGATGATGGCCTGCATCTGCTCGCCAATTTGTTCAACCGCAAATTGGTATGCATGACGATTTTGCTCTGGCGGTAAGTGTTTGAGTGCCTGTTGTATTTCATCGACATAATCGGTGAGTAGCAAGCTTTTGGTGTGGAATAAATGACTGTCAAACAAACTAGGTTGATTCTGTATGTAACGGTTTTTGTCAAACCATTTTGCTTTGTCAAACTGATGAGCCTGAGTAGCAAGCTGTTCAAGTTTACTTTTGAGCTTTAGAAAAGCCTGGCTCATGACACATATGCCTCAAATATTAACTTGCCTGCTAAGACTATGACCACAGTATTAAAGATAGGTTTAATTAGCTTACTGCCAAATTTTATTGCTGAATGAGCACCTATCCATGCACCAAGCATTAAAAAAGCTCCCATGGTAACGCCAAGTAAAAAGTTTACATGGCCAAGTGCAACAAACGTGATGAGCGAAATAAAATTCGATACAAAGTTCATTGAACGCGCTAGGCCACAATTTAGCAACAAACTCATTTTATACAGTAAGCTGTTGGATGCGGTCCAAAAAGTGCCCGTCCCCGGGCCTGCTAGGCCATCGAAAAAGCCAAGAGACAGGCCTTGCAACCACTGTTTAATTTTCAGAGCTGGGGTCTTCTTGGGTAGTGTGTTTAATTCCGTAGAACTTAGGCTACCAAATAAACTGTAGAGTGCGACCACGATGATGATTATGGGCAGTAGCTTATTGAGTACTTCGATACTTAGTTTGTCTACAAGTAGCGTGCCGAGGATTGCGCCGATGGCTGTGGCGAGTGTGGAAGCTGCCCAAAATCTTGGGTTAAATAGCTGTTTTTTATAGTAGGTGAAGCTCGCTGTCAGTGAGCCAAAGCTGGCTGCTAACTTATTAGTTCCCAATGTAACATGAGGCGGTAGCCCTGCTGTTAACAATGCAGGTACAGTCAACATGCCACCGCCACCGGCGACAGCATCGATAAATCCAGCTGCCAAAGCAACCGCACATAAAAGTGCCCAAGTTAGCGGGTCAAAAGCGAGTTCAAGCATTATTAATCTATTTGTCTTGCAAAGGGTGGCAGCGTGTCTAGCATGGCTTTTCCGTAACGTTTGGTTACGAGACGCCTATCAAGTATCGTGATGCGACCAGAATCAGTTTCCTTGCGCAGAAGTCTACCACAGCTTTGCACTAATTTCTTTGCAGCATCCGGTACAGTAATAGATAAAAACGGATTTCCACCTTTTGATTGAATAAATTCAGCTTGTGCCTCTTCGACTGGCGAAGTCGGTACTGCGAATGGTATTTTAGTAATTATTAGATTTTCAAGGTATTTTCCAGGCAAATCTAGCCCTTCTGAGAGGCTTTGTGTACCAAATAAAATACTTCCGGCACCTAAATCTATTGCGGCTTTATGGCGGCTAAGGAGGGCTTCTCGAGACATTTCACCCTGCACTAAGATATTAAGTTTTTGCTTACGTAGGGCAGAAACAACATGGTCCATTTGCCAGTAGGAGGCAAATAGCACTAAATTTGCTTTCTTTTTATCCAAATACTCAGGTAAGGCCTCGGCCAAAAAGTCACTAAATGTTTTGTCAGTGGGTTCGACTGTGGTTTTGGGTAGATGTAACGTCGCTTGCTGTTGATACGCAAATGGAGAATCTGCTTTGATAAATTTGGCCCCATCCTCACCAATTAAACCGCTCTCTTTAGAGAAGTGATCAAAGCTGCCAAGTGCGGTTAAGGTCGCTGAACATAACACGGCACCAGCGCACTCTCGCCAAAGTTTGTCTTTTAAATAAAACCCAACTTCAATAGGGCAATCACATAATAAGTAGTCGTGATGGTTTTTGTATTCCATCCTTTTTATCCAGCGCGCATGCGGGGTACTTTCCCCCTTGGCGGCATAGCTAAACCATAACTTGTTGAGTTGCTCTAGTCGATTAATGTATAGCCCACTTTCGACTAAAAGAGGATCCGCTAAAAATGGTTGCACATCGCCATCGGATACATCTGTCGTGAGTGCATCATGCATCTTGTTTAATGCTCTTAGCGCATCTAGCGTGGCATCTGCGATATCTTTGGCTTGTGTTGTTAGCGACTCTGGCACGTCGCCATGAACAAATCGATAGGTGTCATTGTCGTTGTATTCAAAATTAGCCTGATCCAAACTATCACGCACGATTCTGAGAAACTTGCCCGCATCATTGGCTGCATCGTTAAGTTTAAAGTTTTGGCCGATGGCTTTTTGCGACACTATGGTGTTGGCCATTTTGCCACTGAATTTGAGTAGTTTCTCAAGCCACTCTAGGGTGCCTTTGATGGTCGCGGCTGCTGATGAAAAGTCACGGGTGATATGTGGTAAGTGATGCGCTTCATCAATGACATAAAAAGTGTCTTCTGGTTCAGGTAATATAGTACCGCCACCAAGTTCGAGGTCTGCCAATAGCAGAGCATGGTTAATAACCAGTACGTCCATTTGCGCTATTTTTTGTCGTGCTAAGTGAAAAGGACACAGATGGTGTGATTTCATTTGTCTTTGACAAGCGTGTTTGTCGCAAGCAATCAGATTCCATACTTTATCTGGGATAGTGTCTTCCCAGCTATCCCGGTCTCCGGCCCACTGTTTGTTTTGATACGCATTGGCCAGTTCGCGCAAGCATTTTTGCTCCATATCGGTAAGCGGTGAAGAAGTAGTCGGCACCAAAGACATTTGCGTGTCATCTTCGTTCACAGCTGCCATCAACTTTTGCACACAGATATAACGTTGACGGCCTTTGACTAAATCGAATTTAAAGTCGATACCACTGTGTTCTTTAAAAAAGGGCAACTCTTTTTCGATTAGCTGCTCTTGTAATGCAACTGTTGCCGTAGATATGACTAGCTTTTTCTTTTTTGCCAATGCTAAAGGCAATGCACCTAGACAGTATGCGAGAGATTTTCCCGTGCCCGTACCCGCTTCTATAACGCATATGCGTTGTGATTTGTGGTACTCGCCAGCAAGGGTTTTGGCGATTTCTGCAACAAGGTAGTTTTGGCTACTGCGCGGGCGGTAGTCCGTCAATTGCTGGGCGATATTCTGATGGGCATGACGTACGGTTTTTTTTAATGAGTCTGACAACATGTGGATCGCCTAAGCAAAAAAGTATGGATATAATTACAGGGGTGTATTTTAGGCGGGGTTCACAATTGGCACAAGCAGTATATCCGGGCTTTATTTTGTCCCGGCAGCAAACTTCATATAAAGGCAAGACGCGCTTGTGTTATTGGTTAAAGACACATCAGGGTGCTATTAAGGCGTTTGTTGAACATGAAAAAAGTGTGTTTTTTGTTAAACAAGTACACCAAGATATTGTAAAAAAACGCTTAAATCAGGTTAATTGCCAATTTCAATTAGCTCAGGTGCCTCTTAAACATTTCGACCAATCCCAAGTCGTAGCGTTATATTTTTCAAGTTTAAGTGACTTTTATTCAGCCAAAGAAACATTAAATGGTCATGTGCCATTATACGAAGAAGATATTCGTCATGCCGATAGATATTTAATGGAGCGCTATATTAAAGGCAGCGTCTGGGTCACCGGCGCATCAAAACAAGGTGACGGCTACCTTGAATTGCACAATGCGAAATTAAAAGCACACCCTTCTTTTATTCCACAGTTAAATATGTTGTCTTTGGATATCGAGTGTAGTGGAGATGGCGTTTTATTTTCTGTTGGCCTGGTAACGCAGTCGGAAAAAGTGGTGATTATGATTGGAGATCCCGAACCGAGTGATATCAATATTATTTGGGTCGAAGATGAAATATCGCTACTGAATACGCTACAGGTGCTTATCAATCAGTTAAACCCTGATGTACTGATTGGCTGGAATATCATTGATTTTGATTGTGTGGTATTGCACGAGCGAGCACAGGCTCTAGGTGTTGTTCTCAATATTGGCCGTGATGGTGATGCCATGCAAGTATCAAGCGGTAATTTCACCCGAGTGCTGATCCCCGGGCGGGTGGTTATCGATGGTATTGATACCATGAAAAATGCAACATATCACTTTGAAACTTTTAAGTTAAGTTTTGTTGCTAAGTCAGTTTTAGGCCGAGATAAGCTGATTGGTCAAGATGATCGTTTGGAAGAGATCGTCAGGCAATTTCATGAAGATAAACCCAGCCTAGCCAAATACAATTTAGAAGACTGTATTCTTGTATGGGATATTTTCCAACAGCAGTCTTTGCTGGACTTTGCGATAGCTAGAACGCGTTTAACGGGCCTAGAGCTTGAGCGCATGGGAGGATCTGTCGCGGCTTTCACTAACCTATATTTACCTTCACTACATCGTAGCGGTTATGTTGCGCCAAACCTCGGCGAGCATGGCTTGAGTTTCGATAGCCCAGGTGGCTATGTTATGGATTCAAAGCCGGGGCTTTACCAAAATGTTTTAGTACTTGATTTTAAGAGCCTATATCCATCTATCATTCGCACATTTTGTATTGACCCTATGGGGCTTATTGAAGGAGGCCGAAACGCGCACGATGCTATTCCAGGGTTCAATAAAGGGCTGTTTTCACGAGTACACCATCATTTGCCAGAATTGGTCGAGCAACTTTGGGCAGCCCGTCATCGTGCCAAACAAGATGGTGAGCATATGTTGCAACAGGCCATCAAGATTATTATGAACAGTTTATATGGCGTACTTGGCTCTAAGGGATGTCGTTTTTATGACCCTCGACTGTCTAGCTCAATTACGATGCGCGGTCATGAAATAATGCAAACAACACGGCGTTGGATCGAAGATTTGGGCTACGAAGTTATATACGGTGATACGGATTCGACTTTTGTTAAGGCGCCAGACACATTTTCACACCATGCCTGCCTAGATCTGGGAAAAACCTTGATGCAGGAGATAAATACACGCTGGGAACAAGAGCTAAGCGAAAAATATCATTTACAGAGCTTTTTGGAGATTGAGTTTGAAACGCATTACCACCCATTCTTTATGCCCACGATTCGTGGTCAAGAGACTGGCTCGAAAAAGCGCTATGTGGGTCAAATTGAAAAAAATGGTGAGCATGAACTCGTTTTTAAAGGCATGGAAACCGTGCGTAGTGACTGGACGACTATTTCAAAAGAATATCAGCAAGCGGTGATTAGGGCATTATTTGATGGTCAAAGTGTGACAGAAGTAACCGAACATTATATTGCTTTGATCACCTCAGGTCGTGTCGATGATAAGCTCATCTACAAAAAACGTTTGGGCAAACCACTGGATGCCTATGTCAAAAATATACCACCTCATGTTCGAGCTGCGAAAGAGGCGACGAGGCTAGGGTATGTCAAAGGTCTTGGTAAAGGTAGCCAAATAGCTTATTTCATCAGCCAATCAGGTCCGCAGTTGTACATTAAAGAGCTTAAATTGCTTGATTATACGCACTATATAGAAAAGCAAATATTACCAATCTATAAAATGTTGCCAAACGTCGATGACAATACCATTAATTTGGCAGGGCAGCGCTCTCTTGATTTGTAAATCTCAAGAAGCGATTTTTTATCGCTTTGTAATATTCGAGATTTTACCGCACAACAGTTAGTCAATCGATAAAATTGCTTTTGCAGTGATGTAAATTTCCAGTCGGACTTGTGCAAATTATTTGTATTGATTTGATTTTGCAGATTAATTATTAGGCATTCAAACCAAAAGTAAAAATATTTTTATTAACGTGATTCGCGCTTGCTTTTTTTGTATCAAGCCAAAGTTGTTTTTTTATTGCACGCTCAACCTGTGAAATTAATTAAAAAAATAATTCATATGGGAGTAAGTGTTTATTAACTTCAAAACATTATTAAAAATAGAGTCCTTGCTGTTTAAATCTTGTTAGTGAGTGTTAACTCCTGCTTGTTTGACGTTTAACATGCGTGGCGATTAGTATCCCTGCCGAAATTTCAAAACCGGCCACTTAGAGCCAGAAATAAAGACTTATAAAACTCAAGCTTACCAAGTCAAGGTAGGCCCAGGGAGAATCACATGTTGAACACTAAAGTAACTAAGGCAGTGCGTATTGCACTAGCATTGGGTGCTGCTTCTTCAGCTGCATTTGCAGCCAATGCAGTAGCGGCAGATGGTGCAGAAAAAGTAGAGCGTATTGAAGTCACAGGCTCACGTATCAAGCGCGTTGATATGGAAGGTGCAAGCCCAGTTGAAGTAATCACAACAGCTGATTTCGAAAATCAAGGCCGTGTATCTGTTGCTGAAGCACTACAAAGTGTTACATCTAACAGCTTTGGTTCTGTTGCTCCAAGTTCGGGTAACAGTGGTCAGTCACAAAGCACTGTTAGTCTTTTAGGTGCTGGTGCAGGTCGTACGCTAGTGTTGGTAGATGGCAAGCGTCTGGGTGGTTCTCCATCACTAAACGCAGGTGGCGCAAACCTAAGCTCAATCCCAATGGCGGCAGTTGAGCGTATTGAAATTCTTAAAGATGGTGCATCAGCTGTTTATGGTTCTGACGCGATTGCAGGTGTTATCAACGTTATTCTTAAGAAAGACTTTGAAGGCGCAGCGTTTGACATTCAAGTAGGTCGTCCTGATGCTGACGGCGGTGAGACTAAGCAAATGTCACTGTCGTTTGGTGTGAGCTCTGACAAAGGTAACATTACATTTGTATATGACCATCAAGAGCGTCGTGCTATCTTCGACCGCGATCGTGACTACACGAAAGCAACATGGGAAGATAAAAACGGTGATGGCGTAATTTCAGCTGGTGACGAAACGACAGGTATTAGCATCTATGGTGCAACTATCCGAGACGCAGAAGGTAACCATCATGCGTCACTTAAGTGTAAAGAACTAGAAAACACTGTACCTGGTTTTGTTGGTGTACTTGACCAAGGTACTGGTTATGGCGGCATTGGCAAAGGTGAAGTATGTGGTTATGCCTTTGCTGACGTATCTGCGAATATGGCATCTACAAAACGTGACTCGATCATGACGAGCCTTGCGTACGAGCTAACTGATGATATCGAGCTTTATGCCCGTGGTATGTTTAGCCGTAATGACTCGTTTGGTCGTTATGCGCCTGCTGCTGCAATGTGGAGAAACATGCCAGCGGACAATGAGCACAACCCACTAAACGCAGAGGCAAATGGTCTATTCCGTTGGTACCAGCTTGGCAACCGTGACGGTGAAGTAACTGACTATCAACAAGACTACTTGCTAGGTCTTAAAGGTATGTTTGGTGATACTGCTGAGTGGGAAGTGTCTTACCACAAAGCGCGTCTAGACTACCGTACTGCAGGTCGTTATTACTTAAGCTACTCAGGTCTTGCATATAATAATCTATATGATATCGATATGGGTTCTGAAGAAGGCATCAACAACATGCGTGCGACAACGTATGTTGAAAGCCAAAGCGATCTAGATCACTTCTTCGCAGGCCTTGGTTTCGAGTTTGGTGAACTTGAAGGCGGTATGATCAGCCACTACGTAGGCGGTGAGTACTTCGAAGAAGTTTTAGACTCAAAGTTTGATGCACAAAGTGATGCTGGACTTGTTGGTGGTAACGCGGGTGCTTCTGGTCTAGGTGAGCGTGATGTGACGGCACTATTCTATGAAGTAGCTTTCCCAGTACTTGATAACTTAATCGTAAGTGCGGCTTACCGTTACGACGATTACAGTGACTTTGGTAGTGTAGGTAACCCAAGTGTTAAAATCGAATACCGTCCATTTGATGACCTATTAGTTCGAGGTTCATACTCAGAAGGTTTCCGTGCTCCGACTCTGAAAGAGCTATATGGTGCAGATTCTGAAGGTAGCCCGAGCACAACTGACTACGTTAAATGTAGAAAAGACCTACCTGAAGGCCATACAAAAGATGACCTTGCGAATGCTTACCTAACTTGTCCACAAAGTGCATACTATGAGCTTAGAAAGAGCAATGAAAACCTAGGTGCTGAAGAGTCTACTTACATTAACCTAGGCTTTGTTTACTCTGGTTTTGAAAATGTAGCGATCAAGGTTGATTACTTTGAGCTTGAAATTGACAATGTAATTTCACTAATCACGATCCAAGACCTTGTACATATTGAAAATGGCCCGGGTTTAAATGAAATTTATACTAAGTTTCCGGAAGTGAAGTTAAACCGTGCTCAAAATGGTGCAATTTCTGGTTACTCTCACACGCAATATGCAAATGGCTCATTCATGTCGCGTAAAGGTTATGACATTGACTTGTCATATAGCCTAGACACTCGTATCGGTGAGTTTAAGTTTAAGAATGTAACAACGCTATTGACAGAAGTTGGTGAAGACATTTACTTCTCTGGCCCTGCGAGCGACCAAAAAGGTGCTCCAGATCAGCCAGATTGGCGTTCACAGCTTTCAGTTAACTACTCAGCAGATAGCTTCTCTGTAAACTGGACAACTGATGTTATCGGCGGCACTCATGAGAGCGATGTTGTTCAAGTCGATCCAGCTGGCAATCCTTACATCGTATACTCTGGTGACGTACCAACTTATGTGACACATAACTTGAATGTGAAATATTTCACAGAGAGCTACGGTACATTCACAGTAGGTGCACGTAACCTATTCGATAAGGGTGTTTTACTAGATAGCAAAGGCAAATGGATTGATGACCCAATGTACAATGCAGGTCATATCGGTCGCGAATTGTTTGCAGGTTATAGCATCAGCTTCTAATTTGCTTATCTAATTTAATCAAGCCTCGCTTTATGCGAGGCTTTTTTTGTACTTGTTTGCATTAATTTCGTTTTTATTCCTTTCTTAAGTCTTCCTTCTAAAAAACAAGCAATAGCGCTTTTATACAGATTTTAAGCAAATCCAAAGTTCCCAGCGCGCTTGATATTTGATTGTTTGAATTTTCCTTATTGATAAATATGGCTCAATAGTGCTGATTTTTGGTTAAAAAATAGCTTTAAAGATGGGTTTTGTATCTATTTTTGGTTCTAAGTTTATTTTTTATATGTGTTTTGGGTGTTTGGTGATCATTGATTAACCTTTTGGTATCAAGTTTTGTTTTTTTACTATGTTTTAACATGGGGTTTTCTTGTCTTTTTTATTTTTATGTCTCTGATTTTTATGTGTTTTATTGTAAATGTTTCCTGTTTGTTAATTGGGTACGTCGTTTTTTGATCGGTTTGTTGTGAAATTTGATCTAATTGAGTGTGTAGCAGGTTTTTTGGTTTTTTTTTAAAAAGTGGTGTTTTTTTCATAAAAAAATAAAAAACACTTTAAATACATTGAGTTAAGGTTTTTTCTGTGTGTTTATTGTAACTTTTAGTGTGAAATAATGTTGATTTTTAAGATTAGAAGTGCAATAAAATTGTTGACGCTGAGGGCAGGGATTGTTTAGTATTCCTGCACTGTGTTGCCCTTAGTGCAACAATAAAAAAGATTGGTTCACACCATTTATATAATTATAACCACTCAAAAGAGTGGTCCAGGGAGATTCAAATGTTAAACAATCAAGTAACCAAGGCTGTGCGTTTAGCGCTAGCTTTAGGTGCTGTATCAGCATCAGCTGTTGTATCTGCTAATGAAGCAGGTGAACAAGAAGTAGAGCGTATTGAGATTACAGGTTCAGCGATCAAGCGTACTGACCTTGAAGGCGCGCTACCAGTTGACGTTATCGATGCAGCAGATATTGCTAAGTCTGGTGTAACCAGCGTTCCTGACCTTATTGCGAACATCCCATCGATGCAGGGCTTCACTGCAGCGGGTGAGTCAGTTGGTGGTGGCGGCGGCGGTGTTCAAACTGCTTCATTACGTGATTTAGGTGCTGAATATACGCTAGTACTAGTTAACGGTCGTCGTATGGCGTCTTCAGATTCTGGTTCTAGTATCGACATCAACTCAATTCCTCTATCTGCAATCAAGCGTGTTGAGATCCTAAAAGACGGTGCATCTGCACTTTATGGTTCTGATGCGATTGCGGGTGTTGTAAACTTTATTCTTAAAGACGACGTGCAAGAGACTACAGTCAGTGCGCGTTATGACAAGCCAAAAGATACTTCAAGCTCTAACTTTGCAATCACAACAGGTTTTGGTGACCTAGGTAGTGATGGCTTCAACGTAATGGTGAGCTTCAGCCGTGATGAGCAAGACAACTTAAGATCGGTTGATCGTGACTTTGCAAAAACAGGTTTCGTACAGTTTGAACATGCTGGCCAAGATCTGGTAGCAATTGCTGGTTCTTCGAATGCGATCCCAGGTAACGCTTATGTCACATACAATACACGTGATGAAAATGGCGACTTCATTCTTGATGACGAAGGCGACAACAAGACTGCAACTTACTCGCTTAACCCTTACAAAGAAGCAAATGGCTCATGTCACACAACGAGTGCACCTTCAGGTAATGCGTGTCAGTTCGACTACACAAGTACACTAGAAATTCAGCCAGAGAGTGAGCGTAACAACTTATTCCTTCAAGGTACATTCTCAGTAAATGATGATACGGAAGCATACGTAACTGCATCTGCATCACAGTTTGATATGACAGCGCGTATTGCACCTTACCCAACAGGTACTTTCTCACTAGATGCTGACTCACAACTTGTTCAAGACAACGTAATTAAGTACTTGCCTGAGAATGTTAAAGCGGACATGACAAAAGTTGCAGCTCGTTGGCGTGTACTTCCAGGCGGTAACCGTACTGACGAATACAGCACAATGACTACGCACTTTGTTGCTGGTTTACGTGGTGATTTTGGTGAGTGGAACTATGATGTTGCTGTAACTAAGTCAGATGCTGAACGTGAGCAAAACCGTATTACTGGTTACCCTCTAGAAAAAGAGTTTATGGCTCTTGTAACTTCAGGCCAAATCGACATCTTTGCTGACCCATCTTCACTAACTGATGAGCAAAACACAGCAGTTAGAAACACTATGTTCAGCGGTCTTTGGGAAACTACAGACACAGGCCTATTTGCTATCGAAGGTAAAACTTCAGGCCCAATCGCAGAACTAGATGCTGGTACTGTTTATATGGCTGTTGGTTTTGATTACCGTCAGTCTAACTACTCACTAACTAACGGTGAAGGCCAAAATGCTGAAGTCGTACTATTCGAATCAGCTGGTACTGAATTTGATTTAGAGCGTGACAGTTACGGTGCATTTGCTGAAGTAGTTGTTCCTGTTCTTGAAGACCTAGAAGTTACAGGTTCACTTCGTTATGACGAAATTGGTGAAATCACAGATTCTAAGCGTACTGGTAACCAAACAGTTAATGACAGTGCTGACGACACAACTTACAAGCTAAGTGTTTCATACCGTCCAAATGACCAGTGGTTGCTACGTGCTTCATACGGTACTGGTTTCAAAGCGGCAACGATGCGTGAAATCGCAGCACCTCGTCTTGAGTTTGGTGTAACGGCTTCTCCTTACGACTGTCCAGCAGGCCTAAGACAAGAGATCGCTAGACACTGTTATTCAGACAAGCTTCAGTATGACGTGTTCCGTGAAGGTAACCCTCAACTTCAACCTGAAACTTCGAAGCAGTACACGATGGGCTTCGTATGGTCAGGTGACCAAGGCACAAGCTTTGGTGTTGACTACTGGAACGTTGAGATGGAAAACCAAGTTAGACGTCTAACGCAAAACCAAATCTTCGGCGACCCAGTAACATATGCAGAGTGGTTCACAACTAAGATTGACAAAGGTACTGGTGATACAGTTGTAGCAATCATCCAGGCAGCTGATAACGTTGGTCAGTCAAGAACATCTGGTATCGACTGGCACTTCGACTTCACTACGGAGTTCTCATTCGGCACACTTAAGTCTCAGTTGATGGGTACTTATATGCTTGAAAGTGAAAACCTACGTGTAGGTAGTGACAACATCTGGGATACAAGCCTAGGTAAAGTAGGTACAAACGAAGCGGTTACTTTCCGTAACATCGTTAACTTCAACAATACGTTCACTCACGGTGACTTCACTCACAGCTTAAACATTAAGGCGCGTAGTGGTTACACAGACGCAGCTGCAGACGTAAGTTTCTACGTGGCTAAAGCTGACGACTGGAATGATGCAGTTGATGGTAGTGTGATTCAAAAGCACGTACCTGTTTACATGACTTTCGATTACCGTCTAGCTTACGCTTGGGGTGATAATGCAAATGTAGGCTTTGGTATTAAGAACCTATTTGACAAGCAACCTCCATTCACACTGAATGCCGCTGCTGGTCACCAGGTTGGTTACGACCCACGTTATGCTGACGCATACGGCCGTAGCTTCTACATACAAGCTGATTACACTTTCTAATTTCAGCTACTTGGCTCTAAGTATCACTTAGAGCCAAGTTACTTATTTACAAGAAAGTTCTAACAAGTTGCAGCATTTATAACTTTATTAATAAAGCGTGTTACGTGAATTTATGTAAAAAAGGTAGATGCCATGTAGCTTAAGTATCTACATGAAATAAACTTGTCTAGAAAACCTACTTAGGTAGGTTTTTTTTTATTTGTTTTATTGCGCATTCCGATCTTATTTGTTTAATTGTTGTTTTTTTTGTTTATATTTTGTTTTTTTGGCTTGTGCGTTAATTGAACGTTTTCCAATTCTTTTTTCACTTCAGTTGATTTAGATTTTTCGTCATCTTTCCTAACAAATGTATCGATATTAAAAAGCCGGAAGTTTTGCAGCTCTTTGTTTTATTGTTATTTTTGTACCTTTTTTGAATTGTTTTTGTTGCGCTATCTAAGCTTGGTTTATCCATTGTTAGCCACAAGTTCAACTATTTTATGAGTTTTGTTTATGAATCTTTTAATTGCCTTTTAAGCAATAATTCATTGTATTAACTGGTTTTTACAAGCTTGCATGAGTATTTACTTTGTGGTTACTATACTTGCGTTGTTACATATGAGGTACACAAAAAAGTAACGTGTTTAACCTCGTATTGAAGGCAAAATTAAAATAAAAGCTTTTCTAAAAGCCTAGGGAGAAATTGAATGTTAAATAGTAAGATTTCAAAAGCAGTTCGCTTAGCGATCGCTTTTGGTGCTGTTTCAGCAACTGCTTTTAACGCAGCAGCTGAAGAAAAAGAAATCGAAAAAATCGAAATTACAGGTTCAAGCATCAAGGGCACAGACCTTGCTGGTGCGTTACCAGTAAATGTCCTAAGTGCAGAAGACATCAAAGCAACAGGTGTTACATCTGTTCCTGATCTGATCACTCAAATTCCTTCAATGCAGGGTTTCACAACTCCAACTTCTTCTGTTGGTGGTGGTGGTGCAGGTACTGCAACAGCTTCACTTCGTGGTCTGGGTTCAGAGTATACTCTAGTTCTTCTTAACGGCCGTCGTATTGCTTCTCAGTTTTCTGGTAGCTCTGTTGATATCAACAGTATCCCTCTTGCAGCAGTTGAGCGCGTTGAAGTTCTAACTGATGGTGCTTCAGCAATCTACGGTTCTGACGCTATCGCAGGTGTAATTAACTTCATCCTAAAAGATGAGGTTGATCAGTCTACTATCTCTGTAAGAACAGACCGTCCTCGCAAAGGTGGTGAAACAACAAACGTAAGTTTCACAACTGGTTTTGGTGACTATGACTCTGACGGTTACAGCTTATTGTTTACAGTTTCTCACGACACTCAAGAAACATTGCGTTCTAAAGATCGTGACTTCTCTAAAACAGGCCTTCTAGAATTTGCACATGAAGGTCAAAGTTACTTCTCTATCAACGGTTCTCCAAATGCAATTCCTGCAAACGTAGAAGTTGAATTTGGTGAAGGCGAAGATACTTACTCATTCAACCCGTACCTATCTACCAATGGTAACTGTGCGCCAGACAATGCAAAAGACCCAAGTTCTGAGCAGTGTATGTTTGACTTCACAAGTACATTGGAAATTGTGCCAGAAAGTGAACGTACTTCATTCATGGTACACGGTAACTTTGATGTCACTGAAGACGTAAAAGCATTTGCTACTGTGAGCTACACAGATTTCACTATGACGTCTCGTATCGCACCTAACCCAACGGGTGGTATTCCAATCGGTACAACTGGTGAAGCATATACTAAATATGTTGAGCCGCACCTGAGTGAAGACCAAAAAGCACGTGCAACAGAAGTATATGCTTCGTGGCGTGCACTACCAGGCGGTAACCGTACTTCAACTTACGACACTACAACATTCAACTCTTCTTTTGGTTTTGAAGGTGTACTTTTCGATACTATCGACTTCAGCACTGCATTAGCTATTTCAGGCGCTGAGCGTGACGAAAGCTTCTCAGATGGTCACTTCTACGCAAACTGGGTTGGTGACATTGCAAATGGTACAATTGACGTATTTGCGCTTCCTGGTGAAATGAGTCAAGCAGGTCTTGATGCACTTGAAGCAAGTAAGTGGCGCCATGTAAACCAAACTTGGAAAACAAGCTCTATTGCTTGGGATTTACGTGCATCACAGCCGTTATTTGAATTACCAGCTGGTGAAGTATATATCGGTTACGGTGTAGACTACCGCATAAACACTTACGAAAACATTCCTTCAGCTGAAAATGCTAAAGATGAGCGTTGGGGTGCAGGTGGCGATCCAATCTTTGACCTAGAGCGTACAACGTACGGCGCGTTCACTGAATTCCAGGTGCCAGTACTAGACGACCTAATGCTTTCTGCAGCGATTCGTTACGATATGATTGGTGGTGTAGATAACAACCACTACATTGATGAAAACGACGCAACCGAAACTGTTCAGCAAATCACTGCGAACGATGATGAAAGCGATGTAACTTACAAAATCAGCTTACGTTACAATGCGACTGATGACTTAGTACTTCGTGGTTCAATCGGTACAGGTTTCCGTTCAGCGACAATGCTAGAAATTGCACAGCCGCAAAACTACGGTGGTGTTACTCGTGCGCCTTACACATGTCCTGTAACTGATGCTCGTAAGAGTGGTTGTAGTACAGCGCCTATTCAGTACAACCTGTTTAACAGTGGTAACGCAAACCTAGAGCCAGAGACATCTGATCAGTGGTCACTTGGTTTCGTATACGCGCCAAGCAATGAGTTCACTTTCGAAATTGACTACTGGAAAGTTGACATTAAAAACCGTGTAGATGAGCCATCAGAGACTTATGCGTTTACTACAAACCCTGCGCTATATGACGAGCAGTTCGTACTTGCGCCGGATCCGAACAACGCGAGCCGTCAGCGTCTATACTTCATCTCTCAGCCTCTGAACATCGGTGAGAGCATCAACGAAGGTATCGACTGGAAAGTTTACCTAAACAATGAATTTAGTTTTGGTACTCTGAAAACTTCACTTCAAGGTACATACTTCGTGAAGCAAGAGTACACACTAGCGGGTACAGCTGATGAGTGGAGAAGTTCACTTGGTCAATACGGTGCGGACGAAGAAGTTGTATTCCGTAACGTAATCACTGCTCAAACAGTATTGACGACTGGTGACTTCAGCCATACATTACGTGCGAACTATCGTTCAGGCTGGCATGATGCAGAAACTAACGTTCAGTACGGTACAATTGAGAACCCAGATTACGTACGTAACGACGATGGTACATTAACTGGTGCAGTTCACAGCCGTGACGTACAGTTAGAAGTTCCTTCTCACACAACGTTTAACTACAAAGTTGATTACTTCGGTTTTGAAAACACAGTAATCACAGCTGGTATTAAGAACATCTTTGACAAAGAGCCTCCGTTCTCACTAGGTGATGCAGAAGGTCACTTGGTAGGTTATGAAGGTCGTTACTATGACCAGTTCCTACGTACTTTCTACTTAAGTGTTGACTACAGCTTCTAATTTTAGCTGAGTTCTAAAAGAGCCGTTTTATACGGCTCTTTTTAATTATGCTCCTTTATTTTATATTCCCTTTATATTTCACTCTAAACGATAGTTTTTTATAACCTTATACGGTTGCCTCATCTTCAGTTACAGTGTATCTCTACGCAATAAAACACAAAGTTAAAAAGTTATACGCTTTGCCAAAATAACGAGCGATGCTAGTTGTTCATGGGTAGCTAAAATAAAAAGTATTTACATCTATTATAGCTATGGCAGGAGAGTTTCTTGCAGTTAATGTTGATTATAAGAAGTGGTGGTTTTTGATTTTTCTCTAGAATTAATTGTTTAATATGTATTATTTAATATTTATTGTTTTTTGTTTTATATGACTTGTTTTTTATTTTTAATAACTTGATTTATTTTTTTGTACGTTGTAGTTTTAATTGGTAGGTATTTATAATAAAAGGATAGGGAATAAAATGATAAAAAAAATAGGATTAGTAGCGCTTTTAGTATCGACAGGCTTCGTTACCGGTTGTCAGTCAACAGATGCATCGGGAGACAGTGCAAAAAAAGATGGCTATCGTTGTGAGCAGGTACGTAGTTTAGGGTCAAGTATCCCGAAAAAACGTTGTACAACAAAAGAGCAGCGTAGGCAAGATCGTGAGAACGCCCAAGATCATTTACGTGAAAGTCAGGTTATACTGAGCGGTGATGGCTAATAATAAACTTTAGTGTACCTTAAAGCTCTATTTTATTACACTAATTTGAATATGGCCTATAAACTTAGGTCATTTATTTTTAAATAATACCTTACTTTTTATTTCTTCTCTAATGTTGTGGTTTTAGTCTCTTGTTTTTTAAATGAAAAATAACATTGGGAGGTAGTAAGTTTTATAACCCTGGTCTTTCTTCCTTTATTTACAGTTTTCTGGTCTAGCCAGCTATTTTAAAGTGGAAAGTTAAGTGTCTATATATCATTGTTAATAGTTTCATGGCTTAGTGCTATATTCCCCCAAAAACCTGCACCACAAAAACAAAGGCTGAAGGTCTGGTAATATTCTAAAACAGATTAGGAGATCCCAAAGAAACTTCCTAACAAATATAATTATCTGTGAAGTTCAGGTGGTTGGGGTTGCGAGTATTACACTATTAACAGTGCTTTTTACTTTATATCTACAACCTTGCTGGATTTTTTATATTGAATTTTATAACCTGTCCAGCTTGGTAGCTCCCACCTTTTAGGCGCATCTTTTCTGTTTCCTGAGAGGTATTCTAATAAAATCCGTTTACTTAAAAAATTATAAGCAACGGACATATTTAGCTCTGGTAGAGAGACCTTAATAGGGTGCTTCTCGATGAAGGGATCTAATAGCCAGCTTTCTACTTTTTGGAAGTCTAAGTCATTTGATTCGATTAACTCTATGTCTTCTGGCTGCGTAATACCGAGTACACGCAATGTATGGTCAAGATGTTCTTCTAAAGTTGGAACTGTTTTATTTATCTTTTCATGCTTGTAGTATAAAGAATGGTAAGTGAGAGTGTTTTTTATTTTGGCTGCGGAGCCTGGAAACAGCGTATCGGATTGAATGAGAAGTCGGCAAGCTGTGATCAGATCATCACCTTGAGCTAGTTCTGCTTTAGTATTCAGCGATATACCTGCATATATTAAATCACATTCTATATAGATTTGTTCATTTTCAATAAAAGCCTGAGTGATACGGTGTTCTCCTATGCTCAGTTCGGTAAGTATGTTCATTGGCAGTGGCGCGGCGAGTGTTGCCATTGTCATCGCTTGTTTACTGCCTTTACCAGCAAGGGAGAAGGTATCTAATACCAACATGGCTTGGGTATGTTCATTGATACGTGATGTATTGGAAGGAGAAACTTCTATTTTACCATTACCATAGCCACCTCTACGATTTTGTCGCTTTACGAATATCCGTTCTGGGCGTGCTTTTGCAATGGCTTGTAGAAGAGCTTGGCGGTCATAACTCGCTGCTTTGTCTAGACTTGGCAAGCAAAAAGATTCTCGTAATTGTTCGCTAAATTGTTTTGCTTCAGCCAACGCCTCTTGTTCGATATGGAGCAGTCCATCTAGTTTTCCACGAACAAGGGCAATGGCTAACTCAACATCGCAGTAGTTTGGTAGTAATGAATTCACTTGCTCTAGCTGGTCGAGGTTATTGGGCAGTTGATAAACTCGCGCAGGCACAGAGATCAGTGCTATTAAGTCGATAACAGCTTGTTTGAGTGCACCAGAAGGCATATTCGCAATCAAAAACCCCAGCTCAGCATCTACCGGAAGCGGATAGAGAAGCTTCCCAAGCTCGGTCGCACATTGTGTGTTATCAATTGCGCCGATACCATGTAGAGTCGTGAGTGCTTGTTGTTTAGATGCCTCTGGTAATGGGTCGATAAATGGTAAGGAATCTACGCCTTGTGCCGCGCACCCCGCGGCCAATACCAGTTCTGTCAGTGATTCGCGCTGAATTTCTGGAGGGGTTCGTTCAATAAGAGGGGCAAATTGACCGTATAGATGGATACAAATACCCGCTTGTGTTCGGCCTGCACGGCCTAAACGTTGTTTTGCGGAGTCACGCCCAATTGCGTCTAACCCCAAAACAGTTTTGCCATTTCTGAGGTGTGTGCGTCGTTCTAGGCCTGAATCTATGACACAGGTAACATTTGGTATGGTCAGAGAGGTTTCAGCCACGTTGGTAGCTAAGATAATACGCTGCGATGACTGCCTCGAAAGTGCGAGTTGTTGATTGTGTTTGGAGCAGCCACTGTAAAGTTGCACCACTACCGCATCAAAAGATTTTAATGCAGACGCACAGGCTATGATTTCCCCTTTTCCTGGAAGAAAAACTAAAATATCACCGTCAGTGTCTTCTTGTGCTTGATGGCACGCTGCAACGACACGCTCTGTTAACCTGTCTTTTGTTGGCATAGCACGTTGATCTTTTGCTATAAAGTCCTCTTCAACGGGGTACATGTTTCCCTCGCTGTGTAGGATTGGTGCATTTAAATATCGGCTTAGGCTGTGTGCATTAAGCGTAGCGGAGGTGAGAATAAGCCGATGTTGCGCATGCTGCTTGAGCAATGCAAGCAGGAGATCCATGTCCCAGCGGCGCTCGTGAAATTCATCTAATACTATTTGTGAATAGGCGTTCAGTTTGTCTTCAAAATACCATCTAAGTGCAACGCCTGGGGTTACAAATACGATATCGGTGTGTGCATCAAATACAGTTTCAAAACGAATAGCGTAGCCTACTTTATCCCCAAGTTTTGTTTCGCATAAATTAGCGACATATTCCGCAAGTGATGTACAAGCGATACGCCTTGGCTCAACAACGAGTACTTTGCCCTGAGAGGCTGCCCAAATGGGTAGCTGTGTCGATTTACCAGAGCCTGTGGCTGCGGTAACAATGACATCTTGTTTGGAAATAGTGGTTAAAAAATCTGACTGTATAGATTCAATAGGCAGTGACATGGCAATTTATATTCGGTGTTTTATTTGACGATTTTATCAAAGAATGATTGAAAAGGGACAAAGGTGCACACACTTAAGTAAAAAAGCACAGTAAATGAGCAAGTATGATAAATCTTATGTTAATCGCCTTTTTAGCCGTGTTTGTGGTTGTTTATTGGTATCTCAACGACATAAAACGCTATTTTTGGCACAAAAAATACCAACCGCACAAGTTGTCAACAGCAGATAAAAAGGTGCTACTTAACTACATGCCTATCTACCGCAACATGACAGACGCTGATCGTCAGAGGCTTGAGCAGCATATCATTTGGTTTTTAGGTGAAAAGCGGGTGATTGGCCGCGATGGTTTACAAGTAACCAGGGCAATGTCATTGATCATTGCAGCTGATGCATGTTTATTGGTCTTGAATCAAGCCTGGCCACTATATCCAAACGTTAAAGAAGTACTTTTGTATCCAAGTCAGTATTACGCACCACAGACCAACAAAGACAGTGCAGGACTGGTAAGTTATCACACTGCGGTTAGGCAAGGTGAATCATGGCCTGGTGGCACATTGGTGCTTAGCTGGCATGATGTTTTAGAAGGAAACCGTCTACCAGGTGATGGTCATAATCTAGTGTTTCATGAGTTTGCTCATCAGTTAGATCAACAAGCTGGTAATACCAATGGTACCCCCGAGTTGCCAAAAGAAATCAGCTATCAGCACTGGGCTGATGTGTTGAGTCGCGCTTATCGCCAACTTAAAACTCAGCTTGCGTATCAGATGCCCCATGTGATCCATGAGTATGGGGCGACCAATGAAGCCGAGTATTTCGCTGTATTAACCGAAACCTTTATTGAAAAGCCGGTTGAGTTGAAGCAGGAGAATCCAGAGCTGTTTAATCTGATGGTAGCCTACTTTAGATTTGATCCCAGAGACTGGTTGGGAAGAACGATTTAGGACGGGACTTAAAATAAAAAAAGCCGCTAAAGTAGCAGCTTTTTTTAAAGATGTTTACAACTTATGAAAAGTTGATTTCGTTACGTTCACCACGCTCTTTGCGTCTGTTGTCACGGTTACCATCTCTGTTACCGTCACGACGCTTGTCGCTACGTGGATCTCTGAAGCTGCGCTTACCACCGTCACGACGGTCACCACGCTCTTCGAAGCGTCTGCCACCATCACGGCGCTCACCACGCTCTTCAAATCGTCTGCCACCTTCACGGCGATTACCATTGCCACGCGCCTGATCAGCAGGGTGAGTACTCTTAGTCATCTTCATTGGACGTTGACAAATGTGAACGCCTTGGAAGTGTGTTAGAGTCTCAGCTGGCATATCTTGAGGAAGCTGAACTGTGCTGTGCTCGTCAAATAAGCGGATCTCACCGATAAACTTACTTGAGATATCTGCTTCGTTTGCAATCGCACCAACAATGTTCTTAACCTGAACACCGTGCTCACGACCAACTTCAATACGATATGTATCCATTGGACCTGTGTTACGACGGCCTTTTTTATCACCACGGTCACCGCGTTCACCACGTCTGTCATCACGGCGATCACGATTGCCATCACGGTCACGACGTTCGCGCTGTTGAACTTTAATTTCTTCAACTTTAAGTGGAGACTGTTGCTGTGCAAGGCAAAGAAGTGCAGCAGCAAGTTGCTCTTGGCTTAGTTCAAGTTTTTCACCTAGACCTTGAGCTACTTCACTGAAGAACTCGATGTCTTTGTGATCAAGTGACATGCTTAGCTTATTCTGAAGTGCTTCGATACGCTTTTGCTCAACGATTTTTGCACTTGGTAGCTCTACTTGCTCAATGTCTGAACGAGTATGACGCATGATGTTACGTAATAAGTAACGCTCGTTACCTTTTACAAACAAGATAGCTTTACCTTTACGACCTGCACGACCAGTACGGCCAATACGGTGAACGTAGGCTTCACTGTCTTGTGGAATATCGTAGTTGATAACTAGGCTTAGGCGGTCAACATCTAGACCACGTGCCGCAACGTCTGTTGCGATAACGATGTCTAGTAAACCACTTTTCAGTCTTTCAACTGTACGCTCACGTGCCTGTTGGTTCATGTCACCATTTAGTGGTGCAGCAGAGAAACCTTCACGCTCAAGTAGTTCAGCAAGCTGAACAGTATCATTACGAGTACGTACAAACACGATAGAAGCATCGTAATCTTCAGCTTCTAAGAAGCGTACGATAGCTTTATTTTTATGTGTCGTTGCACGCCAGTAAACTTGCTCAATTGTGTCAACAGTTGAGTTACGTGGCGTGATTTTTACTTGCTCTGCGTTATCTAAGTACTTAGAACAAATAGATTGGATCTGCTTTGGCATAGTTGCAGAGAAAAGACATGTTTGCTTTTCTTCTGGTGTTTTTTCCATGATGCTTTCAACATCATCGATAAAGCCCATGCGTAGCATTTCATCAGCTTCATCTAATACCAATGCATTTAGGTTAGATAGATCAATGGTCTTACGGTTGATATGGTCGATTAAACGCCCCGGAGTTGCCACGATGATCTGTGCGCCACGGCGAAGTGCACTTAATTGCACGCCATAGCTTTGTCCACCATATAGCGCAAGTACTTCTACGCCTCTGGTGTACTTAGCATACTGCTCGAATGCCTCTGCAACTTGCAGTGCAAGTTCACGAGTCGGAGTCAGTACTAAAATTTGTGGTTGCTTAACGGATGCGTCAACATTGTTTAATAGCGGCAGTGCGAAAGCTGCCGTCTTGCCCGTACCCGTTTGCGCTAGTCCCAGCACGTCCTTTCTTTCTAGCAATAACGGTATACATTGAGCCTGGATCTCAGAAGGTGATTGATACCCTAGCTCTTCGACTGCTTTAAGGATTGCAGGAGAAAGATCTAAAGATTCAAACGTTACTGGTTCTGACATTAATGCGCCTCAACAATTTAAAAGAGGCGGCATTGTACAGTAAAGAAAAGATAATTGCTTGTATAAATTGGCACTAAATTTGTAGGTGGTTGAAATTGGTCAAAAAATAAACTGTATTTTTTTTAGGGTTATTGATATAACCCTAAATTTGCCTTGGCATAGGCCTCAAAATCATCAAATCCACCGATATGGGATTGGTCGACAAATATTTGTGGAACTGTGTTACAAGGCTTGCCAGCAGACTTTTCTAGATCGGCTTTGCTGATCCCTTCTTTATTTATGTCAATGTATCGAAAGTTAAAGTCATCACGCTCTTCTTTTAAACGTGTTGCCAATTCTTTTGCACGTACACAGTAAGGACAGCCTTCACGACCAAAAATAACAGTAAACATAGTAATAACTCTCT
The DNA here is from genome assembly GCF_022347805.1 of Pseudoalteromonas sp. Of7M-16. NCBI lineage: Bacteria > Pseudomonadati > Pseudomonadota > Gammaproteobacteria > Alteromonadales > Pseudoalteromonadaceae > Pseudoalteromonas > Pseudoalteromonas sp. Of7M-16. Next base: position 134,288 of record NZ_JAKRFY010000008.1, on the reverse strand, counting down.
CAGTGATTTCAATGCCACTCAGTATAGTTGAGTGAGACCGAATTAAAATTGATTAAAAGCTATTAAGGTAATCTGTTTTTTCGATTGAATTAGGGGCAGCTTTTCAGCGTCTCACTAACTTCGATAAACAGTTTTAATTAAATGATAACCAAACTTTGTTTTAACCGGGCCATGTACTTCATACAGTGGTTTTTTAAATACGACGTCATCGAAGGCTTTAACCATGTCTCCTTTGCTAAATTCTCCTAGATCACCACCACGTTTTTTTGAAGGACAGGTTGAATGCTGTTTTGCCAATTTATTAAAGTCGCCGCCTTTTGCTAACTTGGTTTTGATGGCTAAGCATTCTTTTTCGGTTTTAACTAAGATGTGATATGCGCAAGCTTTAGGCATGATAATACTCCGAGGTGTTTAACGGGCGGATCATGCAAGGCAATGGCGAAAAACGCAAGTAGCAATTACTTACTCGCCATGCCTTATTGGGAAGGTTAACGCTACTTGTGCTTAGCGGCCCAAGCAGCTAGGGGAATTAAAATGTCACGCTAAAACCGATTGAAGGACGCATTTCAAAATCATCATTTTCTTCTTTTATATGAAGATCACTGACTGATTTTATTTTGTCGTAATCCAAATCAATGTAGGCAACATTGTCTTGACCATAAGCATTCATAAGTTCGAATACCAACTTACCATCTAAACCAAATACGGAGGTTTTTCTTTCGAAGCGTACATCAAGGCGATGGTAGGTTTTGAAGCGCTCTGAAAATGGGTCACCATATACAGGTAAAAAGCGACCGGCGTGATCCGGGTTCTCTCGTACACCAACAATTGGTGTATATGCTTGGCCGCTTCGCGCGGTGAAGTTAAAGCCACCTTGCCACAACTCATTAATGTCGTAGTTGAGCACTGCGTTGAAGACCAACGGTGTATCGGCGTAATAGTCTCGTGTGACATTTCTTCTTAAATCAGTACGTTCGCTTTTCGCATAACTCAGCGCAACCCAGCCGTACCAATTATCGGTTTTGTTTTTATTGACTAAAATGTCAACACCATATGCACGTCCCTCAACTTGGTTGCTGTATAAAAGGTGCGCGTCATTGCCAGAGTCAATCGCCAGTGGTAAGTCTTCCATTGTCTTGTAATAGCCCTCGATTGACCAAGACCACTCGTTTTCTAACTCTTGTCTAAAGCCCAGTGTGCTGTGAGTCGCAACTTGAGACTTTAATTTAGGGTTACCAATTTCAGGCAAGATATACTCGACATCTTGCATGCGATTATAACGGCCTACTTTTGCACTGATCACGCTGTTTGGTGAAACATAGTAGTTAACCGCAAGACGAGGAGAGGTGAAGGTCTCATCTGTATAGCGATTGTGCTGACTTTGCAAGCCAAGTTCTGTCTGCCAATCTTCATGTGGCTGCCAAATATGGGTGATACCAGCAAAACCTGAGTCCAGATCAATGGTGCGTTTTCCGTTGATCCGATCGCCTTTTTTCAAATCACAGTCAGGGTCTATTTCAGTACAAAGGTACTGAAAAGTATCATATTCATAAGTTGTTTCATTGTCGAAGTACGCGGCATCAAAAACGAAACGGTGCTGATTATTGACGGTATAGTTTAAGCGTGCCTTATAGGTATATTGCTTTTCTCCTTCTTGCTCGTAAAAGCCAGCTAGATTAGTGGGTTGTTTACCATATTCGAGTCTGCCAGAGTGATCCAAAGCACCTACACCTACTTTTAGATGAAACTTCTTACTATAGTGATCCCATAGGATACTTTGGCTGTTGAATTCTCTAATAAATCGAGCATCGCCCTGAAACTCAGGAGTTTTTTGCGCAAGTTCTGCACGCTCACTAAACCCAGCAGCGGCTGAATCTTCGGCACCCGTAAAATTAAAGGTGAGGGTATTTTTATCATTGATGTCCCACAAAAACTTGCCTTGATAGTCGTGGTCATCAGGGGCATCGTTGACTGTTACACCGCTGGGTTCTCCATCATCATCTTCTAGCTCTTCACCTTCGCTAAAAAATAGTGGAAGTGTACTTTTTCTACCTGATACATAAAAAGCGGTATTCTCCGTAGCTTGACCTTCGACAAAAAATCCAGCATTAAACATAGAGAAGTCTAGTGTGGTTGTGATGGGTTGGTATTTTGGGTTTCTCAAAGTGACGTCAAAAACAGCGCCTGTTGCATTACTGTATCCGGCGCCATAACCAGCAGAATATAGTTGGAAATCTTGAATAATATGGCGGTTAAAAATAGAACTACCAAAATCATGAAATATATAACCTGCGGGCATGAAATCAACTTCAAACATGTTGTCGCTAGGCGAAGAACCTCTTACCGCAGGTTCACTCATAGATCCTCCTGCTGCAACAACACCGGGCAGGGCGAAAACGGCGCGCAGTGGGTCGCCCAGCGCGCCAGGCATTTCAATCAGCTTTTCAGTGTCTTCAGTAATTTCAGAAGTAATTGAGCTTCGTTTATAGATAACTTCAATGTGTTCCATGTCATCATTTTTGGTTTGAGCATGGGCGGCCATCGCCATACACAACATCACAGGAGATAAAGTAAAATATTTGAGAGTATGTTGAGCAAACATCGTCGAGTCCCTTTGGCAGTGAGGAGAATTAATTTGAGGGACAGTCTACGGACAAAATGCGTTGATTTATTGCGGGTTTGGGTAAGAAAGTGTACTAAGTAGATACACTTTCTTACAAGCGTAAGCGTATTCCAAGCTCGCTAGAATAGCCAATTGAGCGTTCAATTATTTTCAGTTTTGGATCCATAACATAATAAGTCGGATAGGCTTTAACTTTGTAATCTTGTGCTGTTTTTTGATTGCCTAACAAGATTGGCATAGACAGGTTTAAGTCTTGGCTAAACTTGGTGATTTCTTCCGTACTTTGGAAGTCTAGAGCAATGGCAACAGCATTGACCTTACCTTGGCGGTGCAATTTATCTATATTGGGCATGCTATAGCGGCATATGTTGCACCACGGGGCGAAAAAGTAAATTACCGAACGCTCGCCTTGCAGCGCGCTGATATTGTATCGCTCAGAGGGGTTTGCCAATGTTGGCAAAGAAAAGTATGGCGCAGACTGTTTACCGTCGTCTTCTAGCATACCTAATTCCTGATATGCCAAGGCTGCGGCGAGTACGACTACAAAAATAATAATATTAAAGAGGGACTTAATCATTATTGGCGCTTAATCTACGTTGTTAAATATGGAGACCGAGCGCCAGTATAAAAAATTGCAACAAGGTTGCAAGGGATTTATCTTTAATTCTTACAACTTCATTGCTTTACCGCAAAGACAGAGTGTCCATCGCGACTTTACCTAAGATTGATAAATGTTTTCACCAAGATAACGTTTGGCTTTATTTGCCTTTAATTTAGTGAGATCAACCAGTACAAGGCCATCAATACAATTATTGAAATCCGGATCGGTACTGAAACTTAAGAAATTAACGCCACTTTGTTCGCACAATTCAGTATATTGTTTAAACAGTGTTGGCACTTGTGCGCCCATATTCGCCAAAATATGCTTTAGCTCTGCAAAGTCTTCTTTTATATCATCACCACAAAACAGGCTTTTGCATGTATCGAGTTGTGACTGGGACAGTTTAAACTCGTTGTTGGGTTGGGCTAAATTATCGAGATCTGAAAAGTAATGTTGATAATGATATACCAGCATAGCTTTTGCTTTATCAGGCAAAGTGTTGGATAAACTGACAGGGCCAAACAAGTACCTGTGTTCAGGGTATCGCTTAATAAAAGCACCGATGCCATACCAGAGGTAATCTAAGCTCTTACGGCCCCAGTATTTAGGTTGCACGAAGCTTCGACCTAGTTCCAAGCCTTGTGCAAAGTAAGGACTCATAGCGTCGTTATACGAGAATAAACTACTGGTATATAAACCACTTGCGCCATGTTGTTTAATGACTTGTTGTGCACTGGCCAAACGGTACGCACCAACTAACTCTAGCTGTTTGGCATCCCAAAGTACAAGTTGCTGATAATACATATCATATTTATCAGTATCTCGCCTTTTTCCGCTGCCTTCACCAACGGCTCTAAAAGCAATTTCTCTCAATCTGCCAAGTTCTCTAAATATCGGAGAGCTCCCTGCGTATTGATAGAGGTAAATTTGCATCCCATCTGATGTTTCACCAAGGCGTTCACACTGTTCAATGGCTTTTTTTAGCTCTTTTTTACATTCAGGTACAGCGATGGGGGTTTGGGTTTTTAACGGCAATGTTTTTTTGCTGTTTAGCCTGTAAAGCTGTTTGCGTATCAGTGCAACGATCTCTTTGTCTTTTAAATTATCTAGGCGATACGACTCAGGCGGAATACTGGCACCGATTTCAAACTCCAGTGACTTTTGCCGTTGTTTAAACATTTCTTTAACCAGCAATAGGCTCGCTAATGGCTTGTAAATCATAGAAGTGCCATAAAAGAGGGGGCTATTTTTAGCCTTGATGTAGATTGGCAAAATTGGACAGTTGGCTTTTTTCGCCATACGTAAAAAGCCAGTATTCCATTTGCAATCTTTTATTCCAGTGGGGCTAAGGCGAGACACTTCGCCGGCTGGAAAGATTAACAGCGCGCCTTCTGCTTTTAAATGCTTTTGAATATTCGCGAGTTCTTGTTTGCGACTGGCATTAGATAAATTGTCAACGGGCAATAACAAAGAGTGCATAGGAGTAATTGACATCAGCATGCGGTTGGCGACAACCTTTAGGTCAGGTCTTGCTTTCGCCAGTACTTTTATCAAAGCCAGCGCGTCCAATGAACCAATTGGGTGGTTTGCGACGATAACGACGCTTCCTTCACTTGGTATATGTTCGATTTGCTTGGGTTTGAAGCGCGCGTCAAAGTCTAGCTCTTCCAGAACTTGCTCAACAAATTCTAATCCTTCTAAATGTGGGTAAGTGTCGGCAAATGCAACAAATTCTTGTTCATGCAATAAGTAACCTAGGCCTTTTTTTACCAACCCTTTTACTTTAGGTGAGTTCTCCAACTGAGGCAGGTTTGCTTCGATCACTTTATCGACGCTGATCATAAATATTTCTCTACGGCTGTGTTTATAGCAGATTAAAAAGCAAGTGTGACAGCCATGTTGCAAGGGTATGTCAGTTTTGTGGTGATCTTGCTCTATCAACACTTTACTAGTCGCAGGTATACTGTGGGTGTCTTGTAACAAGCGTATTGAAGGGAGAAGAGATGTCCGTATTAGTCTGTATTACGGGTAGGAACAATGACAAACTGATGGCAAAACTCAAAGGGGCTTTACCAGATGTTGATATCTACCTGTGGCCGCATTGTGATAATTTGGCCGATATCGAATTTGTACTTGTTTGGAAAGCGCCTGAAGAGCTATGGCAACAGTTGCCTAATTTAAAAGTGGTACAGTCATTTGGAGCTGGGGTCGATGGTATCCCAGTAGATAAACTTCCTCCTGACGTTGAAGTAGCGAGGATAGTTGATAAGCAACTGAGTCACGATATGGCTGAGTATGTACTTTCTCATATTCTTGCCTACAAACTTAGATCTCAAGAGTACTGTGCAAACCAATCAACATCCTATTGGAAGCCTCGGCGAGCGAGACAAGGTGCAACAGCAGGTATATTAGGCATGGGCGAACTGGGGGCCGTTGTGGCGAAACGTTTGTCTGCAAATGGGTTAAGTGTCAGGGGATGGTCTCGCACAGCAAAACAGTTAGATAATATTAGGTGTTTTCATGGAGAAGAGCAGCTGAGCGAGTTTCTATCTCAACTGGATTACCTAGTGTGTTTATTGCCTTTGACTGATGCAACGGCAGGTATATTGAATCGTGCGCTGTTTAATCAGGTGTCAAGTGACTGTCTGTTGATTAACGTTGCTCGTGGGCAGCACTTAAATGAGCATGATCTTCTCGAAGCATTGGATTGCGGTGAACTTGGCCATGCTGTACTGGACGTGTTTGTAACTGAACCTTTGCCCAAAGATCATGCTTTTTGGTCAAACCCAAAAGTGACGGTGACGCCGCATGTTGCAGCAGTTACCAACTTGGGTACGGTTGTTGCACAAATTACCAGTAATATAAAAGCTTGTTTGGAAAAAAAGCCAATAAAAAATACGGTGGATATAACTGTTGGGTACTAACTGATATGTATGGTGTGGACCTTTTAAGTGCTGACTGAATTTATCTCAAGTGACGGTAACTAATGAATAATTTTATAGGGATAAAAAATAACTACATGATTTGTAAGTAAATGTAATTAAGAGTTATTCTAATTTACATAATTACTGTATATAAAAACATATTGAGACATCTATTTATATTCAGTATGTTAGAAAAAAAACAATAATAAAGCAGGAAAAAACAATGAAAAACGGTCAAGGTGGTGTGAAACTTTCTTTTGTCGTTATTTCAGTACTCGCGTTAGGTGTGTCGGCTTGGTTTAATCAGGCACAGGCGGCTGAAGCGCAAACCTGTACGTATTCTCTTCAGCAAAGATAAGAAACGTTAAATTCAGATGGGGCTTTGGCTGCCCCATTTTTAATGTTTATCTTTTGGCGTGTATTTCTCTGTTTTCTAATTTCTTTTCTTCGCTTTTCTTTAGCAGTGTGTAAGTTGAACCACTGCCGCCGTGGCATGTTAGAGCGGAATGAAATGCCAGCACGTTGGGCATCTCTTGCAACCACTTATTACAATAGCTTTTTAGAATAGCTGGAAATGGTTTGCTTTTAAGCCCAATACCGTGGCGGATCAATAAAACTCGGATATTTCTTTTCTGACAATCTACCACGAATTCAAACAGCGCTTGTCGAGCTTCAACAAAAGACTTGCCATGTAGGTCAAGTGTTGCATCTATTTGATATTTACCTAGTCTTAAGTTTTTATATACACCTTCCTGAACACCGTCTTTTTTATAACCAAGCTGATCGTGAGGGTCTAGCAGGTCAACATATTCAGTAGAGAGAAAGTTAGGGTCAAAGTCTAATTCTTTTTGAGCAGCTTCCCGCCTAGCGAGCTGTGCCTCTGTTGGTTGGCTTTTTTGTTTCTCTAGTTGTGCGCGATTATCTTGTGCCAGCGGTACAACATCGCCCATGGAAGCTAAAAATAACTCTTCATCTGTCATGGCCATGACAATCCTCCAATAAGGGACATTTTTCCCGATTTTAGCTCATCAATGATTGCTTGGATAGCCTTGAGTCAATGAATATTTGATTGCCTGTGAGGTGTGCGAAAATAGTAAAAAAGCGCTTTACAGACAGCATAGGTGAATAGTTATTAACTTTTATTCAATAGATATTATTAATGAAAGTTCTCTGAAGCGCGGGGCGCTTCAGAAGCTGGCGATCAATTTGTTTCGTAGTGCTCAAGTGTAAATACTTTGAACAAATAAAATGAGTTGATCAATATCAAGCCAAGATTAGAAATCACTGAAGTATCCATAAGATCTAGACTAAATAACACGAATAATAAGCTGCAGGCCACAACAGCCGCGGTGCGAAGCAGTGTTTTATGATTAATAAAAAGAGCTCCAAATCCCAGTACTAGTAATAAACTATTTAGTAACCAGTCAAACTCGTTAGCCATGATCTTAAATTAACTCCATAAATGATTAAAAAGGGGCGCCATTATGCGCCGCTTTTTTAGTCATCTCAAACGAGTAATTTTACGTTATTCGGATTAGTTTTTCTAATTGATGGTGAGGTGCTTCAGAGCAGCAATGAATCCCTGTGTTTGGATAATTGCATATTTTTGGCAGGTATCGGGCTTTGACACATCTTGACACAAATAAAGTGTGTTGCGATCCAGCGCCGGAATAGGTTGTAAAACGGAGTCAAATAAAATGGGTTTTACGCCTGGTAACCCTGGCCAGTAAACGCTTTGAGTGACCATACTTAGTTTTTTGTAAGTGATGAGTTGAGGCTTGGGAAATAAAATAGCGGTGAGTGCGATCACGCCAATAATAATCAGCTTTGTAAGCCCTTTTTTAGGTGGCTCAGGTTGCTGCTGTTGAAGTCTATGCTGTTGTTCGAGCTGTTGTTGTCTTTTTATCTGTTGTGCTGAGAGGCGACGCTTTTTATTTTTGTCGGCTTGTTGCTTTTGAAAGTCACTTTTATTCAATAGTGATTGTTTTTTTGGATTATTTGCCATGCTTAGGTGTAGCCTTTTGGTTGCAGGACTCTATAATAGTTCTATGCTATAGATGATAGCGCATTTCTAATTACTAGCCCACGGGAAAGGATATGGAACAACAAATCTCTATTCTCATTGTTGATGATGTAGGAACTGTAAGAAGCTTTTTGCATCAGACATTGATGCATTTGGGAATTGACAATGTAAAAGAAGCGTCGACAGCGAAGCAGTGTATCGCTGCTTGTGAAGAGCGACATTTCGATATTGTCTTTTTGGATATTGAATTACCAGATGGAGATGGAAAAGAGCTGATAGCTGAGTTAGCTCAGATAAATCCAGATATAAACGTCGTTATGGTCTCTGCCCATTCAACGGTTGATAATGTCAAAGATGCCATTGAACGCGGGGCTAAAGGGTTTGTCGTGAAACCTTTCTCACCGAAAAAGATTGCTGCTATGTTGAAGAAGTTTTATCCAAAACTGGAGATTGCTTAGTCAGCGTAGTCAGACTCAAAAAACAGGCATAAAAAAACCGACTTACGTCGGTTTTTTTATATCCATTTCCACAGATTATAGCGCTTTGATTTTAGCAGCTAGGCGGCTCTTGTGACGAGCAGCTTTGTTTTTGTGGATTAGACCTTTAGTTGCGTAGCGGTCTAGGATTGGAGTTGCAACAGCAAATGCTTGCTGTGCAGCTTCTTTATCACCAGCTTCAATAGCAGCGATAACTTTTTTGAAGTATGTACGCATCATTGAACGACGGCTTGCGTTGTGCTGACGACGCTTTTCGCTAGTGATAGCGCGTTTTTTTGCAGACTTGATGTTAGCCAAGGTATGCTCCTAACAATCTTTTAAAAATAAGCTTAGTTTAAAGGCCGAGGACTATGCCTGTTTTATGATCCAATGTCAATAAAAAATAACCTGCCCGGCCTAAGTATTTCAGTGCGGCTCACACACATACGTTGACGTCTACAAACTAATTTAGACTTAATAGTGCGCAGCCCTTATACCGTCTGTTAACCATCTCCTAAACCTTTGGCCCTCGGCTATAGTAACAACAGACTACGAATCAAAAGCCAAGTGAGCTAATGATTAATGCGCGCATTGTAGCAAAACACAGAACTCAAGCCTAGCTTTAATGTCGCTTGTTATTTCTAATCAATGTAGCGGGATTTACGGTTATTGTTCGATGAGGTCTGTGGCATACTTGCCGCAGACTGTTTATTGGTAGGATTGATTTAGTGGCAAAAGGGTTATTTAAGTCTGGCATGATAGTGAGTGCCATGACAATGTTGTCTCGCATTTTAGGGCTGGTGCGCGATGCTGTGGTAGCTAATTTACTCGGCGCGGGGCTTGCGGCGGATGTATTTTTGTTTGCAAATCGGATCCCAAACTTTTTTAGAAGGTTATTTGCAGAAGGTGCTTTCGCGCAGGCATTTGTTCCAGTGCTGTCTGAAATCAAAGAAAAGCACGGAGACGATGAAGTCCGGATTTTTGTGGCGCAGGCCGCAGGTACCTTGGGCACGATTTTACTCGGAGTGACCTTGCTTGGTGTTATTGGCTCTCCAGTCATCGCCGCGTTGTTTGGCGCAACTTGGTTTATAGACTGGTGGCAAGGTGGAGAAAATGCCGCTAAGTTCGTATTGGCCAGTGCCCTACTTAAACTGACAATCCCCTATTTATTTTTTATTTCTTTGGTGGCGTTATGTGGCGCAGTACTCAATGTCTATAATCGATTTTCAGTGGCGGCGTTTACACCGGTACTGTTAAATCTCAGTATAATTAGCAGCGCCGTATTCCTTCATGAGCAATTTGAGCAAGGGGCCTATGCACTGGCGGTTGGGGTATTTATTGGTGGTGTTATCCAGTTGGCATTTCAAATTCCATTTATGGGAAAACTGGGTGTACTGTCTAAGCCTAAATTTGCATGGCGTGCGCCGCATATTGTCAAAGTACGCAAATTAATGTTACCAGCTATTTTTGGTGTTTCCGTTAGTCAGATCAATCTATTGCTTGATACCATTATAGCGGCAGCCCTGATGACGGGCTCAATAGCATGGCTTTACTACTCCGATCGTTTAATTGAGTTCCCTCTAGGTTTATTTGGCATCGCCATCGCGACGGTCATATTACCCACTTTATCCAAATTACATGCAACTGATAAAGCTGAAAACTTTCAACACACCATGGATTGGGGAGTACGCTTTGTTTTGTTACTCGGGATCCCTGCGATGGGGGGGCTGATGGTGATCAGTCCTTTGATCATCTCTGTTCTATTTGGTCATGGAGAATTTAAAAATAGTGATGTTGATAACATTGCTGCGGTGAGTGCAGGTGTTTCTGCATATAGTGTGGGGTTAGTAAGCTTTATGCTGATCAAGGTGTTAGCCCCTGGGTTTTATGCCCGGCAAGACACCAAAACGCCCGTGAAAATAGGTATCAAAGCGATGGCTTTAAACATGGTGTTTAATTTAGCCTTAGCCCCTTTTATTGGGTATCTCGGTCTCGCTTTGGCGACTTCTTTGTCAGCGACGTGCAATGCATTTTTACTTTATCATGCGCTAAAAAGGGAGGGCGTATACTCGGTGTCACGGTTCACACTATTGTTTGCCGCAAAGTCTGTTCTAGCGACCTTGGCAATGGTCGGTGCGGTATATTGGCTGTCACAGCAGCTGATTTGGCGAGATGAGGGTCTTTTCACACAGCTTTGGGTATTAGGCTTTTTATTGGTATGCGCAATGTTAATGTACTTCTTGGTGTTGTTCGTTTTTGGGGTCAGGCTCTCGACAATCAAGGAGATTCGGGCTGTAGAAGAATAAATCGGCGCGAATGAGGAGTTTCATAGCTCGCATTTCTAACTAACTTGGGTATAATCGGGCTTTTTGAAGACTCGAGCAAAGGCACGCGTTGTATGCAATTAATCAGGGGTATCCATAATATTCGACCACACCATTATGGATGTGTATTGACTATAGGGAACTTTGATGGTGTTCATTTGGGCCACACTGAAGTACTAAAGGGGCTTAAAGCTGACGCTAAAAAATACAACTTACCCAGCACTGTGATGTTGTTTGAGCCTCAACCTCAAGAATTTTTTGTCAAAAATAAAGCGCCAGCCCGTTTGACACGGCTGCGTGACAAGCTTGCACTGTTAGCAGAAAACGGCATTGAAAGGGTCATATGCGTAAGTTTCAATGACAAGTTTTCAAACTTAGAAGCGGAATACTTCGTTCGAGAAGTACTTGATCAACGGTTAGGTGTAAAAGCACTGACGGTTGGTGATGACTTTCGTTTTGGCAAAGCCAGAAAAGGCGACTTTGCAATGCTGTCTACGATAGGTCAAGAGCTAGGCGTGCATGTCAAGGATACTCAGAGTTTTAGACAACAAAATAGTCGAGTGAGCAGCACTCTTATTCGCACAGCACTGGCACAAGGCGATCTACATAAAGCACACGAAATGTTAGGTCATACTTACGCAATCTCTGGGCGAGTTATTCACGGTTGGAAAAAAGGGCGCGAGCTTGGTTTTCGAACCGCCAATGTGGCGTTAAAAAGGCAGGTCAGCCCAGTTCAAGGGGTATTTGCCGTCAATGTCTACATTAAAGATAAGATTTATAACGGTGTTGCTAACGTAGGCACGAAACCAACTTTAAATGGTAAACGTGCTTTACTTGAAGTACATCTGTTTGATTTTGACCGGGACATTTACGGTCAATTTATCAAAGTGGAGCTTATTCATAAGCTCCGCAATGAGCAAAAATTTGAGTCACTGATGCATCTGACAAAGCAAATCTCGGCAGATGTCGATGCAGCAAGAGCAGTATTTTCTAAAATTTAGGTAGCCGAGCGGGTAGTAAGTTAAATGAGCGATTACAAACATACTTTAAATTTACCGGAAACTTCATTTCCGATGCGTGGCAATTTGGCACAGCGTGAACCCAAAATGCTAAAAAAATGGTCTGAACAAGACCTTTACGGTCAAATACGCATTGCGAAAAAAGGTAAAAAGCCATTTATACTTCACGATGGACCTCCTTATGCAAATGGTAATATTCATTTAGGCCATTCTGTAAATAAAATTTTAAAAGACATCATCATTAAGTCGAAGACGCTGTCAGATTTTGACGCGCCTTATGTGCCTGGTTGGGATTGTCATGGTCTACCAATTGAGCTGATGGTAGAGAAAAAAGTAGGGAAACCTGGCAAAAAAGTGTCAGTGGCTGAATTTAGAGAGAAGTGTCGTGAATACGCACGTAAACAAGTTGATGGTCAGAAGGCGGACTTTAAACGTTTAGGTGTGTTTGGTGATTGGGACAAGCCTTATCTAACCATGAATTTCGATTTCGAAGCCAATGCCATTCGCGTTTTGGGTCGTATTATTAAAAATGGCCACTTACACAAAGGTGCAAAGCCTGTTCATTGGTGTACTGACTGTGGCTCAGCGCTCGCAGAAGCAGAAGTTGAATATCAAGACAAACAGTCTCCAGCTATCGATGTGCGCTTTATGTTCTCTGATATCAGTGCTGTGGAAAAGGCATTTTCACTCAATGAAGGTCACGAAGGCAAAGGTGATATTAGCACTGTGATCTGGACAACGACGCCGTGGACTTTACCTGCAAACAGAGCAGTAGCGGTGCATGGTGGTTTAGAATATGCGCTAGTACAAATTGAAGACGAAGGTAAAGAGCAGCGTTTGGTATTAGGTTCAGAGCTAGTTAAAGACGCAGTTGACCGCTTTGGATTCAAGCAATATCACGTACTGGGTTACTGTAAAGGTGATGTGCTAGAAAATCTTGAAGTGGCACACCCATTCTATGACTTTAATGTACCAGTTATTTTAGGCGAACATGTAACGACAGACTCAGGTACTGGTATCGTGCACACAGCACCTGGCCACGGTCAAGAAGACTTTGTTGCAGGTCAGGCATACAACCTAGAGGTTGCCAACCCTGTCGGTGCAAACGGTGTATACCTGCCTGACACGCCTATATTTGCTGGCCAGCACGTGTTCAAAGCAAATGCAAGTGTAATCGAGTTATTGACTGAAAAAGGCATGTTAATGCACCACCATGCATTAACACATAGCTACCCGCATTGTTGGAGACACAAAACACCAATTATTTTCCGTGCGACACCTCAGTGGTTCGTCAGTATGGATCAAGCTGACTTACGTAAAAACTCAATGAAAGAAATTGAGCAGACTCAGTGGATCCCTGCTTGGGGTGAAAACCGTATTGCAAACATGGTAGAAGGTCGTCCTGATTGGTGTATTTCTCGCCAGCGTACTTGGGGTGTGCCAATTGCGCTATTTGTAGATAAAGATACAGGTGCGCTTCATCCAGATACTGAATCGCTCATAGAGAAAGTTGCTGACTTAGTTGACGAAGCGGGTATTCAAGCTTGGTATGACTTAGAGCCAAGTACCTTATTAAATGATGCAGATGCACAGCAATATGTAAAAGTGCAAGATACACTGGATGTTTGGTTTGACTCAGGTGTAACCCATGCTTGTGTTGTCGATGCGCGTGAAGACTTAACCGGTCCTGCAGACTTATACCTTGAAGGTTCGGATCAACACCGTGGCTGGTTTATGTCGTCGATGATGACTTCAGTTGCGATCAACGGTCATGCACCTTACAAGCAAGTGCTAACACATGGCTTCACGGTAGATGAAAACGGCCGCAAGATGTCAAAGTCTTTGGGGAATGTAATTTCACCACAAGATATCATGAACAAGTTAGGTGCAGACATTCTACGCTTGTGGGTGGCTTCTACAGACTATACTGCGGAAATGACTGTATCTGACGAGATTTTTAAGCGTTCAGCAGATCGCTACCGCCGTATTCGTAATACCAGCCGCTACTTATTGTCGAACTTAAGTGGTTTCAACCCAGAAACAGATTCGGTAGCCATTGAAGATATGGTGGAACTTGATCGCTGGATTGTCGCTCAGGCAGCAGAATTACAAAAAGAAATAGTAGAGGCATACGACAACTATCAAATGCTAGTTGTAACACAGAAATTAATGAATTTCTGTACAGGTGAGCTAGGCTCATTCTACCTAGACGTTATCAAAGATAGGCAGTACACCGCGAAGAGTGATAGTCATGCACGTCGCTCGTGTCAAACAGCTCTGTACCATATTGCAGAAGCAATGACGCGCTGGATGGCGCCAATTCTAAGCTTTACGGCACAAGAGCTTTGGGAAGCACTACCTGGACAGCGTGGCGACTTTGTCTTTACAGATGTTTGGTATGAAAGCATTGCAGATGCAACTTGTGGTCAGCTAGGTAATGATTTCTGGCAGGAACTGCTAACTGTACGTGATGAAGTGAACCGAGTATTAGAAAGTGCACGTAAAGAAGAAGTGATTGGTGCAACACTACAGGCTGAAGTGACACTGTATACTGGCGGTGAGCTGGCAGAGAAGCTTCAAGGTTTGGAAGATGAGCTGCGTTTTGTATTATTGACGTCAAAAGCACATGTTGAGGTTGTATCAACTCAACCTGAAGGCTCAGTCGCTTCTGAGGTAGACGGGTTATTTATCAAAGTGGCAGCGACAGATGCAGCCAAATGTGATCGCTGCTGGCATCACAGCGAAGATGTCGGTACAAATGAAGCACACCCTGAGCTGTGTGGCCGTTGTATTACCAATGTTGAAGGTGAAGGCGAACAACGCAAGTTTGCATAGGAGTTGCAAGTGACAAAATTGACCGAACGAAGTGGTCTAGTATGGTTATGGTTGAGTCTACTGCTTTTTGCAGTAGACTTCGGCACTAAAGCAGTCGTAGTGGCGAATATGAAGCTGTATGAATCTATTGAACTGCTGCCATTTTTTAATTTCACTTACATGCACAATTATGGTGCAGCTTTTAGCTTTTTAAGTGAAGCTGGCGGATGGCAGAGATGGTTTCTCAGCGGTATCGCAGTTGTGATCAGTGTGTTGTTGGTAGTGTGGTTGAAAAATCTGCGCGCAAATAACTGGATCTTATGTGGTGCATATTCACTGGTGCTGGCTGGTGCGATAGGCAATTTATATGATCGCGTGACATTAGGTTACGTTGTCGATTTTTTACATTTCTATTATCAAGACTGGCACTATCCCGCCTTTAACGTTGCTGATATGGCGATTGTCGGCGGTGCTGGTTTACTTCTTTTTGATGCATTTTTTGGTGATAAAACCAATACTCGGGAGACAGAGGCGTGAGTGAACAAGTCATAGGCCCAAAATCAGAAGTTCTATTCCACTATTCAATTAAGCTGGAAGACGGATCTGCTGCTGACTCAACAAAGGTAAATAATAAACCTGCGAAGTTATTTATGGGAGATGGAAGCCTCACTGAAAATTTTGAAAGCTGCTTATTGGGACTTAAAGAAGGTGACAATAAGAGCTTTAAGCTACAACCAGAGGACGCCTTTGGTATGCCGAACCCGGACAACATTTATTATTTAGACCGTACTAAATTTGGCAGTGAAACGCCTGCTGAAGTAGGCAGTATTATCGCGTTTACTCAGCCAGATGGCACTGAATTACCTGGCTTGATCCGCGAGGTCGCTGGTGACTCTGTAACTGTTGATTTCAACCACCCCTTGGCTGGACAAGTGGTGACATTTGAAGTAGACATTTTAGAGGTTCATAGCTAATGGAGATTTTGTTAGCCAATCCGCGTGGGTTTTGTGCCGGAGTAGACAGGGCAATTAGCATTGTTGAAAGGGCTTTAGATATTTTTGAAAAGCCGATTTATGTACGTCATGAAGTGGTTCATAACAAATATGTTGTCAATGGTTTGAAAGACCGTGGTGCTGTGTTTGTTGAGGAGCTTCACCAAGTACCTGACGACAGCATTGTTATTTTCAGTGCGCACGGCGTATCACAACAAGTTAGGCAAGAAGCTAAAAGGCGCGAATTAAAGGTTTTTGATGCGACATGTCCACTAGTAACCAAAGTTCATATGGAAGTTACTAGAGCGAGCAGGAAAGGCACAGAGTGTATTTTAATAGGTCACAATGGTCACCCTGAAGTTGAAGGTACGATGGGGCAGTACGATAACCCTCAAGGCGGAATTTACCTTGTTGAAACACCAGAAGATGTAGCATCTTTGGAAGTAAAAGATGCAAGCAATCTGTTTTATTGTAGCCAAACAACGTTATCAGTTGATGATACCGCAGATGTGATCGAAGCACTTCGCATCAAATTCCCTAAGATCCACGGTCCACGTAAAGATGATATCTGTTATGCCACGCAAAATCGTCAAGATGCAGTGCGTGACTTAGCAGATAAAGTTGATCTGTTGTTGGTCGTCGGCGCGAAAAATAGTTCCAACTCAAACCGTTTACGCGAACTTGCAGATAAAATGGGCACCGCTGCTCATCTTATAGATGATGAAAAAAGCATTTCGTCTGATTGGTTTGAAAATGTTGAACGTGTCGGCGTGACTGCGGGGGCTTCTGCACCAGAAGTGCTTGTTCAGCAGGTCATTTCACGCTTGAAGCAACTCGGTGGTGAAACTGTTGTGGAAAACCCTGGTCAAGAAGAAAATGTGGTGTTTGCAGTGCCTGTTGAGCTGAGATAACACATGACTCCATGGGTTCATTCGACATCGATTGACCGTGGTTTATTTAAGGCGATGCTCTCGGAGCGAGGCATTCTGGCAATGATTATTGCCTCGCAAGCAGTCGCCTTCATTTATACACTATCGAGTGGCAAAGACTTTTGGCTGAGTTTAGGGTTAGTCAGTTTGTTTACCCACGCGAACGCATTCATTACACTTGCTCTAATCGCTTTTGTCGTTAAATATTTCAAGCAACTATCTTTCAAAACTGAGTTAGGTATTGTACTTGTCTTTTTCCAATCAGTTTGTATCTTCACCAGCTTAATAGTTCAGTACACAACCTTCTCGCCTGTGGATCCAATTGATTGGCAATTTGTGTTTAACAACAATGCAATTTGCGGTTTTGTGGTTATATTGCTGTTACACTTTATGGCAATTTACATTGATAATTTAAACACCATCGCGCATGCCGCTAATGCTGAATTAGAAGCCCTTCAAGCGCGAATACGGCCTCATTTTTTACACAATGCATTAAATACCTTAGCTGAGCTTTGCCACGAAAATCCGAATGCGGCTGAAGAAGCAGCGCTTACCATGGCAAAATTAATGCAGGTTGCATTTGCCAGTGGTAAAAAACACAGTCTGAGCCAAGAGATCTCCCTTACCAAAGGATATTTGACCATTGAAAAGTATCGTTTTGAGCATCGCCTTAACGTTGAGTGGTCTGTCCAAAGTGTCGATTTAGATGTGCGTGTGCCAGCTCTAATTCTCCAGCCTTTGGTAGAAAATGCGGTTGTTCATGGTATTGAGCCTGCACGTTTAGGCGGCTCAATCAAAATTAAAGTGAGCTGCCGTAATGATAAATTGCTGTTTACAGTAGATAACCCATTTAATCCAGAATCAAAGTCACGTTCAGGGCAGGGAATTGCTTTAGAAAACATTCGCCGTCGCTTAGTTATTTATTACGGTGAGCAAGCGGCTTTGAAGACATCGCAAAAAAGTGGTAGATTCTTTATAAACGTGGTGTTGCCCCTAGGAGCTTTGAATGAAATATCTGGTAGTAGACGATGAACCAATTGCACGGCGACGAATACAGCGACTACTGGGTGAGTTTGAAGTTTTAAAATTTGTAGGCGAAGCCCAAGATGGCCAACAAGCAATAGAGTTGGTAGAGGAGCTTGAACCAGAACTCGTTTTTTTAGACATCTCAATGCCAGGCATGGATGGAATTGAGCTTGGAAAAATATTACGTGATAAAAATGCCAATTTAAAGCTCGTTTACGTCACCGCTTATCCAGAGCACGCGTTACAAGCTTATCAAATATATGCTTCTGGCTATTTGGTTAAACCCATAGACAATGCGCAAATATCTGAGCTATTAAATCACCTATTCCCTGATACATTAGCTAAATTGCAATATCAAGTTGGCCACGATATTCGATGGGTGAATGTGCCCGATATCCTTATTGCGCAAACAGATGACAGGTATACCCATATTTACTTTGAAGGCGGGGATGCACTTATCGATACTCCCCTAAAAAAACTGTTGTCTGACTACCCGCACCACTTTGTACAAGTGCATAGAAATACCATTGTAAAAAAGGCAAGCATCATAAAATTAGAGAGTTGTGAGGGTGCACACCGTGTTGTACTCCAAGGTGTTGAAGAGCCAGTCCAGGTCAGCCGTCGTGCATATGCGAGCCTCAAATCAGTGTTTTAACCACTGACCCACATTGATTGACCGTTTAGTCACATCGCTATTTGGTTATACGAAAAAAGCGATACTATGTAGGGTAGATTATACGTTGAGTTTTTTTCATGGGTAGATTGTTTCCAAAAAAAAGCCAAGCTGGATTCACCTTGTTAGAGGTGGTGGTAGCTTTTATGGTTTTGAGCTTTGGCCTGCTCGGGGCAGTTGCATTGCAAGCAAAGGCGAAACAAGCCAGCTTTGATTCAATGCAGCGTGCGGCTGCCGTGGCTTTAGCTGGCGACATTATTCAACGTATTCGCTCAAATGATACCACTGCGCTAACCGATTTGTATGGTGGTTCGTTTACCAGCCAAACTCAGTTGAATACAGATATAACTTGCTTTTCTACTTTTTGTAATAATTTGGCAATTGCCAATCTTGATAAAGAACAGTGGAAGCAAGCCATCAGAGCGAAAGAAAATACGGGCTCGCTAGATGATACAACAGTATGTATCACTCCTGTTAGAGATGGGGATGGTTTTGAAGTGACTGTCACGGTTTCTTGGGTAGGGCGACAGGCCATCAAGGCAAATAATACAACGTCAAATATTAACTGCGGTACGAAAGATGATTACAGAAGACTTGTTTCTTTAACCAGCTTCGTACTGGTAAGGAGCTAACAATGCGTCAGCGTGGCTTCACCCTGATTGAAATATTGATCTCCTTGTTTATTGGAGCGATTCTCCTCGGAGGTGTGGTAGCTACCTACGTGAGCATGCGCGTAACAACAAAAGATACAATGGCGATAGGGGAGCTGCAAGAAATAGGGCGATTATCATTGACTTTATTGCGCAGAGATCTGGAGCAAATTGGTTTTTGGGGGACGTTCTACGATAAGAATTTCAGTGCCAATAACTCAAGTGGTCCGGCGAACCCTGCTGGTGATTGTTTTGGTGGTCTCAATAACGGCAGCTTTCCAAACTTATCACCAACAAATTTTCGTCCTATTTTTGCAGAATATAGCACTAACGGAAACGCGTTGGACTGCATTACGGGCGCCAAAAAAAATACCGAAGTGTTACAGCTGAAGTTTTTAGAAGGTGACAGGATTACCAATGGTGTTGTAAGTGCTAATAAGTACTACTTTATTGCGCAACAAGAGCAAGGTGACTTTATATCGGGCCCCAGCTTTACAGGCTTGCCGAACGTTAATGCAACGCTGTGGCCCTATAGCCACCATGCGTATTTTATCCAAGAGCAGCAGATCACCATCGACAATGTACAGCTTACAATCCCAGTATTGAGCCGTAAACGACTGACCGTAAATGGAGATATGACTACCGAAACGGTTATTGAAGGTGTCGAGGACATACGCTTTCTTTTTGGTATTGATCTAGACGGTGATAGTCGTGTAGATGGTTATCGCAGTGTAAAGCAAATGACAGCAGCTGATTGGGAGAGATCCGAAGGCGTTTTAACAGTCCAAGTAATTGTCTTAGTTAGGTCTTTGGAACCCGATCCTGGTATTAAATTGAAAAATCAAACATACACTTTGGGAAGTGATAACGACAAAGTCGTACGCACCTTTTCAGATAGTTATCGGCGAACGGTGTTTTCGACGACAGTTCAGCTTTATAACATGGGGTCTTCAGCATGGTAAATCAGGCTAAGCAGCGCGGTATGGTGCTTATTGTATCAATGGTCTTAATCGTGGCTGTAACGAGTATTGCTGTGACTTTGATGAGCAGCAGCACCATTGATATCAAGATCACTAACGCGGCACAGGAGCGTGAGACTGCGGAAGCCTATTTGATGGGTGAAGTACAACGTCTCGTAAAGAATCAAAAGCAATTGTTTGGCGCCAGCAAGTTTCACTTAACCAATGGACAGATCGATGAAAATGACAATGGTGTACATAAGTTTGATAACCAAGATCTAAACAACCCAGTTGATTACGAGTTAAGAAATTTAAATAGAGGCCAGTTGGAAGTGCCGTGTCCTCGTATATATAGCTATACAGAGGGCGTTGTCTGTAATATGACCGAATTAACAAGTTCTGTTGAGTATGGTGATCAAGGTCGTCATACGGTCACAGTTGTGATTGGTATCGGTCAAGAAATCCAAGATATTAAGGCAAATCAATGATGTACTTTAAACGATTACTTTTTTTCTGCCTTGTTATTAGCAGTGCCGTAAATGCCGAAGACATTGAACTTTATGTTAAACACGATGTGAGTGGTTCTGAGAAGTCACGTGTCATTGTTATTTTTGATACCTCAGGCAGCATGGCGTGGGATGTGGTTGATGGAAAACGTTGTTATGAATATAGATATAGACGGTTTTATTCAACAGAGTGTTTTGATACCTCGAAAACATCTAAACGGTGTTACAAATACATCAATGGTCGATATCGTTCAGTCAATTGTGGTGACAGCCGATTAAAAGTGGCGCAATCAGCAATGACGACATTGGTCAACGACAATCCTGATTTTGACTTTGGTTTGATGCGTTTGTATTCCAGTTCAGGTGGATATGTATTAAATGGTATTGGCGCAGATCCAAGTGTTGTTGTCAGTAAAATTAACGCTTTGCGGGCCAGTGGTAACACCCCCTTGGCAGAAACCTTGTGGGAGTCTTACTTATATCTGACTGGCAAAGCGATAGACTATGGTTACAATGGCGGCAATGATAGGGACAAATCAATTGAGTCCAATGGGCGTTACAAATCGCCTTTTGCCCCAGTTGCAGGTGCACCAGAACGCTGTGATACCTCGACAAATATTATCTTAATGACCGACGGTGACCCAACTAGTGATACGGGGAAAAACCAAGCCATTTCTGATGAGCACTATAGGGTGTTTGGCTCTTATCCATCTCGAGTTTCAAATAGCTATTTGAACTCATTGGCAAAATTGATGCGCGGCACCTCTCAAACACAAGTTGATCTATACCCGACAACGGCAGATAAACAAGATTTTGCGCGTGTATATACCATTGGCTTTGGCACAGGTATGTCTAATGCAGGTAAAGCGCTTTTACAGCAAACAGGTGAAGTTGATGGCGGTGGGGATTATCTCCACGCAAATACTGCATCTCAGTTGTCTGAAGCTCTGAAGCTAACTATCTCAAAAATACGCGAGCAAAGTGACAGTTTCTCATCTCCTTCTGTATCAACGAGTAGTTCAGATTTAAGCCGTAGTGGTGACTCTGTGTATTTCACGATGTTTTACCCAGAAACACATACTCGTTGGGCTGGTAACTTGAAAAAGCTAAAGGTCACAGGCGGGGTTGTACATGGTGTAGGCACAACATCCAATGCGATTAATGATAAAGGCCAAATTGATAAGTCTGTTACGACGTATTGGTCAAACCCCAGAGGCAAAGATGGCAATGTCGTACTAGAGGGCGGCGTAAATTATCAATTAACTGAGCGACAAACTACACGCAAACTCTATTCAGATTTTGGTAAAGGCGCTTTATATAACTTTGATTACAACACTGCATTAAATGCGCACCAAGGCTCTCTTGTTAATCTGGCTGCGAAATTCGGCAGCTCCACTTCTCAAGTACAAAATACGATGTCATGGGCAAGAGGGTTGGATGTTGATGATCAAAATGGCAACCGCATCACCAATGAAAGACGCAATGATATATTTGGTGACCCCCTTCACTCTAGACCTGTAACAATTGATTACGGCAACAATGACTTAAGGGTCATTGTAGGCACTAATGCGGGTTTCTTGCACATGTTTAAAGACAAGGGAGACACCGTTGAGGAAAGCTGGGCGTTTATTCCAGACTCACTATTGAAAGTATTACAACCTCTGAGAAATCGTAAGCAAGATACTAAGTTATACGGTATGGATGGCCCTATTACTGTGTATTTTTGGGATAAAAACGATAGCGGTGTAGTAGATCCTGGTGAAAAAGTATGGCTGATTGCAGGCATGCGACGGGGCGGAAACGAATACTTTGGTTTTGATATTACAGTGCCTGATCGACCTCGATTAATGTGGGGTGGGCCTATCAAAGGTGGGGTTGGTGATTATGCCGAGTTAGCACAATCTTGGTCTAAGCCGATTGTATCTTTTATTACAGCGCAGCCAAATAAGCCTGTACTGATATTTGGCGCGGGCTACGATACAAATAAAGACAATGCACTGTTTTCTGAAGACAGCAAAGGTCGCGGTATTTATATTGTTGATTTAGAAAGTGGTAAGCCAATATGGTCGTTGACACCTAGCAATGGTTTTAAAGGCAAGCACAGTATTGCTGCCGATGTCAGTGTACTTGACTCTGATTATGATGGCTTTGTAGACAGGATTTATGCCGCGGATACAGGTGGTGGCATTTGGCGAATGGACTTACCGAGCGCATCTCCGAATGATAAAGACGCGCCGTGGACGCATTTTATGTTTGCCAATCTGAGCGGTGGAAAAGATGATGCAAAACGCCGTTTTTTCTATCGCCCTATGATCGCCAGAACCTATTTTAGCAAGGTCACTGTAGAGATTGTTGATGGCAAACCAACAAAAATAAGGCGAGATGTGCCTTATGAAGGGATATTGATCGGCAGTGGTAACCGGGCTAAGCCAACCTCTACACATGTTAAAAACTTCTTGTTTATGCTCAGAGATGAATATACTAAAACGCAATCTTTTACCTCTGAGAATACACCTGCTACAATCAAGGCGAGCCAATTATTCAATGTTACCAACGACCCGTTTAAGGCCAATTTGAACAGCTATGAGAATTTTACGACTCAAGAAGCGGAGTTGGGTAAAGCGAAAGGTTGGAAAATTAGACTTCAATCTGGCGAAAAGTCACTGTCAGCGGCGACAGCAATAGGCGGTTTGGCCTATTTTACATCTTTTTCTCCGACGACTGTGTCTCAGAATCAATGTGCGATAGGTGAAGGTACTGGATATTTGTATATTGTCCATTTGCACTATGGCATGCAGGTATTCCAATTACGCCGCTATCGCACCACAGCAACTCTGCCTGATACACCCAGAACACATTATGATGTATATGAAGATCCGATCACCAAGAAAAAGACGGTAAAAGCTAAGATTATTAGCCCCACAGTGATAAAAGAGGATGCCATTGATCCTATGTTTGGTAACAACCCAGCAGATGGCATAGATCCGCAACGGCTTGAGCCACCCAATGTGTACAAAAACGCTGATGGGTCTGCAAATGTGCCCAGTGTATCGCCTTTGACGATAACTTATGAAACAAGACAATTGTTTATTTATAAGAAAGAAGATAATGATGAAAAGTGATAGACGGCTTCACACAGGTTTTACTTTGATAGAGCTAGTAATTGTGGTTGCTATTGTTGGTATTTTAGCAACCTTAGCTTACCCAAATTACTCTAATTATTTAAAACGCGGTGCGCGCTCAGACGCCATGACCCTGTTGCTTGACGGTGCAAACAAGCAGGAGCAGTACTTTGTGGACAACCGAGAGTATGCGAGTAAGTTATCAGATATTGGCATACCAACAACTAGCGAAAACGGTTACTTTACAATTACAGTTGTACTGAGCAATGGCGGGTATACTTTGACTGCAACTGCGGCAAGTGGCCCTGTCAGTGGAGATACAGAGTGTACTACGCTGTCAATAAACAATTTGGGTATTAAGTCTGTTACAGGAACCGGAAGCGCAGATCACTGTTGGGAGCGTTAATACAAGCATCGGGAGGTATCCTTTAGTCTTGTACGCCCGGTTGTGCTCAGGGATAGAGATTTTCCAGACTTTGTACCGTCACTATGTGTGACGCAGTATGTAAATGTGCCATTACCTAGCCCCCATGTGGTGCCTGTGTGTTTAAACGTAATAGCATTTCTTTGGTATGTCAGCTCATCGTTGGCGGCTATTTTTGAAGTTACTCGCAATATGGTGTCTCGGCTATCCAACCATCCCAGCTTGCCTCTATCAATAAACAAAGTCAGCTCCTTGTCCCAGTAACCCCGAGAACAGCGATTTTCGATTAAGGGGCAAAGGGTGATACGTTCACCTGAATATATTGCTTTGAGTCGTGCAAAGCTAACCAGCCTATCTAAATGCATCAAAGCGTTTTTTGGTCTATTAACAATAAGAATTTCACTCATTGAAGGTATGGCGAGCATGATTACAATTGCACAGATCAGCAAAGTGATAATAAGCTCTAGCATTGAAAAGCCTTGTATAGTCCTTTTTCCTACCCACATCATTTACCCTCCGAAGTAACGAATAATAAGTGTTTTAGAAGTGGGTAGAGTTTAAGGGTGAACGCGTATACAACACGTTAGCTTAGGCCGCCAGGACACACTGAATTATTATTTTTGTATGTCTTTCTACGATAAAATGATGTGATATGAAAAGGTTAATCTTTCCCATCAATATTGACACCGCCAAGTTCTAAGTGCAAGTTTGGGCGGTGTCTCCGGTAAACAATGCTGTACCAGCTTGGGTAATACTCAGGCTTTGATTTTGCGTGGTTGTTCCGTTAGGACAATATATAAAATTGCCATTTTGTCCATTACCCAAGCGACCGCTGGAATCAAATTTTAGTGATGCTACTGGGTAATTCAGCGTATCGTTTTCGGTTACTTTTTCCATTACTCTGAGAATATCATCGGTATTTACCGTGAAAGTGCCATTATTGTCTCGATCAACAAAAATAACGATACGATTACTTTGCCAATCTGCTAAACAATTAAAGTCTCTGTTTTCCAGTAGCAGCTTTTCTAATACCGGGCAAACAATGACAATTTCGTCACTCGCAGTTGCTTTTGCTCTGGCAAACGTAACGCTGCGTTTGAGCTCTAGTAAAAAACTCTGTGCACGGTTTTCATGATAGGTGGTGTTAGTAAAGAAAAATGTAAGGGAGGCCAAAACGCCTAAAATGGCAACTGTCATTAACAATTCCAGTAAGCTCATGCCGTGTTGGTGTCGCATGGAAAGCTCCTAATCTAGGCTGGTGTTGATACTTTATTTTGCGCCTTTTCAATATATTATTCAACTGCTATGTTTGCCTTGCTTGCCCCTATTGTCTAAAATCGACGCATTACCAGAGGAAGCATGATAATCATGAAGAAGATTGAAGCAATTATTAAACCATTTAAGTTAGATGATGTGAGAGAAGCCCTGTCAGATATCGGCATAACCGGTATGACCGTGTGTGAAGTTAAAGGTTTTGGACGTCAAAAAGGCCATACAGAGTTATACCGTGGTGCAGAGTATATGGTTGATTTCCTACCGAAAGTGAAATTAGACATTGTATTGGCAGAAGAAGATGTTGAGCGTGCAATTGACGTTATTTTAAAAACGGCACAAACAGGTAAAATCGGCGATGGTAAGATATTTGTCACTGAAGTTGAGCGTGTTGTTAGGATCCGTACAGGTGAAGAAGACGAAGAAGCAATTTAATATTGCTTTGATTGCTTGTTGATCAGGCATCAGTGATGCCTGATCAGATACAATTAACGCTGATTAAGTGCTTTCGTTTTTCTCACGTTTTCACTCAATTCTGTTAATCCTAGCTTGTCGTAACTTTTTTCCATCATATCCAGCGCTTCAAGTAAATAGCTGCTCTGAGAGTAGTGCTCCACAACATACTTACCTCTGTTTGCCGCCGCAAGATATGCTTCACGCTCATAGTAATAATTGGCAATTTTTAGCTCATAACGTGCCATTTTGTTAAGTAACCATGCTAAGCGCTTTTTCGCTTCGGGTGTGTAGCTGCTGTCAGGGTAGTTTTTGACCAAAGTTGATAAGTCTTGAAATGCGACACGCGTTTTGCTGACATCTCGGTCTGCGCGATCTACACCAAAGTACTCTTGGAATGCGTTTTCGTCAGCCTTAATATTAACAAGGCCACGCATATAGTACATGTAATCAAGGTTCTTATGGTTTGGATTTAAGCGAATAAAACGGTCAATGGTTGCAAGCGCTTGATCTACGTTCCCAGTTTGGTAGTAGGCATAGACCAAATCCATTTGTACTTGTCTCGAATAAGGGCCAAACGGATAGCGGGCATTAATTGCACCAAGCAGTTGAATGGCTCTGGCATATAAGCCTGAGTCTAGAGTGCGTTTAGCATCGTCATACAAAGCTTGTACTGACTTATTCGGTACACGTTCAATCTCTTCTTGTTCTGGTGCTGAAGAACATGCAGCTAATCCTAGTATAGATGCGCTAATAAACACTGCTGCAGCGCGTTTTCCCAACTTCATTATCATTTTATTTTACTACCTTCGTTGTCTTCGGCTAGGCCAAGTCGGTAAAACCGAGTAAACTATGCATTTATGCGATTCTAACCCAGTCGAGCGAGGCTTGCACTGGTAATTTAGGTAAAGTTACACATGTCAGAGCAAATTTCTCTACAAGCCGAAGTGCCAATCGAGTTAGGCGGTAAACGTCTAGACCAAATATTAGCGCAATTGTTCCCAGATTTTTCACGTTCAAGAATAAAAACTTGGATTTTAGATGAAAAGGTGACAGTTAATGGTCAAACATTGAGCACACCGAAAGAAAAACTATTTGGTGGTGAAGTCGTAGAGATCGAAACACAAATAGAAGCAGAGCGCGAATACGAAGCACAAGATATTGCATTAGATATTGTTTATGAAGATGAAGATATCCTTGTGATCAATAAACCAATGGGCTTGGTCGTTCACCCAGGAGCCGGTAATCCAAATGGCACTGTGCTAAACGCATTACTATATCATCATCCAGATATTATCAACGTGCCTCGTGCCGGCATTGTTCATCGTCTGGATAAAGACACAACAGGTCTGATGGTTGTTGCAAAAACTATTCAGGCGCAAACCCACTTGGTAAAAAACCTTCAAGCACGAACCAACTTTACCCGTGAGTATGAAGCTATCTGTAATGGCACTATGACGGCAGGTGGTGTAATTGAAAAGCCGATTGGGCGTCATGCTACTAAACGCACCCATATGGCCGTACATGAAATGGGCAAGCCTGCAATCACACATTACCGTGTTGCTGAAAAATTTAGAGCACATACGCGCTTGAGGTTACGCTTGGAAACGGGTAGAACACACCAAATCCGTGTACATATGGCTTATTTGAAACACCCTCTAATAGGTGATCAACTATATAATGGCCGTCCTTGTCCTCCGAAAAATGCGTCAGCAGAGTTTTTAGATACATTACGTAGTTTTAAGAGACAAGCATTACATGCGGTTAAACTCAGTATCGCACACCCTATTACAGGTGAAAAAATGACTTGGGAAGCACCAATCCCGGATGATATGCAAGCGCTCACTGACATGTTAAGGGCTGATACTAAAGCTAACCCACAAATTGAATACTAGTCATATGATAGTGCCTCAATGGCCTGTGCAACATCAAGTCGGTGCTGTATCCAGCACCCGCTTGGGTGGGCACTCATGCGCGCCTTATGACTCCTTTAATCTTGCCTACCACGTGGGAGATAACAGCGAGCATGTTGCAAAGAATCGAGCAAGATTAGAAAGTTACCTGCCAGCACCGCCAATTTGGGTTGATCAAGTACATGGCTGCGATGTGCACGTAGTTGATACAAACACAGATGCTAACCTACTCGTCAGTGCCGATGCTCTATACACTCGAACAAGACGACAGCCATTGGCCATCATGACCGCAGATTGCCTACCTGTTCTAATCACCAGCCGGTGTGGCAGTGAAGTTGCCGCAGGCCATGGTGGTTGGCGACCATTGGCTGGAGGGATCATTGCAAAAATGGTGCGCCATTTTGAGACTGCTCCAGATCAACTTGTAGCATGGTTGGGACCTGCAATTGGTCGCAATGCCTTTGAGGTTGGGTCGGAAGTTAAAGATACTTTTATAGCACAGTCCCCTGAACTGTCAGAGGCATTTAGAGCCATTGGTAATGGGAAATATCTCGCAGATATTTTTTCAATTGCTCAGATGCAGCTGCAAGCTCTCAATGTGAATGACATCTATACTGATAAGCTATGTACCTATAGTGACAAAGAACAATTCTTTTCATATCGACGTGATGGCCAGTGTGGTCGCATGGCCACGGTGATCTGGCGCAAATAAATTCCCTTCGCCACTTGAACAAATTCGCAAAAGGACCCACTTAAAGAAGTAGTTAAGATTACTTAGGTGTGGAGTCTCATGCGTTTAGATAGATTTACCAGCAAATTCCAAAGTGCGTTGTCAGACGCCCAATCTCTAGCTTTAGGCAGAGATCATCAATTTATTGAACCTGTGCATTTAATGTATGCTCTGCTACAGCAAACAGGCTCAAGTGTTAGGGCGCTATTTGCCCAAGCGGGTGTCAGCGCAGATGAACTCAATACCAAATTATCCCAATCTATAGAGCGGCTTTTCAAAGTTGAAGGGGTTGGCGGAGATGTGCAGCTATCGAACACGCTGATTTCGCTTATCAATCTCTGTGATAAATATGCACAAAAGCGTAAAGATAAATATATTTCCAGTGAAGTATTTGTATTTGCAGCGTGTGAAGACAAAGGGGAGCTGGGCGATATATTCCGGGCGCTGAATATTACCCAAGATAAGGTTGAAAAAGCCATTAAGGCTATCCGTGGCGGCCAAAAGGTCGACGACCCAAATGCGGAGGAAACACGTCAGGCACTCGAGAAATACACAATCGACCTAACCGAGCGAGCAGAGCAAGGTAAATTAGATCCCGTAATTGGTCGAGATGACGAAATTAGACGAACAATTCAGGTGCTGCAACGACGCACAAAAAACAATCCTGTTCTCATTGGAGAGCCGGGCGTTGGTAAAACCGCGATTGTCGAAGGCTTAGCTCAGCGCATAGTCAATGGGGAAGTGCCTGAAGGGTTAAAACACAAACGTGTGTTATCTCTGGATCTGGGAGCGCTCGTTGCTGGGGCTAAATACCGTGGTGAATTTGAAGAGCGTTTGAAGTCTGTTCTAAACGAGTTAGCCAAAGAAGAAGGCAGTGTGATTTTATTTATCGATGAGATCCACACAATGGTCGGTGCAGGCAAAACCGATGGCGCAATGGATGCTGGAAATATGTTGAAGCCTGCACTGGCACGAGGTGAACTCCATTGTGTGGGCGCGACGACGCTGGATGAATATCGTCAATATATTGAAAAAGATGCAGCGCTGGAAAGGCGTTTCCAAAAAGTATTTGTCTCAGAGCCAACGGTCGAAGACACCATTGCCATTTTACGCGGATTGAAAGAGCGTTATGAACTGCACCACTCAGTTGATATTACAGATCCTGCAATCGTTGCCGCGGCAAATTTATCACACCGCTATATCAGCGACAGACAGCTTCCTGATAAAGCCATAGATCTGATCGACGAAGCGGGATCATCTATTCGTTTGCAAATTGACTCAAAACCTGAGCAGCTTGATAAGTTAGAAAGGCGCATAATTCAATTGAAGCTCGAAGACAATGCGCTGGCGAAAGAAAAAGATGAAGCCAGTCAAAAACGCCGCACTGAAATGCAAACTTTGATTGCACAACTGGAATCTGAGTATACAGAACTTGATGAAGTTTGGAATGCTGAGAAAGCGTCATTGCAAGGCACACAAGTGATCAAAGCCGAGCTGGAACAGGCAAGACTTGATCTGGAGGTAGCGCGCCGCGCGAGTGACTTACAACGTATGTCTGAACTGCAATACGGTAGGATCCCAGCATTGGAACGCAAGCTAGATTTGGCTTCTCAGGCCGAAATGCAAGAAATGAGCCTGCTGAAAAACCAAGTTTCTGAAGACGAAATTGCTGAAATTTTGTCACGTTGGACGGGGATCCCGGTCGCAAAAATGCTCCAAGGAGAGCGTGAAAAACTACTCCATATGGAAGATGAACTTCATCAAAAAGTCATTGGTCAAGACGAGGCTGTTAACGCCATTGCAAATGCAATTCGTCGCTCTCGAGCGGGTCTTGCAGATCCAAATCGTCCTATTGGCTCATTCTTATTTTTGGGCCCAACGGGGGTAGGTAAAACAGAGCTGACCAAGGCACTGGCCAATTTTATGTTTGATACAGAAGATGCCATGGTACGCATCGATATGTCAGAGTTTATGGAAAAACATTCGGTTGCACGTTTAGTGGGGGCGCCTCCTGGCTACGTTGGCTATGAAGAGGGCGGTTACCTCACGGAAGCTGTGCGTCGTCGGCCTTACTCAGTGGTATTACTTGATGAAGTAGAAAAGGCGCACCCTGATGTGTTTAATATTTTATTGCAAGTGCTAGATGACGGTCGATTAACCGATGGCCAAGGGAGAACTGTTGACTTCAAGAATACGGTGATCATTATGACTTCAAACTTGGGCTCAGATGTGATCCAAGAGCAAGCTGGAAACAATGATTTTGTGGCATTAAAAAGCAAACTGATGGATGTTTTAAGTACTCAGTTTAGACCCGAGTTTATCAACCGAATTGATGAAACCGTTGTGTTCCATCCTCTGATTACCGAGCACATAAAACAGATCGCGCGTATTCAACTAGATAAGTTGTCTACTCGTCTTAAAGACAATGGTTTTGCGTTTGAGGTCAGTGAACAGGCGCTTGAAAAGATTGCGCAAAGTGGCTTCGATCCTGTTTTTGGTGCCAGACCTTTGAAAAGAGCAATTCAGCAGTATATTGAAAACCCGTTAGCACAAAGTCTATTGCAGGGTGACTTCAACGGTAACACCATGATAGCTGTGGATATTGAAGATGACAAAATTCAATTTAATGGCCGCTAAACCAAGCTTGTAAGCGGTTTTTGGAGATTGTCTCTATTTGTTATGAACCCCCTAAAGAACACGATGAAGTTGTTTGGGGGGTCTTGCTTTTATATGGTAAATTTAACAACTATTTAGTCGATCTTGATGAAAATAAATGAATAAAAAATACATACAAGCTGGCGTTGTGCGTTTTGGCACCGCTGATAGACTTCAATCACAAACTATGTCCATGCCATCACTGGAGCCTGAACAAGTTTTTATTCGTGTTATCTCATCTTCAGTCAACCCCATTGATGTTAAAACTCGCGCTGGTTTGGGCTACGTAGCTCAATCTAAAGCCGAAGATGCATTTTTGCCCCTCGGTTATGATGTTTACGGAGTGGTTGAGGAAATTGGCGAGCAAGCTAAAGGTGTCAAGGTTGGTGATACTGTTTTAGGTATGGCTGGGTTTCCAACTAAACCGGGCTGTTATGCAAGTCATGTAACGGCGCAGCACAACGAATTAATTGTGGTCGATGCGAAAGTTTCTGAGCACTTAGCGGGTCTGAGTCTTGCGGGGTTAACTGCATTGCAGGCATTAGAAAAGCTCAATGTAGATGGTGGCACGCTATTTATCAATGCACCAACGGGTGGCGTTGGTCATTTGGCGCTGCAATTGGCATCGCGTAAAGGCTTTGATGTAGTTGCTGTAACGTCGCGCAAGGCGACGATGAAGGCAATGAACTTTGATGTTCCAATGATGTCATACGATGAATTTTTTATGCAAGTAAGAACTGGCCAGCTGCTAGACTTAGTCGGTGGAGAGCTCGCTTGCAATATGTTGTCAAACATGAAAAGCGGCGCGGCATTTGTCACGGTACCGTCAATAACAAAAGATGAGGTTATTGCGCATGCTGCATCATGTGATGCGCATGGTGAGGGTATGTTAGTACACGCAAATTCCAATCAGCTTGATGAACTGTATCAAGCTGTCGCAACACAACAACTACGCATTGTTGTGAGCAAAAAATTTAAACTAGATGAGATTGCTTTGGCTCACAAGTTTATTGAGCAAGGCGAGCACTTTGGTAAAGTAATTATTGTGGCTTGAGTATTTTAAATTTGCCCCCATTGAAGGTGGCATAACTTAAGCTTGGTCCGAGCCTCGAGGTATTTTTTTGAAACACACTAATTTAGAAAGCAAGTTAGATACACTTGCCAACACTGCGCTTGTCCCTTCTTTATCGAGTATCCAGCGTGGTATTGAACGAGAAGCTTTACGGATCCAGCCATCCGGCAAAATTGCTAAAACGTCTCACCCAAAAGGTGTAGGACACCCGCTCACACATAACTCAATCACAACAGACTTTTCAGAGTCTTTACTTGAGTTTATCACGCCTGTAAGCTCGTCGGCTGAGCAAACCTTGTCTCAACTAAGAGATCTACAGAAATACACATTGGCAAATATGGGCGATGAAATGCTCTGGCCTATGAGTATGCCTTGTTTTATTGAAGATCAAGACGATATTGTGCTGGCGCAGTTTGGTAACTCAAATATCGGTAAAATGAAAACCTTGTACCGAGAAGGGTTGAAAAATCGTTATGGCAGCATGATGCAAGCAATTGCGGGTGTACACTTTAACATGTCGTTTCCTGACGCTTTTTGGGATGCGCTTAAGGCCGCTGAGCAAGATCAATCAACCCTGCAAGACTTTATATCAAATAAGTACTTGGGCTTGATCCGAAACTTTAAACGAGAGCTTTGGTTAATTAGCTACTTATTTGGAGCATCTCCTGCCCTGTGTCGTTCATTTTTGCAAGGGAAGGAAAGTGACCTACCGTTTGAAGCGTCAGGTAAAGGTACGTTGTATTTGGCAAATGGCACGGCATTGAGGTTAGGAGATCTCGGTTATACAAACAGCGCACAGTCTTCGCTTAAAGTAATGTATAACAGCCTCCCTGAATATGTTAAAGGGTTGCAAACTGCTATTCGCTGTCGTTCAGATTTGTACGAAAGTATTGATGATTACCGAGCTTCTGAGCCAAAACAACTCAATAAAAATATTCTCCAAATTGAAAACGAATTTTATTCGCCAATTCGTCCCAAACGTAATGCTAATCCACAAGAGACGCCAACACAGGCACTCTCTCGTGGTGGCATAGAGTATATTGAGATCCGTGCTCTCGATGTGAATCCGTTCTCCGATACCGGGATTAGCTTGGAGCAGATCCGGTTTTTGGATGTATTTTTGACTTATTGTCTGCTAAAAGATTCTCCAGAGATGGATTGGGACGAGCAGCAAGTTTCTGATAAAAATCTGCAAAGTGTCATTAGCACAGGCAGAGATACAGAAACTCAGTTACAGCAAGGTGACTCAGTTGTCTCGGTGGAAGCGTGGGCAAAGGGTATCTTCAGTGATTTAACTAAAGTTGCAAGTCTATTTGATAAAGCGCATGGCAACAATGCGTATTCAGATACCATAGCTACTTTGGCAACATGGGTCGATAACCCTAATAAAACTTTTTCAGGGAAGCTGGTAGCGGCCCTTGGTGCGCAAAGTGCTGACTCTTCTGAACAGGCTCTTGACCTTGCGAAACAATACAAAGAGGAACACTTGCAGCGAGCGTATCAGTTTTATCAAGAGGCTGAATTAAACGCACAAGCAGCCCAATCATTCATTGATGAACAAGCGATATGTCAAAGTGACGAGTTGACATTAAAAGCGTTTTTGCAAGACTACTTCGAAAAGGCATAAAAAAACGCAGCCCATGGGGCTGCGTATAAAAATATCAGGGATGAAACAATGCTAAACTGCTGCATTCAAGTAATATGACCCTAGCAAAATGAAAAAGTTCAGGTGAGTTTAAAAAAAATGAGAAAAAAAATAATATTTTTGCCTCTACTCTTAGCATTAACCGGGTGTGCGACAGCGCCACCAAAGCAACCCAATGATATTTGTAAGATTTTTGAAGAAAAAGAAGACTGGTATTACGATGCTCGAGATGCGCAAGAGAAGTGGGGATCACCAAAGCACGTCTTGATGAGTATGATGTATCAAGAAAGCTCATTTAGGCACGATGCTGCACCGCCGATGGAGTATTTTTTGGGCTTTATTCCAATAGGGCGAGCCAGCTCTGCTTACGGTTACTCTCAGGCAAAAACCATGACTTGGAGTGATTATATTCGTGAAACAGGTAATTCAGGTGCAGATAGAGATGATTTTGAGGATGCTATCGACTTCATGGGCTGGTTTGTCTATAAAACCCATAAAGTCAATGGTGTTTCCAAGTGGGATGCTTATGCTCAATACCTAAATTATCATGAAGGGTGGGGCGGATATCGCCGTGGCACGTACAAAAAGAAGCAATGGTTGGTTAAAGTTGCAAATAAGGTTAAGCACCGTGCTTCTCGATACGGAGCCCAACTTCGTAAGTGTGAAGATGATTTAAATAAGAGCTGGTTTGAGAGGCTGTTCTCTTAAGCAGGAAAATAATCTAAATTACTTTGAATAGACAAACGGGTTTAGCAGTGGCTAAACCCGTTTTTGATTACGCTTCTTTTCGTGCAGGCTGTTGCAGTGGGAAAATTTTCACCATCTTGATCATATTTTCTTTCACTTCCATCACTTCCATTGGATAGTTTGCGATTTTTAAACTCAGTTGTGACTCGGGAATATCTTCCAAGTATTCAACAATCAAACCACTCAGAGTTTTTGGCCCTTCAGTAGGAAGCTCCCATCCCATTTCTTTATTCAAGTCACGAATATTCGCGCTCCCATCTACTAGCACAGAGCCATCGCTTTGGACTTTGACTTCATCGCTAGGTGTTGGTGTTTGGGTGGTAGTAAAGTCGCCAACAACCTCTTCGAGAATGTCTTCAAGTGTTACTAAACCTTGAATATCGCCGTATTCATCAACCACTAATCCAATACGCTCTTTATTTTGTTGGAACTTTAACAACTGGGTATTGAGGGAAGTGCCTTCTGGAATAAAGTAAATTTCACGAACTGCGCGTAACAGAGAAGGTTTATCAAATTGTTCTTTGGTCAGCAGACGCAGCGCATCACGAGAGTGAATAAACCCGACCGCATCGTCAATTTGGTCCCGGTACAGAAGTACTCTCGTATGCTGCGCATTGGTAAGTCGGCGGGTAATGTCTTTCCAGTCGTCATTGATATCTATGGCGTTGATTTCGTTGCGCGGGATCATAATATCTTCGACGGTAACCTGCTCTAGATCTAAAATCGACGTTAACATATTGCCGTGGTTTGTAGGCAGCATGGCACTTGATTCATTTACGACTGTTTTTAGCTCTTCTTTACTCAAGCTGTGCTCTTCAATTTGTTCAGGAGAAACACCAAATAATTTTAACATGCCATTTGTGATCCAATTGACAGTGACGACAACAGGGAAAAGGACTTTTAATAGCACTTTCAGTATCACAGAGCTTGGAAAGGCGACCTTTTCGGGATACAGAGCGGCAAGTGTTTTTGGCGTCACTTCAGCAAAAATCAAGATGACTAAAGTCAATGCAAAGGTTGCAACAACAATACCTGCATCTCCTAGTAGGCGCATACCAATGACAGTTGCTACTGCGGATGCAGCAATGTTAACGAGGTTATTACCGATAAGAATAAGGCCGATAAGGCGATCAGGTCTTTTTAGTAGTTTATCGACCCGTTTGGCAGATTTGTTATTCTCTTTAACTAAATGTCTGAGCCTATAGCGATTAATGGACATGATGCCAGTCTCAGAACTTGAGAAATAACCTGATATAAGTATCAGTACGCCGAGTATGATAAACAAGGCGCTGGTAGATATGTCGTCCAACAGAGGATCCCTTTTTTACTTTCGAACGGATATTAAGCGTCAGCACAGGAGCAGAGTCAAGTTCGACACCTAATTTTTTGTATTAAAATTTGTCTAAAATGACTTCCTGAATAAATCGGCTACCAAAATAAGCCAAAGTCACAATGCCAGAAGCGCCAATTACTGCAAATACAACGGGCTTTCCACGCCAGCCAAATTGATGGTGGCCCAATGTAACAGCTGTAAAAATAGTCCATGCAATTAGAGAAAGCACTGTTTTGTGGATAGAGGCTTTAGCAAACATACCATCTAAGAATACAAAACCGGCCAACAGTGCCAAGGTTAAGAGTCCTGTACCTACTGTAAGTAATTGATAAAGTTGGGACTCTACTTGCATTAGTGGGGGTAAGTGGCTATTCATAATTGCCAGGTCTTTGCTTTTTAGACGTTTGTCGATGAAATAAAATTGCACGGCATATAGCGTTGCGATGATCAGAATACAATAGGCCAGCAGTGATAATGAAATATGTGTGACCAAACCAATATCGACATGGATATCATCCATAATAATGTGATGTGGAATAAACAGACTTGCAATCAGTAGGATAGCCGCAAAGCCGTAGACAACGGGTAAGAGTAAAGTTGCGGGAAACTTTAATGAGACTGTTGTCACAGAGACCACAATGACCCAGCAAGTCAACAGCGCAATATTTATGGTACTCAAATCCTGTCCGTGTTGGGTAAACACCGAATTCACTAAAACCAGCATATGGCTCAAAATTGCAACCGTGCTTAGAATAACGGTTAACTTCTGACTTGGGCCTTCTTTGTGGAATAAACGTGAAAGCACGTGTCCGGTTGCTAGTATATAAAACAGGCTCGCCAACAATGACAAAATGATGATCATGAACTTTGTGTCTACTTTCGTGGTCCTTTAATAGGCTATTGTATTTTAAGCCTCGCCGCTTGCATAGACTTTGTAAAAAGAATCTTTGTATAACTTGAATACTGTATTAGTTGCGCGCATATCAGTATAATGTTGCGTAATTACGAGATAGTGGAAGCGATACATGTTTGAGAACCTCCAAGAACGCTTAGGAAAAACGCTTAAAAACATCAGTGGCAGGGGCCGACTGACCGAAGACAATATTAAAGAGACACTACGCGAAGTACGCATGGCTTTATTGGAAGCTGATGTGGCATTGCCTGTGGTACGCGAGTTTGTAAAGCAAGTTAAAGAGCGTGCTGTTGGTGTAGAAGTAACCAAAAGTCTAAGTCCTGGTCAGGTTTTCATTAAAATTGTTCGTGAAGAACTTGAAAAAGCGATGGGTGAAGCTAACGAAGAGCTGAACCTCAACGCACAGCCGCCAGCAGTTGTCATGATGGCTGGTTTACAAGGTGCTGGTAAAACGACCAGTGTCGGTAAACTTGCTAAATTCCTAAAAGAGAAAAAGAAAAAATCTGTGCTGGTTGTCAGTGCTGACGTTTATCGTCCTGCCGCAATCAAACAGCTTGAGACCTTAGCTTCAGAAGTTGATGTTGAGTTTTTCCCAAGTGATATTTCACAAAAGCCTGTTGATATTGCAAACAATGCAGTTAGTCACGCCAAGAAAAAATTCATCGACGTGGTGCTGGTGGATACCGCTGGTCGTCTTCATGTCGATAGCGACATGATGGAAGAGATCAAAGCGCTACACGCGGCGATAAACCCAATTGAAACCCTATTTGTTGTTGACTCCATGACAGGTCAAGATGCGGCAAACACGGCAAAAGCATTTGATGAAGCGCTACCGCTGACAGGTGTGATCTTAACGAAAACTGATGGTGATGCTCGTGGTGGTGCTGCACTGTCAATCCGTAATATAACGGGTAAACCAATAAAATTTATGGGTGTCGGTGAGCGTACTGACGCTTTAGAGCCATTCCACCCTGATCGTATAGCCTCTCGTATTCTTGGTATGGGTGATGTTTTATCACTGATTGAAGAAGTCGAAGCAAAAGTTGATAAAGACAAAGCGGCTAAGGTTGCAGAAAAGGTATTTAAAGGGGATGGTTTTACCCTTGAAGACTTCGCTGAGCAGTTAAAGCAAATGAAAAACATGGGCGGTATGATGTCCATGCTTGAAAAGCTTCCAGGTATGAATAATTTACCGGATGCGGTTAAAGGACAAGTTAACGACAAAACTTTTAATCAAATGGAAGCGATTATTAGCTCTATGACGCCCAAAGAGCGTGCTCGTCCTGAAATTATCAAAGGCTCGCGTAAGAAGCGTATTGCAGCGGGCTCAGGTACTCAGGTGCAAGACATCAATAAGCTGCTAAAGCAATTTACACAAATGCAGAAAATGATGAAAAAGATGAAAGGCAAAGGCGGCATGATGAAAATGATGCGCGGCATGAAAGGTATGATGCCACCAGGTATGTTTGGCGGCGGTGGCCCCAAGTTTTAATTTGCCAAAAATATAAAAAAGGGAAGTGGTGACACTTCCCTTTTTTGATCTAAAGTTGAACAGCTTAGCTGTGTTTCAATTTAATCTTGCGCAGTTTCAGTGCTGGTGTTTAACTCTTTTCTGGCCAGCTTAGTGAGCCTGACTAATTCCATTCGAACAGCTTTACTATCCATACACACATTTTCAAATTGAATGTAGTAATTTTTATCATTGGCTCGTAAGTAGCATCCATCAGGTACTATGGTGGTCATAGTTACGTGTTCGGCTTCGACCTGATGAATAAGTTTGAGCATTAATTGGTTGGCGTCAGCATGGTCGTCATTCATATGCTCAACCATTCTTTTTTCATCTTCTAATGTCCATTCCGGTTCTTGCGCATTCCACTCATTTTGTTCTATCCAGAAGATATGACCAAAACCACCAATGTAGCGAACGCGTTTTACGTCCATACGCCATAGTTGGAAATCATGGGCCTGTCGGTAAGAAACAGCCTCTGGATATTGACGTTCATAACGTTCTAGCAGTGCTTCAGATTCCTCAGTTGGCACTGGAGCAGCATCACCGACGATAGTAACGCGTGCATGGGCGTTTTGGTCACCTTGCTCTGCGGCGTCAAAAACCGTAGCGCACATGCGGCTGTCTTCGGTTAGGTTGCGCGAATGCTGCGCGATGCCGGCAATATAAAACACGAGTCTACCTTGGTTGTCCGTCATAAAAGGAGACACAGAACCAAAAGGGTAGCCTTGTAGGTTTTTAGAAAGAGTTGAGATCACACAGACAGATGACTGTCTTACTAGGGTGCGTGCTTCAAAAGCGGCTTGTTCACGCATTGGAGGCTCCTGTTAGCGGTTCTGAAAAAATCATAGGGATTTCAAAGCTGGGGTGCAAGTTAATTTGCATACCAGCACGATAGATAGGCTGTAATACTTCTGGGCGCAATACGTCTTGCGGTTTTCCGTCATGGTAAATAATGCCATGATGTAGTAGTAAGATTCTATCTGCATATAATGAAGCAAGGTTCAAATCATGCAACACGGCAATAACTGTATTGCCTTGTTCGGCAAATGATTTGGCTTTGCTCAGGGTTACGTGTTGGTGGTGAAGATCGAGCGCGGATGTCGGCTCATCCAACAACATAAGTTTACCTGTAGTTTGAGTGCTATGTGCATTTAATTGTGCAATACAACGCGCGAATTGAACGCGTTGAAACTCGCCCCCAGACAACACAGTGACATCTCTGTCAGCCAAAGTTTCAAGAGACATTTGCGCTATTATATCATTGACAACATCCGCTTGTGTTTGCGTTGTTTCATGGTAAGGGTAGCGACCCATTGCAATTAGCTCTGCGGCATTAAAGGCGAAGTTTACTCGGTTGTTTTGTAGTAGCATCGCTCGCTGGGTTGCCAGTGTTTGAGGGTCAAGAGCATGAACAGACTGACCATTCAATAACACTTCACCGGTGTAGCTCAAATCATCGCATATTGCACTCAACAAGGTTGATTTGCCTGCACCATTCTCTCCCAGCAATACAATAAACTCACCTTGACGAGCAGTAAATGAGAGATCGTGAACAATACGCTTGGTACCACGAGTAATGCTAACATTTTTACATTCAAGCATGTGCACCTCGCTTTTGTTTGATTAACTGGTAGATGAAAAATGGCGCGCCAAACAAAGCGGTAACTATGCCAATTGGCAATTCAGATGGTGCAACAATTAAGCGTGCAATCCAATCAGCCAAAAGCATAAGTAAGCAGCCTAAAAGCATACTTAGTGGTAACATTTTACGCAGATCTGGACCCACCAATAAACGTGCGATATGTGGCACAACTAAGCCTACAAAGCCAATCATACCGGCCATTGCAACAGCGCCACCAACGCCCAAAGCAACTAAAAATACCACTTCTGTTTTAAGGCGTTTTACGTTGACACCTAGATGCCTTGCATCTCGC
Organism: Pseudoalteromonas sp. Of7M-16; assembly: GCF_022347805.1. Lineage (NCBI taxonomy): Bacteria > Pseudomonadati > Pseudomonadota > Gammaproteobacteria > Alteromonadales > Pseudoalteromonadaceae > Pseudoalteromonas > Pseudoalteromonas sp. Of7M-16. The sequence continues at coordinate 94,026 of NZ_JAKRFY010000008.1, read as the reverse complement.
TCTCCTAACATCAATGCATTGATTTGACGTTTTTTCAACAGCAACATAATTGTACTAATGATGATCAATGGCGCACCATAAGTCATTGCTGACCAACTAGCACCACCTAAAGAGCCCATTTGCCAATAAGTCATTAGTCGCAATGAGCTGTCGTCAGCAAAAAAGCTAAACAAGCCTATAATAGCCATGGCAATGGCATTAATAGCGACGCCAGCGAGTAACAAAGTGGTGATTTGCACTTGTCCTTGATGATTTGCTAGGCGATATATGACAGAGGTGATGGTTAATGCACCTATGAATGCAGCCGGTGCAACCATGGCTTCGTTTATAAAGCTGACTTTGGGGGCCAGTGCGATCACAGCGATGGCGGCTACTGCTGCACCGCCAGTGACTCCCATTAGGCTAGGGTCGGCCAATGGGTTGCGGCAAAGAGCTTGGGTTGCTGCACCACTACAGGCAAGTACAGAGCCAACTAAAATGGCAAGCATGAGCCTCGGTAGCCTAATTTGTGATACAACGCTTATATGTAGGTCATTAATGTCGGTTGTCATTGAATCCGGTAACAGCCATACGATGGGCATTTTCCAATCCCAACCGACAGGGCCACTGCTTAGCGACAGCCAAGCAAGGCTAAGCAGCAAAAAAATGCTTAGCCAGTACCATTTTAAATGTTGCTTTGAGTTTAAAATCGGGAGCGTAATATTACTCATAGTGCCTGCTTACGATGAAATGCGTCTAGCTTGGCAATGGCTTCAGGTAAGCGTGTGGTCATACCTAGTGCCATTAATGAATCCATAACTAAAAGACGACATTCCTTCGCAGCGGGGATCAAAGCCAGTGCAGCTTGATTGCAAAACTTTTCTGGACCACCGGCTCCGTATACAACGTGGCTGGGCGCGATGATAAAATCGGGGTTGGCGACGAGCATAGATTCTCGATTAATTGGTTTAAACCCGTTATGTGTCGCGATGTTTTTAATTCCTGTGTAGTTAAACAGCACCTCAGGTACAGTTTCTTTCCCTGCGACCATCACACCACGTTCACCCGCGGAGAGAATAAATAAGGCTTTGGTTTTTGAGGGTTTAGGTTTTTGGGGCAACTGGGACTTGAGCGATTTTATCAATATAGTCGCTTGGTGCTCTTTTTTTAAGTCCTTTGCTACTTGGTTGATTAAAGTGTAAAGATCGTTAACTTTATCTGGCTTGTCATAGTGATGAACCGGCACACCTGTGCTTTTAATTTGTGTAAGCACTTCTGGGCGACCTGCGCCTTCTAAAGTCAAAATCATGGTCGGTTTTTGCGACAAAATACCTTCGGCGGCGAGATCTCGATAGTAGCCGACTTTAGGTAAAGCAGCCGCTTTTGGAGGCCAAGTACTTGAGGTGTCTACGGCAACAACGTTGTCACCAGCATTTAGTGCATAAACGATGTCAGTAATTGTACCGCCAGCAACAACCAAGCGTTCGGCGTTAGCCATGAAGCTGTTTACCATCAGTAAAATACCGATAAAAAAGGTATGTTTCATTGTTTTTCTCACGTTTTAATACTTGAGTATTTGACCCAAAACTGCGCTGTAATTGCCTCAGTTTGAGCGACTGATAAATCCCTTATGAGTACATGTATCCAATAACGGCAATAATACATTCTACAGAAAATAAAATCTATATGATTATAGAAATGCAAATAATTATCGTTTGCGATCGAGTGAAAATACCTTTATAGTGCACAGCGAAAATTATTCATTCTTCCTGTTTGAGGTTAAAAGATAATGTTTAAAAGAACTACTCTTTCGCTAGGTATTGCGGCGGCAGTCTTAACTGCGCCTAATGTTGTTGCTGAACAATTTGAAAAAGATAGCGAAGTAATCGTAGTATCAGGGTCGCGTATTGAGCAAAAGCTTGAAGATGTCGCAGGCACTGTAAATGTTGTCACCGAACAAGAGATTGAACGTGAGTTAGCAGTTGACTTAAATACCGCATTTAAGTATCAAACAGGGATTACAACTACGGGCTCTACAGGTGAAGCCCAAGCGCTCAATATTCGTGGTATCGGTGGAAACCGCGTGGTGTACGTCAAAGACGGTCGCCGTTTAAATGATGCATACTCAGGTGGTGGTGGTTTAATTATCGGCCGCGGCTATTTTGATGTAGATAATGTTAAGCAAATCGAGGTTGCCAAAGGCGCGGCATCGTCGCTATATGGTTCAGATGCGCTTGGCGGTATTGTTGTCATTTCGACAAAAAATCCGTCTGATTATTTATCGGGTAAGGATACATACGCACAAGTTGGCCTTGGTTACTATGGCGTAAATGCTGAAAAAAGCGCGACGGCGACATTTGCCAAGCAGCTGAGTGATTCTAACGCGACATCTATTCAAGTTACACGTCGCGATGGTGAAGAAACCCAAAACTATGCAGAAGATTTGCCCGGTTTTGACTACACATCAAATGCATTGCTACTCAAATCTGAATTCAAAATTACTGATAATGAAAGTATTTTGGCGACAGTGGACTACTTTGACCAAGATGTTGAGCAAATCATTACTGCAAATGCTTATGAAACAAGAGATGACAATGAAAGCATTTCATTCTCTTTAGAGTTTGATACAGCGAGTGCAACCAGTTTTTACGATAATCTAAGCGCACAAGTTTATTACACAGACTTTGAGCAACTGAGCGACCAGATCCGCGCTAATGATGGCAGCCGCAGTCGCACAGGACCATATACTGACTTCAATGACTACCGTTTCGAGCAATCTATTTTTGGTACGCGCCTGGTCCTTGATAAACAGCTTGAATTTGGCTCGTTGGCTCATCAATTGGTTTATGGATTTGATTTTGATAGCTACGAGACGTCACGTCCTCGTTATAAAACACGGATTGATGCGCAAGGCAATAAAAGCAAAGATAGAGAAGGACAAAAGACGTTTCCAGGCGCAGATACAACTATGCTAGGTCTATTTGTTCAAGACAACATTACCTTGATACCAGATACACTTAAGCTCAATGCTGGCTTACGTATTGACCGCTATGAGATGGATGCTAAACAAAGTGAATTATATGCGGGCACAGAGTTCGGCGACATCAGTGAAACGGCTCTGTCTCCTAAACTGGGCTTAGTTTATTCTGTGTCAGAAAACTTAAATGTTGTTGCTCAATATTCTCGAGGTTTCAAAATCCCACCTCATGATCTTGCATATCAAAGTCATGGTGTTGAGCCGTTCTATCAAATTCTACCTAATTCAGATTTAGAGCCAGAAACCAGCGATAGCATTGAATTTGGTGTTAAAGGTGATTTTGAGTCGAAACAGTTCTCTGTCACAGTATTTAATTCAAAATTTGATGATTTTATCTCAAACAAAATAGTGCGCGTAGAGCCAAGCCAAATTCCAGGCATGCCTCCTAAGACATACTATCAGTACCAAAATATCGCAGAAGTCGAGATCAAAGGTTTAGAAGCTAATTTCACTGTCTGGGTAAACGACAATGTATCGATTGATACTGGCTTTACTTATGTACAGGGTAAAGATAAAGAGACCAATGAATACATTAGCACTCTTAGTCCACTCAATGGCTTTGCAAAAGCACGCTATGAGCTGGACAACTGGTCAGTTACAGCTGCATTTAAAGCAGCCAAACGCATGACTAAGGTACCAGCTGATGACAAAGTCAAAACAGCGGGTTGGGGTACGGTTGATCTCTTCGCTGAGTACGATTTTGGTAACTTGAGACTCAATGCGGGCGTCTTTAACTTGCTAGACAAGGAATATATTCCATATGAGAGCGTTGCTGGACAGTCTGCTGACGCAGCGCTAGGACAGTACACGCAACCTGGACGCAATTTTGCCCTAAATGCGAAATATACGTTCTAAGGTGTAATACCTCCCTGCGAGCAAGGTGATTAATGCTTTGCTTGAGCTTTTAAACGGGTGTTTTTAACAGCACCCGTTTCTTTATTTTGGCGTGTGCGAAGCCAAACAATGAGTGCGTTTTAGGTCCAAATTGACCTAGGCATGTCAAGATTGAGAATTAAATCCAAAACATGCTTGCATTGTTGAGAAAAACTCGTACAATTCCCCAGCTTCCCGTAGTGGGAAGTAATATCTTATTAATGAAAACAGTCAATCTATGTAGAGGACGGTATGGTAACTATTCGTTTGCAACGTGGCGGCGCTAAAAAGCGTCCATTCTATCAAATCGTGGTTGCGGATAGCCGTTTCTCGCGTGACGGTCGTTTCATCGAGAAAGTAGGTTTCTTTAACCCAATCGCTTCTGGTCAGGAAGAAAAAATTCGTCTAGATCTTGCTCGTGTTGATCACTGGGTAGGCCAAGGCGCATCTCTTTCAGATCGCGTAGCTAAGTTAGTTAAAGACGCTCGTAAAGCGGCTTAATAGGCGTAAGTGTAACCATGAGTCAAGATAACACCTCGACACTAGTTGTCGGCAAATTAGGTGCCCCTTATGGTATTAAGGGTTGGCTTAAGGTGCATTCATTTACTGATGATCCCCAAGGGATCTTCGATTTCAGCCCATGGTTGATAGGGCAACAAGGTAAATGGCAAGCACTTGAAGTGAGCGACTGGCGTCGCCACAACAAGGGTTTCATCGCTAAATTTGCAAACATTAACGACAGAGACGAAGCAATGGCTTATACCAACGCTGAAATCGCCGTTAATAGTGAGCAGCTTCCTGAATTACCTGAAGGGGAGTTTTATTGGCGAGACTTAATTGGTATGACGGTTGTAACTAATAAAGGTTACAACTTAGGTCATGTCGATGACCTGATGGAGACTGGCTCAAATGATGTTTTGGTTGTGAAAGCAAACAAAAAAGATGCATTTGGTCAGACTGAGCGCTTAATTCCATTTTTGACAGATTCTGTCATTATTGAAGTTAAGCATGATGAACGTGAAATTACGGTTGATTGGGATCCTGCATTTTAATGAGTGATCAGCAAAAACTTTGGGTGGGCGTGGTATCGCTGTTCCCAGAAATGTTTGATGCAGTTACTCAGCAAGGTGTAACTGGTCGAGCTGTGAAAAACGGTTTGATTGAGTTCAATTGTTGGAACCCTAGAGCGTATGCTACTGACAAACATCGTACTGTAGATGATCGGCCTTACGGCGGTGGTCCAGGTATGTTGATGATGGTAGAGCCGCTTGAAAAAGCCATTCTTGATGCAAAATCTGCAGCGGGTGATGGTGCAAAAGTAATTTATATGTCTCCACAGGGACGCAAACTGGATCAACAAGGCGCTGCTGAATTAGCACAGTCTGAAAAGTTGATTTTAGTGGCGGGTCGATATGAAGGTATAGATGAACGGATCATTGAGTCTCATGTAGACGAAGAGTGGTCCATTGGTGATTTTATTCTCAGTGGTGGCGAATTGCCCGCTATGACGCTTATCGATGCGGTTGCACGATTAGTGCCTGGTGTGCTTGGTCACAATCAGTCTGCTGAGCAGGACTCATTTTCGGATGGCCTGTTAGATTGCCCTCACTATACTCGGCCTGAAATATTGGATGGAAAGCAGGTCCCTGCTGTATTACTCAGTGGGAACCACAAAGAAATTGCAAAATGGCGCTTAAAGCAGTCATTAGGCAGGACTTGGCTACGCCGTCCGGACTTGTTGCGTAACCTAGCTCTGACTGAGGAGCAAGCAAAGCTCCTTGCTGAATTTCAGCAAGAACACGAAGCTTGTGGCTAGAAGACAGTTACTCCTAGGAATGTGAGAAATAAAATGGCAAAAGTAAACCAAAATATTATTAAAGCGCTTGAAGAAGAGCAGCTTAAAACAGACGTACCTGCGTTCGGCGCTGGTGACACAGTTGTTGTACAAGTACGTGTTAAAGAAGGTAACAAAGAGCGTCTACAGGCCTTTGAAGGTGTTGTAATCGCTAAGCGTAACCGTGGCCTTCATTCATCTTTCACTGTTCGTAAGATCTCAAGCGGTGAAGGTGTTGAACGTGTTTTCCAAACACACAGCCCACTGGTTGACAGCGTTACAGTTAAGCGTCGTGGTGCGGTTCGTCGCGCTAAGCTTTACTACTTACGCGAGCGTTCTGGTAAATCTGCACGTATTAAAGAAAAACTTAACTAATACGCGCATACTACCTATGCTTAACAAACAGGCCGCTTCATGCGGCCTGTTTGGTTTCTCCCTCTATATTTCAATTCATTGATTGTCTGCTATCTTTTGTCGTAATACTCACCTACTGACATGTAAATTTAAAACCCATTGGTTTGTACCTTATAATTTCATGAAGTAACGAAATGTTACTTTCTTAATAAAATTCGTCCTGTTAGACTAGGTGTAATTAAATATTTACTGGTGTAAATTAAGGTTTACGGTATGGGAATGAGAGATAATTTGAGTCTAGATGAGCTGCGTGTCCAGATAGATCGCTGTGATAGCGAGCTGGTTAGCTTGCTTGCTGAGCGCAGAAAACTAACAGAGCAGGTTGGGAAAATTAAGCAGCAACAGGGGGCGCCACTACACGCTCCAGATCGAGAAGCGGTTTTAATTGCGGCACGTCGTCAGCAAGCGCAAGAAAAGGGGGTTAACCCTGAATTGGTTGAAGATATTTTGCGCAGAATGATGCGTGAAGCATACGAAAATCAGCAAAGTAAATTAGCGTGTACAGCTCCGCAGCTTTCGCCAATAGTGATAGTAGGTGGTGAAGGAGCAATGGGTCAGTTGTTTGCAAAGCAGTTTCGACGCTCAGGTTATGAAGTCAAAATACTCGATAAAAGTCATCAAGAAGAGGCCGCAGATATTTTATCCGGCGCGAAACTTGTGCTTGTGAGCGTGCCTATAAACAGCTTAGAACAAGTTATCGATGATTTGCCTGCGCTGGATCCCGAATGCATTTTGGCGGATATTACATCTGTAAAGCAGACTCCACTTAAAAGTTTACTCAAAAAACACCCAGGCCCTGTAGTTGGTTTGCACCCAATGTTTGGCCCAGATATCTCTCACTGGGTTAAGCAAACTGTAGTAGCTTGCCACGGGCGAGATCAAGCGGCATATGAGGGGTTACTGAAACAACTTCAGATCTGGGGATGCCATATCGTCTCAATGGAAGCGAAAAAGCACGACCAAGCGATGCAAATTATTCAGGTCATGCGGCACTTGACTACATTTGTTTACGGTCAGTTTTTAGCAAAACAGTGTCACACATTGGAAGAGCTTCGCAGTTGTTCTTCACCCATTTATCAATTGGAGTTGATGATGGTCGGCCGTTTATTTGCACAGTCCCCTGAGTTATATGCCGATATTATGCTTGCTCAATTTGACGACGTTGAAGGATTGCTCGCCAGCTATCAGGATACCTTTGCGCAAACACTTCAAAGCTTGAAACAACGTGACAAAAAAGCTTTGATAGAAGGGTTTGATAAAGCGCAGACCTATTTCTCTGACAGTGCCCATACTTTCTTAGCGCAGAGTAGAGGTATTTTAAATAAAGCCAATGATGCCAAGGTGCTCGATGAGTTAGCTTCATAAGTAGTAATTTTTTGCGCTACATTAGTAGCGCATATACTCTTAAGAGAAAGTATGTATTAAGTTAAGAGGGTTTGCCCAGCACCTAAGCTGGGGTTTTCAATCAAATAGGCTCTACCGCTTTGAGTGACTCACTTTGATAGCAGCCTAAAATCCTAACCGTTTGAGTATGCTCTTTGAGCGCTTCCAGCGCCTTTTGCACTTGAGGATCCGCAATATTTGCCTGTAGATCTACGTAAAAGACTTCTTCCCACGGGTTACCTGGAACAGGACGCGATTCAAGTTTTGTCATGTTAATGCTGTTTTCTTTAAACACCATCAATGCATCTGCAAGGGAACCGACATGCTGTTTTGTCGCCATGATAAGGCTGGTTTTTGTTGGGATTTGAGTTGATACTTGAAGTGGTTTTCTTGCGACTACAATAAAGCGACTGTGGTTCTCAGCTTGATTGGCAAGTTCACTTTTTATGACTTCCAAGCCCTGTGAACGCCCTGCCTGCGCAGAACCAATCGCCGCACTTTGGTCACATTCCGCAGCAGCCATGATAGCGCTCGAAGTGGAGTCACATGTTTCATGGGTAACGTCTGCAAGACTTTGTAAGAAGCGACTGCACTGTGCGAAAGGTTGTGGGTGTGCATAGATCTTTTTCACATCTTTAAGCTCGATACCGGGTTTGGCCAATAGGCAGTGCTCTACACTGTGAGTGACCTCTCCAACGATAGAAACTTGAGCGTGTTGCATTAAGTCAAACACTTCATTAATACTGCCTGAGCTGGTGTTTTCGATTGGTAAAATACCAAAATCGGCTTTGCCTTTTTCAACTGAATTGGTGATATCTTCAAATGATTGGCAGCCCATTTCGACGACTTTCCCGGGGCGACGGCTAAAATATTTGTGACAAGCTAACTGGCTATACGAACCTTGCCCACCTAGGTAGGCAACTCTATGCGTATCATTGACGGTGTCGGGATTCAGGCTCTTTTGCAGGAGCGCCTGCTGATTGAGTACGGAGTCTTCCAGAATTACTTGAAAAACATTATTAATGTAAAACTGATCTAGGCCCAGAGACTTGCCGTATCGAATTAGTTTTTCTAAGAGGGCAAGTTCTCGTTCTTCATCCCTGATCGGTTTATTGTTGTTAATTTTGTATTCCAATACCCCGTGACTAATACGTCTACGCTTTGCCAAAAGTACTAATAATTCAGAGTCAATTTCATTAATCTCTGTCCTCAATGCATCTAAAGTATCTTGCGTCATGGTCCTCACTCCCATTGTGCCAAAAAAAAAGCCTCCCAGATGGTGGGAGGCTTAGCTATTCGTTTTTACGCGCAAACAGTTAAGCCTCTTCACCTAAAGAAGCTAAAAAAGAAAAAATAACGGCGCGTGAAAAAGTTCATAATCTGTTCGTATCTAAAAATCAGTATTAGCAGTATTATTAACACAGATATCGAACCAATTACAACTAGGTATTTTAAATTATACTCTAATTGCATTGGCTACGAATTACGTGATCTGATATATTCAAGTCAATATATGAAAAAAAACATAACAGGGTAAAGGGTTTATCGTGGGCAACCGTCGTCCTCCTTCGCGTTTTGGTGCTAATTCTCTAAGTGTGAAATTATCAATCTTAATTTCCGCTGTGTGTGTCATTGCTGGCGTATTTGCAGCCGCGTTGATGTTGAAATCTGAGGAAAAGCATCTCGTTGAGGCTGAATTTGTCCAATTACACGGTTTAAGTGAGCAAGTATTACAGCAGTTTTCTCACTATTTAGAACTTAAAAAGAGCCTCGCTCAACAGACAAATGTCGTTGTGTCAAAAAAGCTTCTGTCAGCAACGGAGATACCACTAAATACCGAGTTACCCTTAACTACGAGTAATGGCAGAATGCATAGTGTTGCTGCTAATGGCATGTCGGCAGCTTACATTTTGAAAGATACATTGAGCGAAAGCGATCAAGCGTTATTTCAAAAGTCAGAAAGTCTTTGGAATATTCTGTCACCTATTTTGCTGCAAGACTTTTTCAATTTTTATATCTATACCACAGAGAACTTTGTACGAATTGCGCCACCTAACTCGGTCCTTTTAGACAGCGCACAGAATAGACAGGCTAATATTCACGCTCAACCGCTGTTACGCGAGGAGTTAAACCCTACCAGAGAAGCTGTTTGGTCCGATGTACATCACGACCCTATTTGGAGCAAATGGGTAGTGAGTATTTTAGTTCCGCTGTATGAAGGAGATGTGTATCGAGGCTTTACTGGGAGCGATTTAGATTTAGAAACCTTGCTTTCTAGGCTGCCAAAACCGACCGCAGAGCAAAGTTACATTATTTTTGATAAACAGGGGCGGATTATATCTGCGCCAAATTTACTCAGAGATACCGAGCATTCCGAGTTGTTAACAAAAGATGCATTACCCAGCCCAATACAACGCGTGATTGACACTGCGCTCAAGGTAAATTTACCAAGCTATCAAGATGAGTTTGTACATGACAAAGCAGGCCATATCGCAAATGTGATGCATTTGGGGGAGCTTGACTGGTATGTTGGTATGTACAAGCGCCGAGATACGGCTTTGCACGCGCTTGAAGAGCTCAAGGTCAAGTTTTTTGGCTTGTTTGTTCTCTACGCCGGTTTTGTTGCCATGCTCCTGCACCAAGTAATTTACCATCTGATTTTGAAGCGTATTAATCAATTGGTTAAAGTTCTGATCAGTTTTGGTCGAGGTCAATGGGATCATCCGAAACTCGCCGACAGTGATGATGAAATCGGTTTGTTGAATGCATCATTTAATGACATGAGTGATGATATTAAAAAATTAGTCAACGGATTGAATCAGCGTATCAATGAAAAAGAAATCGCAGAGAAGGCGGCAAACCGGTTATCCAAAGCTGTTGCTTTTTCTGGTACTGGGGTGGTGATCACCAATGAACGATTCAAAATTGAGTATGTGAATCCAAAAATGGTTGAAATGACTGGGTTTGCCGAATCTCACTTTTTGGATGCACCACTGCTAGATATTATTTCTAGCGAGATGGCTATTTTAATTGATGATATAGATTTTGACCTCAAAAGCCGTAACTACTGGCGTGGTGATACTTTGTTGCAAAGTAGCAACAATGACCAAATTTGGGTGAGTTTGAGTATTTCTCCAATCCGGGAAAATGGTGGTCGCATTTCAAGTTATGTGGCATCTGCACAAGACATTTCATTTGTTAAAGAAAGTCAAAGAAAGATGGAAGAGCTGGCCTATTTTGACACTCTAACAGGCTTAGCTAATCGTACCTTTTTCCGTATGCAACTGCGTAAATCCATGGCATTGGCCTCTCGTGGGCACTACGCGTTTGCGCTATTTTACTTTGACCTCGATGAATTTAAACGTATTAACGATACACTCGGACATGATGCAGGAGATCGGTTACTTGTAGAGGTTGCCGATAGACTTAAACAAAGATTAAGGGCCGAGGATACAATTGCGCGATTGGGTGGTGATGAATTTGCTGTTTTGCTAAGTGGGATAAGCACCCGAGACAACGCAATGGATGTGGCACATACAATACAAAAAACTCTCAGCCAACCCATTTCGCTAGGGAACAACGAAGTCATTGTCAGTGCCAGTATTGGTATCACTTTGGCACCATTTGATAGCCAAGAAGAAGAGCAGTTATTAAAACATGCTGATTTGGCCATGTATGAAGCCAAAGCTAAAGGGCGAAACACCTTCCATTTTTATTCTCAGGAGCTAAATGCGGCAGCGAATGAGCGATTGCACATAGAAAATGAATTACGACAGGCGATTAAGAGTCAACAATTCTCATTGCAGTATCAACCACAAATAGATAGTCGAAGTGGAAAAATTGTTGGTTATGAGGCGTTAATTCGGTGGAATCATCCAACGGAAGGCGGGATCCCGCCGACTAAGTTTATCCCAATTGCTGAGGCTACGGGATTAATCGTCGAAATAGGTACATGGGTTTTGAAAGAGGCTTGCAGATTCTCTTCTGTGCTAAAATCTAAAGGGTATACCGCTGATATTTCAATTAACTTGTCTGCACGACAGTTTAAGGACGCGAATTTAATCGAGACGATTTCTCACACATTAGATGAAGTAGGCCTACCACCTTCAATGCTTCACCTTGAGTTGACAGAAAGTATGCTAATGGGTGATGTCGAAGCAGCAATTGAGCAGCTAAAGGAGATGAAAAAGCTAGGTGTATCACTATCAATTGATGATTTTGGAACAGGCTACTCGTCGCTCAGTTATCTGAAGCGCTTCCCAGTCGATGTACTCAAAGTGGATAGGTCCTTTGTGAAGGATATTCCAGATGATAGTAATGACATGGAAATTACTGCCGCAATTATTGCGATGGCTCAGAAGCTCAGTATGAAGGTGGTTGCTGAAGGGGTGGAAACCGCCGAGCAAGTCGCTTTTTTACAGCGGAATAATTGCCATATCGTACAAGGTTACTACTACAGTGCGCCGCTGACAGAGCAACAAGTATTTGCTCAAGAGCCAGATATTATGAGAGTAGCAGGGAATTAACCCCCTGCTATTTTGACTTTGAATCCCTGAGCAATTAATAGACCTTTTAGCTTTTCACGATCATCGCCTTGAATTTCAATTACACCATCCTTTACTGCACCACCTTGCCCCATTTTACTTTTCAGTAACTTAGCTAATTTTTTTAGATCATGCTGTTCAGGATCAATGCCGACTACCAACATCACGCCTTTACCTTTTCTACCTTTGGTTTGACGTTCAATGCGAATGTGGCCATCTTTAAAAAGCTTTACTTCTTGTTGCGGTTGTTCGTCTTGCGGTTTAATTCTTCCCAGCTCGGTAGAATATACTAAACGACCTTCTGACATGGCTTACTCCAAACTAGTTTCATTACCTTGGATACTAACAAAAAGTGTTTTGTGCTGTTATATTTTTTTGGCGAAATTACGTAATACGATTATATTTAAAACATAAAGATGGATAACAATACCAAATTCAAAGTAGGAGCTTGCAATGAGCCTGAGCAAAAATGCTTCAGCCGACGGAAAGACCTTAACAATCCAAATTAAAGGGAAGTTTGACTTTAATTTAGTACAATCATTTCGCCAAGCCTATGCAGAGGTGAACGCCGAAACAGAAAAAGTAGTCGTCGATTTACGAGATACAGACTACATGGATAGCTCAGCCTTAGGGATGCTATTAAATATGAAAAAAACACTTGGTGATTCTGTTGGAAGCATACAGATCAGCAATTGTAGACCACAATTAAAGAAAATCTTGCAGATATCTCGGTTTGATAAAAAGTTTGAAATTGACTAACTGAGTTCGATCGCATGCTTATTTTAGTGGTTGATGATCAACCTCTTAACTGCCGATTGCTCACTGCCATGTTGGAGCAACAACACTATGATGTATTGGTTGCAAACAACGGGCAAGAAGCGCTGGACTTGTTGCAGCAGCATGAGGTAGACATTGTATTGCTTGATGTCATGATGCCTGTTATGAACGGGTTTGAAACGGCGCCAAAGATCAAGGAGTACGCTGGGGATGTGTATTTACCCATTATTTTTATAACCGCGCTTGAAGATCATGCTAGTTTTGAAAAGTGTCTGCGAGTTGGCGGGGATGATTTCATCCATAAACCTTTTGACAGAATTATTCTCTCTGCAAAAATTCGTGCCCACGCCCGTACAAGAAAGCTCAGCAAAGAAGCAAACGAACAAAAGAAACAGCTGCAGTATCATTACAATCAAACTGAAAGAGAGCATGAAATTGTAGAGCATATATTTAGAAATGCCCTGTCAGGCCAAGAAAGGTTTGATACGCTGTGTGACTTTCATCTCTCTCCTGCCTCTATGTTCAATGGTGACATGTTTTTAATGGCAAAAAGCCCCATAGGTGGTTTTTATTGCTTGTTGGGCGACTTTACCGGCCACGGCTTAGCGGCTGCCGTGGGGGCGCTTCCTGCATCGAAAATCTTTTACACTATGGTACAAAAGGGAATGGCTGTAGGGGATATAGCAACGGAGCTGAACAGTTCTTTATATACTTTGCTACCAGGCCACATGTTTTGCGCCGCAGCGATTATTGAGTTGAGCAGTTCTGGTAAGAATATTTCGGCTTGGTTGGGAGGGCTGCCGGACATTTATTTGATTAATGGCCAGGGTAAGGTATTGAAAACCGTTGAGTCGCAGCACATGGCGTTGGGGATTTTGGACGATGAAGAATTCGAAAGAACCATTTTACACTTTGAGGTAGAGCGGGGTACGCGATTAGTGATGGCTACCGATGGGATCATCGAAAGTGAAGGGCCTGATGGCGAAATGTTTGGTGAAGGAAGGTTCATCGATACTTTGCAAAGTAAAAATGCTATCACAACGCAGGAAGTGATAGATAAAGTAAGAGGGTTTGCACAACATGCGGAGCAACAGGATGACTTGAGTATTGCAATAGTTAACTGTTTGGCAGCCGAGGTAGAGAGTTCAAGTGATACGCATTATTCTTGTTTGCCCTTTGATGTGTCAGTTTCTTTAGACGCCGAGCAAATGAAAGTGACTGATCCTGTATTAGAAGTGGTTAATGTATTGAGTAATGTTGAGGGAGTGGATGCGCATAGGTCCAATATATTCCTGTTATTATCGGAAGCGTACAATAACTCTTTAGACCATGGTGTGCTGGGGATCAGCTCTGAATTAAAAAACCAAGAAGATGGGTTTCTAGAATATTATACCCAGCGGGCTGAAGCATTGGCTGAACTGAACAATGCGTCAATTCAAATATCGGCTTCTTATTCTCCCGAAAAGCATTCGATTACCTTTGATATAAAAGATTCTGGCAGCGGATTTATGCAGCCTGAAGTGCAACATGATAACTCTCTATCTAATGAACATGGGCGCGGTGTTCAATTGCTTTCAGAGATTGCGGATAGTGTGAGTTACAATCAAATAGGCAATGAAGTAAGGCTTGTTTACTCCCTCAACTAGCTGTTCGAAATATTGAAATTTTTTTTCACTTATTCCTTTCTATTGTTCCTCAAAATAAAAAACATGCTCTTTCCTATAGTCAACGGCATAATTGCGTGTTAAATTTGATTTAGATATATAGATGTTTGGATGGCTAAATGATTTCTGCATACTTAAATAAAACGAAAACCCCAGTGGAACCTTCTTTGGTGAAATTGCAACTAGACTCTTTAGAGGCATTTTTGGCAAGTAATCAAACCAAACCGATATGGTCTTATAAAATTCCAGAGCTTGGTGAAGGGGGAAGTTGTAGCTTATTTGGTCATCTACAAGAAGCACCATTTGAATTGAATTCTTATATTTCACACAGTGAAAGAAACACAGAACTACTGTCTAAACTGCAAGCTATTGTAGAGTTCGTTACCTGTAAAACCGGAGTAGATTGGTTTGGCATCTACCAAACGAGATTGGTAGACGGTGAAAATCAGCTCTTGAAGTTGGCCTATAACGGTGCGCCAAGTCGCCCTCTCTTTCCCATTAATGAACAATTTGCAGCGACTTCGAACAACATTCAAACTGTATTGTCAGAACAATCCCGTATTATCAATGATATTCCCGAATATATTGCAACGGGCGGTGAGTATTATACCTGTGACCCGAAAGTGCAAGCTGAGGTTTGTATTCCATTGTTAAACGACAGTTTTGAGTGTGTCGGGATCATTGATGCAGAGGCTTTTAGTAAAGACTTTTTTACTCCTGACAATTTATCTGTACTGGTTGCGGCTTGCATGAAAATAACACACTACCTTCCTGAGTGAGAGGGCTCGTGTTCTCGTTAAATTGTGTTAGTATTATGGCAACTATAACCCCCACGATTACTACGTATTATCGAGTTGAATACTTAGAGAAATGAAGGTGAGCTTGAATGCGCTTGAGCGAATTTTTGCGGCCTTGTGTTTTTGCGTACTAGTTTTAATAGGAAAAAAATACACATGTTTTCAGAACTAAAACCACTTCCTACAGACCCAATTTTGGGCCTAATGGCAGCTTATAAGCAAGACGATAACCCTAAAAAAATTGATTTAGGCGTTGGTGTATATAAAGATGAGCAAGGTGCTACTCCGGTTTTAAAAGCGGTTAAAAAAGCAGAAGCATTTCGTTTAGAAAACGAAACCACAAAATCGTACATTGGGTTAGCTGGTAACTTAGACTTTTGCGCTAAGATGGAAGAGTTGTTATTAAGCAATAGTCACACTACATTACTTGCCAACCGAGTGCGTACGGCGCAGACGCCAGGTGGCACAGGCTCTTTGCGCGTAGCTGCTGAATTCATTAAGCGTTGTAATAAAGATGCGACGGTTTGGGTGACGACACCAACTTGGGCAAACCATATTAGCCTATTTGAAGCTGCTGGCTTGACAGTAAAAGAGTACCCTTACTACGACTACGAGAATAAAGGGCTACTTTTTGACGAGATGATTGATACGCTGAAGCAAGTGCCAAAGGGTGACGTTGTTTTAGTTCATGCATGTTGCCACAATCCAAGTGGTATGGATCTGAATGCCGAACAGTGGCAGATTTTTGCGGACCTTGCTAAAGAGGTTGGCTTTACTCCACTTGTAGACATTGCTTATCAAGGTTTTGGTACCAGCCTAGACGAAGATGCTAATGGTCTACGTTTGCTAGCTCAAACAGTAGAAGAGATGATCATTTGTTCTTCATGCTCTAAAAACTTTGGTCTTTACCGTGAGCGTATTGGTGCATGTTCTGTTATCTCTAAAGATGCAGCGAATGCGGATGTTGCAAACTCAGTTCTATTAAGCGTAGTACGCAGCATCTATTCTATGCCACCGGCACATGGTGCCGACATTGTAAATACTATCCTTTCAAGTGATGAGTTAACACAAGAGTGGCATCAAGAGCTTGCTGAAATGCGTGATCGTATTAACGGTTTACGTAGCCTTGTAAAAGATAGCTTAGCGCAGAGAAATACTGGACATGATTTCTCATTCATTGAGCGCCAGCACGGTATGTTCTCATTCTTAGGTATTAATAAAGAGCAAATTAACCGCCTACGTGAGGAATATTCAATCTATATCGTGGGTTCTAGCCGTGTAAATGTGGCGGGTATTAGCCAAAGCAATATTGATTATTTTGCTGATGCAGTTGCTGCTGTTTTAAAATAATCGCTACGTCGGTTATATAAAACTAAAACGCCGAACTATATTAATAGTGCGGCGTTTTTGCGTTTTTGGAACGAATAAGTCAGTAAAGGTAATTTAAGAACCAAGTAATATTTATGCTTGCTTTATAGCAGTGACCTTATCCTCGGCGACTTCGTCAGTAACTTCTTCGGCTTTCTTGGACGCTTTTTTATTGTCTTTCTCTGCTGATGGTTTACTGCCTTTGAGTACAGAAATAAAATCGTCTTTATACTTTGCCATTTCTAGAGCCAGTGATTCAACTTGTTGCTCGCTAAGTGGTACATCTACCTTATCTAGCATTGCTTCAAGCGCTTCTGCAACATCCAGCATTTTATCGTAGGCATCAGCCTCTTTTTTGCTAGTAAATGTCATTCGCTCTACTCCGTTTCTTTCAACCACATACTTTACTATAACAGCCATGATGACCCTCCATAAAACACTGTTTTTTTATACAGTAAACTGTATTTGCTATTAATGCAACTTAAAGGCACTTCATTAGACGATCCATATGAAAAAAACACAATGAAAATATTAGTAAGCATTTTACAAAAGTAATCGTTAAATCTTATGGTTAGATAGCTTATTTAGTTTTTTAAGCAGTGTTAGACTCATAAACTTTTAAGGAAAATTAAATGCGAAGACATACATGGATTCTTGGACTGATAGTAGCAGTATTTTTGTTGAGTAATTTGGTTCAGGCGCAAGATGTAAACCCGCCTGAACAAGCGCCACTGGTTGTAAATGTGAACACAGCGCAAGTAAATGAGCTGATCCAGCTACCTGGGATTGGTGAGGCAAAAGCGCAGGCAATTGTGATCTCTAGGGAGCAAAATGGTAGATTTGTGGATGTGCAGGAATTAGAGAGAGTGAAAGGGATAGGAAAGGGCCTAATTGAAAAGTTAAAAGCTCACGTGGTATTTGAGTAAGCCAGAGTCTCGCAGAGCCTATGTTTGGCTCTGCTTAAACTGTTCAAGCGCTTGGTCTATATTTTTCAACGCAAACTGTATTTCGATTGGCGCAGTGAGCAATGGATAAGCAAGGCCCGCAACAAGTAGCACAGGTAACAATGCCCACCCTTCAAAATATGCCAATGCCATAAAAAGGGGTGTTAACAATATCAGCTTACATACTGCCAAAAATACCTTACTTTTCGCCGATAGCATTGACAGTGCAATTGCTTGGACTTTTTGCTTGTCTCGTAGCGACAGGGTTGAAAGCTTGGAAACCTGACTCAGTCTAAAAATCATATCTATCTCAAATCTACTTCTTAAAAATAATCAATGGCGCAAAGATTAAAAAGCTAATCGAATACACTGCAAAGACCACAGCCATCCAGCCGGGCATTGATAAACCAGCAAACGACCAGTCTATACTAGAACAGCTGCCAGTCACAGCGAAAAACGATGGGATCCATTCGTGCAATGGAACTGGGAAGTCTGGTTCAAAAGCACACGTAAAGGCAAAAGGATCTGTTGTGGTTTGCATAGAAAGGTGTTCACGTGCAAGCAACCAACCCCAAATTGAGGCTATGCCCCATCCAGCTGTAGCGATGAGTCGGACGATATAGATACCTTTACCACATAGGCCAATTAGTGCGGCAATTAATACACCTAACATAGCAGTACGTTGGTAGATACACATCACGCAAGGCTCTAAACCCATGGCATACTGAAAATATAGTGCGACAACTTCGAAAATAAGTGCACTTATAAACAATAGCGCCCAAGCGTTGGTAGAGCGAGAAAAGCTCGCAAGTCTTTCAATCATGTATATCTCCTTTTTTGGCCGCTATTATGGCGATGTAGTACGAAGGCATCAAGACCTTTACATTTACGACAAGCCACAAAGAGGCAATTATGTTCTGGCCTATTTACCTTGGTGCGTATAATTCGTATTGCAAACAGTGTATTAGTCACTTGATTTACAGTTAAGTTCCCTTTTTACTTCTTGCTCAGTTGTTCAATGTGAGAGCGTGCGGGTCTACATTCTACCCGACAATCCCGTCATGGTACTGAGTTTAAATTGAGTGCCAAACTGAATTTAATCGGAGCTAGATTAAAAATGTAATCAATTGATGTTAACTATATAGATCAGGTGCGAATTAAACATGCGGGATAAATGCACAGATTGAAGTCGGGCGTAAAGGCTTTATGGTAAGTGGTGTGTTTATTTAGATGAAAGGAATTGGATTAGTCGACCCTTTTTAAATGCGCAATAGTTAATAACCTGAACATCAATTTGCAGTTGCGCTTGTTACTTTATATCCATCTGGTACAATCAGTAGATTAACGAGTTGCAGTATCATGCTCCGCCTGCTTTCGAGAGTCGCTTGCGTTGAATGTATCTAGCCTTAGGTTGTAAATTAAGTGGTGCTAAATGAGAATTTTTAAAGCCAAGAGCCCAGCGGGATTCGCTGAGGAATATATAGTTGAATCGATTTGGAATGGAGAGTTTCCACCTGGGTCTATTTTACCGGCTGAGCGTGAACTATCAGAGCTAATCGGTGTGACTCGCACAACCTTAAGAGAAGTTTTACAGCGATTGGCCCGCGATGGATGGCTAACAATTCAACATGGTAAGCCAACCAGAGTTAATAATTTTTGGGAAACTTCAGGTCTTAATATCCTGGAAGCTCTAGCTCGACTTGATGAAGACAAAGTTCCCGAGTTGACGGACCAGCTGTTGTCAGCCAGAACCAACATTAGTGCTATCTATACACGCGCGGCGATCAAGCTAAGTCCAGAAAAAGTGATCGAAATACTAGCACAATATGCAGAGTTGCCAGATACAGCAGAAGCTTTTGCAGATTATGATTATCAAGTGCATCATCAACTTGCGATTGCTGGTGGCAATAAGATTTATGTCCTCATCCTGAATGGTTTTAGAGGTTTGTATTCGAAGATTGGTTGTCATTACTTTTCAGAGCCAAAAATTCGAAAAATCACCAGAGAGTTTTATCGCGATTTAACAGAACTTGCTCAGCAAGGCGATCATGATCGCGCGATATCGCTGATACGTAAATATGGTCACCAGTCAGGTGAGCTGTGGCAGCATATCCGTGCAGATATGCCAAATGACATTATGGACTAATTCAGAAAAGGCCCCGCAAGGGGCTTTTTTATGTCTAAAGTTTAGCCTCATCGAATTTTTAGATTGTACCTATCGGATAATTCGATTGTTATTTTTCCCCAGAGCTGAATAAACTTAGGCAAATTTTTTCAAGGGGTTGTTTTTCTTAAACAGCGCCTCAATAATTAGAATCAAATTACAAAATGATTTGTATATTGGAACTAAACCTAACTATTTGGAGAAAACAATGGGTGTATTAGTTGGCCGTCAGGCTCCTGACTTTACAGCAGCAGCAGTACTAGGTAATGGTGAAATCGTAGATAGCTATAATCTACATGAGCGTATCAAAGGTAAAAAAGCGGTTGTATTCTTTTACCCACTAGACTTCACTTTTGTTTGTCCTTCAGAGCTTATTGCGTTCGACAAGCGTTTTGAAGAATTCCAAAAGCGTGGCGTTGAAGTTATCGGTGTTTCTATCGATTCTCAATTCTCACACAACGCATGGCGTAACACACCAGTAAACGAAGGCGGTATCGGTCCAGTTAAATATGACCTAGTTGCTGACGTTAAGCACGAAATCTGTCAAGCATACGACGTTGAGCACCCAGAAGCTGGTGTTGCTTTCCGTGGTTCTTTCCTAATTGACTCTGAAGGTAACGTTCGTCACCAAGTAGTTAACGATCTACCTCTAGGTCGTAACATCGATGAAATGCTTCGCATGGTTGACGCACTAGCGTTCCACGAAGAGCACGGTGAAGTTTGTCCTGCAGGTTGGACTGAAGGTAAATCAGGTATGGACGCAAGCCCTGAAGGTGTTGCTAAGTTCCTATCTGAAAACGAAGGCGAGCTATAATTAGCATTTGCGTCCATCGTTTAAAAACCCGCCTTGTGCGGGTTTTTTGTCTTCGTCAATAACCGCTTCATCAAGTTCTCTCCGCAAACCATTTATGACTGATGATCTTAATGGTTTCTATCGAAAAATAAGCCAGCAATAAGCTCACTACTGGCATCGCTAATAAGCTAATCAAGGTTACTTCACTAAACATATTAGTTTTCCTTTTGAACCTGCTTAGTTTCAGGTTGAGTGGTTTCGATGTCCTTATTTGTACGGATGAAACTATCTACTAGTGCCTTTTTAGTATTAAGCTTTAACTCAACTATGCTCGATTGAATATTTTCACTTACTCGACTTTGCACATCACTTAACATATCACTGGTTATAGTGTTCGCATTTGCAGACGCAGATATACCAATGAAAAGGCTGGTAGTTAGTAATTTAGTAAATAAGTTCATGGCGTTGTTCCCTTTGATTGTTTAGACGCAATAACTATTACAAAGGTTGTGCCAGCTTGGATTTTTATTTTAAGCAATTGATTTTTTGATGATTTTACGTTTGTGTTCTAATTGGCCAAAAATTGATTTGGTGTTTTTGGCCAAGGGAAGTGGTTAAAATAACTAATATATAGTTAATTTTGTTCAAGCATTTGATAAATGAGCTGTTTAACGATATTTGGCTCAAATGGTTTATCACACATAGCATTGACACCTGATTGTGCGACGTTGGCAAGGTGTGTCTCGTTTGCTTCAGAAGTCACCATGAGTACAGGAACGTGGGCATGCTCGTCTGAGCGGCGAATAGCTTCAGTAAGTTCTTGTCCGTTTACTTCTGGCATATTGTAGTCTGTTACTATGAGGTCGAACATGCTCTGCTGCAATACATCTAGTGCCTGCGCGCCATTCTCTGCCTCGCTGATCCGTGTTGCGCCCAAGTTTTGCAAAACCCGTTGTATGTGGTTGCGGGCCAACTTGGAGTCATCTACCACCAAAATTCTCAAATCTTGAATGTCATATAGCTCAAGCTCAAGCTCTTGTGGTGACAGTAAATCAAGCGTCGCATTGATCGCTTTTCCTAAATGCTCCTTGGTAAATGGCTTAGGCAGAATTGCAACCACTCCAGATTGTTTGTATGCCTCAAGCTGCTGTCTGCGTGTTTCACTTGAGACCAGCATAAAGGGCAGCTGATGATCACTAAAGTGTGTGTGCACATGGTCGAGCAATTTAAGCGCATCTCCGTCAGCAAGGTAAAGGGTAGAGATGATCAAATCGGGAAGGTTCTGATTCAATGCGTCAATGGCTGTGCTAACAGAATCTGCAAAATCAATATTTTGCACGCCTTCTTGTTGGAGCTCATGGGCAATAATCTTTCTTTGGGTAACTGAAGGTTCGACGAGTAATATCGTCAAATCTGTACTGAGTAAATCGTTCATTTTAAGCCTGAGGGTAATAGCAGAAACTAAATGTACAAGGCCCGCGTTTTTATGTGGCACCCGTTAAGGGTACAATCTTCCCGCTGACTTCGTATTGTTCAGCTAATATAGCTTATTTGTAAATCTCAGGCTAGCTTGGTTGAGAAACTGCGTTAATAGTTGTTAACGATTATCTACGAAATTCTAAATTTTGTGGCAAATCAACTAAGATTAAAATCGCCCCTTTTCCACCATATTCCAGCGGGGCTTGATGCATTGCAAGAATGTCGGGATGTTGGACTAAATAGTGTGGAACTTTGTGTTTTAGAATACGCTCACCTATACCATGGACAATGCATGCACAGCTGACGTGCTGTTTTTTACAAGCATGAATGAGTGCGGCGAGTTCATCTTTGGCTGTTTCTTTATTCATACCGTGCATATCTAAGATCAATTCAGGCGCGTAATCCCCGCGTCTGAGCTGTTTTGCAAGGTATTTATCAGCACCAGGTCTGACGTAGTTTACGGTACCGTTTGTATCTATATCTGGAACGTATTCATCAGAAAAGTAGAATTCAGCTTGATGTTGCTTTTTTTGTT
Source organism: Pseudoalteromonas sp. Of7M-16 (assembly GCF_022347805.1). Lineage (NCBI taxonomy): Bacteria > Pseudomonadati > Pseudomonadota > Gammaproteobacteria > Alteromonadales > Pseudoalteromonadaceae > Pseudoalteromonas > Pseudoalteromonas sp. Of7M-16. The sequence goes on along the minus strand of NZ_JAKRFY010000008.1, from coordinate 71,441 downwards.
CTGCAATTACTTCGCCTTTAAAGCGTGTTGCTTTTTGTTTGTGTACCACGGTGTCTTGTTTAAGTGGTTGTGTTCCGGAAATTGCATCGCGGAATAAGTCAAAGTCGTCAGAGGCCATAGCTACTTCGGGATATTCTCTAGTCATTCGCACATTTTAAATAAAAAAAGCATAAAAACCTAGCCTAAAAACCGCTACAATGCCGCTATCTACATAGTGTGAGAATTATCATGAGTGAATTATCAATAACCAATGAAATCGCCCAAGAGGCTTATGAAGATCTGGTAACGATACAAGATTGGCTGCGTTGGACTGCAAGTCAGTTCGTTGCAAGTGGGCTATTTTATGGTCACGGTACCGATAACCCTTGGGATGAAGCGGTGAATTTACTCTTACCTATCCTTAATCTACCTATTGATTCACCTAAAGATTTAATGCAGGCTCGGCTAACTGGCACAGAGAAAAGACGTTTAGTTGAAGTGATAAAACTACGTATTGAACAGCGAATTCCAGTGCCTTATTTAACAAATCAAGCGTGGTTTGCGGGTATGCCTTTTTATGTGGATGAGCGAGTTTTGGTACCTCGATCACCATTTGCAGAGTTAATTACCAAGCAGTTTAAACCTTGGGTGCAAGCACCTGAAGAGGTAACACGTATTTTAGATATGTGCACAGGCTCAGCGTGTATTGCAATCGCTTTGGCAAAATACTTTGGAAATGCCCAAGTAGATGCGGTAGATATCTCTTTTGATGCATTAGCAGTAGCTGAGATGAATATTAACGACCATTTGATGGATGACCGCGTATTTGCAATTCAATCGGATGTCTTTAGTGGCGTACCGGGTCAGAAATACGATTTAATAGTCGCAAACCCGCCTTATGTAGACGCCGAAGATATGGCTGATTTACCAGATGAATTCCATCATGAGCCTGAATTAGGGCTTGCATCTGGCGATGATGGTCTCGATGTTACACGTATATTGCTCAGAGATGCGGCTGAACACTTAACGGAGAACGGTATTCTATTTGTCGAGGTGGGTAATTCTATGGTACATATGGAAGCATTATATCCAGGTGCACCATTTACTTGGCTCGAGTTTGAACACGGCGGTCTAGGCGTGTTTATGATCAGCAAACAAGAGTTGGTAGCCTATTTTAACGATTAACCTTTGCGGTACATTGCTTGACCGTGGACTATATCCATTGTTGGTTTGGTACGGCAAAGGAAGATGCGCAGAGAAATTTGTCGAATATTCGGGGGATGTTTACCCCACATAGGTTCTGATGAACCAAAACCGTAACGAGGAATGAGGAAAGTTAATGGCAGGCAATAGCATAGGCCAGTTGTTTCGGGTCACGACATTCGGTGAAAGTCATGGTACAGCACTTGGTGGTGTTGTCGATGGTGTACCGGCGGGACTTGAAATCAATGAGGCTGATTTACAGGTTGATCTAGACAGAAGGAAACCCGGACAAAGCCGCTACACGACACAGCGTCGTGAAGGGGATGAAATTAAAATATTATCCGGAGTATTCGAGGGAAAAACCACAGGCACTAGTATTGGGTTATTGATTGAAAATACCGACCAACGCTCAAAAGATTACAGCAAGATCATGGATGTGTTTCGCCCGGGTCACGGTGACTATACCTACTGGCATAAATACGGGCATCGCGACTATCGCGGTGGAGGCCGCTCATCTGCACGTGAAACGGCAATTCGTGTAGCTGCTGGCGGTATCGCTAAAAAGTATTTAAAGCAAGTTCATGGCATTGAAGTTCGAGCATGTTTGTCTCAACTAGGACCGATTAAAGCCGAATCTTATAACTGGGATAGCGTTGAGCAAAACGCATTTTTCTTCCCCGATGAAAGCAAGTTAGACGCGCTTGATGAGTATATGAGAGACCTTAAAAAACAAGGCGATTCAATCGGTGCTAAAGTCAAAGTAGTTGCTAAAAATGTTCCAGTTGGTCTTGGCGAACCTGTATTTGATAGACTGGATGCCGAACTTGCACATTCATTAATGAGCATTAACGCGGTGAAAGGCGTCGAGATTGGTGATGGCTTTGACGTAGTCGAGCAAAAGGGCTCAGAGCATCGAGATGAACTGACGCCTGAAGGTTTTGTCAGTAATCATGCTGGCGGTGTGCTTGCGGGGATTTCTACAGGGCAGGATATCATCGCATCTATTGCTCTAAAACCAACATCAAGCATTACAGTGCCAGGTCAGAGTATCAATACCGCGAACGAGTCTGTGGAGATGATCACCAAAGGCCGTCATGACCCCTGTGTAGGTATTCGGGCGATCCCCATTGCTGAAGCCATGATGGCTATCACAATTATGGACCACTTACTGAGGCAGCGCGGACAAAACCCGCATGTCGAAGTTCCCCAAGGACCAATTCCTGCTCAAGCGAAATAAGAAAAAGGCACCCAGTAGGTGCCTTTTTACGTTTTGCGCAGAGAACGATACCTGATTAATTCCCTTGGTTCATTTGAGTTAACTTGTCGCCAATTGGTTTTGAGAAGTTATATCCATCATATTTATCCCAATTGATTGACCAAGTCATCACACCGCCAAACTTTGGATAGTTAAATGCGGGTTTGATAGTGCCACAGCTAAGGCCTTTGGTTAGGCAGTCCAACGCAGCGATGATGTTTGCCGTTGGTGCTTGTCCTGAGTTAGCTGATTTGGGGCCAGATGGCAACCCGATAGCAACTTGGTCATCTCTCAGTGGCGCAAAGCGTGTGCCATCGGCTAGGTCAAACCCTTCTATGAGCATTTTGGCGTGAGCGACCATCATATTAACAGAGCCCTCTGGTGCGCTACCTGGTTCGTATGGATTAGGTAAACCACCATTGTTGTATAGTTGCACGTGCAGTAAGTCTAATGTATCTCTAAGTGCATCAATTAAAGGAATATAGGCACCCCAAATGCCAGTATATGCAACCATACCACCATGAACATAAGGGTGCTCTGGCGCCATAGTTAGCACCATGTTGCCACCGATATTTTGTTCGATTTGTTTAAGTGCACGAGGCAGACGAGCTTGTATTTGTGAACCGTGCACAAGGTTAGAGCCACTTTCTAAATCAATGTCCAGCCCATCAAATCCCCACTCTTGTATGATATTGGTTAGGCTAGATACAAACTTCGCCTCGTCAGCATCGGTATTAAGCGTAATAGTACCTTCTGCGCCGCCAAGGCTTAATACGAACACTTTGCCTTGTGCTTGCAGTGCTTTCATATCTGCTTTGAATTGCACTGGGTCAATCGGTGGACAATTGGAGCGAATGTCTTTCTCAAATGGTTTGAAGTGAACTGTGCCATCGGAATTACGGTCATTTTCTGCAAATGCAATATCGATAATATCCCATGCAGGTGACATCTGCGCAAGTGGGATAGGACAGCCAGCTGGATTGACAAAGTTATGCCAATAACCAATCAATTTGTGTGTTTTACCAATCGGTTTATCAATGACATTAATCGTGGTACCAGCACTGCTGGCTTGATTTCCGGCATTGTCTTTTGCAATAGCGGTGAGTGTCTGATTGCCAAGTACCGCAGGTGTGTATACCCAATTGTATGGCGACGTTGTGTCATGACCTAATAGTGTGCCGTTGGCATAAAACTCCACACTGCTAATTGTACCTGTGAGTGCTTGCGCTTGTGCTTTAATATTCACCGAGTCACCGAGTGTGTATTGCGTACCTGCTGTTGGCGAAGTTAAGTCAACAACCACTGGCTTATCCGTAATGTTCACCTGAATTTGTTCGGTGCTAACATTTCCTTCATTGTCTGTCGCACTCGCTGACAGTGTCACTGCACCAAGCGTAATGGGCTGCCAATTTGCAGTGCCTGTTCCACTGGTAAAACTGCCAAGCAATGTTTGATCTGCATAAAGATCCAGCTGTGCTACCGTGCCATCTGCATCTGTCGCTACAATGCTGACTTCACTGTGTTGCCCCTGAAGAAGCGTGCTGTTTGGTTCTGGAGAAATAAAGCGAATTTCAGGTGCAATTGCACAAATACCAAGATCGCTCCATGCATCTTGCCAATGTTGGCCTGCACCTGGCTCATATGCCCATTGTGCATTTGAGCTACACCATCCTCCAACATCACAGCGGTACTTGCGATTGTTGTGAGAAACTAGTTCACCAGTTTGATATGTCTGACCGGCTTGATATGTTTTGAGGCCCACACATCCGCCTTGATTTGGCGATGCAATGTTAATATTTACGCTCGTATTACTGCTGGCATTTTTATCATCAACGGCAGAAACCTTTATTTGTACTTGGCCAGTTGTATCGCTTATCCAGTCATAAGAGATATTTCCATTTGCAAATGTCGCGACCTCTACATTGTTGATGGATATTGATGCCCTGGCAATAGAACCATCTTGATCTGTTGCTGTTGCTATGACGTTGACTGTATCACCCAGCGAAAACTGATTGTTATTGCCCGGAGATGTTAGCTCTATCGCTGGTGGTGTATTGATTGTGCCATCGGTTACCTCGATTGTTGCTGAGCTAACTTGGCTGATTGCGCCTTGATCATCTGTTGCTACAGCGGAAACGACATGCGGACCGAGCTGTGCAGACCACGTGACCTGATAAGGTGCTTGATTGTCAAAACCGACAGATACATCATTGATGAAAAATTCAACTTGGCCTATTGCCCCATCAGCATCTGTCGCTTCGGCCGATAAGACAACGTTGTCATTTTGGGTGAAAATACTTCCTTGGGCAGGCGTCAATAATGTGACTTCTGGGTTTTGGTTGCCACCACATGCGCCTAAGTTTTTCCACACCTTATAATCGCCAAAGTTCTGCTGTGGATCTTCATTTTGACTATACCATCTTGCTTCAAAAGCACTGCTTAAGTGCTGTACTTGATCGCCCGCGCGATAAACTTCGGAGGCTTGCCAAGTAGCCAAGCCGGTACAATTTGCTGCCAGCGTTTGCATGCTAGATAGCAAAAGCACGCCACTGCCGAGCAAGTAACCAATATTACTATTTCTCATTGTTTTTCTCCTTACATGTTGTATGTTTTGTGAACAAAACGTTTCCAGCATAGAACTATGTAAAGGGTTAATCAATGGCTTTTTTCTATGAGTGTTAGAATGTAGAGGGGCACTGCAGTTGGTTGATACCTCCTGCAGTACAAAGGTTTATTCTGGCTTTGGTGTGTTTGATTTAATAGTGACAACTCGCTGAGGGAACGGAATTTCAATATTCGCGTCTTTAAAGCCTTGGTAAATTGCCTGATTGACATTGAGCTTATTTTCAATCAAAGATGTGGTGGGTGTCCAATATCGATAGCTGATAGTGATCGCGCTATCCGAAAATGCTTCTATGCCAACTTGCGGGGCAGGGCTATCAGCGACATTATCATCGTCAACCAGTATTTTCTGGATAACAGATATAGCTTGATTGACCGGCGCGTCGTAAGCTATGCCGACCTGGCCCTCAATGTGAGAATAGTTAAAAGAGTTGTGTAAAACCTCGCCAATAATGTGTTTATTGGGCACCGTGATCTCTACTTTTTGTTCATTGATTAAAATAGTATGTCCGAGCTCTATAGACTTAACTTGTCCACTAACTCCTTTTACGGCAATGGTGTCACCAACAACAAACGGGCGTGTTGCAATCAGCGCAAGACCTGCGCCATAGTTTGATAACATACCTTGTACTGCCAAGCCGGCCCCAAGTGATGCGGCGCCAATTGCTGCGACAAACGGGGTCACACTGATCCCAACCTTGCCTAAAGCAATGATAATAAACATGGTGACAACTAAGACCTTAACAACATTTGCTACGAAGTTAGTCAAAGTAATATCAATGTTGTGTCGTATCATCACTGCATGGGTTGCTGAGGCAAGTTTTTTAGCAAGCCATAAGCCGACAATCAGGATCAGCAAAGCAGCCAGCAGCTGCATACTGTAGGTAAGTAAATAAGTACGTATCATGTCGTAGTACTTTTCAAATTGTTCTATTTCTTGCTCTATCAAGTTGAGCTCCTTTGAGCGTAATGTTCAGTGCCCATTAGGCGTATAAGTTATTGAGTATAGTAAAAAGTACCGGAACCCAAAAAGCGCTTATTATGGCGCTTAATATCATAGCTACAGATGCAAAAGCACCAGCTAGCGGGTGGTATTCCATTGCAGCAGCAGTGCCAATCGCATGACAACTGACACCCAGTGCAATGCCTTTTGCTTGGGGCTGCGTAATATTGAGTAGGGTGAGTAACTGAAGACCAAAAACGCCACCAAACACACCGATTAAAATAACCATAGCAGCAGCAATACTCGGTATTCCCCCCAGCGACTCCGTTATGAGCAACGTGATAGGAGATGTGACCGACAGCGCCATCATTGTGCTGGTCAACACACTGTCAGCTTGCGTGAACAAACATAGGGCGTAGGCAAAAACGGTAGACACGGACACGCCAATGAAAGTACAAAAAATCAATAATTTAAATACCGACTTTATATGAGTGTATTGCTGATACAGGGGGTAGGCGAGGGCCACGACAGCTGGCTCCAAAAACCAATCTATGGGCATACTGGCTTGGAAATAGAGCGGGTATTTATACCCAGTTAGCAGTAATATTAAAGTGATGATTGCGATACAAATCAATACCGGATTGAGCAAAGGACTCGGCCAGCGTTTATAAACTTTTCGCGCTATTAAGAATAAGCCAATTGTAAGAATACAAACAACTGTGCTAATCACGGTATTTCCCTTTTGTGGCCAGTTTACCAACACTGAATAGGACAAGGCACGGAAGCAAAAAAAGTAACGATATGATTAAAAGTTTATGCTTTGCGACTAGTTGCAGGTGTTCAATAAAGCCAACTCCTACTGGAATAAAAAACAGTGCCATATACGCAATCAGCGATTGGCATGTCAGAGCTAATTTATGTGGCGCGAGGATACGACCTTTCAGTAGCAGAAACAGTAAGATTAAGCCTACCAAAGGAGCTGGAATATTTAGCCCGGTCAATAAAACGAGCATTTTGGCACTATATAGACATACAAGTACATAAAACATGCCGATGATGTAATTGAGCTTTTCCACAAATTATCAACTCATGGGGTATGGGGACGAATAGGGTGTTATTTCCATTTTGCACGCTCAATGTAAGGTTGCTGTACGTTCTTTTTTACACCATTTTTCATAGCGATACGAGTGTTTTTTGAGCATAAAAGTTTAATTTGATACCAAGTTTCTCGCCATAGTAGCTGGCGGTTAGCTGGATGGTAAGCATGGTTATAGAGTTGTTTGATTGCGGCTAATGCGTCGGGCGAATGGCTGCTTAAAGAATCGATGTGTTGTTTTACATATGTCAGCGGGTTTTCATCAATTTTACTAATGAGGCCAAATTCTAAGGCTTGTATTGCCGAGATTCGCTCGGCACTAAGTGCCATAGCTAAAGCGTTGTCCTGTTTGACGTAGGAGGGCAAAATAAGGCTAGTGCCCATATCGGGGCAAAGCCCCCAACGAGACTCCATGATGGCGACCTGTGTATCTGGGTGGGCAACTCTAAAGTCTGCGCCCAGCGCAATGTGTAAACCACCCCCTAGGCAATTTCCTTGCAATATGGCATATACAGGTACGGGCAGAGTACGCCAACCTAATACAACTCTTTGCACTAGGTTTTGGTTTCCTGGGAGCAATTTGAATAACAGTTTGAAAACTTGGCTTGGCTGTTTGGTAACACTTTGTACATCTAGTCCAGAGCAAAAGTGTGATCCTGCTCCTTGAATAACTGCTGCTCTGATTTGGCGGTTCGATTTGATCTGTTTGATTGAGCGATCGAGCTGTCGAAACATCTCATAGTTGAGTGCATTTTGTTTTTCAGGGCGGTTTAATGTTACCCATGCGATGTTATCGATGACTTTGTACTGAACCATGGCGGCTCCTATGTATTGTTATTTTTCTTTTAAGTAAATATTAGAGTATTAACGTTAAATTATCCATTTAAGCTTATTAAGTATAGGTTTAATAGCTAAAGTCGACATAAGTACGTTTTATTAGAGTTATCATGCTAATTTAGTTAATGCAATTTAGCGTTAAATTTATTCATTACACCCTATCCTTGTAGAAAACGAAATTACGGATTTGGTATCATGGGGTTGGTTATAAATGAGGGGTGAGGACATGTCAGCAAGACTAAGCAGTATTGAAGAAGTAACACATCAGGCATATGATATTTTTCTTGAGTTGGCGCCAGAAAATTTATCTCAAGAAGATATTGATGTATTTAATGAACACAGAGAAGAGTTTGGCTTTATTGAAGAAGCGGATGTTGATGACAGCTGGCAAGCTGTGGTGGCATTTGAGCAAGAAGCTGAACGTGATCATTTTGTACAGGTCACTATCGGCATTGAATTTGAAGATGGTGATGAAGTGTTTGCAAAGGCATTGATCAGTCGAGACTTAGATGCGCCATTTTGCCATGTAGTTTGGAAGCAATAAAAAAGAGTATGTTGTCGAGTGAAAAGAGAGAAGTTACTCCTATTTATATCTGCATTATGCTGTGCTCAGGCGTATGCTGTTGATCCTTTTGAAGACTTCCACGAATATGGTGAGTTATCTGAAGAAGAAATCCACGAGTTGCACAAAGGTGAATTTTTATATGGTGATGTAGAGTTTGGGTTTATTGCGAACAGTGGTAATACGAAAAACTCCTCATTTAAATTAAAAGGCAACCTCTATCAGGATTTTAAGCATTGGCGTAACCAATTTAAAATTGATGGTCACTACGCTGATGAAACTGATATTGAAACAGGTGTCGAAGATGAAACGGCATCACGTTACTTTGTGTCCGCTCAAACTAGTTATAAGTTTGGCATAGATAACGAGTCATTTTTTCTTTACGGTGACTACGAAGTTGATGAGTTTAATGGCCGAGAGTATACATCGACCTTTGTTGTGGGGTATGGCAATCGCATATTTGAAGGGCGTAAGAATACGGTCGACTTTCATTTTGGTCCAGGTGTCTTAATATACCGGGTTGATAATGAATCAGAATTGCTTCCTCACCAAGCGAGAGTAGAGCGGGGATATTTATTGCGTGCTTCATTGCAGTGGGAGCGTAATATTTCAAAACGGACTCGGTTTAATCAAGATTTTAGTTATGAAAGGTCTGTGTCTGGACTTGGTGCAAGGAGTTTCTCAGAAACAGCGTTAATTAGCCAAGTAATTGAAGGCTTGTCACTTAAGGTTTCGTATACTTATCGGTATAATTCCGATCCGGAAGAAAATAAAAGCAAAGTAGATACCGAGTTTGGTGTGACCTTTGTTTATGGTTTTGATTGAGGCAATATGTATCAAAAAACGCAGCTCGCATGGGCAATTTTTGGGATCTTGGCTTGGCTAAGTACTTTTGTTGTGATGGGGTTTGTACTGCTTGGTGAAAATGTAGGGGTTATTGCCTTTGGAATTATTTTAGTTCTGGTTGCAATTGCCTTCTATGGCTTGACGATTAAAGTTGATACAACTGCACAACAATTAAGCTGGTGGTTTGGGCCAAAAGTGGCGAAAAAAACAATTCGTTTTGAAGACATTGAATCCGTGCGTGCAGTCACCAACTCCTTTAGGCATGGTATTGGGATCCGAATTTCCCATGATGGTTGGGTTTACAGTGTATCTGGATTCAAAGCGGTAGAAGTCAATATGGTAGATGGCACTAAATATCGTTTAGGTACATCAGATCAAGCTGGCTTGCTCGAAGCTTTAAAAGAAAAAGTTAAAGAAGATGCACAAGAAGAAAGCGCCGAATAGGCGCTTTTTTTAATGGTCGTGGCCGCAGCCGCCTGCGCCATGTACGTGACCATGCTCCAGCTCATCAGCTGTCGCTTCACGTACTTCCAAAATCTCGACATCAAAATGCAATGTAAGCCCAGACAACGGGTGGTTACCATCGACAATGACTTCATCACCTTCGACGCCTATCACAATAACGGCTTGTTCACCTTCATCTGTAGTCGCACGAAATTGCATACCGACTTCTACATCAATACCTTCAAACATACTCTTTGGTACCGCTTGAGTTAGGCTGTCATTGCGCTCACCGTAGCCTTCTTCAGGCTTTACAGTCACGCTGATTTTGTCACCAGCTTGTTTGTCGATAAGTGCATTTTCTAAGCCTTCGATTAAATAACCAGTGCCAATGATAAATTCTAGTGGATCTTCATCAAATGTATTGTCAATGGTATTTTGGTCATCATCCAAAACCGCGTAATGCATTTTTACCACTGCATTTTGAGCTACTTTCATAGTATTTCCGTTAATTATCTTCTATAGAGTAAGGCAAAGCCTTGATGTTTAGCGATACTGAAAGGATATCTTTCGGTCTCAGTACAGCTGAATTTTCTAGATCGTTAGGCAAAACGGCCAATGCATAGTATGTTTTTGATGCTGCATCATATGCTTGGCGAATAACCTTGCCAGCCCGGCGCCAATTGTCTTCACCAAGTTGCATTTCAAGATCTTGCACGTCGAGGCTTGACTCTGATTGGCCTTGAACAATGAACATCGCGCGTTTGTTCTTGCCTAAATAACGCATGCGGGCAACAGTCTCTTGACCAGTATAGCAGCCCTTTTTAAAGCTAATGCCGTTTAGCGCTTGCAGGTTAATCATTTGTGGCACAAATTCATCTATGCCATGCTCACCGAGCTGAGGTTCTCCGGCGAGAATGTCGCGGATCTCAAACGCGGTTGAATCACCTTCAACGGTAAATTGAGCAGGGAGAGATGTCGTGTTTTCAATAATTAAAATTAGGCTACTGTCATCGATTTTTAAGGCTTTACCGCCATTAAACGAACAGGCATTATTGTCTGTATCAAACTGCAAATTGAAGGTGTGGCAAACCTCATCGAATGAATCGGCTAGTACGCCAAAACATTGGTGTTCGGACAAGTTAATGTCTACTTTTGCAAAGACGCCGTATTTACTTAACTCACGGCATGCAGCTTCAACCTCTGGCTGTGAGCCCAATAAACAAAATGCATCGTCTAAACGCAATACGCGCAGCGCAGCCCATAACTTGCCTTTCGGGCTACAGTGACCAGTCCAAAGAAAGTTGTTATCTTGAACTAAGTTCATATCTTGTGTTACTTGTCCGTGAAGGTAGCTGAGTTTGTCTTGTCCGGATACTGAGAGCAAGCGAAGAGGGAGTTGGTATACTGTGGCCATCAAGCTGATCCTGCGTAAATATTTTAGATTATGTTACCTGATAAATGGGTCTTGAGGTAGGCAAAAGCAAGATCAAATGACAATAATTCTTAACAATGACTATGCAGTGTACAGTTGCTTTTTAACTGCGCTTGTTGAGTTAGCGCAAATGAGTGGCGATCTAATTTTCCTGAACGACCAATTGCGGTTATACTGCGTGGCGAGATTTATATGTTCTAGATAAGAGGTATTTAAGCAATATGGAACAATTGTATCCTAAACCCCGCATAAAGTGGGCCTGTCGTCGAGGCATGTTAGAGCTAGATGTATTGCTTGAGCCATTCGTTGATGAAGCTTATGATCAGCTTAGCGATGCAGATAAACTCACTTTTCAGCGTTTGTTAGAAGTTGAGGATCCGGACTTATTTGCGTGGTTTATGGGACACGAGAAGTGCCCGCACCCGGAGTTAAGCAAAATGGTGCAATTTATTCTTGACCGAGTTCGCGTATAGCATTGCTTTTAAAAAAAATAATATAGACCGCAAAGCACTTGTGGTCTTTTTTGTGATTTTTGCTTTTTTATTGCTCGTCTTAATTCCAGAACTGTGGTGGCTACATTTGACGTTGTGTTATGTTAGTTACCGTCATGCCTTATTTACCTGCACTAAAATAATGCCCCAAGAGGGCGATATTACACTGATTGAAAAGGATGCCTGGTTTAAACTAACCAGTGAAGCTAAGCATACAGAAGGCACGATAAGTTACGGTAAAGTATTTGCGTCGTTATTAATTGTAGAAGTGTATACTGAGTCTGGCGAGAAGGTTAAATTTGCTTTTACGGTTAGCGCAATGGGCTCGGATGCTTGGTCACACCTGAGCCGCATTGCCTTGCAAGCCAAGTAAGTTAGGGGGTTAAAATTGTTGGCTTGGGCTGATTGTGTTGCTCTGGGTAGTCTAGGGTATAGTGAAGACCTCGACTTTCCGTTCTTGCCAATGCGCTGCGAATGATAAGTTCAGCGACTTGCACAAGGTTTCTAAGCTCTAATAAGTTGTTACTGACTCTGAAGTTTGCGTAATACTCGTGTATTTCTTGTTTTAACAATTCAACTCGCCTAAGTGCTCGTTCTAATCGTTTTGTAGAGCGCACAATACCAACATAGTCCCACATAAACAATCTAAGTTCATGCCAATTGTGTGTGATGACCACCTCTTCGTCAGAGTCACTGACTTTGCTCTCATCCCAAGGAGACAAAGTAGGTATGTCAGGTTGAGTATCAATATTTGAGAGAATGTCTTGGGCCGCTGCATGGGCGAATACAATACACTCAAGTAGTGAATTGCTCGCCATTCGGTTTGCGCCGTGCAGACCCGTGTAAGCGACTTCACCAATCGCATAGAGGTTTGATATATCCGTTTTACCATTAAAGTCGGTCATGACACCACCACATGTGTAGTGTGCCGCGGGCACCACAGGGATAGGCTCTTTGGTGATATCTAGCCCGACACTGAGGCATTTTGCATAAATGGTTGGAAAGTGCTCAATAATGAAATCTTTGTTCTTATGTGAGATATCCAAATATACACAATTGGCACCCAATCGTTTCATCTCGTAGTCAATCGCCCGAGCTACGACATCTCGTGGAGCAAGCTCTTCTCGCTCATCAAAGTCGGGCATAAAACGCGTGCCATCAGGTCGTTTTAAGTGTGCCCCTTCACCTCGCATCGCCTCGGTAATCAAAAAATTCTGTAATTCAGGGTGGTATAAGCTGGTTGGGTGGAATTGATTAAATTCCATATTGGCGACTTTACAGCCTGCACGCCATGCCATGGCTATGCCATCTCCACTAGAAACATCTGGGTTTGATGTATACAAGTAAACTTTACTTGCGCCACCTGTGGCAAGGGCGACATATTTCCCGGCAATAGACTCTACACAGTTATGTTTGCGGTTGTATACATAAAGTCCATTGACTCTTTTGTCATCGGCGGTTTTGTCGGTGATGAGGTCAATCGCATTGTATTGCTCAAGTACAGTAATATTAGTGTGTTCGAGTACGCGCTCAACCAAGGTGGTTTGCACCGCTTTTCCTGTCGCGTCGGCTGCGTGTAAAATTCGTCTATGGCTATGACCACCTTCCCGAGTGAGGTGATAGCGCTCTTTGCCTTTGCTATCAAACTCCATATCAAATGGCACACCTTGTTCAATTAACCACTTGAGGCATTTTTTGGCGTTAGATGCAGTGTAATGAACGGCTTCTCTATCACACAAACCACCACCGGCTTTTAATGTATCTTCAACATGAGATTCTATACTGTCGTTCTTTTTGTCAAACACAGCAGCGATTCCGCCTTGGGCGTAAAGTGTTGAACCTTCCTTTAAATCCCCTTTACTGATTACAGTAACTTGGCAGTGATTTGCCAAAGAAAGAGCGAGGCTTAGTCCGGCTGCGCCGCTACCGACAATAATTACATCTGTCTGATGCTGCATTTTTTTCTTCATGTTAGTGGTTCTTAGCTTTTAAAGTTTTATTACAACTACAAAGATAGCGTCTATCATATATCAATAGTGTTCGCTGGTACGAGATAAAAATAGTAGTTGTGTATCGTCTACGACGAAGTAATACGGAGTATTTTAAAAAAAATATCAAAAAAACAGAACTTTTTATTCATGGTACAGTCAGACTAGCTGTAAAATGATGGCAACACTGCGCAAATATAAGTAATAACAAAGAGGAGTACCGGCTCGAATGAACGAGCAGGATTTGGATTTAGAATTAGTTAGAAAAGTTCAGCAAGGAGATAAAAACGCCTTTAACTTATTGGTTGCCAAATATCAAAATAAGGTGGCGGCGTTGATCTCTCGATATGTATCTAATTCAGGTGATGTGGCCGATGTGGCCCAAGAGGCATTTATCAAAGCGTATAGGGCATTGCCAAACTTTCGCGGAGACAGTGCATTCTATACTTGGTTATACAGGATTGCGGTAAACTGCTCTAAAAATTATTTAGTATCTCAGGGGCGAAAAGCGCCTGCGAGTGATATCGATGCTGAAGAAGCAGAGGTTTACGATGGAGCTGATCAATTACGGTCTAATGCTTCGCCAGAAAGTCTGTTATTGAGCGATGAAATTAAAGCGGTCATCTTTAAAACCATAGATGAGTTGCCAGATGACTTGAAGACAGCGATTACCTTAAGGGAAATTGAAGGGATGAGTTATGAAGAAATCGCTGTGGTAATGGAGTGTCCTGTCGGAACCGTCAGGTCGCGGATTTTTAGGGCACGTGAGGCCATTGATAAAAATATTAACCCACTCATAGGTAAAGATTAAATGACGCAGTCAAAGTTTGATGTAAACAATGAGCAAATGACGTCTGAAATTTTAGACGCAGAGCGTGAACTCAAAATGGGGAACCAAGCTCAATTAGATGCAGATAAATTTGCTCGCTACGCGCTGATTGGCGATGTTATGAGACAAAAAGAGCAATCGACACCGTGTATCGATATTACAGCGAGTGTCGCTGCTGCAATTGCAGATGAACCTGTTTACAACATGACTGAAGAAGAGCCAGCACAAGAGCTACAAAGCAAAAATAGTAATGTGGTGCAGATGTCTTTTTGGCGCCGGCCTTTATCTCAAGTCGCCATAGCGGCGAGTGTCGCATTATGCACTGTCATTGGGGTTAACAACTTTACACCTCAAAATAACATTGATGCACAAGCGCCTATGTTACAATCAATGCCTTTAACAGGCACAGTTGCGCCAGTGAGCTTATCGTCAGAACCGGCGATGCAATCAGCTGAACGTGGCGTTAGAGAACTGCAAAAGCAACGCATCGGTGCCTTGGTACTAGAACATCAGCGCCAATCTAGAATGGCACATGCTCTGTCTAAGAATACAAAACAGACAGAAAAGGACAAACAAGAGGAAAATTAAACCTTGATTAAATGGCTTGCGGTTGTACTGAGTGTAGTGCTAAGCACTCAGATATTCGCCAACGAAACTATCAATGCACGGCAACTCCTTAAAGATATGTCTTCAGCGGTGCAAGAGAGAAATTTTGACGCATCTTTTGTCGTTGTTAAAGGCAAAGGTATGGAACCATATCGATGGTTGCATGGGCAGGTAGAGCAAACCGATTTAGAAATTCTGACTTTATTAAATGGCGCAGGCTTAGAAGTTGTCAGAGTAGACGATGTGGTGACTTATTTTGAACCACAAACAGAGCCATACTCTTTGAGTACAGATGTGATTGCTGGGCCAATCCCTGAGGTATTGCTACGCGATATTAGTACATTAGACTCGAGTTATGAGTTTGTCCTTGGAGGTAAAGAGCGTATTGCCGGCAGACCAGCTCAATTGGTTAGGCTGGTGGCAAAAGATGAAAGTAAGTTTAACTACTGGCTGTGGGTGGACTTGCAGTCCGCGCTGTTATTGAAAGCCGCGTATGTTAATCAAGATTCTGAGGTACTAGAGCAATTACAGCTGACTCATATCTCGGTTACAGAGCGACCAGCTAGCCAGCTACTGGAATTAAAAGAGAAAACGCTACCTACTCCAATCGCAGCACTATCGGATGATGGTCCTGTTAAGCAACAAAATAATTGGCAAATAGGGTGGCTACCGAATGGCTTTAAGCTTCTTAAAGCTGACAGGCACAAGTTAGATTTGAATAATGAGCTAGCGGATTATTTTCTCTATTCGGATGGGTTGGTTGAGGTATCTGTATTTGTTCAACGACCATTGACTGGACAGCGAGCGAGTGGGGCACTCACTTCTGGCGCGACAACTGTGTATGTGCACAACGCAGGGGCGTTTGATGTCTCTGTGGTCGGTAAAATACCTGTAGAAACGGCTAAAAATATTGCAGAATCTGTAAAGCGTTCCTTATGATAGAACAAACACTCACAGTGTCTGAGCTAAAAGGAAACACAGCTTGGCTGATTTCAGAACAAAAACCTGCATGTGAGGGCTGCAATGGTAAATGTGGCTCTCAAGTGTTTAGTAAGCTTTTTGGTACCCACAAAAAAGCGTTCCCCTTACCTAATTCATACAAGCTCAACGTCGGGCAAAAAGTGAAACTCGCATTGGATGACAGTAAAGTTGTACAGCATGCCTTGTGGGTCTATTTGCTGCCCTTGTTAATGGCGTTTTTAGGCATGTTTAGCGCGCTACTTATTTTTTCCTTACCTGAAATCGGCCAAATAGGCTTTGCCATAGTGTTTGCTGCCGTTGGGTTCGTGATAGCAAAAATGAAGGGGCAAAGCCTAAAACACGAGGTAAAAGTGATAAAAATTTATCCAATTAGCCTTCCAGTCACGCAAATAGATGGTGATTGAGTCAAATAAATTGTAAAATCGTCGTTTAATCTCTATTTGTGAATAACAGAAGTTTAGAATCCAGTATATGAAGCATATCCGTAACTTTTCAATTATAGCCCATATAGATCATGGAAAATCGACACTTTCGGACCGCTTAATCCAGGTATGCGGTGGCTTGTCAGACCGCGAAATGCAGCAGCAAGTACTGGATTCAATGGAACTCGAGCGTGAGCGCGGTATTACCATTAAAGCGCAAAGTGTTACCTTGAACTATACCGCACAAGATGGCGAAACCTATCAGTTAAACTTTATCGACACACCAGGACACGTAGACTTTACGTATGAAGTGTCACGTTCATTGGCTGCATGTGAAGGTGCATTATTGGTCGTCGATGCAGGTCAAGGTGTAGAGGCACAGACGCTTGCTAACTGTTACACTGCAATTGAAATGGACTTAGAAGTCGTTCCAATTCTGAATAAGATTGACTTACCACAAGCCGACCCACTGCGCGTTGCAGAAGAGATCGAAGAAATTGTAGGTATTGATGCGCTAGAAGCTGTTCAATGTAGCGCGAAGACCGGTATTGGTATTGATGCTGTTCTTGAAGAGATTGTAAAGGAGATCCCACCACCTGAAGGTGATGTGAATAAGCCATTACAAGCGCTGATCATCGACTCATGGTTTGACCCTTACCAAGGGGTTGTATCACTTGTACGTATTAAGCATGGCGAACTACGTAAAGGTGAAAAAATCAAAATTATGTCTACGGATCAAGTTCATATCGTAGATAAAATTGGTATTTTCACGCCAAAGCAAACCGAGACCGGTGCACTAACGAGCGGTGAAGTTGGCTTTATCATCGCAGGTATTAAAGACATCCATGGTGCACCAGTTGGTGATACGATAACCCTTGCAAAAACGCCAGCAGAAGAAACACTGCCGGGCTTCCAGAAAGTGAAGCCGCAAGTTTATGCAGGTATGTTCCCAATCTCTTCAGATGATTATGAAAACTTCCGTGATGCACTGAATAAATTGAGCTTGAACGATGCATCTTTGTTCTTCGAGCCTGAAAACTCGACTGCACTAGGTTTTGGTTTCCGCTGTGGCTTTTTAGGCATGCTACACATGGAAATTATCCAAGAGCGTTTAGAGCGTGAATATGACATGGACCTTATCACGACAGCGCCAACGGTAGTGTACGAAGTTGAAACTAAAGATGGCGTAATTCAAATTGATAACCCGTCAGATTTACCGCCGGTCAATGATATCTTAGAAATCAGAGAACCAATTGTAGAAGCTAACATCTTGGTTCCACAAGAGTACTTAGGTAATGTAATTACGCTATGTATCGAGAAGCGTGGTGTTCAAACTAAGATGAGTTATCACGGTAATCAGGTTGCCGTAACCTATGAATTACCTATGGCTGAAGTGGTGATGGACTTCTTCGATAAACTTAAATCGACTAGCCGCGGCTTCGCATCACTTGATTACAACTTTAAACGCTTCCAAGTATCTGACATGGTTCGCTGTGATATTTTGATTAATGGTGATAGAGTGGACGCACTTGCGATCATTGTTCACCGTGATAATGCACAGAGCCGAGGCCGTCAGTTGGCTGATGCCTTGAGAGAGTTAATCCCAAGGCAGATGTTTGATATTGCGATTCAGGCTGCAATTGGCAACCACGTAATTGCCCGTACAACAGTGAAACAGTTACGTAAAAACGTAATTGCAAAATGTTATGGTGGCGATGTGAGTCGTAAGAAAAAGCTATTACAAAAGCAAAAAGAAGGTAAGAAACGTATGAAGCAACTGGGTAACGTAGAAGTACCTCAGGATGCGTTCCTTGCAATATTAAAAGTAGGTAAGTAACAGGAATTATTATTTATGGCAGGTTATTTTTCGGTCTTTCTCGTGCTGTTGACTTTGGGATCGGGCCTGATCTGGTTAATAGATCACTTAGTTTATGCACCAAAGCGTAAGGAGCGTATAGCGCTTGCACAAGGAGCATCGGAGCAACCGCTGGACCAAGAAGTTATTGACCAGATTGCGCCGGTACCTGCCATAACTGATAGTGCAAAGTCTATCTTTCCAATGATCGCGGCAATTACTGTGTTTCGGTCATTTATCTTCGAGCCGTTTCAAATACCGTCGGGCTCTATGATGCCAACATTGTTGGATGGTGACTTTATTTTGGTGCAAAAGTATGCGTACGGCATTAAAGATCCGGTTTGGCGTTCACAGCTAGTTGATGTGGATGATCCAAAGCGAGGAGACATAGCCGTATTCAAGTTTCCGTTAGACGAACGTATTGACTTTATCAAGCGTATTGTCGGTTTGCCTGGTGATCGTATTGTGTATCGCAATCGTCAGCTTTTCATTAACCCAAAATGTGAAGAGGGTGAGCAAAGCCGAGATGGGTTGGCGTGTGGAGAGTTCAACAAGATTGATGTAGAAATTGTTAATCGTGATGAATTTAAGCAAGGTTCAATGCCACTAGTACGTTTGACAGAATCTTTACCTGATGTTGAGCACGATATTTTAATTAACCCGAAAGCACTGGAATTGTCAGAGCGCTATTACCAACAACCAGGTACGCGACGCGATGAATGGGTCGTTCCAGAAGGTAGCTATTTCGCTCTTGGCGATAATCGTAATAATAGTCAGGACAGCCGCGTATGGGGTTTTGTTCCTAAAGAAAACTTAGTTGGAAAAGCTGTATTTATCTGGATGAGTTTTGATTTCGAAAATGGTCCAAATAGCTTATTGCCAGGCTGGGTTCCAACAGGGGTTCGATTCGAACGCCTAGGTAATATTCAGTAACAATGAAAAAGAACGTCACAGAATTATATAAAAAAATAGGCTACGACTTTGCTGATCAAGCACTGCTTGAACAGGCAATGACTCATCGTAGCCACAAAGGTCAGCATAATGAACGCCTAGAATTTCTAGGCGATTCTATTTTAAGCTTTGTTATCGCAGATGCGTTGTACCACAAGTTTCCAAAAGCGCGTGAAGGTGATCTAAGCCGCATGCGTTCGACTTTAGTACGCGGTCAAACATTGGCTGAATTTGGTGTTGAATTTGGTTTAGGGGACTATCTGAGGTTAGGCCCTGGTGAACTTAAAAGTGGTGGTTATCGCAGAGAGTCAACGCTGGCTGATGCGGTAGAAGCGATTATTGGCGCGGTGTTTCTAGATTCAGACATCGAGACCTGTAAGACGCTTGTGCTTAAATGGTATAAAAGCCGTTTAGAGGCCATTTCTCCAGGACACAATCAAAAAGACCCAAAAACGCTGTTGCAAGAATATCTGCAAGCGCGAAAATTACCATTACCTGCATATCAAGTTATTGATACAAAAGGGCAGGCACACAATCAGACATTCACGGTTGAGTGTACTGTAAAGGGTATGGATAGTATTATTTCTGTCGGTAGCTCACGTCGAAAGGCAGAGCAAAAAGCCGCAGAGCAAGCACTGAAGATATTAAAAGATGAATCCTAACACCCACTGCGGCATGATTGCGATTGTCGGCCGCCCAAACGTAGGTAAATCGACTTTGCTCAACAAAATTGTTGAGCAAAAAGTCAGTATTACATCCCGTAAGCCTCAAACGACTCGCCATAGAATTATGGGGATACATACAGAGGACAACTACCAAGCTGTATACGTTGATACGCCAGGTCTTCATATCGAAGAAAAACGTGCTATCAACCGCTTAATGAACCGTGCGGCAAGCAGTTCGATTGGTGATGTTGAACTGATTATTTTTGTCGTTGAAGGAACATTGTGGAACCAAGACGATGAAATGGTTCTAAATAAAGTCAAAGAGAGCGGTCGTCCAGTTTTGGTCGTAATGAATAAAAGCGATCAAGTTAAAGAGAAAGAAGAGATATTGCATCATATGCAATGGCTTGCCGAGCAGCATGACTTTGTTGGTATCGTACCAGTTTCTGCGAAAATTGGTAAAAATATTGATATGGTCAAAGAGGAAGTAAAAAACCGCTTACCTGAGTGTGAATTTTATTTCCCTGAAGACTATGTAACAGATCGCTCTATGCGCTTTTTGGCTGCGGAAATTGTCCGCGAGAAGCTGATGCGCTTTATGGGTGATGAATTGCCATACTCTGTCACCGTTGAAATTGAACAATTCAAATGGCAAGACAATGGTGTGTGGCAAATTAATGCATTGATCTTAGTAGAGCGCGAGTCACAAAAACGCATGGTGATCGGCAATAAAGGCGAAAAGCTAAAAGTTATTGGCCGCGAAGCGCGACGTGACTTAGAGGACATGTTGGACAACAAAGTGTTCTTGGAGCTTTGGGTAAAAGTTAAGTCTGGCTGGGCGGATGACGAGCGTGCTCTAAGAAGCTTAGGCTACGGAGAAGACTGATTGGATAGTGACTTTCGACAAGCATATTTGCTTCATCGGCGACCATATAGAGATTCGCAAGTGATGCTAAATATGCTCGTTGAAGGCGTTGGTCAACTCTCCATGCTCGCAAGGATCAAAGGCAAGCGAGCAGTTAAACAGAATGCTGCTTTGCAACCGTTTACTTGCCTGCTGGTCCGCTATGCGGGTAAATATGATTTAAAGTATTTAAACGATTTCGAAATTCAATCCCCCCCTTTGATGTTTAAAGGTACGCACTTGTATTGTGCTTTTTATCTTAACGAATTATCCCATCGAATAATTCCTATTAATGAACCACTTGATCATGTATTTTGTTTGTATCAAGACCATCTCAAGCGGTTGTACAGTGATGGGGACAATGGCCTTGCCATTAAAGTGAATAGCCAACAACCTAAAAAGCCAAAAAACAGCGAACAAATTGAAGAGATCCTTCGTACATATGAGTTTAAATTGTTGTACGAATTGGGTGTCGGTGTTGAATTTGATTACGATGCATTTGGCACACCCATTGATGAAGGAAGTTATTACCAGTTTGTGAGGGAAGTTGGCTTTTGTCCTAGTGAGGACATACATCGCAGCTTTTCAGGAAAAACACTGCTTGCAATTGCTCATGGGGACTACGGTTCCGTAGTATCTCGCAGGCAAGCAAAGGCACTAAGCCGCTATTTATTAAAACCACTGCTTGGAAATAAACCACTAAAAAGCAGAGAACTTTTTCAACCAAGGTAGAGTAATGAAAGATATTTTATTGGGCATAAATGTTGACCATATTGCAACCTTAAGACAAGCACGTGGTACGAGTTACCCAGATCCTGCTCACGCTGCTGCTGTCGCAGAACACGCTGGTGCCGATGGAATCACAATTCATTTGAGAGAAGACCGTCGCCATATTCAAGATCGTGATGTGTATGTTATGGCCAAGACCATTCAAACACGTATGAATCTAGAAATTGCGGTAACAGAAGAAATGCTCAACATTGCGTGTGAAGTTAAGCCTGAATACGTCTGCTTGGTGCCAGAAAAGCGTGAAGAGCTGACTACTGAAGGCGGTTTAGACGTTATTACAAATCAACAAAAAATTACCGAAGCGGTAGAAAAGTTAACTGCTGCGGGAATTAAAGTTTCATTGTTTATCGACGCGGACAAGGGACAAATTGACGCGGCTAAAGCGACTAAGGCGCCGTATATTGAAATTCATACTGGAGCTTATGCGGATGCTGAGTCTGATAGTGAGCAAAATGCAGAACTTGAGCGCATTAGAGAAGGCGTACAATATGCTCATGCAAACGGTATTATTGTCAATGCGGGCCATGGGCTTCATTACCATAACGTTAAACCCATTGCACAAATGCCTGAGATTTACGAACTGAATATTGGTCATGCAATCATTGCACGCGCTGCGATTGACGGATTGGAAAAAGCAGTCAGAGATATGAAACGCATTATGCTTGAAGCTAGACAAGCGTAAGTTGAAGCTGATTTAAGAATTAAAAAACCCAGCATAGTGCTGGGTTTTTTGTTATTGCTGTGCGTTTAGGTGGTCTAGTACCACTTGGTGGTGTTCTTTTGTTTTGAACTTATTAAACACGTGTTTGATAACACCGTCTTGCCCAACTAAAAAACTGAGTCTATGAATACCGTCGTATTCTTTACCCATAAACTTCTTAAGTCCCCACACGCCAAATGCGTCGGCAATTGCGTGATCTTCATCAGACAGTAGATCAAAGTTGAGTTCTTTTTTCGTCTCAAAGTTTTTTAGCTTTTTAACTGGATCTGGGCTAATCCCAACCGCAACTGTGTTTAGTTGTGCCAGTTGCTCTTTGTGGTCGCGAAGTTGCTCCGCTTGCACTGTGCACCCAGGCGTCAAAGCTTTTGGGTAGAAGTAAACTAACACTTGGTTTGACTCAAGTAGCTGACTGAGTGCTACTGTGTCGCCATTTTGATTTTCTAATGTAAAACTAGGTGCATTATCACCTGCTTTTAATGTATTCATTAATGATCCTTAGCGAATGCGTCTGAAAACATACTGTACGTTTGAAATGCTAGAAAGTTCTTCAAACTTTACTTTAAACTGGTCAAAATTCAGCTCTGACGGCGTGTTAAATTCGAGCACACAACGCATGTGTAGTTGCTTATCTTCTTCAAAAGTATCTGATTTAAGAGAACAAATACTGATGTTTTGCTCGGCAAAAAAGCGTGTAACTCGGCTGAGTGTGCCCTGAGTATCAATGCCTGTGTATTCTAATGTATATCCCGCGCTATAGTCACTTTCAGTGTGACTAGAAGTGCGCTTCATCATGGTTAGTAAACCAAGCTCCATACTTTTTACTGGCAAAGTATGTTCGACTCGACTAATTGCCGCCATATCACCAGCTAGCAGCATTATAAATGTAAATTCATTTCCTAAAATCGCTATGCGGCTATCAATAATATTGCAATTACACTCACTGACTAATTGAGTGAGTTCACTGACAATGCCTGATCTATCTTCCCCTATTGCTGTTAAAACAAGTTGATGTGAAGTAAAAGTAGTCATACCGACGTCCTAGTGAGCTTGCGCCAAAGTGAGTCATAGAGGCTGTTTTAAATTTATAGCGGCGAATACTATCACAGTTTATAAATGAGTCCTACACGTTGTCTGTGATTGTATTGAGGTGAAGTATAGACAATTCAAACGCGTGATTCTTGTGTTTGCCAAGTTTGCCAAGTAACATAGTGCAGATTTTTTGAAATTTACTTGTCAGGCTAAATAGAAAATTAGTGTAAATGGCAGTGAACCATTTCAGCATTCCTTAATCTTAAGTGAAAGAATAATTACATAGTGGGTTTGCTAAGGAGTTTTATTAGTGCAGTATTGGGTCCCTAAAGCGCTAACGTTAAGCGTTATACTCGGTTTATCAGGTTGTAGTGTTTTTACCAATGACACGCATCAAAAGAAAAACTATCGTGTCCACGAGGCTGTGCAAGTTCCAGCAGATCTCGAGCAACCTTATCAAGATAAAGAATTCCAAATGAATGTGGCCGTCTATAACAATGACGCTGAGCCACTGAGTTTTCGACCACCTCAACAGGTACTGACACTTGCCAAAGGCAGCTGGGCTGAGGACAAAGAAGATGTTGCGCGTATATATTTTGATAAAAATGATGGTATAGACGCACTGGATGCATTTATTTGGCAAGCGGTTGAAGGTGTCATTGAAAACCATCAATCTTCAATTAATGAAGATGACCGTACCAATGGTAAGCTCACCACTGGCTGGTATTCCATAATCAAAGCTGAAGAAGGTTGGTTTTGGGAAACCGCGACAGAGGTTTCAAGACAGAAGTTTGAATTTACATTGTCACAAGAGGAGCACCAGCGTACAGCCTCTTTAGAAGCGAAACTGATTGATTATCAAAGTGACAAAGTTGAGCTAGACGACATGTTGCAGCAGCAACTTGAAGTACGCGCACTGAATGAAGTTGTTGCTGAGTTCGATTACAGATACCGCTTACTTGAAGTCGAATTGCGTAAACAGCAGGGTGTACTATCGCTTGAATTAGGCTTCGATAACGATGGTAACGCGGCACTCATTACCCTTGCAGATAGAAGTTCTGTTATGGAACGACTCTCTAACTTCCTAGAAAAGCTGAGCTTTACAGTTATTCGCCTTGACGACGAAAAAAATGAAGTTTTTGTCAGGTATGAAGCGCCAGAAAATAGTGTTTGGGACTCTATCTGGGGTGACGAGGTGACAACACTTGCCATTGAAGATGGCGATTATACTATTGAAGTAGGTACAACAGACGATGGGCAAACCTCGTTAACCTGGTCTGATGCTGAGGGGAATGTACTCGACTCAGTGACTATGGAAGCACTTCAAAAAGGGTTGGTCGAGGCCCTGCGTAATCGCGGACTGAGTATATAAATACAAACCGCTAAGTAGTTCAGAAAAGAGCGAATGCTCTTTTCTTTTTGTTGGATAAAGAAATGATGTCAGATACAACGCAAACGCCGCCTGTGAATTGGCAAACATGGTTCGCATTTATTGTACCGTCACTGATAGGTGTATTTTTATTTATGACACCTGTTGCTGTCGGCGATGCAATGACAATCCCAATTGCGGTGTTAGCAAAAGAGTTGCAGCAATTTACTGGTCCTTTTATACATGCATTGATTGTAGCCATCGTGTGTATTACGGGGGTGTTTAGTTTAGTGATTAAACTCTTCAAGCCACGCATATTGCTAAAAAGTGAGCTTATTAAGCACTTGTTTGATGTAAGCTGGCTATGGGTTACCACAAGACTCTTTGGTATGGCATTCATTCTGATGACCTTCTTCCAAGTTGGACCTGAGCTTATTCACTCAAGTGGCACGGGAGCCTTGGTTTTAAACGATCTATTGCCAGTACTATTCTCGGTATTTGTGTTTGCGGGTCTGTTACTTCCTTTGTTGCTCAATTTTGGATTGTTGGAGCTAGTTGGTACGTTACTTACTAAAGTGATGAGGCCTTTGTTTGGTGTGCCAGGACGAAGTGCGGTGAACTGCGTGGCTTCGTGGTTAGGCGATGGTAGCGTTGGTATTTTGATGACTTCTCGACAATATGAAGATAAGCACTATACGCAAAGAGAAGCTGCAATCATAGGTACCACTTTTTCCGCTGTGTCGATCACATTTTGCCTCGTTGTCATTGGTCAAGTTAAACTAGAACACTTGTTCGCGCCTTTTTACTTGACCGTTTGTGCGGCCGGTGTCGTCGCGGCCATCATTGTGCCTAGACTACCGCCATTAAGTTTCAAAAAAGACATTTATGTCGATGGTAGTACACATAACCAAGACTCTGAAGCTGTTCCTGAAGGTAAAACTCTATTTGGTCATGCTTTAGATGTCGCATTGCTAAAAGCGCATAAAGCTCCCGGCGTAAAAGGTACGGTTAAAGAGGGTGTTCACAATGCGCTGGATATGCTGTTTGCGGTCCTTCCTGTTGTTATGGCTGTTGGCACATTTGCCCTTATCATTGCTGAAGAAACACCTATCTTTCAATTTTTAGGTCAACCTTTCATTCCTTATTTGGAGTTGCTACAGGTGCCTGAAGCCGCAAAAGCTGCTGAAACAATTGTTGTAGGTTTTGCAGATATGTTTATTCCATCGATTTTAGCTGCCAGCAATATAGAAAGTGATGTAACGCGGTTTATTGTTGCAGCGCTCAGTGTGACACAATTGATATACATGTCAGAAGTTGGTGCTTTGCTATTGGGCAGTAAAATTCCGGTCAACATCTTTGAACTGTTCGCAGTATTTATTTTGAGAACATTGGTTACTCTACCTGTGATTGCGCTGATGGCACACTGGTTAGTGGGTTAATAAGTCATTGCAGTGAGTATTGCTTGATACTCACTGCTTATTTAGGCTCTTCTTTCTCTTTCTCTTTCTCTTTCTCTTTCTCTTTCTCGTCGCCTTGTTCCGGTTTGATTTGTTTGTCAATTTTGTCTTTGACGTTAAATTTATTCGCATATTTAAGCAGCATAATATTGCCAATAACATAGCCAAAAACGGCGAGGATGATTAGGATTACTTTCCAAGTTTCTAATTTTTCCAAGATTGCTCCGATGTACCTATTCAGCCTATATAAACTTACGATCCATAGGCTAGTGCTAGGTTGTATTATTACATGGATTACAGTCTACTAAATTCAGTGTCAATGTACGACTGATACGTTACTCATTCTCATGGCTAGGCATACATGTAAATAGTGTGAGATATTCGCAGCTTTTTTTGTTTACACTTGGTATTATCTTGCTGGCTAAGCATTGCGATAATTTTAGTTCTTAGTAAAAGTAATTTTGGTGATTTTATTAAATGGTTTGTGCATCCATGGAGCAAGTTTTAATTTGGCCTTCTCAATTTCCACTTTTGTTAAAAGGCCTAGTGGAAGACAATGGTGCATTCATTCTTGATGCACTCGAAGCGTGGCCTGAGTGCGACGTGGTAAAGGATGAGCAAGGAGTTATATCTCAAGTCTTGCCTCCTATATTTTATGTTGCATGGTTAAAACCACTGGATCCCTTCGAATCCTGTTTTTTTCAGCATATTGATGAATATGATGATGAACAGCACAATTACGTTTTACAGTTGCTCAATCATATTGAACAAGCTGGGATCTCTCGGGATGAGTTAACGGTTAAGCTACTGGGGTGTTTGTCTCAGTATTCGAGTATTGCATCACAGGCTAAAATTCAAAATAAAATTTCTTTTATCGATTTATTGCTCAAGTATAAACAGTTTAAAACGCTATGTTGGTTGTTGCCGAATGGCTTTAAATTGACACCAGCACAAACCTGTGAGCTCTGGCTAAATGGCGAAGAGAGTAGCAGGTCATGTATACAAGAGTGTTATCGGGATATTCTGGAAAATACCTCATTAACCCAAGCAGAAGCGGTCAAGCATTTAAATGAAGGGCAGGACTGCGAAGGTTTGCTTACACTCCTGTGTAACGAGGAAGAGCGCCTACAAATACTCGACAATGCCTTACTGGAGCAGGTCATGTCAGGGGCCGCGAAACAGTCGAGTATGCTTTCTTTAATAGAGAAGGGAGCCAGAGGTCATGGTGCAGACAGTGCTGGTAAGTCAGCGATGATGTGGATCGTTGAAAAAGGCTTTGTGAGCGCTGCTAAAGCATTACGAGAGTTTCATTGCGGTGTGTCACTGGATGACCTGGGCAGGAACCTGATGCATTACGCAGTGCTATCAAATTCTCGCCCTATGCTAGAGTTGATTGAAGATATGGGGGTAGATCCTAGGTTAGCAGATGCTTCAGGTTGCACACCTTATCGATTAGCCACAGAGAATCAGTCTGTAAACTCTAAGAAGTACTTGGAAAAGCGTGGCATCATTGAACTCAGTGATGAAGCAAAGTATCAGAGAATTTTTAGAGTGTATGTTTTGAAAGCATTTGCTGTACTATTTCTACCACTGCAATTAGCGCTTTTTTTAGATGCATCACGAGACAATAAATTGTCGATGGTGTTATTGCTGTCAAGTTGTACTTTATTTATATTTGCTTTGGCGAGATTGCTGAAAAGAAGGCGGCTTTTCCCTACCACAAAACTGCCTTTTAGCTTGCGTTGCATAGGGGTATTGAGCTGGTTAAGTTTGTCTATTCAAGCAATATTTACGGTAGTGATGTGTTTGGCTGTGGTTAGTATTTAACTTTCAAGTGGCTATTTTAGCGGTTTGTGGTGTGAGGCAGGTTAGGATTACCTGCCACAAAGAAGCGCAATAGCTTAGTTATCAAGTGGCGTATTGAATTCTGCCGGTATTTCAAAATCGCCAGTTAACTTAGCCAGTTTGTCGTTCTCAAAATGAACCACTAAACTTTTACGCACCTCAGAGTCTCTGTCTATGTTAAATACATATTTGTAGTGCCACTTCGAGGAGTCAAAAGCATCTTTAGCAACCGGCGTGCCCAATACGAACATGACTTGCTCTTTTGTCATTTCTATTCTGAGTTTATCTACATCAGATTGCTCTAAGAAGTTGCCTTGAGGCACATTTATTCTATAAACCCAGCTTGAACAACCGGACAGAAAAATAGTCATCATGGCCGCTACGAGCCAAGTCAAA
Organism: Pseudoalteromonas sp. Of7M-16; assembly: GCF_022347805.1. Classification (NCBI taxonomy): domain Bacteria; kingdom Pseudomonadati; phylum Pseudomonadota; class Gammaproteobacteria; order Alteromonadales; family Pseudoalteromonadaceae; genus Pseudoalteromonas; species Pseudoalteromonas sp. Of7M-16. The sequence goes on along the minus strand of NZ_JAKRFY010000008.1, from coordinate 42,924 downwards.
AGGGGTTTATTGTACTGCATGTATGTGTATCCTTATTTTAGGTTATTACGAATGATACAGATTGCACTAAGAAGGTAAAGTAGATTGTGCATTTCGACTGTGCATTTTGGTAAAAGTTTCTAGATTTGAGAAATTTAAATTTGAGTGAACATGAGCGAGTAAAAAGAGATTGGTATCTATATATTGTCGAAAATAAACTTGGGCAGTGGTATACCGGGATCACCAATAACTTAGCACGAAGGTTAGAGCAGCACGGCAACGGGACAGGTGCGAAAAGCTTGCGTGGCAAAGGCCCAATTGAATTGCAAATTGCATTGTCTGGTCTCACCAAAGTTGAAGCTGCTAAATTAGAGTGGCAAGTTAAACGTTTGAGTAAAAAGAAGAAGTGTCAGTTGGTTACAGCTGCATTGCTGGAAACTTGCGACAGCACAAACTTGGTTATCGCATTTGACACCTGTGTGAGCTTTTCAAAGTTAATTTTATCCAATGAATCATTGACGGAGTGATGATGCTTGTCCATTCCTGCACCAAAATAGATAAAAGGGATATCTGCTCTATAAAATGGATAGTGATCACTGGCCCGCAGCCAATCTATTTGCGGGGCATTTAGCCGCCTAGCCATTATTTTTGCGGAAAAATAGAGTTGGAATTTAACTGGCGTGCTGGCAAACGTAGAGGTGATTGTTTCTTTCATTGGTTGTAAGGACCTTGAGGCAAGCGCATAGAGCTTGTTTTTTCTTTGTAGGTCGAGCATGTCCAAATTAATGTTCATATGTACTTGGGTGCTTGAAAGCTGCTTAACAAACGCTTTGGCACCATGGAGGCCTTTTTCTTCGGCGTCTGTAGCGACGTAAATTATGTTGCGATTGACGTCCATGCCTTGTAGCTGCCTTGCAATGTCAATCATCACGGCAACACCAGATGCATTATCATTTGCACCAGGAAAGTATCTACTACCGCGAGTGCCTAAGTGGTCATAATGGGCGGTAATGACAATGGGAGAGTGGCATAGCGCACGCCTGCAGTACTGAGTCGCGACCACATTATGGCCAGTAGCTGAGTCAAAGAAGCCATAGTCAAATTCGAACTGGTCAAATCGTACTTCTAATCCATATTTTTCAAATTGACGAGTAATATAGTAGGCGCTGCGATGTGGCTGTGCCCCGCCTGAAGGTCGACCTTCAAATTCGGGGCTGGTCAAAATCAGCATATCTCGTTCTAGGGCATAGCTTTGAAAGCTAAACAAAAACAGCAGAGTGAAGTTAATTTTTAGCCACTGCATCTAGCCATTCCAATTTACCTCGATATTGTTTTTGATTGTGCTCAAATTCAGCTAGCGCGAGTGCTCGCTTCATGTGAAGTCGGGTAAGTTTTAAATTGCCAAGGCCATAGTATGCTTTGGCAAGCGCGAAATGACCTTCATGAAGACGGTTGTTTATTTTGAGGGCGTTTCTATAGTGTTTAATCGCTTTTGTAAAATTGCCTTGCGCCATAGCCTCATGACCGACTGTTAAAATGTAATACGGGTTGCTTCGGCGCAGTTGATGGAGGTTAGCCCTGATATCTTCCGCTTGTTTTTGTCTGTCTGTTAAATCATACAACACCGCTAAATTTCCTTTTGCTGTGTTGTTATCTGGATCGAGCTCTATCGCTTGTTCGTACAGCCTTTCAGCCGTATCAAATTGTCCCGAAATTCGGTAGAGTATGGCGAGGTTTGCCCAGGCACTGGAATAGTAGTTGTCCATTTCTATGGCCGCTCGAAAATAGCTAAATGCTAAATCATGTCTGTTCTCAACCATGTTGAGCGCCCCTTTGTTATTGTAAAACATGGCGGTGACGCGGTCTTTACTTATGGGGGTGGTTTTAAAAGCCTGACGACGGCTATTTGGGTCAAAATCAATGGTTAAGGTTTTTGGTGCGGTATGAAGGACCTTTTTAGTGAAATAGCGAGTTCTGTCTTCGTGAATTTTTAAATTGACATGACCACTTAAAAAATTATATCCGCGGCTATTTGCCCAGTACTCTGGTACGTGTACTTTTTGAAATTCAGCGCCTAAATTCAAAAACTCAGACAAACTGTAAGACAAAATTGAGAGAGACAAGCAGTTGGCGTTTAGGTTTTGGTATGTTTGCGAGGCGGTGAGGTTGGCATCACTCATGTAAGAGAGTGAAGCATCTCCATTTTCTAATAAGAACTGCATAATGAGCTCAGCTTGTTCTAACTCTGGAGGGGCGTCCTTTTTAAAGTGTTTCTCTAGGGATTTAATGATTTGCTCATCTAAAACGAAGATTTCGGCTTGTGATTCAACTTCTAGTGTTTTAAATGGCGCCTGATTGAGTAAAGCCAAACTTTCTGGAGCAACATTCTTGCTTGACTGGCATCCACTCATAAAAACAGTGGCAGTGATGATAAACAAACTTAGCAAAACGCTTTGATAACATAACTTCATATTATTTACTCCCAAACGCTCTTTCTTATTAGACTAGCGAAACTTGAGAGTAAATAAAGAAAAAATTGTTACAAAGCGTTGCTTAAAATTCAGCTTACCTTATCAGAAACTTGCCACCAGTTTGTCTAGCGCTTTCGCTGAATCAGCTAATTGCTGAATTGCTTGCTCGGTACTAAGTTGGTCATTCATCACTTCGTCACTAATGACACTGATCTGTTCGATACTTCTACCCACATCAACCACAACATTGCTTTGCTGCTCTGTCGCCGTGGCGATAAGTGTTGTCATATCATTGATTTGATTGGCAGTTTCAGTGATCTTATCCATCAATTCAACGGAAGTTTGCATTTGTGAGACACTTTGCTCTGCTTGCTGTGACGATAGTGCGATTTGTTCGACTATTGAATCAGATGCGGCTGTGAGCTCGGTGATCGTGGCTTGAATTTCATCTGTGGATTGAGATGTACGGCTGGCAAGCGCGCGTACTTCATCTGCAACAACAGCAAACCCTCGCCCATGTTCTCCGGCGCGTGCAGACTCAATCGCTGCATTAAGTGCCAATAAGTTAGTTTGCTCAGATATCGCCCTGATCACATCAAGAATATTGGCGATTGACTGTGTTTTACTCGCAAGCGTTTCGACTTGAGTGGCCATATTTTGTATATCAGTTGCCAGCTCCATCAGCGTTTCTTGGCTGGTTTGCACACAGTCATGGCTCTCCTGTGAGCTTTCTTTACTAGCCAGTGTCAACTTCGCGGTATTGTTTGCACTGCCCGCAATTTCTTGCACTGTGGCCGCCATCTCATTGATTGCCGCAGCCACAGAAAGCGTTTGGTTCTTTTGCTCGTCTAATGACTGAGAGTTGCGTTGTGACTGCTCGAAAACCAATTCACTGGCCGCGCGAATGTCGCGACTTTCAGTTGCTACCTTGCTAATTGCACCGTCTATTTTATCGATAAATTGATTGAACCCATCACCAAGTGCAGCAAGCTCTGGTTGTTCTGAGCGCGGTACACGATAGTTTAGGTTGGCATCGCCACTTCCCAGCTGTTTAAACACGTCGGCCATTTTCAGTAGCGGGGCGCTCAGGGTGCGAGCGAGGAGTACGCTGATGATACTAGCAACCAGCGCAATCACCAGTGCAAAGGTCACAATTTGCCATTGTAATTCGGTAACTTGGGCAAATACTTCTTGCTGAGGCACTTGTGCAATTACATATAGATCGGTTTCAGGAATGCGATTAGCCGCAACCAAAACGGCTTCGCCGTTGGCAGACATCTCGAGGATACTGAGTTTTGAGCTATTCAATAATGCACTATCCGAGCGGGCACCGTAAAAGTCATCAAGGGTTGAGCTGGCGACCAAACTGGCGTCTGGATGAAGCTGTACGAGTCCTTGTTGGTTAACAACAAATACAAATCCACTTTGCTCGATGCGCATATTTGCAAGCTTTCGCTGCATTTCGTCAATGCTTTTGGCCAGACCCGCGAGCCCGATACCATTGGTTTGCTGGTGATTGACGAACATTTTTACATCACCAGGTGCTTCTTGAAAGATACTAATTGAGTAAGCTTGATTACTGTTGGTAAAAGCAAAGAACCAATTGTCTTGCTGTTTATTTAACACTCTCAAAAAGCCATTTTGATTCCAATACTTATGGTTTTGTCTGTTGGCCCAAGAGGCTGTTGCTAAGCCGTATTGTTGCTGTAACCGATTTAACTCTTCGAGTAACAAAGGTTCATTTAACTGACCATTTTTTGCTGAATCAACGATAAACTTGTTACTGGAAAGCTGCTCAGCAGCATTTTTTAGTACCACAATTTCTTGTTCAATAGACTTGGTGATACTTTCAACTTTGCTGGGCAATTCGGAACCGAGCATTCTCGACTCTACCATGGATTTAGATTGAAAAATCGAAATAAACCCTATTAAACAGGCGACTACGATTGCAGTAGCGCTGCCGAGAATGGTGATTTTTTGAGTGATTGTAAAGCTTGTGTTACTCATTTAGCCTTCTAAAATTGATAACCGCATGGCGATAATTCTAGCATGGTCAATAATTAACACATATAGATTTATTAATTATGTCGTATAGATTTATTAGCTGTTGATGGATTTTATCATGTAAATGTATGAAAAAAAGCCCAAAGTTTTCACTAATGGGCCTTGGTTCTAACAAGCGAACTGATTTATACGATACGTTTCATTGCGGACATATAACCTCGCAATTCTGTACCTACAACTTCAACCGGGTGGTTTCTTATCGCACTGTTAACGGCTATAAGTTTTTGATTATCCACATGGTTGTTTTGAGTGTCCAAACCTGCACCGATCACATCTGTATTGATTTTCTGCATAAATGGCTGAAGCAGAGGTATGCAAGCATGGTTGTATAGATAGCATCCATATTCAGCTGTATCAGAGATGGTTCTATTCATTTCAAAGAGTTTTTTGCGTGCAATTGTGTTAGCAATAAGTGGTGTTTCGTGCAAAGACTCGTAATAGGCCGATTCGGCGATGATCCCTGCGGCTGTCATTGTTTCAAACGCAAGCTCTACACCCGCTTTCACCATCGCAACCATTAGAATGCCTTTATCAAAAAAGGTCTGCTCAGAGATATGTTGCTCAGTATTGGCCTGCTTTTCAAAAGCGGATTGCGCAGTTTCTTCACGCCAAGCGAGTAACTTTGCATCACCCTCAGCCCAGTCTGCCATCATGCCAGTTGAAAATTCACCACTGATGATGTCGTCCATGTGCTTGTTGTAAAGCGGTGTCATAATGGTCTTAAGCTCTTCACTTAGATCATGCGCTTTAATTTTCGCAGGGTTTGACAGCCTGTCCATCATGTTGGTAATACCACCATGTTTTAATGCTTCTGTGATGACTTCCCAGCCATACTGAATCAATTTTGACGCGTAGTCTGGCGCGATGCCTTGTTCAACCATCTTATCGAAACACAGTAAAGAGCCTGTTTGTAACATGCCACATAAAATGGTCTGTTCACCCATTAAATCAGACTTTACCTCAGCGATAAATGAAGAGTTGAGTACACCAGCACGGTCTCCTCCTGTGCCTGCTGCATAAGCCTTGGCTTGCGCTAAACCTTTACCTTGAGGGTCGTTCTCAGGGTGCACTGCAATGAGTGTTGGCACGCCAAAACCGCGTTTGTATTCTTCTCGTACCTCAGTACCAGGGCATTTTGGCGCGACCATAATAACCGTGATGTCTTCACGCACTTGCATGCCTTCTTCGACAATATTAAAGCCATGAGAGTAGGCAAGAGTTGCGCCTTGCTTCATTAGTGGCATGACGGCATTAACAACTGCTGAGTGTTGTTTGTCTGGGGTCAAGTTGAGTACCAGATCCGCGGTTGGAATTAGCTCTTCATAAGTGCCAACAACAAACCCGTTGTCGCTCGCATTAAGAAACGATTGTCTTTTTTCATCAATCGCAGATTGCCTCAGTGCGTAAGTAACGTCCAAACCTGAGTCTCTTAGGTTTAGGCCTTGGTTTAACCCCTGTGCGCCACAACCAACAATCACCAACTTTTTGCCCTTCAATACATCTACGCCATCACTAAATTCCGATGGGTCCATAAAATTACATTGAGCTAGTTGAGCTAGTTGCTCACGTAGAGGTAAAGAGTTGAAATAATTCGCCATGTCAGATCCTGCTTTATCGTCTTAAAATAACTGTATATGTGTTGACTCTACGATAGTGAGATAATGTACTTGCGTAAAATGATATATTTAAATTATTGTATTTCATATAATGAAACGTAGGGGCGTGCAGATGGACCACAAACAACTTAATTACTTTTTAGCGTTAGCAGATACATTGCACTTTTCACGCGCAAGTGAACGATGCTATATCAGTCCACCGACCTTGAGTCGACAAATAAAACAGCTAGAGAGTGAAGTGGGCGCACCGCTGTTTATTAGAGACAATCGCAGCGTGTCCTTGACACCTCAAGGTAAGGCTTTTGTCCACTATGCTCAGGCAACTTTAGCCAGCTGGCGACAGTTTAAAAGTGAATGTCAGGACGAGTCCAAACCGCTGACAGGCGAACTAAGTTTATATTGCTCGGTTACCGCATCGTACAGTTTTATCTATGATTTGTTTGCTCGATACCGTAAGGAGTATCCTCAGGTTGAGCTAAACTTGATGACCGGGGATCCTGCGTTTTCAATTTCTCAAGTTCAAGGGGATTTGGCTGATGTTGCTGTTGCTGTAAAACCCGCATCATTGCCACAAGGGCTTGAATATCAATCGATTGGCCGATCGCGACTGGTATTTATAGCACCAACCATGACGTGCCCGTTAACTGATTTAATTGACAATCATAGTGCGGGCGATATGCCATGGGGGGCGCTGCCTTATATCGTGCCAGAGCAAGGCGTGTTAAAAGAGAGAATTGACCACTTTTTTAAACGCAAAGGCATTCAACCGCAAGTGTATGCACATGTCTCTGGCCATGAAGCGATGGTCGCCCTGGCAAGTTTAGGGTTTGGCGTTGCATACATTCCCGAAATTGTACTTTCACAAAGCCCATTTAAAAACCAAGTTCAACAGCTAAACTTACAATCCGAAGAGATTGATATCGGCTTGGTTACAAAGAAAAAACGGCTACAAGATCCGGTAATTAATAAATTGTTTTCAGTCTCTTGTGGAATATTTAATTCGTAAAGCTGATGTTCAGTTAAAAGGAGTAGACTCGCAAAAAATTAGGTGTATGAACAGGGGTAGGTAGTGCATACCGTACTGATCGCTGAGAGTAAAAGTAATAGTTTAGCCATGCCACAAGCCGCGCTTCAAGGTCAGGGGTTTGACGTACAAAAGATGGTGCTAGAAAGCTTGGACCACATTAACCATAAGAATAATCAAGGACAAGTCAGTAGCATTGTGATAGATCAAGCAATTGCAACCAGTGCAAAATTCGATACCATCAATACATTGAGAACGTATTATCAAGCGCCCGTACTGGTCTCTGTTGATGACAACAATGACGATATGCAAAGCCTGTTATTAGAGTTGGGAGCGGATGATGTGATTGCGACAAATGCCAAGCCAAGGTTATGGCGGGCACGATTAGAGGCAATATTACGCAAAAAGCAGATCGTTACGTCAATTAAAGAAGCTGGCAAAGAGACAACTCTGTCATATGGTGCTTTGACAATTAAAGGAGATGAACGCACTGTATTGATTGACAACAAGCGCGTAAGTTTGACAACCCATGAATTTGATCTAATTTGGTTATTGGCATCTTCAGCACCAAAAGTCGTGAGTCGTGAAGAAATTTACCAAACAATTATTGGTCAAGATTATCAAATCAGTAGCCGTACCGTTGATGTACGTGTTTCTTGTTTAAGAAAAAAGCTAGGTGATAATGCATCGAGCCCACAAAAGATAAAAACCGTGTGGCGACAAGGATATCTCTTTGTAAAAGAAGCTTGGTAAGAATTTATAGTTCGAATTTTTCGAACTATAAATCAATCAAAGACTGTGAAAAATTTATAACTAAATAATCTATATTTTGTATACGAAAGTCCAAATTCATTTAAAAACATTGAGTTATAAATTATTTTGTTACAAATCTTATTGACTCTCATTTTCTCTTCTATATTTAGTCTTAACTCTACCTGTCAATTTGTATACTTTTAACAACGCAAATAATATTGATTGCTATTTAGGGCAGTGTATACTGGCCGTGTTAATTGAATGCAAATACAAATAATTTTCATAGGAAGACGTCTAATGGCATTAAGAAAGTCTCTGCTTGCAACTGCAATTTTAGCAGCAACAGTTGGTTTAACAGGTTGTGGTGGCTCTAGTAGCGATAACAACACGGTAACGACTCCTGATACACCAACACCTCCAGCAAATAAAGCGCCAACAATTACTGCTGAAAATGCAACAGTAAAAGAGGATACACTAGGCGCTGAAGTAACCGGTGTGGTGTTCGCTGATGACAGTGATGACGCAGCTGCACTGACATTTGCTGTTAGTGATGGGCGCTTTGAAGTGGTTGAAGGTAAGCTTAAGCTTAAAGATGCTAATACGTTAAACTATGAACAAGAAGCTGAACAAAAGGTAACTGTTACGGTTACAGCAACAGACTCGGCAGGTGAAAAAGTTGAGCAAGCTGTTGAAGTATCAATTGAAGACATCGCTGCTGAAGCTGGTGTTAACGTTTATGAGTTCAAAAATGGTTCAGGCGAGTCATCAGTAGCTTATTCTGGTCAGGTATCACGTCAAGCTGCAATCTCTGAAGCTAAAAAGCTTTTAGGAACACTAAAAACTGGCACTGATGGCATCAATGATGTTGAAGAGCTAAAAACAATCGTTGCAAACGTACGTGGCTTTTTATTCCCTGTTGACGATTCTCGTCAAGAGACAACACTGACTTTCCTTAGCGGCAAAAATACAAAACAAGCTACTTTGGGCCAAATCTCTAGCCTGAAAAAAGTTGCTGGTGAAGGCGGTAAAATCGCTGGTCGCGATGCAACTTATATGAATAAAGACTGGCAGGCTGAAGGCTCGCTAGTTGGTTGGTCTGAGTTTGGTGGAAACCCATCTACACCTGAAGGTTTAGTATTATACTACCTAGATCTTATTGACGCACAAATCACACAATTTGAAAACGGTGAACAGCTGTCAGCAACGCATAATGGTACAACTGTTAATCTAAACAGCCTGTATATCACACCAGAAGGTCTTGATATCGTTCAGCTACTTCAAAAGCATTTAAATGGTGCCGTTGCACTTTCTCAAGGTGCTGATGATTATTTAGATGAGCTATTAATTGGCGAAAAGTCTGCTGACAACAAAGCGCTAGCTGAAGGTAAGTCGTACACAGAACTTGAGCACAAATTTGACGAAGGTTACGGCTACTTTGGTGCTGCAACACACTACTTAGAGTTCAGCGATGAGCAAATCTCAAGCTCTGCGGCTCAAGACTCTGATGGTAACGGTGTATTTGATTTATTAACTGAGTACAACTTCGGTAACTCTACAAATGCATCTAAGCGCGATAAAGGCACTGCGGGCAATACATACCCAACTGATTTTTCAGGTGCAGCGCAAATCGCTTTCATTAAAGGTCGTAAGCTTATCAACGACAAAGTTGGTATGAACGTATCTGAGTGGACTGAAGATGAGCAAAAAGCAATTGAAATGTACCGTGACCAGGCGCTATTAAACTGGGAAAAATCAATTGCAGCAACTGTTATTCACTACATCAACTACACCATTGCAAAAGATGACGGCAACTTGACGATGATCAAGTCAGGTGAATTTGATGCTGGTAACTTTGAAAAGCTGGCTAAATACTGGGGTGAGATGAAAGGTTTCGCACTGAACTTCCAGTTCAACCCACATTCACCATTTACAGCAGAAAAGTTTGCAGAGATGCATACGCTTATGGGTAATGCACCTAAGCTAAATGCAGATGACGTAGACAACTATATCAAAGACCTAGAAAAAGCACGTGACATTATTGCTGAGGTATATGGCTTTGATGCAGAAAATGTTGAAAAGTGGTAATCACTTAATTAACAAGTAGCTTAAAGGTTAGTTGCGTATGCAGCTAACCTTTTGTTGTATTTATAGGTATCAAAAAGAGAGACACAATGAGAGTGTTAACACCGTTAAGTGCAGTTGCTGTAGCAGTCACATTGCTTTTAAGCGGCTGTGGAGAGAGTAGTTCCAGCTCGGCTGGTTCTGAGTTTGCTGGAGGTAATGGTTCAACTCCTCCTACGGCGCCAACAACACCGACGACGCCAACAACGCCGACGACCCCAACAACGCCAACAGATCCTTCGACACCAACGACACCGCCAACCGATCCATCTACGCCAACTGATCCGACTACACCGGGGACATTTGATGAATCAAAGTTGGTTGCAAATTTGGTAAATAATGTTTTGACGCCCGCGCTTACCCAGTTTGATACATTTGCTAAAGCACAGCAGAGCCAAATAGGTGAATATTGTGTGGCTGAAAAAGCGCAAAGCGCCAATGCTGCAGACTTGCATGAAAAAGCAAAAGACAGCTGGCGTGCGGCCATGAGTAGCTGGCAATATGTCGAGTTAATGCAAGTGGGTCCTCTTTTAAGTAACGGTAAAGAGCTTAAGGGCAATATATATTCTTGGCCTGCAGGTGGTGCACTGTGTAGTTTGGACTTGGACATTGTGTATCATGAAGACGGTTTCATCAATGGAGACACAAATAGGCCATATGATATAAAAATGCGCACTTCCGACCGCAAAGGTTTAATTGCCATTGAACATGCTTTATTCAATACCAATTACAACCATAGCTGTGCTTCTGAAAATGCATCGTTGGCACCTTGGAATAGCCGCACAATAACTGAACGAAAGGCAGCGCGCTGTGAATTTGCCCACACCGTGGCGGGCGATATTGTCGATAATAGCGCTGCTATTTTAGCGAGTTGGCAAGGCGACAACGGCTTTGCGAATCAACTAATTAATGCAGGTAATCCCGGTTCGCAGTTTGACACGCCTCACATAGCATTAAACGAAATATCAAAAGCCCTCTTTTATATGACTAAAGAGCTAAAGGATGAAAAGCTTGGTACACCACTTGGGCTATTTACTAATAGTTGTGGATTTGTAGCGTGTGGTCAGGATGTAGAATCTGATATATCGGAACATTCAAAAGAAAATTTATTGGCAAATATTCGAGCGTTTAAACAAATTTTCACCGGTGAGGGCAGCAATGCAGACAACACACTGGGTTTTGATGATTTTCTCGATGCAGAGCAAGGCTCAGACATAAAACAGCGTATGCTACAAGGCCTAGCAGAAGCGGAAGCGGCATTACTGGCGATTGATGGTTCGTTAAAGCAAGCAATTGATAATGACACTGCAAAAGTCACTGAAGTACACGCAAAAGTTAAAAATGTGACTGATGAGCTTAAAAATGATTTTATCAATAAGTTAGCTTTAGAACTTCCTCAAACATCGGCAGGTGACAATGACTAAGTACACTCGTATGAATAAATCGTTACTAGCAATGGCCGTTGCTGTTGCACTACCAAATGCTTACGCAGATGAAACAGCGAAAGATGACATCGAACATATTCAAATAATCAGTCACTATGACAAGTTAAGAACTGAGGCAGGTTCCGCGACTTTGCTTACAGAAGAGCAATTAGGTGAGTATGAATATGATGATATTCACCGTGTACTTTCTTCAGTACCTGGTGTGAATATTCGTGAGGAAGATGGTTATGGCTTGCGTCCAAACATCGGCTTTCGTGGTGTGACCCCAGAACGAAGTAAAAAAATTACCATTATGGAAGATGGTGTCCTAATTGGTCCTGCGCCATATTCAGCGCCTGCTGCTTATTACTTCCCACAAACAACGCGTATGACAGCTGTTGAAGTATTTAAGGGGCCTGCAGCGATTAAACATGGTCCACAGACCATTGCTGGTGCGTTGAATCTAGTGACGCGCTCAGTCCCTGAATTTACCGAAGGGGCAATAGACATTGCAGCGGGTGGTGATGGTTATACCAAAGCGCACGGTTATTTTGGCTCCGTGGTCAACAACATTGGCTTTTTAGTAGAAGCGGTTAACGTCCAAGCGGATGGCTTTAAAGAGCTTGATGGTGGTGGTGATACAGGATTTGATAAGAATGATTTCTTAGCCAAATTTAATTACCGTTTACAGCAAGGTAATATTGAGCACAATTTCGGCTTAAAACTCAGTTATGCTGATGAGATATCAGATGAGACATATCTTGGCTTAACCGAAGAAGATTTTGCAGAAAACCCATATCGTCGATACGCAGCAACAGCGCCTGCAAAAATGGATACTGAACATCAACAAGTGATGTTCACCCACAGTATGAGCACGGATAATTTGAGCTTAACAACGCGTTTGTATCGCAATGATTATGAGCGTGCTTGGTTGAAGCTAAATAGTGTTGAAGGTAAGTCACCTCAGGAAATTTTGTTAAACCCTGAAGCGGAAGATAATCAGCGTTTATATGAAATCTTGAAAGGCGAGCAAGATTCAGTGGTCCCAGGTGCGGCGAACTTTTTGACAATGGGCACGAACGACAGAGAATACTATTCGCAAGGTTTACAAATCGATGGTGATTTTGCGTTTAATTTGTTCGACTTAAACCATGACTTATCATTTGGTGTGAGGTTCCATGAGGATGAAATCGAACGTAAGCACTTTGAAGAAAGCTATAAAATGACGTCTGGGGTGTCTTCACTGGTTGAAAACAGCAAACGCTTCACAACATTGAATACAGAGCATACCGAAGCGTGGTCAGTGTATGTTGAAGACAAAATCAAGCTGGATGCGTTAACTCTGGGTGTTGGTGTGCGTGGTGAGCTGATGGACATGCATTACCAAAACAACAGTAACCCAAATGATTGGCTTGATAAAACTACCCGTATTTGGTTGCCTGGCGTCAGTGGTTTCTACCAATTAAGTGAAGACTCGGGCGTATTGTTTGGCATCCACCGTGGTTTTTCTCCAGCTTCCCCGGCGCAATCGTCAGAAATTGAGATAGAGAAGAGTACCAACTATGAATTTGGTGGACGTTATAACGATGGCGTAACTGAGTTTGAAGTTGTGAGCTTTTTCAATGACTATAGCAACTTAAAGGAGAGCTGTGGCCAGTCTAACTGTGGTGATAGCCTGCAACAAGATGCCGAGTTTAATGGCGGTGCTGCCCATGTTTATGGCCTTGAGGCGCAATTCTCGCAGCGCTACCCACTTAACTTGCAGTTAGATATTCCGTACAGCCTTGTTTATACCTATACAAAAGGTGAGTTTAAAAATGATCGCCGAACCACATTTGCTCAATGGGGCGAAGTGAAAAGTGGCGATCCGCTGCCGTATTTGCCAGAGCATCAAGTTAGCTTCAATGTTGGTCTAAGTGCAGATAAATGGCGTACGTCATTAGCTGTTAAATATATTGGTTCTATGCCCGAAGCTGCAGGTCGAAGCTGGCAAGAGGGTACTCAAGAATTTACTTTATATTTAGAAGGTCAGGAAGTTCCTTCATCAACAACGGTCGACTTGTCAGCAAGCTACGACTTTGATGAATACGGTCAGGTATACCTAAAGGTAGACAACTTACTTGATGAAGATAAAATTGTAAGTCGTAGACCTTATGGCGCGCGTCCAGGAAAACCAAGACAGGTTACTGTTGGATACAAATACCAATTTTAGACATCCGTGATGTTTAACGCCACGTATAAAAGTAAGGCCGCATCATGCGGCCTTTTTTAACAATAAATGGGAGTGGATAGGCTTAATGTTTGAGACTATATGGCAAAGTATTTCTACATTGCCAGGCTATTTGGTCGATGCAAATAAACGCATTTTCTGGCTGTATTTGGCATCGGCTGTGGTAATGGCTTTTTTTGTATATTTCACGACCAATACAACTCGCAGCTTAAAAGGCTTTTGGCATTTTTTGTTTCCTCGCTCTGTTTGGTTACATGAAAGTGCCAAACAGGATTACGGACTGTTTATTATTAATCGCATTATTAAAGCCCTCACTTTTGCGCCAATTGTATTAACTATGGTGCCAGTTGCAATTGGCTTATCTGATGGGCTTGAAGCTTTATTTGGCCCGTCTTTACATTTGCAGTGGCCTCAACCGGTAATAATTGGCCTGTTTACACTGATGTTATTTATTGTCGACGATTTGACGCGATATCTACTTCATCTTGCGTTACATAAGATCCCGTGTTTGTGGGAAATTCACAAGGTTCATCACTCTGCCAAAGTACTTACGCCATTTACAATTTATCGCTCACACCCAATAGAAAGCTATTTTTATGCATGTCGTATGGCTTTAACACAGGGAATAGTTGTTGGTCTCGGCTACTTCTTTTTTGGGTCTGCACTGAGTATGTTTGATATTTTAGGGGCTAATCTATTCGTTTTTGTATTCAACATATGTGGGTCTAATTTACGCCATTCTCATGTCTGGTTTAGCTGGGGAGATAAATTAGAAGGGTGGTTTATCAGTCCTGCACAACATCAAATTCATCATAGTGATAACCCAAAGCATTTTGATACAAACATTGGTTCGGCATTGGCAATATGGGATCGCATAGCTGGCAGTTTAATTCGTGCATCGCAAGCCAAGGGCATTTCAATTGGGGTAGGCAAGTACGATGCTGGCCATGATAGCCTATGGGCGATTTACTACAAACCTGTAGTTGCTGCGTTTAAAGCGCTGTATCCGACTGCATTGATGAACAAAAAAGAAGATAATTAGTAAAAAGAAGAGAAGGTAGGCTGGCGACGGGCATGGCCAGCCTATTGTAGAGGGAGTAGGCCCTCAAAAAATCGATTGTTTAGTGCATTACACGAGATGATGAACGGTAGAAGCCTAATTCATTTAGTTTATCAATAAGGCTAGGGTCGTCTAAACGCTCTGGTGTCGACTCAGTACGCAAGTAGTGATCGTCGGGTACAGCATGTAAATCCAACATTTTTTGAAATAAAATATTACGAATTGCTAGCGCTGTCATCCCCGAGTCCTGAATGCTATCTAAGCGTTCTTGTATGTCGGCGAATGGGCCCGCATTCACATCGTCAACCGCTGCTGGAAAGTACGAATTTAACTTATTCTTGCTCATGCAAACCCTCATAAAATATCTCGTTAGGATCCGTGGGTGTTCCCCAAAAAGGATACTAAGTATAAGATTTAAGTACAAAAAATTATTGAACCAGTCTTTAACTGACACAGCCAGTGTACTCTGTTTCTATGTCGAATTACTAACTTCGATGTAAAGTTTTGTAAATCGCACTAATACAAAAAAGTACGAAAAAGTGGGTGGGATTTTAGACGTCTAGATGTAACTATATGACAGGAAAATAAAAATAGTTCTCAGTACCCTTTAAAGGGTCTGAGAACTGAAATGAATAATTTAAAATAATTTTTCTTTTACATGTTCAGCAAAACCACTTCCCGCTTCTAAATAGAAGTTATAGGTAGAGTGGACGCCCATATCTTCAAGCTCTTTTTGCTGATCTGGGTAATTGGCGATGGCAGTTACTTGACCAGTATAACCAGAGGCTTGTAGCTGCTCCAGCGCATAGATGTTCTGCATATGTTTGGGCATAGCAAGCATGACCATTTCTACATTTGAGTGGTTAACTCTTTGCCAAAAATCTGGGTCTGTAGCATCAGCAAGAAGCACACGCCTGCCGCGCTTAACGTGTTTGTCGACGACTTCTGGTTTTATGTCTATACCAGCCACAGAATTGGGGTGTGAGCAGTGAATTGTTTCATATGCACCAGTACCTATTCTGCCCATGCCGAATATCACGATCCGGGTGTCTGTGAGGTTCACTGGAAGTTCTTCCTCTAGGCGCTTTGGGCTCTCAAATTTTTGTAATACATGTTCTAATTTGACATAAATCTCATTGGCACGTTTGTTTAGCGGTGACGCGAGAATAAAAGTGATTGAGACGGCAATTGCAACAACGGCTAACCAGTCTGGCGCAATCATTCCAGAGCTTGCTGCAACGGCACATACAATGAGACCAAATTCACTATAATTTGACAGCGTGAAGGCGCTTAGCAGCGACGTACGAGCACGCAATCTAAACATATTTGTGAGCACGTAATATAAGAACACCTTAATCGGTAAGACCAGTACCAGAAGTAAGCCGATCATAAAAGCATTGACCGATATACTGGCATTTAAACCGATGTTTAAGAAAAAGCCGACCAGCAGAATATTTTTTAAATTTAATAATGATTTAGAAAGCTCACTTGCCTTTTTATGCGGGGCAAATATCATCCCGATTATCAACGCACCCAAGTCGCCTTTTAACCCTGCAAACTCAAACGCATGGTAGCCAACGACTAAGGCGAAAAAGAACCCGAACAAGGGCAGCAACTCACCATGTTTGGAGCGACTGAGCACCCAAAACATCACTTTTCTAAAGATGAATAGACCAGCAATAAGCGCTAGCGCCCAAATATTAGGTATTTTACCCGTACTGATTGCCAAAAAGACAACGGCAAAGATATCTTGCATGACCAAAATACCAATGGCAATTTTGCCATGCAGGCTCGCCATTTCCCCTCGTTCTTCCAGTACTTTTACTGCAAATACCGTGCTTGAAAAGCTAAACGCAAAGCCCACCAATAAAGCACTTTGCAGGTCCAGTTGATTGAATAGAGGTAAGTTGAATACACACAACAGCAGTAGGAGAGAAGCGAAAAAGGCACTACTTAAAACAATATGCAAAGTTGCTGGCGCCCATACCTGAGGCTTTACAAGGTTTTTTACTCTAAGCTTTAGGCCAATACTAAAAAGTAGGATAGTGACGCCCAAGTCAGCAAGTTGAGAGAGTAATGGAGTTGTTTGTTGACCCATGAGGTTGAGAATAAACCCGGCCATCAAGAATCCTATCAGAGGTGGTAGCTTTAATTGATAAATTGAAAAACCACACGCGAAAGCAATTGCAAAGTAAAGTAGTTCCATAAGTTACGCTGGTTGTGATTGGTAACCTGATTCTACCAAATCGCGTTGGTTTATAAATCAATTCTGGACAAAAGTATATGGCACTATGCATTAGTAATATGCAAACAAATCTATATTTATCAAAAATAGGTAGATTTTCACTGACAAGCTCGAATAAATGTGTTTAAGATGCCTTAACGGAACATCCTCGAGAGGAGTAATGATGTTTAAAAAACTCTTAGCATCTGTCGGAGTAGGTGCAGCAAAAGTAGATACAGTATTAGAAACGGAACATTTACACCCGGGTCAAAAATTTCAAGCTCAAATTATTGTGATGGGCGGCGATGTAGAACAAGAAATTTCTGGACTTGAATTGGCGCTGATGACCAAGGTCAAAGTCGAAAATGATGATGGTGAATACTTCACTAATCACGTCATAGAAAAGTGGCGAATCCCAGAAGAGTTTACAATTTCTCCAGGCGAGCAAAAAGTGATCCCATTTGAAGCTCGACTCCATTCAGAAACACCGATAACGCAGATTAACGCGCCTTATAACCATTGCCATGTGTGGCTGGAAACGGGGTTGGATATTGATCTAGCGCTAGACCCATCAGACAAAGACGCGCTGCATATCTATCCGAACGAAGCCGTAAAAGCTGTGCTTAGTGCAATGGATAAATTGGGCTTCCAACTGGTTAAAGCAGATGTTGAAAAAGGTTATTTACGTGCCTCAAGCTTCCAGTCTATTTCAGGGTGTTACCAAGAGATAGAGTACCGACCGAGCAGTCGCTCTATGTTTGGTTTACAAGAGGTTGAGCTTTCGTTCGTACCTGAAGCGCATAAAACCCATGTATTAATTGAATTGGATCGCGCTTTTCGCAATGACGGTTATGTTGATTTAACGATTGAACATGATCAAGTGAACTTGTCACGTATATGTGATCAACTCGAACGCTTATTTGCCTAACTATATAAAGAAGGCAGTTTGAATCAATGACGGATTTTAAAGACAAGTCATTTTATGAGCTCAGTCATGATGAGCTCTTTAACGTGTTTAAATTGCGTGTAGATGTGTTTGTGGTTGAGCAAAACTGCCCTTATCATGAAATAGATGAGGTCGACCGAGTGCCAAGTACTCGACATATTTTGTTTAGCGAGAGTGACCACTTACAAGCATATGCACGCTGTTACTCAAAAGAAAATGGTGCAGCGGCAATTGGGCGTGTTTTGATTTCTACAGAGCAGCGTGGTTCTGGCATTGCCTATAAACTGATGGAAAGTGCACTGGCGTGCTGTATTGCGCATTTCCCAAACAGGCCAATCGAAATATCGGCACAAACATATTTGCAGCCATTTTATCAAAAGCTAGGCTTTGAGGTTGTGAGTGAAGCTTATTTAGAAGATGGTATTGAACACATAGATATGCTGTTGAAGCCCTGAGCCCTTATTTCATAGAGCTAAATTATCATTAAAAAGTAAAAAGGCGCTAACAGCGCCTTTTTTATAGTGAATTAATGAACACCAATGCGATTGCAACTGGGCATACAAATTTAATATACCAAGGCCAAATCTTCCAAAAGAAAGAATGTTCAACTGCTTCATTACCTTCTTTAATCGCTGACAATAGTTTACCTCTATGCCAAATCCAACCGGCAAATACACAGCACAACATACCAATCAATGGCTGTGCAAACTGTGTCGTTAGCTGCACAACTAAACCGAATAGACTGTTGAAGTTAAGAATAATCGTAACACTTACCACACTGACGATGATGCCGATTAATCTGGTCGCTTGTAGACGTGCGAGCGCAAATTTCTCTACAACATAGGAAACTGGCGCCTCCAGCATTGAAATAGAACTGGTTAAGGCTGCGATACTCATTAAAGCGAAGAAGGCAAAACCAATGAAAATACCAATGCTGCCCATGCTTTCAAACAAGGCGGGTAAAACTTGAAATACCAATGTGTCTTCAGACAGTAATTCGCCAGTTTGTGAGAAAATTTCAACCCCTTGTGCCTGAGCAACGTACATCGCTGGAATGATCAACATACCCGCGACAAAGGCGATGAAAACATCGATAAGAGTAACGTAGGCACCTAAAGAAACGAGGTTCTCTCTTTTGCTAATGTAGGAGCCATATATGATCATGACACTGGTACCTAAAGAGAGGGAAAAGAATGCTTGCCCAAGCGCGCTCACGAGTAAATTCGGGTCTAATATAGAGCTAAAATCTGGTACTAAATAAGCCTTCAAGCCCGTCATTGCACCTTCTTGTGTTAGCACATATCCGATGAGGGCAAATAAAATGAACAGCAGTGCAGGCATGAGGCGCTTCGACCACTTTTCAATACCGTTCTCAACCCCCTTACTGATGATGGCAACGGTCAGCAATATAAACGCAGCGGTGAATAATAAGTCTCTGGATAGTGAGCGCTCGCTAAGCCAAGAGGTTGCGGTTTCACTGCCACTAAGTACGGCGATCGGTTCTAATGTTGCGCTGAACATCCAACCTGCAACAATTGCGTAGAAGCTTAATATTAAGCCTGAACAAATAATACCGCCGAATCCGACGATAAATGCAAAACGTTTTTGCGCATTGTTGTTTGCCAGTTTTTGCAACGAGGCAACCGCATTAGCTTGGCCATGACGACCAATGACTAACTCAGCCATTAACGCTGGATAGGCAAGACAAAATGCGAGCACCAAATAAACTAATACAAACGCCGCGCCACCATTGCTCGCCGTTTGTGTCGGGAATCCCCAAATATTGCCTAGACCCACCGCGGAGCCAGCAGCGGCCATAATAAATCCAAACCGAGAACTAAACTCTCCTCGAATACTGCTCATGTTTTTATACTTCTCTTTTTTTAAAGACGGCCGCAACAATCTACTGTAATTGGCGCGAAATAAAAAGGTTTATCTGCACTGATCCAGCACAAGTTTTTGATGGAAAAAACACCGTAGGCTGGAGTATCCATAATTTTTCATTAATTTTGAGGTTAAGTGTTTGTTTTTCATCTACTATTTTGTATTTGGCTACAATGGCTGTCAGTCACTCTGTACAGCTTGAGATACTGCTTTACAGGGCAGAATTAACGTAAATTTGGCCCCCCCTAGTAACTCAGAACGACTTACCGACGCCTTACCGTGGTGCCAATCAACAACTTTTGAGACGATAGCTAGGCCCAACCCATAGCTCTTCCCGGCCCTGTTTCGGTGGCCTTGCTCTTGGAAAAATGGGTTGAAAACTTTATTCCAGTTTTCTGGTTCGATACCAGGACCATCGTCTTCGACGGTGATTTCGATTTCATGGTCATGTAATT
This sequence comes from Pseudoalteromonas sp. Of7M-16, assembly GCF_022347805.1. NCBI lineage: Bacteria > Pseudomonadati > Pseudomonadota > Gammaproteobacteria > Alteromonadales > Pseudoalteromonadaceae > Pseudoalteromonas > Pseudoalteromonas sp. Of7M-16. The sequence continues at coordinate 22,673 of NZ_JAKRFY010000008.1, read as the reverse complement.
TGGCGCTGATAAATAGCTGCATTTGGGCAAAATCACACGCATTGCTGAGCAAGTTAGATATGGCGCGTGCAAGCCAGTGCAGGTCTGCTTCCATTACAAGTTCTGTTTTAATGGACAGGTTAGCGGTTAACCCATTTTTAGACATTTTTGGATGCATCTGGTCAACAATGTCGGATATATAGCCTTGAAGTCTAATGGGTTCGAACTTAAGCAAGTGCGATTTTTGCTCTAAGGTTGCAAAGGACAGGTAGCTCGATAACATATCTTCCATTTGATCGAGATCTTTCTCCATTCGCTCAAGTAAATGGTGTACTTCTTCAATATTAGTTTCTTCAAGTGCAGCATCAAATCCAAACCTCAAACACGCAACAGGTGTTCTTATATCGTGAGATAAGCTTGATGCCATTAATTTATTTTCGGCTAACAATTTTTCAATTTGGTTTGCCATCCGATTAAATGTGAGCTCAACATCTTTGATGTAAGTGAAATGATTAACTTCTATTCTTGTATCTAAGTTACCGCCTGCGAACTGCTTTGCTGCGTGAGTGAGCACTGACAATCTTTTTGCGAGCGGCGCTAAGACAAACCACATAAACGCACAGACGCCGGAATAAAAAGCAATGGTGAGTATGACGTCATAGCTATTTCGTTCAGGGGGCTTTTCCAATTGCAGCTCTATATAGTCTGGCTTTATGGCGGGTGTTGATTTTAGTAGATAAAAATAGCCCTCATCAGAGTCAATAAGCAGCCCTTGTGGGCGATGCATCTGTTCGGTGAGTTCTGTTGGTAGAGCAAGCGATGCGCCTGAATGGTAAGCTATTTTTAGGTCGAAGTCTCTGCCTGCTTGCTCGATAAAGCTTGCTCTGTCATTTATTGGGTTATTGCCAGCCTGGTTGGCTATACCCACTAGTAGTTTTGCTTGCCAAAAAAAATTATCCTCATCAGGTGCAGTTTGCTCACTAAAGGTATCAATGAGCCAGCCCAATAAGATAATCGAGATGATCACACCGGTCAGTAAGGATAAATAGAGTTTTCTCATTAATTAGCTCCAATGAGAGTGGCCAGAGCTCCGAAAAATAGGACTGTAATACTTAAAAACACGCTGTAGCTTTGGCAATTGACCTCAGCTACATACGATACTACCAAGCCGATGGCACGAGCAAATAGCCTTTCCCCCAAATGGTTTTGATCTTTTCAGGGTTTTGAGGGTCATCATCAAACTTTTTACGCAGCGCTGAGATCAGCACATCGACACTTCTATCAAGGCCGTCATATTCACGGCCCTTAGTGGCTTTAAACACAGCATCCCTAGAAACAACTTCACCTGCATTGGTAGCCAAGAAGTGTAAAAGTAAGTATTCGGCACTAGAAATAACGATTTCTTTTTCAGAAACCAATACTTTTCGAGACTGCGTATCTATTTTAAGATTACCTACAGTCAAAATGGCGCTGTTGGTTTGCTCGTTACTTGAAGAGTCTTGTGCAGCGCGCGCATTAGCCTTAATCCTCGCAAGTAAGGCTCTTGGTCTGACAGGTTTGATAACATAATCACTGGCGCCGACTTCAAGACCAATTACTTCGTCCATCTCTTCATCTTTTGCTGTCAGCATTATGATGGGCTTGTTATAAAACTGGCGCAGCTCTCTACAGACACTAATACCGTCCTGACCAGGCAACATAATATCTAGCAATACTAAGTCTGGGTTAATTTGCTTTACCATTGACACTACTTCATCGCCACGATGGCAACAATGCGTGTTATAGCCTTGATTATTGAGGTAGTCAGCAACCCACTGTGCGAGTGATTCGTCATCTTCGACTAGTAAAATAGTCCCGTATTGCTCCATGAACAAGCTCCTTTAAATCGAATAGGTATCATTGCTAAAGATGACACTTATTTGGTATTAAAACCATACTAACTTTTTATTTTAAACGCGCCAATTATAATATCTGTTTCACTAAAAAATGTAATGAAGTGTATGAGTTTGTTGATTATTGAACATTGAGTTTATCAACAAGGCCCTGAGTTAATTTCAGTAACATTTTAGGTGTTAGTGCATTGACTTCATCTTGCTCGCAGGCGCCAGCGACTTTCACCAGTGGGGTTTGGACTGGCTCTACAATATATTTTGGTATATCAACAGGTGCTTGATAGCGAGCACGCCTTGCTTCGTCAGTATTTTGTTGTTCTATGAAGCTACTTACATCCTTCTCATTGGTAATGTTTTGTGTTTCGGTAAAGGTATATTGCATAGGGATACCTTGAAAACCCGCACTGTCTACCGAAGATTTAGCAAACCAAACTACATCTGTTGACTGGTTGTGAGTTAACCTCATACTTAAAGAAGCCGTAATGTTACTGCATTGCTTTGTGGGCATTGTTTGAGATATTTTTGCAATGTATGGGTGATCACTACTCGGTTTATTTAACACATAAACTTTGTCTTTGCCGTAGGTTAAATCGATTTGCTGCACTACCAAGCGATAATCAGTCGCTTCGCCATTGTCTACAATTAGGCCTTTTTTACTGAGGATATGTGCCAGAGCTTTATGCAGCTCGTCGGTCATTGACACCTTACTGGCATCTATATATACAGAATCTAGCTTTTTAACTGTGTGCGCAGGTAATTGTACAGATTTGATTCGAGCTGATTCGAGCTCGCTGCTGTAGCTTATTTGAAATATAGACTTTTGCAGTAGAGGTTTGGGAGGCGTGCTGAGCTTTGGCGCAAGTGGTTGTGTCATCATACAACCAGCTAGCCCTGTCAATGCAATACCGCCAATGATTATTCGCATTACTAAACACCTCAAATTACTTTTCTTCATTTTCTTGTACAACCAATGTGCTAAATTCTACCTTGTAATCATTAGTCACTTACAGTCTAAAAATGTTCAAGATTGTAACCAGTTATGCACTGTAACTTTAATTCTACAAAAAGATTAGCGGTTTAAATTAATGTATGTCGTGAGTCAGCAACTTACGTGATACCATAACATCGCGTGTTAATGAACTGAGTCATTATGAAGTCACTATTTATATTTTCAAAATGCTTAATATTGATGCTTTTATCTCACCCCGTAAAAAGTAATGAGATAGACAGAGCCAAAGCTTGGGAGCATTTTGTAAACGACTATTCTAAGCAAGTCCGACAAAAACTAAAAGAAAAATCGGTTCCCGGTGCTGCATTGAGTATCACCCACATAGAGTTTGGAGATCTAGCCAAAGGTTATGGGCGGACCAAGGTAAAAAAAGGCCGCAAAGTAAATGGCAAAACTCGATTTCGTTTGGCGTCTGTGTCAAAAACATTTGCCGGCTCTTTGGCGGCAAAATTGGCAGCAGAGAAACGCGTTGACTTAGATAAGTATGTGGCTGACTATCTCCCAATTTTCCTCGATAGTCAGTATTCAGGTCTGCGTGTATACCACTTATTAAGTCATTCAAGCGGCTTGGTGCCAAATGCTTATGATAATTTAATAGAGTCGCGAATGTCCTATCAAGATATCTATCCTCGTCTTTTAAAAGTCGACAGGCTGTGCCGGCCGGGAATTTGCTATGGATATCAAAACGTCATGTTTAGCTTAGTCGGTAATGTTATTGAACAAGCCACTGGGCTCAGCTATGAGACTTGGCTCAATGAATTTATCTTTAAGCCACTGCGAATGAAAGATGCTGGGGTCGGTTACGCTCATATGATCCAAGATGAAAACTATGCATTACCTCATGTCAAAGGAAGAAAGTATTGGCATACCGCAAAATTGAAAAAGCACTACTATAAAGTAGCACCTGCGGCAGGAGTTAATGCCAGTGCTGAAGATATGGTAGTCTGGCTCAAGGCGCAGTTAGGTTTATATCCCAATGTTTTGTCATTGGATGCTTTGACTATGCAATCTCGACCATTTACTCGTACACAGAGAGAGCTGAAGCGCCGAGTGTGGCGAAAGTACGTTGACCATGCTCATTATGGACTTGGCTGGAGAATATACGATTTTGCTGGTGAAACAGTGTATTACCATAGTGGCTGGGTACAGGGGTATAGAACGGATGTCGTTGTGTTACCTTATTTAGGTATAGGGTTTAGTCTGTTATTAAATGCAGAAAGCGGAGTTATTAACCAATTGACTACTAACTTTATTCGGGATGCGATTGCTGTAGCACGAGAGAACGAGCCGCAATAGCGGCTCGAATTAAAACTATTTAGTTGCGAGGAAGAACAATCTTTTTCTCTTCGCTTTGACGATAAAGTACTAAAATATGACCGATCGCTTGAACTTTGTGCGCGCCTGTTTCACGGACGATAGCATCAAAAATTAGCTGTTTTGTTTCACGGTCATTAGTAGGGACTTTAACTTTGATCAATTCATGAATTTCTAAACATTGTTCAATTTCTAACAATACGCCCTCTGTTAGGCCGTTTCCACCGAGTAAAACGACAGGTTTTAGAGCGTGAGCTAACCCTTTTAGGTGCTGCTTTTGTTTATTTGATAAAGTCATATTGGTACAATTTACTAAATTAAGGCTTGAATTCTCGTTATTCTAACGCCATCTAAAGAAGATTACTAATGAGTTGCAGTGAATATGGCAAATAAAAAACACTCAGCGAGCTCAAAACGCTGGTTAAAAGAGCATGTAGACGATCCTTTTGTACATGAAGCGCAAAAGCGAGGCTACAGATCGCGGGCTGTGTTTAAACTTGAGGAAATACAACAGCGCGACAAATTGATCCGTCCAGGTATGCATGTAGTTGATTTAGGTGCGGCCCCGGGAAGTTGGTCACAGTACTTAGCTGAACAAGTAGGTGATAAAGGGGAAGTCATTGCATGTGATATTCTTCCAATGGACTCATTACCCGGTGTTGCATTTTTGCAAGGTGATTTTCGCGAAGAAAGTGTACTAAATGCGTTACTCGATCGTATTGGTGGTAAAAATATCGATGTTGTTTTTTCGGACATGGCACCGAATATGAGCGGTAATAATGTAATAGATCAAGCTGGTAGTATGTACCTTGTTGAGCTAGCGCTGGATATGTGCCACCAAGTACTTAAGCCAAATGGTGCGTTTGCAGTAAAGGTTTTCCAAGGTGAAGGGTTTGATCAATTTGTACAAGAAGTGCGGAATGCTTTTAAAGTTGTAAAGATCCGTAAACCAAAAGCGTCTCGACCTAGGTCTCGTGAAGTATATATAGTGGCGACAGGATACAAACTGTAGTACAGTTGAGGTGCATTAAAGATGATTTTAAATAAATTGGATACAAGAGGTTAACCCCTTGAGCGATATGGCGAAGAACTTAATTCTCTGGCTGGTCATTGCAGTTGTGCTTATGACGGTGTTTCAGAGTTTCAATAATGGCGAGCAAATTGATCGTCAAACTAGTTACACTCAGTTTGTAAAAGAAGTGCGTAGTGGTGCGATCAGAGAAGCAAATATAGACCGTACAGCTGGTACTATTTCAGGGACTAAAAGTAATGGTGAACGTTTTCAAACAATCATGCCATTATATGACGAAGACTTAATTAATGACTTGCTCAAGAATGATGTCAACGTGAAAGGCGTTGCACCGGAAGAGCAATCGTTCTTAGCAAATGTCTTTATTTCTTGGTTCCCAATGCTGCTGTTAATTGGAGTGTGGATTTTCTTCATGCGCCAAATGCAAGGCGGTGGCGGCAAAGGTGCGATGTCATTTGGTAAGAGTAAAGCGCGCTTAATGAGCGAAGACCAAGTTAAAACGACATTTGCAGACGTTGCAGGTTGTGATGAAGCGAAAGAAGACGTAACAGAATTAGTAGACTTCTTACGCGATCCGTCAAAATTCCAAAAGCTAGGCGGTAATATACCTAAAGGTGTACTCATGGTTGGTCCTCCTGGTACAGGTAAAACACTACTAGCTAAAGCTGTTGCTGGTGAAGCAAAAGTACCTTTTTTCACTATTTCAGGTTCAGATTTCGTTGAAATGTTTGTTGGTGTAGGTGCATCACGTGTTAGAGACATGTTTGAGCAAGCCAAAAAAGCAGCACCTTGCATTATCTTCATTGATGAAATTGATGCTGTGGGCCGCAAACGTGGCGCTGGAATGGGTGGCGGTCACGATGAGCGCGAACAAACACTCAACCAAATGCTGGTTGAAATGGACGGATTTGAAGGCAATGAAGGTATTATCGTTATTGCAGCGACAAACCGCCCAGACGTATTGGACCCTGCGTTACTAAGACCTGGTCGTTTTGACCGTCAAGTTGTTGTAGGTTTGCCTGATGTTCGTGGTCGAGAGCAGATATTAAACGTGCATATGCGTAAAGTGCCACTAGATTCAAACGTAGAAGCATCATTGATTGCTCGCGGTACACCAGGTTTCTCTGGTGCAGATCTAGCCAACTTAGTGAACGAAGCTGCCCTATTTGCCGCTCGTGGTAACAAACGTAAGGTCAGCATGGCTGAGTTTGATGCTGCAAAAGACAAAATCATGATGGGTGCTGAGCGCAAGTCGATGGTAATGTCTGAGAAAGAGAAAGAAATGACTGCTTATCATGAAGCTGGCCACGCCATTGTTGGTCGCTTGGTTCCAGAGCATGACCCAGTTTATAAAGTCTCGATTATTCCTCGCGGACGTGCGCTTGGTGTGACTATGTACCTGCCAGAGCAAGACCGAGTGAGTCATTCTAAAGAACATTTAGAGTCGATGTTATCTAGCCTTTATGGTGGCCGTATCGCAGAAGCCATAATTTATGGTGATGATAAAGTCACCACCGGTGCTAGTAATGACATTGAGCGAGCGACTGATATTGCTCGTAAGATGGTTACCCAGTGGGGTTTAAGCCCTGTGTTGGGTCCGCAAATGTACATGGAAGAACAAGGTGAAATGTACATGGGTGGAAACGGCTCTAGAATGGCTGGTGTATCTGACGAAACTGCTAAGCTTATTGATGCAGAAATTAAGAAGTTTGTTTCTAGCAACTACGACAGAGCAGAGCAGATCCTCAAAGACAACATGGATATTCTTCATGCTATGAAAGATGCATTGATGAAATATGAAACCATTGATGCGGGACAAATTGACGATCTAATGGAGCGTAAAGAGGTTCGCCCTCCAAGAGACGCACATGATAGAAAGTCAGATAAAGATAGTGGTCTAAATGGTGGTGCATCTGCTTCACAAACTGATGAGCCAAACCCAGATATTCCACCTCAATCAAACACAGAGCTTGATGATAAACCTTAATCAAAGGTAAAATAGCGATGTAGGAATTTAGGCCTCGAGCATTCTCGAGGCCTTTTTGTATCTTGAACTTTGCTTTTTGTCCGTTTTACTCTTTAGTTAACTTCATTTTTAGTGAATCTAATCAATAATCTGGAAGGAGTCGCCAAAGTATGCTTAGATACAAATAGCAGGAAGGTAACAAATGTTTCAACTTTCATTACCCCGAGGTCGCAGTTTAGACCTTTCCAACCCTCAAATTATGGGTATCGTAAATACAACTCCAGATTCTTTTTCTGATGGCGGCAAGAATTACAAAAATGATAGCGCTGTCATAAATGCTTTATCACTGCTAGATGAAGGTGCAACCATATTAGATATTGGTGGCGAATCTACTAGACCCGGTGCTTCAGATGTTGCCTTACAAGAAGAGCTAGATAGAGTCATACCAGTGATTAAAGGGATCAGAGCACATTCAGATTGTGTGATCTCTATTGACACCAGCAAAGCTGAAGTGATGAAGCAGGCTATCTTAGCGGGAGCAGACATAATCAATGATGTTCGAGCGCTTAGAGAAGATGGGTGCCTCACCGTTGCGGCTGAATTCCCGAATGTACCCATTTGCTTGATGCATATGCAGGGGCAGCCGAGAACGATGCAACACGATCCCCAGTATGATCACCTAATAAACGATATAAAGCACTTTTTTGATGAGCGTATTGAAGCGTGCGAGCAGGCGGGGATCTCGCGTGCTAGGCTAATAATTGACCCAGGTTTTGGGTTCGGTAAATCATTACAACATAATTTTGAATTGCTTGGGCAATTTAACCAGTTTGCAGATTTCAACATGCCGGTGTTGGCGGGGCTATCTCGCAAATCCATGTTTGGAATGCTATTAAATCGGGATACAAATGAACGTTTACCAGCGAGTCTAGCTGGTGCTTTGTTATGTGTGCAGCAAGGTGCGCATATTCTTCGCGTTCATGATGTAAGAGAAACCAATGATGTGCTGCAGGTGTGGTCTGCGGCAAACCATGGAGTAACTAAATGACAACAAGAAAATATTTTGGCACAGATGGCGTTAGGGGGCTCGTAGGAGAGTTTCCTATCACACCTGAATTTGCCTTAAAGCTAGGCTGGGCAGCTGGAAAAGTTTTGTCTAAGTCGGGCACTAAAAAAGTAATAATAGGTAAAGATACAAGAATCTCTGGCTATTTATTAGAAACCTCTCTTGAAGCTGGGCTAATTGCAGCAGGTATTGACGTGGTTTTATTAGGCCCAATGCCAACGCCTGCCGTTGCTTACCTTACGCAAACCTTTAGGGCTGAAGCCGGTATAGTGATTAGCGCGTCTCATAACCCATATCACGACAATGGTATTAAGTTTTTCGCTGGGAATGGCAAAAAGCTAGCTGATGATGTTGAGCTAGAAATTGAAGCAATGCTTGATGAACCGATGACGTGTGTGCCGTCTGAGCAGTTAGGTAAAGCACGACGCCTTGATAGTGCAAGTGGGCGCTATATCGAGTTTTGCAAGAGCCAATTCCCTAAGGAATATTCATTAGAGGGCATTAAAATCGTTTTAGATTGTGCCAATGGTGCAACATACCATATTGCACCTTCAGTGATGCAAGAGCTTGGTGCTGAAGTGATAGCAACGGCCTGTGAACCCGACGGTATGAATATTAATGCGCAGTGTGGTGCAACGCACGTCGACGCATTAAAACGTCAAGTTTTAGAGCACAAAGCGGATGTTGGTATTGCCTACGATGGTGATGGTGACCGAGTGATGATGGTTGATCATAACGGTCGCGTATTTGATGGTGATGACATTGTTTATATCGCTGCATTGCAAGCCAAGTTTAACGGTACGCTCAAAGGCGGCGTAGTGGGAACTGTGATGTCGAACATGGGGTTAGAAAATGCGCTTAAGGCGCAAGACATTCCTTTCTTGCGTTCTAAAGTAGGTGACCGTTATGTGTTAGAACTGTTATCACAAGAAGGATGGAATATCGGTGGTGAGAGTTCAGGACACGTATTGAATTTAGACTTGATTGCAACCGGTGATGGGATCATTTCTAGCTTACAAGTACTCGCTGCTATGGTTGCGCAGAATAAAACACTTAAAGATCTTGGTGCTGGTTTTACAAAATACCCAATGAACATGATCAATGTGAGATATGCAAAAGGAAAGGATCCTGTAGCTAATGAGGCCGTACAGGCAGCAGTGAAAGAAGTTGAGGAAAAACTTGAAGGTAAGGGCAGGGTCCTACTACGTAAGTCAGGCACAGAGCCTGTGATCCGAGTCATGGTTGAGGCTGAGCAAGAGAAACAAGTGATGGATTTTTCTCAGCAGATTGCCGAAGTTGTTGAATCTGTAAGCAATTAAGCCAAAAAAATAAAATTTTTCTTGTAACTTTGGGTGAGTAGGGTTAGTATCTCACCCGCTTTCTGACGCGGAGTATCGAATGTTGAAAAGAAAGCCTATGGTGGCAGGTAATTGGAAAATGAACGGTTCAGTCGAATTGGTTCAATCAATTGCAAGCACAGTTAAAAACATCAATAACCAAGATGTTGAAGTTGTTGTAATTCCACCAACTGCACTGTTGAGTAACGTGATTGCGTCAGGCGTAGTCGCTGGAGTGCAGACTGTTTCAGAGCATAGCGCAGGTGCATACACAGGTGAAGTACAAGCTTCCCTAGTAAAATCCCTTGGTGCTACTTATACCCTAGTAGGTCACTCTGAAAGAAGAAGTATTTTTGGTGAGTCTAATGAAGACGTTGCCAATAAGTTTGCACAAGCTCAGGCGGACGGTTTAATACCAATCTTGTGTGTTGGTGAAACAGAAAGCCAAAGAGAGCAGGCGCAAACTGAAGAAGTCGTTGCAGAGCAAATAATCGCTGTAATTGACAAATTAGGTATAGCATCACTGGCTAACTCTGTGATAGCATACGAGCCTGTTTGGGCTATAGGGACTGGTAAAACAGCTACCCCAGAGCAAGCTCAAGCAGTACACAAGTTTATTAGAAATTTAGTGTCAAAATATGACGCTGATGTTTCTGAAACACTGCAAATTTTATATGGTGGCAGTGTTAACGAAAGTAATAGTGAATTATTGTTCGCACAAGCAGATATCGACGGTGGTTTAATAGGTGGCGCAAGCTTAAAACCTGAATCATTTAAAGTTATCTGTGAGAGTGCAAAAGGATAAGTAAATGTACGAAATTCTTTTGGTTGTCTACTTAGTCGTTGCTTTAGCGTTAGTTGGAATGATTTTGATTCAACAAGGTAAAGGTGCCGACATGGGCTCTTCATTCGGAGCAGGTGCATCAGCAACCGTTTTCGGTTCGTCAGGTGCAGGCAACTTTATGACGAAAACAACGACAATACTAGCAACTGTGTTTTTCGTGCTAAGTATTGCTTTAGGTAACCTTACTGCAGGTCAAATTAAACAGACTGACCAGTGGGAAAACCTAGAAGCGCCAGCTGCGACAACAGTGCCAGCGGCAAGTGACGTACCAGCTTCTAATAAAGAAGAGTCTGACGTACCAAACTAAAGTATTTGCGAATGTGGTGGAATTGGTAGACACGCCATCTTGAGGGGGTGGTGAGCTATGCTCGTGGGGGTTCAAGTCCCCCCATTCGCACCAAATAAAACGTCGATACATCAAGGCGTTACGAGAAACTCCGGTGATTTGCGAAAGTCATCGGAGTTTTTTTATGTGCATCGAAATGCATAAAATGGTAGACAAATTGGTAGTTATATTATACTTAGAAATATATGAAGGTGGTGAAAGGATGAAAGCCAATGCCGAAAATAGTTCTAAGTACAGAAGAAATAACCAGTCTAGAAATCCCGAAAGGCAAGCGATACACAACCGCTACTTTTAATGGCTACACAGGGTTGCAGTTATATCTCAGGTGGGCTGACAATTCAGTTAAGTTAGAATCATTAGATAATTTAGGGCGAAAGGTCAACACGGTCTACAATTGGCGCTTTAGATATCAAAAACCCAACTCAAAGCAAAGAACCACTATATCACTCGGCTATTATCCTGATATAGACATCGAAGATGTTAAAGCCGAGCACTCCAAATACCAAGCCTTATTGAAAAGTGGAACAGACCCACAAGTCCAGTTACTTGAAGAGCAATTACAAGAAAAGATCCGTCAACGGAATGTTCAATCTATGGTTGATGGGTTTACTCGCAAATCATCAGTCAATCATATGTTCATGAGGTTTAAGGAAGACTGGCCATTAACAGGTGGTAGTGAGAGAGGACTCCGCAATCACGAACTCACATATGAAAAGTATATTTTACCCGTTTGGAATGGTCGAGATATGAAAACAATATCACCGAGGGAATGGGATGAGTTTGTTTTAAATATTGCCAATGTACAAAACAAAAAAGGGGCGGCTGAAAATGTCCATAAAACAATGCGGCGCTTATTTAGTTACGCTGTAGAAAAGGACGTGATCGCTTCGAATCCTTTGTTCGGTAGAAGGGCGGTTTTACCTCATATCTCTGGTGAACCTGATGACTCGTTTTTAGAAAGTGAACAAGTTCACAAGATACTAAACGAACTCGATGATCAAGTTTGCCCTTCTTGGTTAAAGCTACTAGTTAATCTCATGCTGCGTGTAGGGGTTCGGTCTGAAGAATGGACACGAGTTAAACTAGGTTGGATTAACTTTCAGAAAATGAGAATAGAGCATCCCCCAGAGTCTATGAAGAACGGCAAAAAAGCGTGGACACATCTACCTGAAAACGTAATTAAATTGCTTCTAGACTACTTAGGAGAGCTTAAAGAGCAATATGGTGAACTAGATAAGGAAATGTATTTGTTTCATGATAAAGACCCTTTAGAGCAGCTTGAGCGCGATTACTTTTCTAGAAACTTTAAATGTTTAAACGGCTGGCTTGTATTCACCCCCAAAATTTTCAGGAAAACTATATCGACACATTTGCAGGAGCGGGGGGCACCTGCTGAGGTTTTACGGGCGATTCGTAACCAAACACTATCCAAAGGTGTTGGTAAACACTACGAGTTCAGTGATTTGTTTCAGCTTAAAAAGACCTGGGTCGAACGGTGGCAATGTATTTTAGAGGAAGTTAAAGCGGACCCGGCAGCGTTGATAAGTGATAAAGAAAGTCTTTTGAATGATGAATTAGCGTCAAAAGTGTCTGATATTTTCGGGTAGTAAATATAATGTTTGTGTGCTTTGTGCACAGGTGGATTTTTTATGATACGATAGTTAACAGTTTGGCAAACTTGTCAGGCTGTTGATGTTTCTTGGAATGGAAATCTTGTCTTGGTAGGAGTAATTATATGATAGAAAACTTTTAACCTTAAAGAGGAAATAACATGAGTAACCGTCGAGATGACGACAAAAAGAAAGAAAAAACTAACGAACCAAAGCCATCGGCAAATGGCTCTAATGGTTCGAAATGTATTTCTGTAATTATTACTGCTCTACAAATAACGGTATACATTACAGATATTTTAGCTAACGTAAATATAGTATAAGGAGTTAACATCCGTGAAGCGGTTCGGACTGGTATTCTGAATCGCTTCTTTAATGTAAATTAAAATACTATATTTAAATTTACTAAATGCAATCGTACAATTAATCGGATGTCCGACTGGTCTGACCAGTAAGGTGGTCTAGACCCATTTTACAGTTTTAACTAAATAGAACAGTGGTTTATGCTTGTTATAATATTGAGTTATAAGCATATGCCAAACCCAAAAAAAACCTACTATACCCCCTATATACCTCCCCATCAGTCATGACGGGGCGCATTCATCACGTCATTCAAGCCTTTCTGCACGGCCTCTTGCACTACTATTGATAGGGCGCGTATTAGTTGTGGTGGTAGTGCTTCAAGGCTAATAGCTGGTTCAACATGGACACCTAGATAAATATCAATATCCCGCTTTCGCCATTTTCTAACCGCACGTTTTGCTGTTGGAATAGGTTTCGGGAAATCAGGTTCATTCTTCAACTTTAAGTTAATCCCACTAACACTACAGTCGAGTCTTTCAGCCAGTTCAATCACCGTGTAAAAGTCTTGTTCAGCCATTATAATGTGACTCCTCATCAATTCTTTTACCGACCCAATTCATCACGACTATAGGCATAGAGTTACCAATAGCTTTGTATCTATGTCCATCTGGACAGTCCGCTAATTCTTTTCCATCAAACGGAACTTTAGTGTGATCATCAGGCATGCCTTGCAGCCTTTCCCCCTCAATGGGCATAAGTCTTCTTACTCCATCAGTTTCTAGTAATACATTTTCGAGCCCTTTGTTTGTGCAAACAGTGTGCGCTATACCGACTGAAACGCAAGGGTCTTGAGAGCCGTGTACAACAAGGCCTGATGGTCCTTTGCAATCACGGGCAAGCAAGGTAGAGCTTAACTTTCCACTTCCATATTCACCATATGAAAGCTGATCGTAAGGTGTTAGGCAAGGTACTAGCCCGGCGCCTCGTTGCGCGAAGAGTTCTTGATCACTCATTCCAATCCCACCAGTGTTTGATGATTGTGTCAAAGTCGGGTGAGGTGAGTTTAGATTGTCCCAATGAGAACCAGTTGGTACAAATAGGGTTGCTCCGCTATCAATGTGCTGGTTCTCTAAACCTCTTTTTTCTGCGTACGCTGCGCAGATTGTATTTGTTGTTCTAGCAGGCCAAGAGCCCCAAGAAGAAGAGTTCTCCCTAACAACTTCGGTAGTATCTTTCCTCTGCGTTGAGCTCGATTTAGGATGCCCCGGCACGCTTTCGGACTCAAAAAATATCGGTCGTCTATTGGTCCAGTCTCCAAAATCTGCGACAACGTACACTCTTCGCCTACGTTGCGGGACTCCGAAATATTGGGCATCGAGCACACTCCACTCGACCAGTCCGCTTTTACCGAAACAAAAACCGGCTTCGCTCCATTTTTGGGGCTGATCGAGCTTTGAGCCGCATAGACTTTGAAGAACTTCGAGAAAGTCTGCTCCTTCATTTGAGCTGAGGCATCCTGGGACGTTTTCCCACAACACTTTTTTAAGTTTGCAGTGCTTTTTACACCAGGAGATAATTCTGATTGCTGTTCTAAACAAGCCACTTCTTTCACCATTTAAGCCTTCTCTTTTACCTGCTACTGATAAGTCCTGACATGGACTACCGAATACTAGTAGATCTATCTCTCCCAGTTGTTTAATTTGCTGCTCTGTTATTGTTGTCACGTCGCCAAAATTAGGGACTTTCGGCCAGTGATGCGCTAGTACAGCCGAGGGGAATTTATCAAACTCGGCAAATGCAACAGGAACCCACCCTAATGGTTCAAAAGCGAGTGATGCAGCTTCTACACCGCTAAATAAGCTAATGTATTTCATTTAGTCACTCCATCAACCGCTAACAGTGAATAACCGTCGAGCTTCAATAGTGCTTCAGTTTGTGTAACCAGTGCGTCAATTTGCGTTTTCGTTAGTGTCACCCCACCATCTGAGTTTCTTTTTTGATTTACAAACAAGTTGTGAAATGCGGCTAACGTTGAGGCACGCTCTTGTTTCTTACTCATAACTAACCACCTATTTTCATGTTCGTACGAAGGCAGCCGCGATTTATTCCGAGTTGTCGGGCTGCTGCAGACTGATTACCACGTGTTAAAACGAGTGTTTCATTGATAGTGATTTGCTTTATGGACCTTGTTAAATCACCAGACCCGTTATGTTCTTGAACATAAGCACGTAGTGCTTTTTTTAGTGCTACTTCTGAGTTCGTTTGCATGGCTTTTTATCCTTAATAAGTTTTCGTAATTTTTGAAATATGGTCATTGTTTCCGGTGTATCGCTAACGCACTCTGGTGGGTCTGGGTCGTTTGTATCCCACGACTTACCACACTTGTGACAAGATGTTGTATCACCGTAGATTCTGGGGTCATGCTGCACAGCGTGTTTCCCCTTGAATTAGTGCATCAACTAGTTTTCTGGCTTCGTTGATGTAGTACTCGTAATCAACATCTGAGCGATTAAAATCGTTGATACCGTTGCACTCACGCATTTTGTAACCGACCATCAAGCCGATCCGTCGTTTGGGTGCTTTTCGGTCCGGATTGATGACAGGTGAATACATGCCGCTAGGTGGCTTATGCCCTGGTTTAACAACCTTGTAATCACCAGTGTTGATGTGTTGGTAATGGTCGCCTGTTTTCCAGTGCTCGATTTGTGTTGCGGTAGGGGGCATTATCTTAGTCAAAGCGCCGCCGGTCTTACTCACATAGCAACGGCTTGTTGATTGAATGATGCGAGTTCGATCACATACGTGGTCATCACCCCAGTAAACAGGGTCAATGATTTCCAGTTTTGATGACCGAGGGACTTTGGTCGTAATGATGAAATCAAAATCATCAGCGTGATTTGTAATAAATTCACGAATGTTTACGTTATCAATAAGTGCTGCTTGCGCTGCTTTTTGAATAACCAGTGACGAGTGGTCTTTATGCCAAGGCACTTCACGTGTACCGGGGTTTTCCGCTGCACGTTCCCATGCATAAGCGCCAATACGCTTAACTTTCCCTTTCAGTGTTTCGGCCATGTATGAGTTCACATCACGAATATACATAGCTTTATAATCAACATGCTCAAGCTCTAATCTTGTTACGTTCTCCCAGTGTTTACACATGTTTTCATAGTTGGTGCGGTATTCTTTAGGACAAAGGAACGTCATACCGTCAGTGTTGATCTGCACCATCGATAGACCGGGTATTTTCATCAACCATTCGGCTAACATACACAGCAACAATTGCCCGTTGATAGTTATACTCATCGTGTACTTAGGGTCATAGAAAACACTGTGTTCGTTGTTACTGTTACCGTACACGCCATTCAACGCTAGCTTTAACATCGCGTTTTCTACGGTTCCTTTTTTGAATGTCTTACGCTGGTTGTAGACTCCCAGATAAACATCACAGAACGTTTCAGATAAGTGAGCAGGGAATAGATTGTTTGCTATTGCGAGATTCGGGTAATAACTCGCAACGTCGACATCAATTAAGTCATGTGTATCAGTGCTTCTAACTATTGTCTTGTGCAATGAGCCATGTATCCCACCTGCACCAAAATCAAAATCAAATCCGTCTATGGTTGCCGTTAGATTTGAGAAAAAGCCTTTAATTTGTTTTGGGTTTATTACTGCTTGTTCGAAATACTGCTTGATGCGATTAAACTCAGGCTGTTCAAATTGAACATAGGGGAAAATTACATCCCTAAGTCTGATTTCATTACGTGGTGTTTGTAACTTCACGCCTTGAAACTTTGTCGGTACGCCTTGCGATTCTAATTCTCTTATAAATACTTCTGAGCCGATTTTAGTATCAGAGAAATTTAACCAATCTTTGTTGGGGTACTTGTCCGCTAAATCTTGCCTAAATGCGATAGCGTCTAATGATTCAAAGTAGAACTGTTCTGTCTCATCGACATCATGGTCATTGTATGAAAGTAGTTCGTTAGCCTGTTCTCGTGTAATCGGTTTTGTTGGGTCAAATGGTAAGTCTCGAACGTCTTTCGCCCTCATGTTGATTTCAAGAACTTTGAGGCTCGTATATTTTGCTGCATTATCGAAATGATGGATTTTCAACAGGTCTATTTGTTTAACAAACCTGTCTTTCATCCAGATTGTATGACCAAACCCACTACGGTCACTAATGATTGCTTGTGATTTAGCGTATAGATCAGCGTTAGTGATCACACCACCTGTTTGCATGATCAAGTGCAGCAAAACATAGTCATAAGGTGTGTTGTTAAACCCGACCATATATGCGTCAGCGTTAGCCAGTGACTGAAGGAATAACGCTAATCGTTGTCCGTCATCACACCACTCACTAATTACAAAACGATAACGCGTCCCAGTTGCTGAATGTTTAATACTGCAACTGAAGAAGTTTGGATAACACTCGTTATCGTAAATGTAATCGAGAGGTCTAGGGTGTGGGACCGGTGCGAATAACTTACGCATGGCGTTCGACCTCTCGATTTTTAATTTCTACTTGTAGCGCTGTTGATAGTAAGTCGATGTGAGTGTCATCTAACTTTGGTAGCAAATCATGCATCAACCATTCTGTGTAGTTACCTAAATGGTTGAGATTTGTAAGGTCTACGTGTCTTGTAGAGTTGACCCAATTGTCAATTACACTATTACGATATGACCCGTCTTCGTGAAATTTATTAGTTTCATCAAACATGATTTTAGGTTGTTTATTTGCCCATTGTTTGAGCGTCATTCGTTGTGGAACTGAGCCCATGAAAACAACACTAGTAATGTCAAAGCCGGGGATTTTCGCCAAGATGTCAGCCGTCATCGTTACGAGAACAGTAAATTCATCTGGCTCATTTACCGATATAGTTTTGTATTGGCTGGTTAACCCTGGGATGCATAGACTTATCAAGTCTGTTTCATGAACCGCGCGATGTTTGAAATCATAACCAGCGAGGCAGCAACCGACCCTTGCTTGCTCTTGCTCTAATAAGTACGTGATCCCCAATTTGTGTAGGTTCTTTATTTGTATGGGGAGCGTTATGACATTTACGTGTTCACTTTTTAAATTGAGTGTCATGTCAATGACCGCGCTTTCACCACCGTTGAACCAATCTGATTCAACGAACACAGTGTGTCCTTTGATTAAAGTGTCGATGTTTAGCTTACATTTCCGCATGATTCTTAATCCTTTCAGTTAGCTGTATACTTTCGCGCTCACTCAGTGTTTGCGCGGTGAATATGTTTACGCCGAACACACGTTTAAACTCTGATTGTGTGAGAGTGACGTCCCATTGTTTTTTGTTCGCTGTAGTGACACACCACTCTTGAATCTCGCGCCTTAATTGCGCTTGGGCGTGTTGTCGTTTTGCGTGGTTGTTGATTGATGAATGGCGCACTATTGACGGTGCGTTTTGCATACGTTGTGCAAATACGTGCATAGGTGTATCGACCTTTGCGCGTTCTGCTAATACTTGATCGATAAAACCGGTATCGAGTTCGATTAAAGTACCTGCTTTCGCTTGAAAATCTTTTTCTCTGTTTAGGCGTTCTTCATTAGTTTCTACGTGCTGACACTCTGGGCATACGACGGTAGATTTGTTGGTAGGTATGAAATAAGCTGAGCACTCAACACATACAACACCTTCAGGGCGCGAACCGTCATCACTGGACGCACGACGGCTTTTGCGTTCAAGCGTCCACACTGGATCTTCATGAGGATGACCCAATTTGTATTCAGCCATCATGTCAGGCACGTTATTAACGTGATCGATCAGGATGCCGTGTGGCTTGCCGTCAATCACACGTAATGCTCGGCCGAATTGCTGCTTGAATAGACTGTATGATTTGGTTTTACGTAACATGATACACGCGACAACTGCGGGTACGTCGAAACCTTCACCGAACAAGTCACAATTAACTAGGTTAGTTATACGTCCAGCTTTAAAGTCTTTGATACATCTTGCGCGCTCTGCTGCGGGGGTTTTGCTTGATAGCGCTACGCTGTTTACACCATGTCGATTGAACTCATCAGCTACATGCTGACTGTGTTCTATGTTTACGCAAAACGTTATAGCTTGTTGCCCTGGACAGATACGTAAATAGTGCTCTACTGCATCCCCTGTAATGTCTGAGTTATCTGATTCTTTTGCTAATTGTTTCTGGTTGTAGTCCCCGGAGCTGGTGACTTTGACGTTAGAAACATCAAGACGAGTAGGGGGAACATAGATTTTATAAGTACTCAGGTAGCCGCGTTGTATCAACTCGCCCATGTTTGAACCGACTATTAGTTCATCAAACACACCGTCAAAGTCACGACCTAAACCTTTTCCGTCGGAGCGAATAGGTGTAGCAGTTACACCGACACCTTTAGCGTTAATAAATTGGGATACACAACGGCCCCATTTGTTTTCAGCTAGTACGTGATGAGTTTCATCCATGAACCAGTTAGTAACGCTTTTGGCAAGGTGCTCAGTTTGACCCTTCTTCATGCGAGCGATAAACGTATCTACACTGGCAACGATAATGTTTGCAGTCTCTGAAAAGTAGCTATCACCGTGGTTTTGCTGATTTTCAGTTGTTATGTCACTGACTGTTTTTTTAGCTGCATAAATCGAGTGATGTAGTTGCATCACGCAAAGCGCATCACTTATCTGACCAAGCAATACATCACGGTGTGCAAACACGATTGAAACCCCGAAATTTTGACGAGCAATACGAGTTAACTCAGCTATCACGAAAGTTTTACCAGCCCCCGTAGGTAGTACGACACAGACGTTTTTTAATCCGTTCATATGCGCATTGATTGCTTGGTTAACTGTTGATGTCTGATGTTCTCGTAATTGAATCATTGTCCTTTTGCTCATTTTTGTGTTGCAATATGCATAACTTAAATGATGCAAAAAAATATTTCAAATTATTTTTTTCTGTGTTAGCTTAATTTTCGTCAACAGACATTTGATTAACTCAAAAGGAAATATAATGGGTATTTTAGAAAACATTGAAAGTAAGTTAGACCGCGTAATCGAGTTGCTTGAAGGTGACGATCTCGTCACTGAGACCACACTACCCAATATCATGAAAGATGCCGCCACTGCTGATCCAGTTGGTTTTTCTCAAGCAGTTGAACAAGCAAAAACTTCACCTAGCGTTGAGCTAGATAAAAACGGCATTCCTTGGGATGAGCGTATTCATGCTAGTACCAAAACTCAAACAGACAAAGGTGTTTGGAAGAAGAAAAGAGGTGTGAATGATAAGTTGTTCAATGAAGTTGTTGCAGAACTTAAACAGAACAAAAATTCTGATAAACAGGTTCAGTCTGCATCTGAAAATGTAGCAAAATTCCCCCCTGTTGGTGACGCTCCTACAGCCCCAGATGTACCGAATGTACCTAGTGTACCGCCAGTCCCAGGTGCACCAGTCGCAAATGATAATTTTAAAAAACTAGCTATCAAGGCTGTAAATGAGATTGCGGAAAAGCACGGCGTTGAATATTCAATGCTGGATGAAGTTTTCGCGCAGTTTAACACTAAAGATTTCACTTTAATGAAGCCTGAACATTACGAAAGGTTCCATGCGATTGTTGATGAATATGCGTGTGACCTGAACGACACCAGCGATCTAGTTAAATCAATCGTTGAAATTGCGGGTCAGGAAACATTTGATAAATACATCGCTGAAAACTTCAACGTACGTGAATACAGCCAAGTCCCTCGTACTCAATTACGAGTATTGATTGATGCTCTTACACCTTGGAACCAGCAACTAGTTGACTGGAAAGCAGCACAAGCAGCTAGCTAACGGGGGTCATCATGGAAAATCAACATAAGAAAATTAAAGGGTATCGAGAGTTAACTCAAAGTGAAATTAACGCGATGAATGAGATCAAGGAACTGGCTGAAAAAGTTGGTGAACTGGTTGATGAGTTACAGGGCGTTGATGGGGTCGATCAAAGGTGGGTGGCTACAGGAAAAACTGATTTACAAAAAGGTTTTATGTGCCTTACACGCAGTGTAGCCCAACCAGATAGCTTTTAATTACGGGGGTCATCATGGAACATGCAAAGCTCGGTGCTAGTAACTCTAAAATTTGGATGAATTGTCATGCGTATGGACGAATGACTGAAGGTTTAAACGGTGGTACAAACCCTGCCGCTGAACTTGGCACAGCCGCGCATGAGCTCGGCGAGTTTTGCTTACGCTTTGGTTTAAACACTTACGATTGTTTAGGTATGAGTTTTAACGATCACACCGTTGATCAAGTAATGGCTGACGCTGTACAAATTTACGTGGGTCATATTCGCGAATTGTGCGCGAAATACAACGTTTCCCCAATGCTTGAGCAACGCGTGTGTATCGTTTCTATTGGATCGGGTGTGTTTGGTACATCTGATTGTATTGTAATTGTTGGTGACTGGGTTTTTGTCATTGATTACAAGAATGGTTATGAAGTTGTTGAGGTTGAAGGTAATTCACAGGCTGCGTTCTACGCTGTTGCTGTGTTAGATACATTCAACCTTTGGCAAACCGTCAAATACGTATCAAGCACAATCATTCAACCTCGTGCTAATCATAAAAATGGTCCCATTCGCACATGCGTTCAGACAATTGAGCAAATGCGCGATTGGCACGCTCGCATTTCATATGCAATCAATGCAAACCACAACCCGAATAGCCTAGCGACGGCTGGTGAGCACTGTAAATATTGCCCTGCACGGGGTTTCTGCCGTGCACGCATGAAGCGCACTATTGATTTATCAACGTTCGATAAGCCAGTAAACAAACTAACGGCTCAAGAAGTATCCCATGTTTATCAAGAAGTTGCAGCAATGAAGAAAAACCTTGAGGCGCTTCAACTTCACGCTGTAGACGTCGCACGAGCTGGTGGAAAAATTGAAGGTTGTAAGCTGGTTAAAGCAATCACTAAATCTAAATGTGAGGATCAAGACTCATTCATTGCCGAGGCTGTGCAAACAGGTGTAGCCAAAGCTGACTTACTAGAACCAAAGCTCAAATCAATGACCGCTTTAAAGAAAATCGTATCAGAATCAATCGTTAAAAAACATTTCATTAAACCACCTGCTAGCACGACGCTTGCACCGCTCAGTGATAAGCGTGCAGCACAAAGTACTAGTGCTGTAGGTGTGTTCGATAGTATTAAATAAGGACTTTAAAAAATGGCTTCAAGAGTTATTCATTCAACAGTTTTTCGTGTTAGTTATCCGCATTTAGATAAACCACATGCACAAAACCCAACAGATACACCTAAATATGACGTATCGATGATGATACCGAAAACAGGTGTGTGCCCAATCAACAATCAACCTACGTCGTTCGACAATGTTGTTCAGGCATTGAACGAAGTGACGATGGAAGAATGGCAACTCCCGTATGATCAAGCAATAGCACCCGGTATGGGTATTCAATTCCCACCGTCATTTAAGGATGGCGATACCATGTTTGAAAAAGACCAAAACGGTAATCCTATACCAGGTCAAGTGCGCAAAGGTTCGGCGGGGATGTTTATTTTATCTGTTAAAAACGTTGATCCTGTTGGATGTGTCTCGGCTGATGGTCAAACAGAGATTCACGGCTCTGCTGTGTACGCTGGTTCATGGGCACGCGCTGAGCTAGAAGTCTCTGCGTACACTGGTGCGAATGGTCGAGTGGTTTCGGTCAAACTTCTAAACGTCCAACTTTGCTACAACGATGAAAAATTAGGTGGCGCACCAGTACGACAATCTGCGTCACAAGCGTTTGCCGCTCATGCTGTGACAGATACAAATATTCAAGCTGGACAAGTTCAACAACAGTTCGCACCTACGTCAACTCCTGTACCGGGTGCTGCTCCTGTACCGGGTGCTGCCGCTGTACCGGGTGCTGCTCCTGTACCGGGTGCTGCTCCTGTACCGGGTGCTGCCGCTGTTCCGGGTGCTGCTCCTGTACCGGGTGCTGCTCCTGTACCGG